>NZ_CP108106.1:5247500-5847500 GCF_041435195.1 Streptomyces sp. NBC_00224
GCCATGGGCAGGTTGAAGCGGAGGTAAGACTTCGTGGAGGACCGAACCCACCAGGGTTGAAAACCTGGGGGATGACCTGTGGTTAGGGGTGAAAGGCCAATCAAACTCCGTGATAGCTGGTTCTCCCCGAAATGCATTTAGGTGCAGCGTCGTGTGTTTCTTGCCGGAGGTAGAGCACTGGATAGGCGATGGGCCCTACCGGGTTACTGACCTTAGCCAAACTCCGAATGCCGGTAAGTGAGAGCGCGGCAGTGAGACTGTGGGGGATAAGCTCCATGGTCGAGAGGGAAACAGCCCAGAGCATCGACTAAGGCCCCTAAGCGTACGCTAAGTGGGAAAGGATGTGGAGTCGCAGAGACAACCAGGAGGTTGGCTTAGAAGCAGCCACCCTTGAAAGAGTGCGTAATAGCTCACTGGTCAAGTGATTCCGCGCCGACAATGTAGCGGGGCTCAAGCGTACCGCCGAAGTCGTGTCATTCATACACATAGCCCCAACGGGCGTATGGATGGGTAGGGGAGCGTCGTGTGCCGGGTGAAGCCGCAGCGGAAGCTAGTGGTGGACGGTTCACGAGTGAGAATGCAGGCATGAGTAGCGATACACACGTGAGAAACGTGTGCGCCGATTGACTAAGGGTTCCTGGGTCAAGCTGATCTGCCCAGGGTAAGTCGGGACCTAAGGCGAGGCCGACAGGCGTAGTCGATGGACAACCGGTTGATATTCCGGTACCCGCTTTGAAACGCCCAATATCGAATCCATTAATGCTAAGGCCGTGAAGCCGTTCCGGACCCTTCGGGGAAAGGAAAGTGGTGGAGCCGTCGATCCAAGGTGGTAGTAGGTAAGCGATGGGGTGACGCAGGAAGGTAGTCCAGCCCGGGCGGTGGTAGTCCCGGGGTAAGGGTGTAGGCCGTGTGATAGGCAAATCCGTCACACATTGAGGCTGAGACCTGATGCCGAGCCGATTGTGGTGAAGTGGATGATCCTATGCTGTCGAGAAAAGCCTCTAGCGAGTTTCATGGCGGCCCGTACCCTAAACCGACTCAGGTGGTCAGGTAGAGAATACCGAGGCGTTCGGGTGAACTATGGTTAAGGAACTCGGCAAAATGCCCCCGTAACTTCGGGAGAAGGGGGGCCATCACTGGTGAGGGAACTTGCTTCCTGAGCTGGGGGTGGCCGCAGAGACCAGCGAGAAGCGACTGTTTACTAAAAACACAGGTCCGTGCGAAGCCGTAAGGCGATGTATACGGACTGACGCCTGCCCGGTGCTGGAACGTTAAGGGGACCGGTTAGTCACTCTTCGGGGTGGCGAAGCTGAGAACTTAAGCGCCAGTAAACGGCGGTGGTAACTATAACCATCCTAAGGTAGCGAAATTCCTTGTCGGGTAAGTTCCGACCTGCACGAATGGCGTAACGACTTCTCGACTGTCTCAACCATAGGCCCGGTGAAATTGCACTACGAGTAAAGATGCTCGTTTCGCGCAGCAGGACGGAAAGACCCCGGGACCTTTACTACAGTTTGATATTGGTGTTCGGTTCGGCTTGTGTAGGATAGGTGGGAGACTGTGAAGCGGCCACGCCAGTGGTTGTGGAGTCGTCGTTGAAATACCACTCTGGTCGTGCTGGATGTCTAACCTGGGTCCGTGATCCGGATCAGGGACAGTGTCTGATGGGTAGTTTAACTGGGGCGGTTGCCTCCTAAAGAGTAACGGAGGCGCCCAAAGGTTCCCTCAGCCTGGTTGGCAATCAGGTGTTGAGTGTAAGTGCACAAGGGAGCTTGACTGTGAGACCGACGGGTCGAGCAGGGACGAAAGTCGGGACTAGTGATCCGGCGGTGGCTTGTGGAAGCGCCGTCGCTCAACGGATAAAAGGTACCCCGGGGATAACAGGCTGATCTTCCCCAAGAGTCCATATCGACGGGATGGTTTGGCACCTCGATGTCGGCTCGTCGCATCCTGGGGCTGGAGTCGGTCCCAAGGGTTGGGCTGTTCGCCCATTAAAGCGGTACGCGAGCTGGGTTTAGAACGTCGTGAGACAGTTCGGTCCCTATCCGCTGCGCGCGCAGGAATATTGAGAAGGGCTGTCCCTAGTACGAGAGGACCGGGACGGACGAACCTCTGGTGTGCCAGTTGTCCTGCCAAGGGCATGGCTGGTTGGCTACGTTCGGAAAGGATAACCGCTGAAAGCATCTAAGCGGGAAGCCTGCTTCGAGATGAGTATTCCCACCTCCTTGAGAGGGTAAGGCTCCCAGTAGACGACTGGGTTGATAGGCCAGATGTGGAAGCCTCGTAAGGGGTGGAGCTGACTGGTACTAATAGGCCGAGGGCTTGTCCTCAGTTGCTCGCGTCCACTGTGTTAGTTCTGAAATAACGAACAGCTGTGTCTGCACCAGCATCGTTAATTTCATAGTGTTTCGGTGGTCATAGCGTTAGGGAAACGCCCGGTTACATTCCGAACCCGGAAGCTAAGCCTTTCAGCGCCGATGGTACTGCAGGGGGGACCCTGTGGGAGAGTAGGACGCCGCCGAACAAATTTTGAGAAAAGCCCCGTACCGGGATCCGGTACGGGGCTTTTCTGCGTTTACTGGCGTTTAGGGTCGAGCCATGCGCTATGACCTCATCATCTTCGACAACGACGGCGTGCTCGTCGACAGCGAGCCGATCTCGAACACCATCCTCGCGGAGCACCTCACCGAGCTGGGCTTCCCCACCTCGTACGAGGAGTCCATTCGCGACTACATGGGCTCCGCCATGCACCGCATCCACGAGCTGATCCAGGAGCGGACCGGGCAGGCGCTGCCCGCCGACTTCGACGACGCGTTCCACGCCCGCGTCTTCGCCGCCTTCGAGCGGGAGCTCCAGCCGGTGGCCGGGGCCACCGACGTGCTCGCGAAGCTGGTGGCGGACGGGGTGCCGTACTGCGTCGCCTCGTCCGGGAGCCATGAGCGGATCCGGGTGGGGCACCGCAAGACCGGGCTCGACGAGTGGTTCGAGGAGGAGTGGGTGTTCTCCTCGCAGGACGTCGGGCGCGGGAAGCCGGCGCCGGATCTGTTCCTGTACGCCGCCGAGCGCATGGGTGTCGCGCCGGAGCGGTGTGCCGTCGTCGAGGACAGCCCGCTCGGGGTGCAGGCCGCGCGGGCCGCCGGGATGGACGTCTACGGGTTCACCGCCATGACGCCCGAGGACCGGCTCCAGGGCTGTACGGCCCTCTTCTCCGACATGGCACAGCTGCGCGAATTGCTGGGGTGACCTGTCTACCCAGGAGTAGCTTGCGGGCCTAAGCTCTGCGGCCATGACAGACGTACACCTGCGGCGGGGCCGGGCGTCCCTCGCGCTCAGCTTCTGTGCGCAGGGGATCGCCTTCGCCCTCCTGGTGACCCGCATCCCCGCGCTCCAGGACCAGTACGGGATATCCGACGGCCTGCTGCCGGCGTTCCTCGCGGGCGTGCCGATCCTGGCCGGGGTCGGGAGCGTCACCACCGAGCACCTGGTGAAGCGGGTGGCGCCCAGTGTGGCGCTTCGGTGGGTGCAGCCGCTCGTGCTGCTCGCGCTGGTCGGGGTCGCGGCCGGGGACCAGATGTGGCAGGCGGCCGTCTCGCTCGGGGCGTTCGGGCTGGCCGTCGGCGGGCTCGACGCGTGCATGAACATGCTGGGGATCAGCCTTCAGCGCGCGTATGGGCGCAGCATCATCCTGGGCTTCCACGCCGCGTTCAGCCTCGGCGGGATCGTGGGCGCCTCGCTCGCGTGGGTGGGGGCGCACTGGGACCTGTCGCTGCTCACCTCGTATCTGCCGGTCGTCCTCGTGCTGCTGCCGCTGTGTCTGGCCGGGAGCCGGTGGTACGTGGACGGGGCGCCGGCCGCCGGCGCTTCCAAAGCCTCCGAGGCCTCCGAGGGCTCCGAAGGCGATGCCGCGGGCGGCCAGCCCGTGGCCTTTCGGCTGCTGCTGCCGCTCTGCCTGGTGATGGCTTTCGCCTACATCGGCGACTCGACCGTCTCCAACTGGAGCGCGAAGTACCTCCAGGACGTGCTCGGCAGCTCCGAGCAGCTGTCGACCGTCCCGTACAACGTCTACATGGTCACCACCCTGCTGGGGCGGGCGGCCGGGGACCACGGGGTGCGGCGGTTCGGGGCCGTGGCCGTGGTGCGGGGTGGGGCCGTGCTCGCGAGCGCCGGGTTCGCCGTGGTCGCGTTGGCGCCGGGGCCGTGGACCGGGATGCTCGGGTTCACCATGCTGGGGTTCGGGCTGTGTGTGATCGTGCCGCAGACGTACGCGGCGGCGGGGCGGCTGTTCCCGAACGCCTCGGACGCGGCGATCGCGCGGCTCAACGCCTTCAACTACGTGGGCTACCTCTTCGGGTCGCCGCTGGTCGGCGGGGTCGGCGGCGCGTGGAGCTATCGGGGCGCCATGCTCATACCGATGGTGCTGGTTCTGTTGACGCTGGTGTACGCCCGGTCGTTCGGCGCGGAGGGCGCCCGATACGGTGGCGGGCATGAGCGGCCGCGCACTGTTGATGTGGGATGACGCTGTCACGGCGTACGACTTCGGACCGAGCCATCCGATGGATCCGGTACGGCTCTCGCTGACCATGGGGTTGGTGCGGGCGTACGGGCTGGACAAGGCGCTCGACGTGGTGGCCGCGCCGGCGGCGGGGGATTCGACGCTGCGGCTCGTGCACCGCGAGGACTATGTGGCGGCCGTACGGGCCGCTTCGGCGGATCCGGGCGCCGCGGACCAGGCGTACGGCCTGGGGACCGTGGACGATCCCGCGTTCGCGGGAATGCACGAGGCGTCGGCGCTGATCGCCGGGCAGTCCGTGGGGGCCGCCGAGGCGGTGTGGCGCGGGAACGCGGCGCACGCGGTGAACTTCGCGGGCGGGCTGCACCACGCGATGCCGGGCGGGGCCGCGGGGTTCTGCATCTACAACGACGCGGCGCTCGCCATCGCCCGGCTCCTTGAGCTGGGGGCGGAGCGGGTCGCGTACGTGGATGTGGACGTGCACCACGGGGACGGGGTGCAGACGGCGTTCTGGGACGACCCCAGGGTGCTGACGATCTCGCTCCACGAGCATCCCCGGCTGCTGTTCCCCGGGACGGGGTGGCCGGAGGAGACGGATGCCGACGGGACGGCCGTCAACGTGGCGCTGCCGGCCGGGACCGGGGACGAGGGGTGGCTGCGGGCGTTCCACTCCGTGGTGCCGGAGCTGTTGGCCGAGTTCCGCCCCCAGGTGCTGGTGACGCAGCACGGCGCGGACACGCACTTCGAGGATCCGCTGGCGCATCTGGCGGTCTCGCTGGACGCCCAGCGGGCCGTCCAGGAGGCGTGCCACGCGCTGGCGCACGAGCATGTGGCGGGCGGGAAGTGGGTGGCCCTCGGGGGCGGGGGGTACGCGGTGGTGGACGTGGTGCCGCGCTCGTGGACGCATCTGGTGGGGGTGGCGGGGCACGCTCCGGTGGATCCGGAGTCGGTGATCCCGGCGTCGTGGCGGGACGAAGTGTTCGCCCGTACGCGCCAGTTGGGGCCGGGGCGGATGACGGACGGGCGTACGGTGCTGTGGCGGGACTGGGAGTCGGGCTACGACCCGGCGGATCGGCTGGATCAGGCGATTCTGGCTACTCGGCGGGCGGTTTATCCGTTGCGGGGGTTGTTGGCGTAGGGGGGATTCCCCACCCCGCCCCTTCCCGAAAGCCCTCTGGCGGGCGGCCTGGTGCTTCGTCTGCGGACCGTGGTGGGCTGGTCGCGCAGTTCCCCGCGCCCCTGAATGGCCGCTGCGCGGCCAGTCCCCCCCGTTACGCCAACTGTGCGGTCTCCGGCCTGATTCGGCCCCCCGGAGCCCCGACTGCGAGAGCATCGTCCCCGTGTTGAGCACCGGGGCGCTGCGGGCGCATCTGTTGGCTGCGCGGCTGGCCGGGCCTGTGGCCACCTCGCGGGAGGAGAGCCTGCGCAGCTATCGGCTGTTCGCGGCCCGGGACCCTCGGGTCACACTCGGCCTCGACCCCGAATGGGGCTGGGGCGAGCGTGACTTGCTGCGGCTCATGGCGGACAAGTGCGGGGTGAGTCCGGATCCGGCGCATGTGTCGGGGCCGGATGTCATCGATCCGGAGCGGACGCTCGCCGGGCTCGACGCGCTGGCCGCCAGGATCCACGACGTGGCCGCGCGGCGCGGCGCCGTACTCTTCGGAACCGGGCATCCGCACCGGCTGCTCGCCTTCTACGCCGCCCTCGCGGACGCTTTGTCGGCGGCCGGATGTGATGTTCTCACCCCCGCGCAGGGGCGATGTGTCGACATAACGACCCGGTTCGGGGTACGTACGTACAACCTTGACTACGTACGAGGAGTCGCGCTGGTGCGTGAACCCGGCGTGCGGGGTCCCGCCAGTGAGACCGGCGCACACACCCATTCACCGCTGCCGGTTCGGGTCGCCCTGGGGGCCGCGGCGACCCTCCGCGGGCGGCTGCCGGACCTGGTCGTCGGAGATCACGGATGGGTCTGCGGGGCAGGTCAGCTGGGTATCGAGGCGGTCGGTCTGGCCGATACGGACGATCCCGCGCTGTTCGTCGGAGAGGCCGAGGGGCGGGTGTCCGTAGCCGTTCCGCTTGATGACGCTGTGCGGTCTGATTACTACCGGCCGCTTACGCGCTATGTACTCAATCGAGCGTGTCTGTCACAGTAGGCGGCCGTCGGTAGCTCCTCTTCCCCACTCGCACCACCCGCCCCTAGTCTGGGGAGTGAGCGCACAGCGACGAAGAGTCACCGGAGGGGAAGCCGGTGCGCGTCGGGTGCGGAAGGTACAGGTGGGTCATGGCTGCTGATCAGAGGCCTCTGAACGAGGTCGTGTTCCTGACCGTGGCGGAAGTCGCCTCGGTGATGCGAGTGTCGAAGATGACCGTGTACCGCTTGGTGCACAGCGGTCATCTGCCGGCGATCCGGGTGGGCAGGTCCTTCAGGGTCCCGGAACAGGCGGTGCAGGAGTACCTCCGAGAGTCCTTCGTGGGGGTGGAGACAGCCTGACGGTGCCCTCGGTTACGACCTCTGCGCTCAGGCGGGTAGGCTAGCCCCTCGTAGGTCGTGTGGGCCCAGACGCCCCGCACCGAGTGAAGAGAAGTGAGCGAGGGTAGTCGTGGGCTCTGTTATCAAGAAGCGGCGCAAGCGGATGGCTAAGAAGAAGCACCGCAAGCTGCTCAAGCGCACCCGCGTTCAGCGTCGCAACAAGAAGTAAGCGACAGCTGTACGTGAACTCGCAGCCCTTCCGCCGTCCTGGTGGGAGGGCTGCGGTGCGTTTACCGGCCGCATATCCCGCACGCCCTTTCGGTATCCCAAAAGCCGGTGCCGCGCGCTTTCCGGCGGGCCTTTCGGCGCCGCTTTACCGGCCACGAGCGACCACGCGGTCATCACCGGGCAACATCCAGCCGCTACGGTGGCGCCAAGAGTGCACCTCAGGCCAAAGGAAGGCGCTGATCTTGGGGAAGGTCGTGCTCGTCACCGGAGTGGCCCGGCAGCTCGGAGGCCGTCTCGTACGGCGCATCCAACGTGATCCGGAAGTGGACCGGGTGATCGGCGTGGACGCCGTGCCGCCCGGCCACCATCTGGGCGGAGCCGATTTCGTACGGGCGGACATACGGCAGCCCGCCATCGCCCGTGTGCTGGCCGAACATGCCGTCGACACCGTCGTGCACATGGACGTGACCGGCACGCCGCTGGGCGCCGGCGGGCGGACGTCCGTGAAGGAAACGAACGTCATCGGCACCATGCAGCTGCTCGGCGCGTGCCAGAAGTCGCCTTCGGTGCGGCGCCTGGTGGTGAAGTCGAGCACCAGTGTGTACGGGTCGGCGCCGCGCGATCCGGCCGTGTTCACCGAGACGACCCCGCCCAAGTCGCTGCCGAGCGGCGGCTTCGCGAAGGACGCCGTCGAGGTCGAGGGGTACGTACGGGGCTTCGCGCGGCGCCGGCCCGATGTGGCGGTGTGCGTGCTGCGGTTCGCGAACATCCTGGGGCCGGGCGCGGACTCGCCGCTCGCCGAGTACTTCTCGCTGCCGGTGCTGCCGACCGTGTTCGGCTACGACCCCCGGCTCCAGTTCGTCCACGAGGACGACGTCATCGACGTGCTGCGCATCGCCTCGCACGAGCCCCGGCGCGGGACGCTCAACAGCGGCACCTTCAACGTGGCCGGGGAGGGCGTGCTGCTGCTCTCGCAGTGCTCGCGGCGCCTGGGCAGGCCGACCGTGCCGGTGCTGCTCCCGGCGGTCCGCTGGGTGGGCTCGGCGCTGCGCTCGGTCGGCGTGAGCGACTTCTCGCCCGAGCAGATCAGGCTGCTCACCCACGGCAGGGTGGTGAGCACCGCGCAGATGCGGGAGACGCTGGGGTTCGGGCCGAAGTACACGACGGCGGAGGCGTTCGCCGACTTCGCGCGCAGCCGGGGCCCCGGGCTGCTGCCGCCGGACGCCCTGGCGAGGGCCGTGGACGGGGTGGCGGCGCTGCCCTTCCGGCCGTTCGCCGGGGGTGCTCCGGCCACTTCCACCTTGTCCACTCCCGGCGCGGAATGAGGAGCTCAACCACGATGGCGGACGCCAAGGTCATTCCGTTCGACGACGACCGCTCGCGCGGCGGTGCGCAGCGCCCGGGGCGCCGCCGCTCCGGCGGGCGGCGGGGTACGGCCCCGGAGGCGGCTGCCGCCCCGGTGAGCGCCCTGCCGGGCCAGCAGACCGTCCCCCAGGGCCCGGAGGGCGGCCGGGGGCCGCAGGAGGCCGCTGACGCCGTCACCCCGCAGCGGGACGCCTCGCGCGACGGTTCTTCGCGGGACGGTGGCCAGTCCGGCGAGGAGGTGTGGGAGCGGCCGGGTGGCGGCTGGGACCGGCGGGTCGCGGGCGGGCTCGCGTTCCTGCGGCGGCGGATCACCGGCGAGTACGAGGTCGACGAGTTCGGCTACGACAAGGAGCTCACCGACCAGGTCCTGATGTCCCTGATCCGCCCCTTCTACGAGAAGTACTTCCGGGTGGAGGTGAAGGGCGTCGAGAACATCCCGGCCGAGGGCGGGGCGCTGGTCGTCGCCAACCACTCCGGGACGCTGCCGCTGGACGGGCTGATGATGCAGGTGGCGGTGCACGACCACCACCCGGCGGGGCGGCATCTGCGGCTGCTCGCGGCGGACCTGGTGTTCATGCTGCCGGTCGTCAACGAGCTGGCCCGCAAGGCCGGGCACACCCTGGCCTGCGCCGAGGACGCCCAGGCGCTCCTGGAGCGGGGCGAGGTCGTCGGGGTGATGCCGGAGGGCTTCAAGGGCATCGGGAAGCCGTTCAGCGAGCGGTACAAGCTCCAGCGGTTCGGGCGGGGCGGGTTCGTGTCGACCGCGCTGCGGGCCGGGACGCCGATCGTGCCGTGCTCGATCGTCGGGGCCGAGGAGATCTACCCGATGCTCGGCAACTCCAAGACGCTGGCCCGCCTCCTGGGCTTCCCGTACTTCCCGATCACGCCCACGTTCCCGTGGCTGGGGCCGGCCGGGCTCGTGCCGCTGCCGACGAAGTGGACGATCCAGTTCGGCGAGCCGATCCCGACCGACGGGTATCCGCCGGAGGCGGCGGAGGACCCGATGCTGATGTTCAACCTGACGGATCAGGTGCGGGAGCAGATCCAGCACACGCTGTACAAGCTGCTGGTGCAGCGGCGGTCGGTGTTCTTCTGACCTGGTTCTTCTGACCTGTTTTCCGACCCTGTTTTCTGGCAGTGGTACGTGTGTGGGGCGCGCCTGGTGAAACGGCGCGCCCCACACACGTAACCGGTGGAGCTACCTCGCGTCCTCGCCCTCGATGCCCAGGCCCGGGAGCAGGCCGGGGAGGAGCGGGGGCAGGGTGACGTCCGGGACCGGCGGCTTGGCCGGGGTGGTGCCGGACGTCGGTGGGGCGCTCTTCGACGGGGGGTCGAGGAGGCCGCCGGTGTTGCCGCCGAGCAGGCCCTCGTTCGGCTTGGTGCCCGGGGTGGAGGGCTGCGGCTTGGTGCCGCCGCCCACCGTGCCGTGCGCCGGGGCCGAGGAGGCCGGGGCCGGGCGGGCCGTGTGGCTCGCCTCGCCCTGGTGCGTCGTGTCCGTACGGCCATGGGTCTTCGTCTTGGCCGGGGGGAGCATCGAACGCAGTGGCTCGACCTCTTGGTCTATGGCGACGAAGACGGAGGTGACCTGGTCGCCGACATCGGTGAGCTGCGTGGGCAGTTTGCCGCGCAGCTTGCTCCAACTGTCGCGGTGCGCCGAGGCGAACGACGACAGGGCGGCGATGGGGCCGAGCGAGCCGTCCTTGGTGTACGCGGCATGGAGCAGGCGGTGGCCTTCGGTCACGTCGTGCTGCATACCGCTGAGCGCGCGGCGGACCTCGCTCAGCTGCTCGTGGTCGAGGTCGCCGGCGCGACCGCGCTCCATCAGACGACGGGCCTCGCTGAGCCGGGTGGAGGCCTGATCGAGGTAGATCTTGCCGCGGTCGGCGTCGTCGTCCGCCAGGTTGAGCTTGAGGTCCTCCATGCCGCGCTTCAGCCCGTACAGCGAGTCACCGGGGAGGGCGTCGGAGCTGGCAGCGGCTACGCCGCTGAACGCGCCCGCGGCCACCCCGATGCTCAGGCCGCCCGCAGCGATGCCCTTCGACCAGCGGGAGCGGGGGCGCAATTTCCGGAGCGGGGCCGCCCGGTGGGCGCCCCGGCCGGTCCGCTGCTCGGGCATCAGAGGGTCGGTGGCGCCACCTGAAGCGAACATCTGCTCCATGGCGGCCACGAGCAGCGCCCGCTGCTCCACCTTCACCTGTGGGTCCATCTCTGGTTTCGGCAGTTCGCCGAGGACGGTCGCCAGGGTCAACAGGTCGGCTTCCGCCGCCTGTTCGGCCGCGACGGCCGGATTGGCGGGTGGCTGCTGGGCCGCCGAGGCTTCTTCCAGGGCCTGGGCGAAGGCGTTCGCCCGCCGGTGCGCCGATACGTTCGCGATCACTGGCGGCACCTCCTCTCGTCATCACGGTCGACTCCCCAAGGGGCCTGGAAGGTTGCACGCCTTGAGCACATCCACACGATCGAGTGATCGACCCTGGACATGGCGTGACCACAGGGAGCCTGCATCCGGCACAACGACGGACGCGGCACTTGGGTTACGGACGAAGGATGATCGGACCACAGTGTGACCGGGCAGCACTGAGTGCTCACCGAAGGTGAGTTGGACCGGGCCGTCCGGAGGCCTGCGCGGCCTCCGGGATCGGCGGACGTCTAGCGGGCGTCTTCGGGGAGGAGCCGGGCGAGAGTGCGCACGGCGCGGTACTGGAGGGTCTTGATGGCGCCCTCGTTCTTGCCCATGACGCGGGCGGTCTCGGCGACCGAGAGGCCCTGGAGGAAGCGCAGGGTGACGCACTCCTGCTGTTGCGGATTGAGCTTCCGTACGGCTTCGAGGAGCGCGGCGTTGGAGAGGGACTCCAGGACGGAGTCCTCGGGCGAACGCTCCACTTCATTGGCGTCGAGCATTTCGCCGGTGGTCACTTCCAGGCGGAAGCGGCTCGACTTGAAGTGGTCCGCGACCAGGTTGCGCGCGATCGTGACCAGCCAGGCGCCGAAATCGCGGCCCTGCCAGGTGAAGGTCGAGATCCGGCGCAGGGCGCGCAGGAAGGTCTCGCTGGTGAGGTCCTCGGCGGTGGCCTTGCCGCCTACGCGGTAATAGATGTACCGGTACACGGTGTCGCTGTACTGGTCGTACAGCCGTCCGAAGGCGTCGGCCTCGCCCGCCTGGGCGCGTTCGACGAGGTCCATCATGCGGGCGCTGTCGCTGTCCGCGCTGGGGCGGCGGGCGGTCGGCGTCGCGGACGTGCCCGTGCTGCGGCCGCCGCTCCGTCTTCCGACCGCGGCACCACCGTCTGCCAGCGCGTAGCAGGCACCGAGGGGTGAGGCGGTGGCGAAGGCGGGGGCGGTGACGTACGCGGTGGGGACGAAGACGCGCAGACGGTCGACGACCGCTGCGCGCAGCGTAGCCAGGCCCGAGGCGTCAACCCCGACGTGTGGGTACACGGGACTCCCAGAGGCAGAGCTTCCATCACGTGCAGTGCGGGACCGTTCACCCGCCGTGGCGATGTGTGGGTTCCGGTATGCGTCTGAGGAGAATAACGCTTCGTGCAGGGAGCGCTACACCCAGTTGCTCAAATCGTCGATTCCGTCGCTTCTGTTACGTCTATGGGACGGATTGGGTTGCGGAGTGTGAGCGGGTGGTGGCGTTGTGGTGATCGATGTTGATCGGTTGGGGGGTGGGATGTGGCCGAGTGGGGGGTGGGGGACTGGTGGGGGGTCCCTGCGGGTAAGTGGTCCCGGATTGGGCCCCACCCCGCCCCTTCACCTGGACCCTCCGGGGGTGGGTGGGGGCTGAGGTGGTCTCCCGGGGGCTCCGCCCCCGGACCCCGCTTTCGGGGCTCCGCCCCGGCCTTCGTTCGTCTGCGGGCCGCGTGTGGCTGGTCGCGCAGTTCCCCGCGCCCCTCAGGGGGCCGTTCCTCGCGCGCTGGAGGGGCTGGAGGTGCCGCTTTTAGGGGCGCGGGGAACTGCGCGACCAGCCCCCACCGGGCCCACAGATGAAGCGCAGCCGCGGAACCGTCTCAGCGCCTGCGGCGGTGCAGGGCCACCGCTGCCGCCGTGCCGCCCGCCAGGGCGCCCACCCCCGCCGCCGCCGGGATCCCCACCTTCGCCGCCTTTCGGCCCGTCCGGTAGTCGCGCAGGCGCCACTCCCTCGCTCGGGCGTGCTTGCGGAGTTTCGCGTCGGGGTTGATGGCGTAGGGGTGGCCCACCAGGGACAGCATGGGGATGTCGTTGTGGGAGTCGCTGTATGCCGCGCAGCGTGTGAGGTCCAGGCCCTCCGCCGCCGCCAGGGCGCGTACCGCCTCCGCCTTGGCGGGGCCGTGCAGGGGCTCGCCCACCAGGCGGCCGGTGTAGACGCCGCTCACGGACTCCGCGACCGTGCCGAGCGCGCCCGTCAGGCCGAGGCGGCGCGCGATGATCGTCGCGGTCTCCACCGGCGCGGCCGTCACCAGCCACACCTTCTGGCCCGCGTCCAGGTGTGCCTGGGCCAGCGCGCGTGTGCCGGGCCAGATGCGGTCCGCCATGTACTCGTCGTAGATCTCCTCGCCGATGGTCATCAGCTCGGAGACGCGGTGGCCCTTGACAATGGACAGGGCGCTCTCGCGCGCGTCCTGCATGTGCTCGGGGTCCTCGACCCCGGCGAGCCGGAACCACGCCTGCTGCCAGGCGAACCGGGCCAGGTCGCGGCGCTGGAAGAACTTCCGCTTGTACAGGCCCCGCCCGAAGTGGAAGATCGCCGCGCCCTGCATCACCGTGTTGTCGAGGTCGAAGAAGGCGGCGGCCAGGTCGTCCCCGACGACGGGGAACTCCGGAGCCGAGGGGGATTCGGAATCCGGCTCGGCTTTTCTCCTGGCTTCCGCTTCCGCGAGTTCCGCCAGCTCCTGTTCGGACTTGCGGGCTGCCTCCGCTGCGGCCTCGCCGGCCAGCACGCTGCGGGCTGTCGCCGAGCGCCTACGAGGGGTGAGCCATCCCAGTACGGCCATGTCGTGAGCATAGCCAGTATGTTCGGTCCCGCCCGACACGCCGGGATGCGGTGGCGTGAACTCTGCGAGGCGGGACTGTTAAACGGGTCGGACGGGACTGATCCCGCTTATGGGCGGGCCCCCTTCGCCGTAGGCGGAGAATGGACTCATGAGTCCTCTCTTTCGGCGGGGGAAGTCCCCGCAGAGCCCCGACCGGTCCGCCCCGCCGCTCGTCACGCTCATCGGCAAGCCCGGCTGCCATCTCTGCGACGACGCCCGCGTCGTCGTCGAGCGCGTGTGCGCCGAGACCGGTGCGGTGTGGGAGGAGAAGGACATCACTCAGGACGAGGCGCTGCACCGCGAGTACTGGGAGCAGATTCCGGTCGTCCTCGTCGACGGCGCGCAGCACACCTTCTGGCGCGTGGACCCCGCGCGCCTCAGGAGCGCGCTGAGCGTGTGAGGTGCGTGAGGTGGGTGCGGCGGCTGTGTGCGCGTCCGGGCCCCGCCCGCCCGTGATCGAGTGGGTGATCAGCGGTAGTTGTGGTTACCATCGAGGTCGTTTTGTCGTGTTCGGGGGTGACATCGTGGAGAGGTGTGTACGGTTTTGCCCCCTTCGGGTTCTCAACGGACCGACTCCGCTGTCGGTTCCCGGAAATCGGCGCCGGTTCGCGTGAGCCCGGTCACTTTGCTCGGACAAAGCGGACACCATCTTTGTGCACGCGTTCACAAAGACATAGCCTGCATTCGACGGGGCGGTCCTGGGACACATGGCCGCCTGCCTCGCTCATCCCGCAGGAGCACCGTGGCAACTGGCCGAACTCACCGACCGGCGACCCGTAGCCGAGGAATCCCCGAGGCCACCGTCGCCAGGCTTCCGCTGTATCTGCGTGCGCTGACCGGACTGTCGGAGCGCTCCGTACCCACGGTCTCCTCCGAGGAGCTGGCCGCGGCCGCGGGGGTCAACTCCGCGAAGCTGCGCAAGGACTTCTCGTACCTCGGCTCCTACGGGACCAGGGGCGTCGGCTACGACGTCGAGTACCTCGTCTACCAGATCTCCCGCGAGCTCGGCCTGACCCAGGACTGGCCCGTCGTCATCGTCGGCATCGGAAACCTCGGCGCGGCTCTCGCCAACTACGGCGGGTTCGCCTCCCGTGGCTTCCGGGTCGCCGCGCTGATCGACGCGGACCCCGCGATGGCGGGCAAGCCCGTCGCCGGGATCCCGGTGCAGCACTCCGACGAGCTGGAGAAGATCATCAGCGACAACGGTGTCTCCATCGGCGTCATCGCGACGCCGGCGGGCGCCGCGCAGCCGGTCTGCGACCGCCTGGTCGCCGCCGGTGTCACCTCCATCCTGAACTTCGCGCCGACGGTCCTGTCGGTGCCCGAGGGCGTCGACGTACGCAAGGTCGACCTCTCCATCGAGCTGCAGATCCTCGCCTTCCACGAGCAGCGCAAGGCCGGTGAGGACGCGGCCGCGGCCGAGGCCGGCGGTGGCTCTGAGGTAGTGACGCCCGCGGTGCGCGGCGGCGCGGCCGTGGACCGGAAGGGACCCGACGGGGACATGCCCGCCGTGATGCCGGCATGAGCCTCCTGGTCGTCGGCCTCAGCCACCGCAGCGCCCCCGTCAGCATCCTTGAGCGGGCCTCGCTGTCCGCGGACACGCAGGTCAAGCTGCTTCAGGACACCCTCGCCGCGGAGCCCGCGGCCGAGGCGGCGGTACTGGCCACCTGCAACCGGATCGAGCTGTACGCGGACGTGGACAAGTTCCACGCGGGCGTCGCCGAGCTCTCCACGCTGCTCGCCCAGCACAGCGGCGTCGGCCTGGAGGAGCTCACTCCGTATCTCTATGTGCACTACGAGGACCGGGCCGTCCACCACCTCTTCTCGGTGGCGTGCGGGCTGGACTCGATGGTCGTGGGCGAGGGGCAGATCCTCGGCCAGATCAAGGACACGCTCGCGCTGGGGCAGGAGCTCCACACCGCCGGGCGGCTCCTCAACGACCTGTTCCAGCAGGCCCTGCGGGTCGGCAAGCGCGCCCACAGCGAGACCGGCATCGACCGGGCCGGACAGTCCCTGGTCACCTTCGGCCTGGAGCAGCTGGCCGTCGGCGTGCCGGTGGAGACCTGGGCCAAGGACAAGCGCGCCCTGGTGATCGGCGCGGGATCGATGTCCTCGCTGGCCGCGGCGACGCTGGCGCGCGCCGGAGTGCGCGAGGTGATCGTCGCCAACCGCACGCCCGGCCGTGCCGAGCGCCTGGTCGAGATCCTCGCGGAGTCGGGCACGGCCGCCCGCGCCGTGCCGATGGGCGATGTCGCGCGCGAGCTGACACGAGTCGACGTGGCGGTTTCCTGTACGGGCGCGACCGGTCTGGTCCTGACGGCTCAGGCCGTCGGCGAGGCGCTCGGCGCCCCGGTCGCCGCCGCGCCGGCTCCCGCGGGCCACGCGCCCGCCGCCGAGGGCTGCCCCGTCGACTTCGCCGCCACGGCCGCCGCCGGCGCCGGACTCGCCGCGTACACGGCGGTCGCCGAGGCCGCCGACGCCGTACGCGAACAGGGCGAGCCGGTCGACGCCGACTCCCTGGAGCTGCACGGCAGTTGGGCCGACAACGCCACCGGCGCCCGGCCCGCCGCGCGCCGCCGCATCCCCGCGCAGAGCGGCCCGGTCCGGCTCGCGCTGCTCGACCTCGCCATGCCGCGCGACATCGACGCCGCCGTCCACCGCATCCCGGGCGTGCGCCTCGTCGACATCGAGTCGCTCGCCGAGGCCTCGGCCGACGCGCCGATGGCCGCCGACGTCGACCAGGTCCGCTCGATCGTCTCCGACGAGGTCGCGGCCTTCGGCGCCGCCCAGCGCGCCGCGCACATCACGCCGACCGTGGTCGCGCTGCGCGCGATGGCCGCCGACGTGGTGGCCGGCGAAGTGGCGCGCCTGGAGGGGCGGCTGCCCGACCTGGACGAGAAGCAGCGCGCCGAGGTCACCCAGACCGTGCGCCGCGTCGTCGACAAGCTCCTGCACGCGCCGACCGTGCGGATCAAGCAGCTGGCGGCCGAGCCCGGCGGCGCCGGGTACGCGGACGCGCTGCGCACTCTCTTCGACCTCGACCCGGAGACGGTCGCCGCCGTGTCGCGGGCCGATCTGAACGACGTCGACGTCAAGAACCGAGACGCGAAGAACCGAGGGCGGTCATGACCCAGAAAGCACTGAGGCTGGGGACCAGGCGCAGCATGCTCGCCATGGCCCAGTCCGGCCAGGTGGCCGACGCCGTACGGCAGTTGACCGGGCGTCCGGTCGAGCTGGTGGAGATCACCACGTACGGCGACACCTCGCGCGAGCACCTGGCGCAGATCGGCGGCACGGGCGTCTTCGTGACCGCGCTGCGCGACGCGCTGCTGCGCGGTGACGTCGACTTCGCCGTGCACTCGCTCAAGGACCTGCCGACCGCGCAGCCCGACGACCTCGTGCTCGCCGCCGTGCCGGTCCGCGAGGACCCGCGCGACGTGCTCGTGGCGCGCGACGGGCTGACCCTGACCGAGCTGGCCGCCGCCGCCGAGGGCCGTCCGGTCCGCATAGGCACCGGCTCGCCCCGGCGCATGTCGCAGCTGAACGCGTACGCGCGCAGCCACGGCCTCGCCGTCGAAACCGTGCCGATCCGGGGGAACATCGACACCCGGATCGGATTCGCGCACAGCGGTGAACTCGACGCGGTGGTACTCGCCGCGGCCGGGCTCAACCGCATCGGCAGGATCGGTGAGGTGACCGATTTCCTTCCGGTCGACACCATGCTGCCCGCCCCCGGCCAGGGGGCACTGGCGATCGAGTGCACGGCAGCAGATGCCGACCTCGCCGCCGCGCTCGCCGAGCTCGACGACCCGTACACCCGGGTCGCCGTGACCGCCGAGCGGTCCCTGCTCGCCGCCCTGGAGGCCGGCTGTTCCGCACCTGTGGGTGCCTACGCCGACCTGCTGGCCGACGGACAGGTTGTTCATGAGATGCGCCTGCGCGGCGTCGTCGGTACCACCGACGGCTCGACGCTGGTGCAGCTGTCCATCACCGGTCCCGTACCTGCGTCGCACGACGAAGCCGTGGCGCTCGGTCGCGAACTCGCGGTCGAGATGCTTGCCAAGGGTGCGGCCGGTCTTATGGGGGAGCGAGCACTTTGAGCCCCACCAACTCCTCGAACCTTCCCGCCGTCTCCGCGCACGGGTGCGTCACCTTCCTCGGTGCCGGCCCAGGAGACCCGGGACTGCTGACGCTGCGCGCCGTGGAAGCGCTGGCGTCGGCCGATGTCCTGATCGCCGAGCCGGCTGTGCTCGACGTGGTTCGCGCGCATGCGCGGGCAGGTGTGGACACGCCTCAGCTGACGGTAGTTGACGAGACGTCAGCAACCGTTGGTGTCCCCGTGTTGCGGGACGCCGCCAATCTTGTCATGGAGGCCGCACGCTCCGGCAGGCGGGTGGTGCGTGCGGTAGCGGGCGACCCGGGCCTGGACGGCAGGGCGGGCGACGAGATGCTCGCCTGCGCCTCGGAGGGCATCCCCTTCGAGGTCGTGCCGGGTGTCGCGACGGCGGTGGGCGTACCCGCGTACGCCGGTGTTCCGCTCAGCGACACCTCGGGCGGCGCCGATGTGCGCTTCGTCGACGCGCGCAGCGCGGGCGAGCGCTGCTGGACCGAGGTCGGCGCGAGCGACGGCACGGTCGTCGTCTCCGCGACCCTGGAGACCGTGGCCGCGGCGGCGGGCGAACTCGTCGCGGCGGGCCGCAAGCCCGACACCCCGATGACGGTGACGGTCGCCGGTACGACCACGCGCCAGCGCACCTGGAACGCGACGCTCGGCTCGGTCGCCCAGGTCCTCAAGCAGGCGAAGGTGCTGCCGTCGCCGGACGGGCACCAGCCGGTCATAGCCGTGGTCGGTGAGCGCACCGCCGCGGCCCAGCGCGACCGGCTGTCGTGGTTCGAGTCCAAGCCGCTCTTCGGGTGGCGTGTCCTCGTACCGCGTACGAAGGAGCAGGCGGCGTCGCTCTCCGACCAACTGCGTTCGTACGGTGCGGTGCCGCACGAGGTGCCGACCATCGCCGTCGAGCCGCCGCGCACGCCGCAGCAGATGGAGCGCGCGGTCAAGGGCCTGGTGACGGGCCGCTACGAGTGGATCGCCTTCACCTCGGTGAACGCGGTCAAGGCGGTGCGCGAGAAGTTCGAGGAGTACGGGCTCGACGCGCGCGCGTTCGCGGGCATCAAGGTCGCGGCGGTCGGCGAGCAGACGGCGGCGGCGCTGGTGGAGTTCGGCGTCAAGCCGGACCTGGTGCCGAGCGGCGAGCAGTCGGCGGCCGGCCTCCTTGAGGACTGGCCCCCGTACGACCCGGTCTTCGACCCGATCGACCGCGTCTTCCTGCCGCGTGCCGACATCGCCACCGAGACGCTGGTGGCCGGGCTGATCGAGCTGGGCTGGGAGGTGGACGACGTCACGGCCTACCGGACCGTGCGCGCGTCGCCGCCCCCGGCCGACACCCGTGAGGCGATCAAGGGCGGCGGGTTCGACGCGGTGCTCTTCACGTCGTCGTCGACCGTGCGGAACCTGGTCGGGATCGCGGGCAAGCCGCACAACGTGACCGTGATCGCGTGCATCGGCCCGGCCACGGCCAAGACGGCCGAGGAGCACGGGCTGCGGGTGGACGTGATGGCGCCCGAGCCGTCGGTGCTGAAGCTGGCGGAGGCGTTGGCGGAGTTCGGGGCGGCGCGGCGGGATGCGGCCGTGGAGGCCGGGGAGCACGTGACGCGGCCGAGCGAGCGTCGGCCGGGGGCGCGGCGCCGTCGCACCACCTGAGCCCGTGGGCGGCCCGGGGGCAGAGCCCCCGGCCCCCCGGCGGGCTTCGCCCGGCCCTGTTCGTCTGCGGACCGTATGTGGCTGGTCGCGCAGTTCCCCGCGCCCCTAACTACCCAGGGGCGCGGGGGTGAAGCCCCCGGCAGCTTGCCCCGACCCACCACCCGGCCGCCCGGGGCAACCCGGGGTGGGGCAAAACCCCCCGGCCCACCGGCGTAGCGTAGGCGCATGACCTACGGATCCTTCCCCGGTGCCCGCCCCCGGCGGCTCCGCACCACGCCCGCCATGCGCCGCATGGTCGCCGAGACGCGGCTGCACCCCGCCGACCTGATCCTCCCCGCCTTCGTGCGCGAGGGCATCACGGAACCCGTCCCCATCCTGGCCATGCCCGGCGTCGTCCAGCACACCCTGGACACGCTCCGGAAGGCCGCCGTGGAGGCCGTGGAGACCGGGGTCGCCGGGATCATGCTCTTCGGTGTGCCGGAGGACGAGAAGAAGGACGCCGCCGGGACCGCAGGCACCGACCCCGACGGGATCCTCCAGGTCGCCATCCGGGCCGTGAAGGCAGAGGTCGGGGACGACCTCGTCGTCATGTCCGACCTCTGCCTCGACGAGTACACCGACCACGGCCACTGCGGCGTCCTCGACGCCGACGGGCGCGTCGACAACGACGCCACCCTGGAGCGGTACGCCGAGATGGCCCAGGTCCAGGCCGACGCCGGCGTCCACGTCGTCGGCCCCAGCGGCATGATGGACGGTCAGGTCGGCGTCGTTCGTGATGCCTTGGACCAGACCGGCCATGAGGACGTCTCCATCCTCGCCTACACCGCCAAGTACTCCTCCGCCTTCTACGGGCCCTTCCGGGAAGCCGTCGGCTCCTCCCTCCAGGGGGACCGGAAGACGTACCAGCAGGACCCCGCCAACGTCCGCGAGTCCCTGCGCGAGCTCGCGCTCGACCTCGACGAGGGCGCCGACATGGTCATGGTGAAGCCCGCGGGCCCCTACCTCGACATCCTCGCCAAGGTCGCCGAGTCCGTGGCCGTACCCGTCGCCGCGTACCAGATCAGCGGCGAGTACGCGATGGTCGAGGCCGCCGCCGAGAAGGGCTGGATCGACCGCGACAGGGCGATTCTGGAGACTCTGACGGGAATCAAGCGGGCCGGTGCCAACTTGATCCTTACGTACTGGGCGACGGAGGTCGCCCGCGGGTTGTAGGACGATGGGGGTCCAGCGGTGGCGGAACAGGCGTTGGACGTACGGGACTTCGACGACGTCGTCGACTTCATCACGCCCGTCGACAACGTCTTCGTGCGCGCCCATCTCGGGGTGCCGGACGTCGACGTCGACTCCTGGACCCTGTCCGTCGAAGGGCTCGTCGAGCGGCCGTTCCACCTGCGGCTCGACGACGTCCTGGCCCTGCCCGCCCGCCGGTTCACCGCCTTCCACGAGTGCTTCGGCAACCCCTTCAAGCCGGACGTGCCGACCCGGGCCGTCGCCAATCTGGTGTGGACCGGGTTCGATCTCTCCGCCCTCCTCGACCGGGCAGTGCCGCTCGCCTCCGCGCGGCACGTCTGGTTCGAGGGCGCGGACACCGGGTCGTTCGACGGCGAGGACGGGCTCTCGTACGTGAAGGACCTGCCGCTTGAGACCGCCCGGCGGGACGTCTTCCTCGCGTACGAGATGAACGGCGAGCCGCTCACCGTCCGGCACGGGCACCCGCTGCGGGCCGTCGTGCCCCGGATGTTCGGCACGAACTCGGTGAAGTGGCTGACCCGGATCATCCTGGCCGACGAACGGCCGGACCACATGTTCACCACGCGCTTCTACACCCGCGTCCACCCCGGCGAGCAGACCGCCCGCCCCGTCCGCTCCGTGGACGTCGGCAGCAAGATCCTGAGCCCTCAGGATGGTGATCAACTGCCCGGTGAGCACGTGGAGTTGGTCGGGCGGGCCTGGAGTGTCGGCGAAGTCGTCTCCGTCGACGTCAGTGTCGACGAAGGGCCCTGGCGGCCCGCCTCCCTCGAACCCCTCGGGGCCGACCCCGCCTGGCAGCCCTTCACCCTCGCCCTGCGGCTCCCGCCCGGCCGCCACCGCGTCCGCGCCCGCGCCACCGACCGCGACGGGCGCGTCCAGCCGCCGCCCGGTGTCCGCAACTCGGTCCACGAGATCACGGTCACGGTCAGCGGCGGGGGAGCGGGAGCGTGACCGGCCGTCCGGACGGGTGGCCGGTGCGCGGGCTCAGCTCCGTCACCGCGAGCGTGGTCGTGGTGGACGCGTAGAGGTACGTGCCCCGTGGGTGCACCGCGACGCCCGTGCAGTGCGGGACCGTGAGGCCCGGCAGCCGCTCGGGCGCGGTGTCCGGGGCGAGCAGGCCGTCGGGGGCCAGGGCGGTCCGGTAGAGCGCTCCCGTCTCCCGTTCGGCGAAGTAGACGCAGCTGGCCGCCGGGTGGACCGCGAGCGGGCCCGGACCCGGCAGCGGCTGCCGGGTCAGCGACGGCCCGTCGGAGTCCGCACGGCCGTCCGCGCGCAGCGCGAAGACGTGCAGGGCGTGCCCCCGGGGATCGCTGACGTAGAGGTGGGTGCCGGCGGGGTGGACGGCCAGGCCTTTGTGGAGGGGGGCCGTGCCGCGTACCCAGAGCGTCGTCGTGGCGCCGTCGTCCGGTCTGCCGTCCGGGCCCAGCGGTACGCACGAGACGGCGGCCTTCTCGTCCCGGTCGGCGACGTAGAGGAGCGGCAGGGACGGGTGCGCCGCCACCGCTGCGCCGGAGCCGGCCCCGGTCGGCGTGAACACCTGCCAGCCGGCGCCGCGCGTGGGCCGGCCGGTCGCGTCCAGGACGTGCCACAGCAGGCGTTCGCCCGGCGGGTCGGTGACGTACAGGCGGGCGCCCGCGCGGTCCGTCGTCAGCCCGTACGGCCGCACCCCCGGGGTCCACTCGGCCGGGGCCTCCGGGCGGCCGTCCTCGCCCAGCGGGACGCGCAGGATGCCGTGCGGCTCGCCCACGTACAGCCATGTCCCCTCGGGGTGGACGTGGAGCTCCGCCCGGACGGGGCCGTCCCCGTCCTCCCCCGCGCCCCACTGGTCCTGGTCCCGGCCCACTGGCACTCCCGCCGTCGTCTGCGTGTCCGTCCTGACAGAGCTAACGAGTCCGGCGTCGAGCCGGGGCGCAGCCGCGCGGCCGGGTCACCCGGGCGGGCTCAGGGCGCGGCGGCCGGACCAATGGACGGACCGGCATATGTAGGCGGCACCGATATGCGTACGCTGCCCGTTAGTTGGACGTCCTATGAAACGACTGGGGGCCGAATCATGTCCGTCGCCGCTGCTGTTCCCGCCGCCGCAACACCCACCCTCGCCGCGCGCGCCGCGTCCGTGGGCTCCTCGCCCGTACGGGAGATCCTGGCGCTCACCGCGCGGCCCGAGGTCATCTCGTTCGCGGGCGGGCTGCCCGCGCCGGAGCTGTTCGACGTGGCGGGCATGCGCGCGGCGTTCGACGCCGTGCTCGCGGACGAGAGCAGGGCGGCGCTGCAGTATTCGACGACCGAGGGCGACCCGGGGCTGCGGGCGGCCACCGCCGCGCGGCTCACCGGGCGCGGACTGCCCACCGCAGCCGGGCAGTTGCTCGTCACCACCGGATCGCAGCAGGGCCTCACCCTGCTCGCGGCGGCGCTCGTCGAGCCCGGGGACACGGTCCTCGTCGAAGACCCCTGCTACCTCGCCGCGCTGCAGGTCTTCGGGTTCGCGGGCGCCCGGATCGTCGCCGTGCCCTCGGACGAGGACGGCCCGGACCCCGCCGCGCTCGACGAACTCGTCGCCAGGGAGCGGCCGAAGCTCTTCTACTCGGTGCCCACCTTCCAGAACCCGACCGGGCGCACCATGACCGCCGAGCGGCGCCGCGCCGTCGCCGAGGTCGCCGTCCGGCGCGGGCTCTGGGTGGTCGAGGACGACCCGTACGGGGATCTGCGCTACGAGGGCGAGAGCGTGCCGTGGATCTCGTCGTACGAGGGCGCCGCCGACCGGACCGTCCTGCTCGGCAGCTACTCGAAGATCATGGCGCCGGGGCTGCGGCTCGGCTGGCTGCGGGCGCCCGAGGCGCTGCTGCGGGCCTGCGCCGTCGCCAAGCAGGCCGCCGATCTGCACACCCCGACCGTCAACCAGCTGGCCGCCGCCCGCTATCTGGCCGACCAGGACCTGGACGCGCACGTCGCCAAGGTCCGGGCGGCGTACGGCGAGCGCCGGGACGCCATGCTCGCCGGGCTCGCGGACGCGCTGCCCGAGGGCTCCTCCTGGAACCGGCCCGAGGGCGGCATGTTCCTGTGGGCCACGCTGCCGCCGGGAAGCGACGCGACCGCCTCCCTGAAGGAGGCGGTCGCTCATGACGTGGCGTACGTCCCCGGCGCGCCCTTCTTCGCGGGGACGCCCGACCCGACCGCGCTGCGGCTGTGCTTCGTCACCTCGGCGCCGGACGAGATCGCGGAGGGGCTGCGGCGGCTGGGGCGGGCGCTGCGACGGGGCTGATGGCGCCGGTCGGCTACCAGGCGCTGATCGCGCCCATGTTCGACTGCCAGTAGGTGGCCATGGCCTGGGCGTCGACGACGCCGACCGGCTTGGACAGCGAGGCGTAGGCCGAGCGGCCGACGGACTCCATGCCGACCGCACCGCGGAAGTACACGACGACCTGGCTGGTCATGTACGGGTCGGTGCCGTCGGGCTCGCCCTGGGTGCGCACCATCGCGTACGCGGACTGGCCCGGGGCGAGCGTGACCACCGCCTGCGGGATGGTGTCCTTGTCGACCGGGATCGGCGACTGGGCGTTGGAGAACTTGATCGCCGGGGCGTCGTAGGCGTTGCAGGTCGTCTTGCCGGTGTTGGTCGCGGTCAGCAGGATGTGGTTGATCGGGCGGGAGATCGGGGTCGCGGTCAGCTTCATGTTGGAGCCGGTGCAGGTGACCCGCTTGGACGAGCCCGAGCCCGACTGGCCGCCCGACTGCTTGCCGTCCGACTTGGCGGGCTTGGCCGTGCCGTGGCCGCCGGTGGTCGAACCGGACCCGCCGGAGGTGCCGCCCGTGCCCCCCGTGCCGCCCGTCGTCCCGGCCGAGTCGCCGCCGGTCGTGGCGCCCTGGCGGCCGCCGTCCGTGCCGGAGGTGGCGGGCGCCGAGGCGGACGGCTTCGACGCCGCCTTGTCCGACTCCTTCGAACCGGAGTCGCTGCCGCAGGCGCTGAGGGACAGCGCGGCGATGAGGGCGGTGGTCGCGGCGGCGGTGATGCGGAGGTTGGTACGCATGGTGGATCGAGCTCCCCGTTGGTCGGTGCGTGAGTAGTACGTGAGTGAGCGGGTCAGGTGTGAAGGCTGAGGACCAGCACGATGACCGTGACCACCGAGGTGGCCAGCATCGCGGCGGCCATCGAGTCCGCCAGGTTGACCCGGATGCGGAATCGCATTGCCTGCTCCCCGGTGGTGCCGGTGTGGCTGGTTGCTGCACCTACCTTGCGGGCCGGTCGGCGGCGATCGCAATCAGCAGGGGACAATGAGGGAAGCTGGAACGCGGGAACACGCTCTGACCTGGGGAAACTGCCTTCCCCTGGAACGCGTTCCCGGGACGGACAGGGGAGGGAAACGGCTCGTGGCTACGGCTGAGTCCGAGGATTTCGCGGCGTTGCTCAGGGAGTTGAAGGACCGTTCGGGACGGAGCTACGGCGTCCTCGCGGGCAAGCTCCATGTGAGTACGTCGACGCTCCACCGGTACTGCAACGGTGACGCCGTGCCCAATGAGTACGCCCCCGTCGACCGGCTGGCCCGGCTCTGCGGGGCGACCCGGGAGGAGTCGGTCGAGCTCCACCGCCGCTGGATCCTGGCGGACGAGGCACGCCGGCGCGCGCGGGCGGGGAACGGGACGGCGGGAGCGGCCGAGGCGGCGCCGGTCGCCGAAGCGCGTAAGGACACGGCCCCGGCGGCGGCCGCGGAGCCCGCCGCCGAAGCGGCCCCCGAACCGGACCCCGCCCCCGGGCCCGGCCCCGCCCCTGACTCCGCCCACGAACCCGAAGTCGTCGCCGTGCGCGCCGACCCGGGCGCCCCGCGCCGTACCGGCCGGATGAGCAGGCGCACCCGGCTCGGCCTCATCGCCGCCGGGGTCGTCGTCGCGCTCGGCGTGCCCGCCGTGGCCGTCGCGACCCTGAACGGCGGGTCGGGGGACGGCAAGGGCGCCAAGAGCGAGACCGTCGCCGACGCCAAGGCGAGCGGGGGCACCGCGCCGAAGGCCACGCCCCCCAGGTCGCCCTCGCCGGACGCCTCCTCGCCGAGCCCGTCGGCGCCCGCGTCCGGCACCCCGTCCCCGAAGCCGCAGCCGCCCTCGCCCAAGCCCGTCACCGGCACGCCCGTGAGCGTCGGCGTCAGCTCGTACCAGTGGGACGGGCCGTGCGGGAAGTTCTATCTGCTCGACCAGAAGCCGGAAGCGGTGCCGCCGTCCACCCCGCTGGACAGCCGCACCTGGGCGCGGACGCTGGGCGCGGTGGACGGCGGGCACCTCATGCTGCAGCTCACCGCGACCGGCAAGTCGCAGGAGTCGGTCGTCATCAACGCCCTCAACGTACGGGTCGTCGAGCGCAGGGAGCCGCTCGACTGGAACGCGTACTCGATGGGATCGGGGTGCGGGGGCGCGGTCACCCCGCAGTCCTTCGACATCGACCTGGACAAGTCCCAGCCGCTCGCCAAGCCCGTCGCCGGCCTGCAGGGCGAGACGAAGGTGCCCGCCGTGGACTTCCCGTACAAGGTGTCCACGACGGACCCGCAGGTGCTCAACCTCGATGTGCACACCGACGCGCACGACGTGACCTGGTACCTGGAGGTGGAGTGGAGCAGCGGCGACCGCTCCGGCAAGGTCAAGGTCTACGACGCCGGCGGCAAGCCGTTCCACAGCAGCGCCATCAAGGGCCGCCCGGCGTACGAGTACCGGACGGACACCGATGTGTGGGAGCGGCTCGTCACATGAGCCGCTCCCCGCACCGGGGTTGATCAGAGGCGCTCGGGCGTCCGGATGCCGAGCAGGGCCATGCCCTGGTGGAGCGTCCGGGCGGTCAGGTCGCACAGGAGCAGACGGTTCTCGACGACGTCCTGCGCCGGGCGCGGCTTGATGACCGGGCACTGGTCGTAGAACGTCGTGAACAGCGAGGCCAGCTGGTACAGGTAGGCGGCCAGCTTGTGCGGCGCGTACTCGGCCGTCGCCTCCGTGAGCAGCTCGCCGAACGCGTCCAGGTGCAGACCGAGGGCCCGCTCCGCCGGGGCGAGTTCGAGCTCCGGGTGGGCGGCCGGGTCCGCGCCTTCCGCCTTGCGCAGGATCGACTTGATACGGGCGTACGCGTACTGGAGGTAGACGGACGTGTCGCCGTTCAGCGACACCATCTGGTCCAGGTCGAACTTGTAGTCCCGGTTCGCCGACGTCGACAGGTCCGCGTACTTCACGGCGCCGATCCCGACGTACCGCCCGTTCTCGACGATCTCCTCCTCGGTCAGGCCGATCTTCTCGGCCTTCTCGCGCACGACGGCGGTGGCCCGCTCGACGGCCTCGTCGAGGAGGTCCTCCAGCTTGACCGTGGCGCCCTCACGCGTCTTGAACGGCTTGCCGTCCGCGCCGAGCACCGTGCCGTAGCCCATGTTGTGCGCGGTGACCTCGTCACCGAGCCAGCCCGCCCGGCGGGCCGCCTCGAAGACCATCTTGAAGTGCAGCGACTGGCGGACGTCCACGACGTAGATCAGCGTCGTGGCGTTCAGGTCGGAGACGCGGTTGCGGATCGCGGAGAGGTCGCTCGCCGCGTAGCCGAAGCCGCCGTCCGCCTTCTGCACGATCAGCGGCACCGGCTGGTCGTCCTTGCCGCGGATCTCGTCGAAGAAGACCACCAGCGCGCCCTCGGAGCGCACGGCGACACCGGACTCCTCCAGGAGCCGGGCCGTCTCCGGCATCAGGTCGTTGTACGCGGACTCGCCGACGATCTCGTCGTCCCTGACCTCCATGTCCAGCTTCTCGAAGACCGAGTAGAAGTAGACCTTCGACTCGTCCACGAACTGCTGCCACAGCTCCAGGGTCTCCTTGTCGCCCGACTGCAGGGCGACGACCCGCTTGCGGGCCCGCTCCTTGAACGCCTCGTCGGAGTCGAAGACCGCACGCGACGCCTTGTAGACCCGGTTCAGGTTGCTCATCGCCTGCTCGCCGTCGACGTCGGCCGCGGGGGCCAGCTCGCCGGGGTTCTCGATCAGGTACTGGATGAGCATGCCGAACTGGGTGCCCCAGTCGCCGATGTGGTGCCGGCCGATCGTCTTCTCGCCGGTGAAGTCGAGCATGCCGCGCAGCGCGTCGCCGATGACCGCCGAGCGCAGATGGCCGACGTGCATCTCCTTCGCCACGTTCGGCTGGGCGTAGTCGACGATCGTGACGCCGGGGTTCTCCTTCAGCGGCACGCCGAGCCGGTCGTCGGCGGCGCGCGCGGCCAGCGTCTCGGTGATCGCCCTGTCGGTGAGCGTGATGTTGAGGAAGCCGGGGCCCGAGACCTCGACGTCCTTCAGGACGTCACCGGCGTCGAGCGCGTCGGTGACCTTCACCGCCAGTTCGCGCGGGTTGCCCTTGAGCTTCTTGGCGAGCGCCAGGATGCCGTTGGCCTGGAAGTCGGCCCGGTCGCTTCGTCGCAGCAGCGGGTCGGTGGCACCGGCCTCCGGCAGGGCTGCCGAGAGGGCGTCCGCCAGGCGCTGCTGGACAGTGGAAGCGAGGGAAGGGACCGAAGCCATGGGTTCCGTTTCCTGTCGGTCGGCCGCTCGTAAACCGGTTTCGCGAGCGGGATGCGTACAGGACGATTCTCCCACGCGAGCGTCTCCCGTTTCTCCGGGAATACGGGCAACCCCGGAGGTGGTGGTTCCGTCTGGGACAATGGGCGGGCCAGCCTCTTCAAGGCGTACGAGAAAGAAGGACGTGCCGACCGTGGCTCAGAGCAGCACCGAGACCGACTGGGTCTCCCGTTTCGCGGACGAGGTCATTGCCGACTCGGAGCGTCGTGCGCCTGGCAAACCGGTCGTCGTCGCGTCCGGTCTCTCCCCCTCCGGCCCCATTCACCTGGGCAACCTCCGCGAGGTCATGACCCCGCACCTGGTCGCCGACGAGGTCCGCCGGCGCGGGTACGAGGTCCGCCACCTGATCTCCTGGGACGACTACGACCGGTACCGCAAGGTGCCGAACGGCGTCCCCGGCATCGACGACTCGTGGGCCGAGCACATCGGCCGCCCGCTCACCTCGGTCCCGGCCCCGGCCGGCTCGGCGTACCCGAACTGGGCCGAGCACTTCAAGGCCGCGATGACCGAGGCCCTGGCCGAGCTCGGCGTCGAGTACGACGGGATCAGCCAGACCGAGCAGTACACCTCCGGCGCCTACCGCGAGCAGGTCCTGCACGCGATGAGGCACCGCGGTGACATCGACGCGATCCTGGAGCAGTACCGCACCAAGAAGGCCCCCGCCAAGAAGGGCCAGAAGCCGGTCGACGAGGCCGAGCTGGAGGCCGCCGAGGGCTCCGGCGCCGCGGCCGAGGACGACGGCACGGGCAGTACGGGCTACTTCCCGTACAAGCCCTACTGCGGTGGCTGCAACAAGGACCTCACCACCGTCAGCGCCTACGACGACGAGAGCACCGAGCTCACCTACACCTGCTCGGCGTGCGGCTTCTCCGAGACCGTCCGGCTCAACGAGTTCAACCGCGGCAAGCTGGTCTGGAAGGTCGACTGGCCGATGCGCTGGGCGTACGAGGGCGTGATCTTCGAGCCGTCCGGCGTCGACCACTCGTCCCCGGGCTCCTCGTTCCAGGTCGGCGGCCAGATCGTGTCGATCTTCGGCGGCGAGCAGCCGATCGGCCCGATGTACGCGTTCGTCGGCATCAGCGGCATGGCCAAGATGTCCTCCTCCAAGGGCGGCGTGCCGACCCCGGCCGACGCGCTGAAGATCATGGAGCCACAGCTGCTGCGCTGGCTGTACGCGCGCCGCAGGCCCAACCAGTCCTTCAAGATCGCCTTCGACCAGGAGATCCAGCGGCTGTACGACGAGTGGGACAAGCTGGAGGCCAAGGTCGCCGACGGCACGGTCCTGCCCGCCGACGCCGCCGCCTACGCGCGCGCCGCCCGCACCGCCGCCGGTGAGCTGCCGCGCACCCCGCGCCCCATGGCGTACCGCACGCTCGCCTCGGTCGTCGACATCACCGCCGGCCACGACGAGCAGACCATCCGCATCCTCAGCGACCTCGACCCGGCGAACCCGCTGTCCTCCCTCGACGAGGTGCGGCCGCGGCTTGACAGGGCCGAGGCGTGGATCAACACCCAGGTGCCCGCGGACCAGCGGACCGTGGTGCGCGAGGAGCCCGACGCCGAGCTGCTCGCCTCGCTCGACGACCAGGCCCGCGAGTCGCTGCGGCTGCTCGTGGACGGCCTCGACGACCACTGGTCGCTCGACGGCCTGACCCACCTGGTCTACGGCGTGCCGAAGGTCCAGGCCGGGTTCTCCCCGGACGCCACCCCCAAGGAGCTGCCGCCGGAGATCAAGACCGCCCAGCGGACGTTTTTCGCGCTCCTGTACCACCTGCTGGTCGGCCGTGACACCGGCCCGCGCCTGCCCACGCTGCTTCTTGCCGTGGGCTCGGACCGGGTGAGGAAGCTGCTGGCGGCGTAGCGCTGTAGTTCGACTGCGGGCCGTCTTGGGCTGAGCGCGCAGTTCCCCGCGCCCCTGGGCAGTTAGGGGCGCGGGGAACTGCGCGAGCAACCACAGACGGCCCGCAGACGCATAACGGCACCCCCGCGGAGCGCGCCGCGGCTACGCGATGTGGTCCGCCTCCAGCTCCGCGTGGTAGCGCTGCTTGAACTCCGGCATGAGGCGGCGGAGCAGGGCCGCGCCGCGCGGATGCGTCGCGCCGTGCCCGTCCGCGAGGTGTATCTCCAGCGCCTCGACCGTCGGATAGTCGTTGAGCTCGTTCACGTAGTCGACGAAGACCTTGTACGCCATGTCCGCGAACGCCAGGTCCTCCGGCGCCGGCTCCTCGGCGTACACCGGCGCCGCGTTCGGCGCGTGCTGCGTCTGCTGCTCGGGCGCGTTGCCCAGCGGGCGGGTGCGGCCCGGGCCCGCCGGGACCATCACCGGGGTCGGCTCCAGACCCTCGACGTACTGGGGGTCGTACGTGCCCTCGTACGCCTCCTGGGAGAGCTGCTGCGCCGCGAACCAGGGGCTCTCGTCGGGGACGGCCTCCTGCGGACCAGGCTGCGGTCCCGGCTGCGGCTGCGGGGCCTGCTGCTCCTGGGCGTACTCCGGCCGGGGGGCGGGCACCGGCTGGGGCTGGGGTGCGGGTGCCGCCGGGAGCTCGACCGGCTGCGGGGTCGCGCTCACCACGGGGGTGACCGGCGGGGCCGTGGGCAGCAGCGTCGGCTCGATGCCCGCCGCCGCGAGGCCTGCGGGGCCGGTGTCGGCCAGCGGCACGCCGAACTTGGCCAGGCGCAGCGGCATCAGGGACTCGACGGGGGCCTTGCGGCGCCAGCCGCGGCCGTAGCGGGCCTGGAGGCGGGCGCGGTAGACGAGGCGGTCCTGTTCGAGCTTGATGACCTGCTCGTAGGAGCGCAGTTCCCACAGCTTCATGCGGCGCCACAGGCGGAAGGTGGGGACCGGCGAGAGGAGCCAGCGGGTGAGGCGGACGCCTTCCATGTGCTTGTCGGCGGTGATGTCCGCGATGCGGCCGACCGCGTGGCGGGCGGCCTCGACGGCGACGACGAACAGGACCGGGATGACGGCGTGCATGCCGACGCCGAGCGGGTCGGGCCAGGCGGCCGCGCCGTTGAAGGCGATGGTCGCGGCCGTCAGCAGCCAGGCGGTCTGCCTCAGGAGCGGGAAGGGGATGCGGATCCAGGTCAGCAGCAGGTCGAGCGCGAGGAGCACGCAGATGCCCGCGTCGATGCCGATCGGGAAGACGACGGAGAAGTTCCCGAAACCTTTCTTCTCCGCGAGGGCGCGCACCGCCGCGTAAGAACCCGCGAACCCGATCCCGGCAATGACCACCGCACCCGCCACCACCACCCCGATGAGTATGCGATGCGTGCGCGTCAGCTGCGTCGCGGCCACCCGCGATCCCCCTCCGTCGTGTACAACCGGCGCGCAAAGCCTGGCACATGGATACGGAGTCCTGCCCACAGGGGAGGGCAGGACTCCGTATCGAGCCCGGCTCGTTACCGGTTGCTGCTGTAACCGGCTGCCGCTACTGCTTGCCGCCGTTGGCGGTGACGACCGAGGCCACCGCCTCCTTGGCCGCGCTCTGCGCGTCCTTCATCAGATCACCGGCGTCCGGCGCGTCCGCGCCCTGGTAGCCCGCGCCGTTGTAGTCGAGCACGACCACCGCGTTCGCCGTCCGGGCCACGACCACCGCGTACTTGAAGTCCTCGTCCGTCTTGTGCAGGTCGTAGCTGATCGCCGTCGCCTCGTCGCCGATGCCGCTGACCGGCGTCGCCTTCACGTTCTTGGCGCCGTCCGCCGCCTTCGTCGAGGCGAGCAGGCGGGCGTACTCCTTCGCCGCGCGCTGGTCGCCACTGCCGATCGCCGCGTCCGAGCCGTACCGCTTGAACGAGACGTCCAGCCAGCGGTACTGCGAGCCCTTCACACCCTTGTCGTCCAGACCGTTCCACGAGCAGGTGCCCTGCGAGGCCACGTCCGTCGACTTGCCCGCCGTACCCGACTTCGACTTCGCCTTCGGCACCAGATTGTCGATCGTCTTCTCCGACAGCGCCTTGCACGGGTCGGGCAGCTTGGCGTACTTGGCCGGGGCGACGGACGGCGACGAGGACTGCTTGCCGCTCGGCGTGGCGGCCGAGGACGACGACCCCGAGTCCTTCTTCTTCTCGCCGCCGGAGTCCGACGAGCAGCCCACGGCGACGAGCATCACGGGGACGGCGGCGCAGGCGAGCACACGGGCGAGCCGCGTGCGCGGGGCGGTGGCGGGGGCGGGTCGGTGCATGGTTCTACGCGTTCCTTCGCTGGTCGCTGCTGGCTGGTCGCTCATGGGGTCGATCGGATGGCCCGGCGCGCTCACTCGCCGAAGAGCTCGGCGAGCTTGGCGGCCAGGGCCTGGGTCTTCTCCTGGAGTTCCTGGCTGTCGGGGGCGGCGGCGTTCGGAGAGCTCGGCTGTTCCGTGTACTCGACGGTCACGATCACATTGGACGTACGGAAGACGACGGTGACGGTACGGCGCTGGGCGGCCGATCCGCTCGCCGTGAGCGCGTCGTCCAGATACGCGGCGTCGCCGAGCCCGGTGAGGATACGCGGCCGGAGCCCGTCGGGGGTGGTGGCGGGCGGGCCGGAGGAGACCGGAGGGGAGGGGGTCGCAGTGGTGGGGGTCGGCGCGGCGGAGGAGGCGGCCCGGCTCTGGGCGCGCAGCCCGGGGGAGGGCTTGCCGGAGGGCTTCGCGGAGGGGACGGCGCCGGTGGTCCCCGGCTTGCCGCTGCCGCCGGTCCGGGGGGTGCCCCGGGGGGTGTCCTTGCCCCCGTCCTTCGGGGCGGGCAGCTTGGCGGCCGACTCCTTCTTCCCGTAGACGGCCTTCGCCCGGTCGTCGTCGCTGACGGCGGGGTCGTACGAAACGACCCGCTCGAAGTCGACGAACAGCCGGCGCGCCCCGTCCGGCGCCTCGTCCTTCCAGCGGCAGCCCACGCGCCGGTCCGTGTCGTACGTGAGCTCGGCGGCCCCCGCGTACGCCTTGGCCTTCTGGTCGTCCGGCAGCTCGGCGGCGCCCGGCAGCATGTCCTTGAGGACGCCCTTGTTCACGGCTCGGCACGGCTCGGGCAGGGTGCGGTACCGGCCGGGCGGCGCGGCGGCCGCCTTGGGCACGCCCGCCTTGGAGTCCGTGGCGGTGCCGTCGGTGCCGGAGCCCGAGGAGCAGCCCGCGACGAGCGCCACGAGGAGCGCCACACCGGGCACGTACGCCTTTCGCTGCACGGTTCCCAGGCTCCCTTCAGAGGAAAAGCGGTTGCCGCCGGAAGGCGGCGGCTGGACACAATGTCTATCGCACGCGCTGCCGTGAACGCCGGTCCACTGTCCTGTTTGTGGTCTTTGGTGACGGTTTTTGCGCACCAGGCGCATGATGGCGCAAAGGAATGTTTCGGGAAAACCAGTCAAATCACCCAACTGGGGTGACTGTGGAGACTCGGGAGACTCGGGGGAACGAGGAATTATGTCGTACGTAGAGGTACCGGGCGCACAGGTCCCGATCCGGATGTGGGCGGACCCGGCGACGGTCGAGGACGGCGCGATGCAGCAGCTGCGCAACGTCGCCACGCTGCCGTGGATCAAGGGCCTGGCCGTGATGCCGGACGTCCACTACGGCAAGGGCGCGACGGTGGGCTCGGTCATCGCCATGCACGGCGCGGTCTGCCCGGCGGCGGTCGGCGTCGACATCGGCTGCGGCATGTCCGCGGTCAAGACGTCCCTGACCGCGAACGACCTCCCGGGTGACCTCTCCCGCCTCCGCTCCAAGATCGAACAGGCTATTCCGGTCGGGCGGGGGATGCACGACTCCGCAGTGGACCCGACCCGCTTCTTCGGCTTCGCCACGGCGGGCTGGGACGACTTCTGGGGACGGTTCGAGGGGGTGGCGGACGCGGTCAAGTTCCGTCAGGAACGGGCTGTCAAGCAGATGGGAACGCTCGGATCCGGAAATCATTTCATCGAGTTCTGTCTCGATGAGTCGGATTCGGTCTGGCTGATGCTGCACTCCGGGTCCCGGAACATCGGCAAGGAGCTGGCCGACTTCCACATCGGCGAGGCCCAGAAGCTCCCGCACAACCAGGGTCTGGTCGACCGCGACCTGGCGGTGTTCATCGCGGACACCCCGCAGATGGCGGCGTACCGGAACGATCTCTTCTGGGCGCAGGAGTACGCGAAGTACAACCGCGCGATCATGATGGCGCTCTTCCAGGACGTGGTCCGGAAGGAGTTCAAGAAGGCCAAGGTGACCTTCGAGCCGGTGATCAGCTGCCACCACAACTATGTGTCGGAGGAGCGGTACGACGGCATGGACCTGCTGGTCACCCGCAAGGGCGCGATCCGCGCCGGATCCGGGGACTACGGGATCATCCCGGGCTCGATGGGCACCGGCTCGTACATCGTGAAGGGCCTCGGCAACGCGGCGTCCTTCAACTCCGCCTCGCACGGCGCCGGCCGCAAGATGAGCCGGAACGCGGCGAAGCGGAAGTTCACGACCCGCGACCTGGAGGAGCAGACGCGGGGCGTGGAGTGCCGCAAGGACTCCGGCGTCGTGGACGAGATCCCGGGCGCGTACAAGCCGATCGAGAAGGTCATCGACCAGCAGCGGGACCTGGTGGAGGTCGTCGCCAAGCTGAAGCAGGTCGTGTGCGTGAAGGGCTGAACGGGTCGTCGGGCAGTGGCCCGACGATCCCCTCGGCCGTGGTGCCCGCGGGCTACAGCTCGCGGTGGACCTTGGTGTTGGAGGCCTGGGCTCGGGGGCGGACCACCAGGAGGTCGATGTTGACGTGCGGGGGGCGGGTGACCGCCCAGGTGATCGTTTCCGCCACGTCGTCGGCCGTCAGGGGCTCCGCCACGCCCGCGTAGACCTTCGCCGCCTTCTCGTCGTCGCCGCGGAAGCGGGTCGTGGCGAACTCCTCCGTCTTCACCATGCCGGGCGCGATCTCGATCACCCGGACCGGGCGGCCGACGATCTCCAGGCGCAGGGTCTCGGCGATGACCCGGGCGCCGTTCTTCGCGGCGACATAGCCCGCGCCGCCCTCGTACGTGGCGTGGCCCGCCGTCGACGAGAGGACGACCACCGTGCCGTCGCCGGACGCGTCGAGCGCGGGGAGCAGGGCCTGGGTGACGTTGAGCGTGCCGATGACGTTCGTCTCGTACATCTGGCGCCAGTCGGCCGGGTCGCCGGTGGCGACGGGGTCGGCGCCGAGCGCGCCGCCCGCGTTGTTGACGAGGACGCCGATGGTGCGGAAGGCGCCCGCGAAGGCGTCCACGGCCGCGCGGTCGGTGACGTCCAGGGCGTACGCCGTGGCCTGGTGGCCCGCCGCGTTGATCTCGGCGGCCAGCGCCTCGATGCGGTCCTTGCGGCGCGCGGTGAGCACCACGCGGTAGCCGGCGGCGGCCAGTTGCCGCGCGGTGGCGGCACCGATACCGCTGCTCGCGCCCGTGACGACGGCGATGGGGGTCCCGGTGGCGGTCATGGCGTACTCCTCGCGCGAATGATCGGAATGCGGTCAGGATAGGCCGGGCCGGGTGAGGGCCGGGGGGGCGGGGCGGGCGTCGAGGTCCTCCCTTGGCGGGGGTGGCTGCCGGGCGCGGGCGGACTGTCCTCAGCGGCCGCGTGGGGCGTACACGATGACCGCCATCCCGGCCAGGCAGACCAGCGCGCCGGTGATGTCCCAGCGGTCCGGGCGGTAGCCGTCGGCGACCATGCCCCAGGCCAGTGAGCCCGCGACGAACACCCCGCCGTACGCGGCCAGGATCCGGCCGAACTCGGCGTCCGGCTGGAGGGTCGCCACGAACCCGTACACGCCGAGCGCGATCACCCCCGCGCCGATCCAGATCCAGCCCCGGTGCTCCCTGACGCCCTGCCAGACGAGCCAGGCCCCGCCGATCTCGAAGACGGCGGCGAGGAGGAACAGGAGCACGGAGCGGGCGACGAGCATGGGGACAGAGTCGCACGCATCGGGGTGGCAACCCAGGAATATAAGCCGCTAAAGGTATCTTTCGGGCATGGTTGGGATGCGTGGAATGCGTCGGATGCGCTGGATGAGTGGGATGCGTGGGGGGTTCAGGCGGTTCACGGGGTTCTCGGGGTACTCGTGGCTCGCGGTGGGGGCCGCCGCCGCGCTGGTGGCCGTGTGCGGGCCGTCGGCCGGGGTGGCCCACGGCGGCGCCGCGCACGGCGGTGTGGGCGATCCCGTGGGCCGCATGGGTGTCGCGCCCGCCACCGGTGTGGCGCTGGTTGGTACGGATACGGTCGGCGGCTTCGGCGGCTTCGGTGTCGGGGGAGCCCCGGCGGCTTCGGATCCGGGCGCCGTCGCACCCGCCTCCGAGGCCGATCTCGCCTACCACGGGCACATCTCCCTCTGGGACGGGCGCGTCGGCGTGTGGGTCGAGCCGTCGAACCACGGGCCCGCCGCCGTCCCGGACGCCACCGTGCGCCTGCGGTTCTCCGCGCCGCTCTCCGGGGCCGAGCAGCTGCCGCCGGGGTGCCTGCGCGGCAGTCCGGAGACGGTGCTCTGCTCCACGGGTGCGATGCGGGCCGCCGGGGCGGGGCGGGCGTTCGCGCTGGACCTGCGTGTCGCGGGCAGCCCGGCCGAGGTCGTCGTGAACATCAACACCTCCTGGAGCGGTGGCGCGGGCGACCGCAACCCGGACAACAACACGCACCGGGTGCTGGCGCCTGCCACGGGGGACAAGTACGCGTATTGAGTGGGTTTCCCGGCGGCCTTGGGAGCCGTCGCGGCGGGGCGGGCTGCTGAAGTCGCCCCCGCGAGCGGCTCCTTACGCCTGCCCCGCCGCGACGGCTCCCCGCTCGCCCGTCCAGTGGTGCAGGGCCTCTTCGAGGGCGGTGGCGTCCGGGGTCTCGCTCGCCCATGCCACATGGCCGTCGGGGCGGACCAGGAGCGTGGTGCGGCGGGCGCCGTTCCAGTGCGCCCGTATGAGCCGCCGTGCGGGCGCCGTGGCCGCGGGTGTCGCCGCCGTGTGTCCGTCCTCGGGCGTCACCAGGACGAACTCGCCCTCGCGCAGCAGCTCGTACAGGCGGCCCTCCGTCAGCGTCAGGTCCGGGACACGCGTCCCCGTGAGTCGGTGGGCGCCGCGCCGTGCCGGGTAGGCGATCCCGATGCCGCTGATCCGGCCCATCGCCTTGTCCCGCGCGGGCCGCACCCCGTTCAGGAGGCGGGCCAGGAGGGAACGGGCCGTCCGCTGCACGGGGTTGTGCGCCATGGCGAGCCGGACTATCGCGCCGCTGGTGCGCAGCACCGCCGCGCCGACGGGGTGCCGCTCCTCGTGGTAGCTGTCGAGCAGCGCCTCGGGGTCGGCGGTGTCGCCGCGCAGCACGGCGGTGAGCTTCCAGGACAGGTTGGCGGCGTCCTGGATGCCGGTGTTGAGGCCCTGTCCCCCTGCGGGGGAGTGGCAGTGCGCGGCGTCGCCGGCGAGGAAGACGCGGCCCGTCCGGTAGCTGGGGACCTGGCGCTCGTCGCTGTGGAAGCGCGAGAGCCAGCGGGCGTCGTGCATTCCGTAGTCCGTGCCCAGGGCCTGGCGGGTGATCTCGCGGACGTCGTCGAGGTCGATCGGGGCGCTGTCGGGGACCTGGTGCTTCCTGTTCCACCCCATCACCCGGTAGTAGCCGTCGCCGAAGGGGACGATGAAGGCGAACGCCTCGTCCGAGCCCGCCACGCTGAGCGATCCGCCGGGCTCCTCGGCGAGCTTCACATCGGCCAGCACGATGGAGCGGATCACCGAGGTGCCGGGGAAGGGCAGGTCCAGGGCGTGGCGCACGGCGCTGCGCAGGCCGTCGGCGCCGACGAGATAGCGGGCGCGGAGGTGGGTCTCGGCGTGGTCGCCGCCTTCCTCGGCTCCCCTCACCTCGGCGGTCACCCCGTCCTCGTCCTGCCGCAGGCCTATCAGCTCCGTCTCGTGGCGGAACTCCACCCCCGCCTCCCGCGCCCGGCGTTCGAGGAGGTGCTCCACCTCGTACTGCGGTGTCACCAGCAGATACGGGAAGCGCGAGCGCAGGCGGCTCAGGTCGAGGGAGAGGCGGCGGAACGCGCTCATCCGGTCGACCGCCGTGCCGGTGGCGACCAGCTCGTCCGCCAGGCCCCGGGCGTCGAGCAGCTCCAGCGTGCGGGCGTGGACACCGAAGGCGCGCGTCATCGTGCTCGTACCGCGCGGGCGGCGCTCTATGAGCGTGACGCCCAGGCCCGCCGCCGCGAGGTCCCCGGCGAGCAGCAGGCCGGTCGGGCCCGCGCCCACGACGAGAACATCGGCGGTGTCGGTAGTGCCGGTGGTGGTGCCGTTCATAGCGACCTCCTCGGTGCCAACGCTTGTTGGTCAACGCTTGTTGGCAAATGTAGAGCCGTCGGGTCTGGCGTGTCAACACCTGTTGGCCTACAGTTGTTGACATGACAACCGACGCCCCCACCGCCGGGCCCCGCCGCTCCGACGCCACCAAGGCCGCGATCCTCGAAGCCGCCCGCGAGCGCTTCGCGGCCGACGGCTATGAGCGCGCGACCATCCGCGCCATAGCGCGTGACGCGGGCATCGACCCGTCGATGGTCATGCGCTACTACGGGAACAAGGAGGGCCTGTTCGCCGCCGCCTCCGAACTCGACCTGCGCTTCCCGGACCTGGGCGCACTGCCGGACAAGCACATCGGGGCCGCCCTCGTCACCCATTTCCTCGACCGGTGGGAGGGTGACGACGTGCTGACCGCGATGCTGCGCGTCGGCGTCACCAACGCGGCCGGGGCCGAGCGGATGCGGGCTGTCCTCGGCGACCAGCTGGGGCCGGTCGCGGCCGGGATCTGCCCCGACCCCGCCGACGCGCCGCGCCGCGCGGCCCTGGCCGCCTCGCAGATCCTCGGGATGGCGCTCGCGCGGTACGTGCTGAAGTTCCCGCCCGCCGTGGAGATGACCAGCGAAGAGGTGATCGCCTGGCTCGCACCCACCGTGCAGCGCTACCTCACGGCGGAGACGCCCTGACCCCGCCCCTGGGCAGTCCCTGCGTCGTACAATTTCTGCATGCCGCAGAAGAAGGACGGCCGTGCCCGTCTCATGACCGAGCTCGGTGTCGAGTCGCGTCGCTACATGGCCTCGTACGCCCTGTTCAACCAGGCGCTCGCGGACCATCTGCGACTGCACCCCACCGACCTGCAGTGCCTCAACCTGCTGGGACTTGAGCCCGGGCCCGTCACCACGGGGCGGATCGCGGAGCTGACCGGGCTCACCACCGGGTCGGCCACCCGGCTCGTCGACCGCCTGGAGAAAGCCGGATACGTCACGCGCAGGCGCGACACCGAGGACCGGCGCAAGGTCCTGGTCGAGGCGGTGCCCGAGCGGATGGCCGAGTTGGGTGCGGTGTGGGGGAAGCTGAACGGGGCGTGGTTCACCATGTTCGACGCGTACGACGACGGCGAGATCGCGCTGCTCATCGCCCATATGCGGCGGACGGTGGAGCTCTCCGGTGCGCAGATCGAGCGGCTCAGGGGCGGGCAGTTCTGAACCGGCGGATGACTGAGCGGATGACTGAGCGGCTCTGACGAGTCGCCAGCACCCGCCTGCCTCGCTGTCAGTGTCCGCCCGTCGCCGCCCCGCCGAACTCCGCCATCGCGTCCTCGACGATCGCCTCCAGGCGGGCGTGGTGGGCGCCGCGCCAGTACACGCGCTCGCACGCCGTGCACTGGGCGAAGACGTCGTACGCGCTGCGCGTCCCGTGTTCCAGGAGCTCGCGGACGGAGTCCTTGCCGGCCTCCCGGAGTGGCGCGTTGCAGGCGGTGCAGCGGGTCCACGGGGCGAGCACCGGCGCGAACCGCCCCAGGACGTCGCGGAGTTGCTCCTCGGGGCGGCGGCTGTAGACGTACGCGCCCGCCCAGATCTCGCGGCGCCGCAGCAGCCCCCGGTCCCGGGAGAGCAGCACGCGCTGTTCGGCCGCCGAGAGCGTGGCGAGCGCGGGGTCCCCGATGTCCTCGCTCTCGTACGCCGCGTCGACGCCGAGGAGCCGCAACCGGCGGGCCAGCGTGCCCAGATGGACGTCGAGGAGGAAGCGGAGCGGGGCGCCGGGGACCTGTTGGGGGCGGTCGACGGCGTACACCTCGACGCTCTCGTCCGCGCGCGGGATGTGCGAGACGGGCACCTCGTGGCCGTCGACGAGGAGCCGGCCGACCTCGGTCAGCGGGACGCCGAGCGACTCGACGACATGGCCGAGCGTGGACGAGCCGTCCGTGACCACGGCCGTACGCCCCGCGCGGCGCTCCGCCGGGACGAAGAGGTGCAGCTCGGGGGCGAATCGACAGTGGATCTCGGGTCCGTTCACGACGTCAGGATGCCATCGGGTGGCGGGCGGGAGCCACGTATTTGGGGCGGCCCCGGGCGCGCCCCGGCGGGCTACGGGCGGAACGCCTCGGCGTTCTCCGCAGCCCAGGCCGCGAACGTACGGGACGGGCGGGCCGTCAGTTCCTCGACGCCGCGCGTGACCGCGTCGGGGCGCCCGTCGTACGAGGCGAAGTAGGCGAGCAGCGCGTCGGCGACGGCGGCGTCCATGTACGCGGCCATCGACTCCTTCCACGCTTCGGGGCTCACCGTCTCGACCGCGATCTCGCGGCCGGTGGCGGCGGCGAGCGCGGCGATCTGCTCGGTGGCGGTGAGGGATTCGGGGCCGGTCAGGTGGTACGCGGCGCCGCGCAGCCGGGGCTCGGCGAGCACCGCGTGGGCGGCGTCGGCGACGTCCGCCTCGTGGATGGGGCTGGCCTGGGTGCCGGGGTAGGGGAGGGCGACCGTGCCGGTGGACCTGATCGACCAGGCCCAGCCGGCCGCGTTTCCGGCGAAGGCGCCGGGCCGCAGGAACGTGGCGTCGATGTCCGAGGCCTTCAGGGCCTGTTCGACGGCGAGGTGGTGGCGCGCGATCGGGTTGTCCTCGGCGCCCGCGTACAGGACGGAGCTGGAGGAGAGCAGCACGATGTGCTCGACTCCGGCCGCCTTCGCGTCGGTGAGGAAGGCGTCGATGTGCGCGGGGTTGGCGTACAGGAAGACCTGGCGGACTCCGGCGAGGGCGGCCGGGAAGGTCTCCGGATCGTCGAGGCTGAGCCGTACGGTCGCGACGTCCGGGGGCAGGTCGAGCTTTTCGGGGGCGGCGGAGGCGGCGCGCACGGGGGTGCCGGCGGCGCGGAGCAGCGAGATGAGGGTGGAGCCGACGGTGCCGCGGCTGCCGGTGACGAGGACGGTCATGGGGTTCGCCTTCTTTAAGAGGGGTTAGTGGGTTCGTTCCGCAGGAGCTGCGCTTCGCAGTATCTGCGTAACGCAGATAAATATCCGCGAAGAAGGCCCACCGGTCAAGTGGATTCCGGTGAGCCTTCGTGTCTCGTTGTGGCGCGGGGTTACTCGGCGGGGTGCGCGTCGGTCCGTTCCACGACCCGGAAGTGGCTCATGATCCGCCGGTCCTCGTCGAGGACGTGGAAGGCGACCCCGGGCGGCGAGACGATGTTGACCAGGCCTTCTCCGGTCTCCCACGGCATCCGCAGCGTCGACGTCACGCCCGGCGCGATCAGCAGCGGCAGCCCGGCGAAGGTGGTCGCGGCGGAGGTGTGGGCGTGCCCGACGAGCACGGCGGGCACATGCGCGCGCCCCGCCAGGAGCTCGGCCAGCCGGTCGGCGTTGGAGAGGTTGATCGAGTCCAGGTACTCGTGGTGGATCACGGTCGGCGGGTGGTGGAAGGCGATCAGCGCCGGGGTGTCGTCGAGCGCGTCGAGCGTACGGGCCAGCCACTCCAGGGTGGTGTCCTCCAGGACGCCGCCGTCCTCGCCGGGGATCGTCGAGTCGCACATCAGGATCGCGTAATCGCCCACCCGGTGCAGGCGGTTGACCGGTGCGTACGGGTCCGGGGCCGCGCCGCCCGGCTCGCCCGGCAGATCGAGCAGGCCCTTGCGGTACGCGGCGCGGTCGTCGTGGTTGCCGGGGCACGTCAGGACCGGCGCGTCGATACGGGCGAGCAGCTCGGCCGCCTCGGCGTACTCGGCCGGGGTGCCGTGGTCCGCTATGTCGCCGGTGACCAGGACGGCGTCCGGGCGGCGGGACATCGCGTTGATGTACGTGACGACCCGCGCGGCGCGTTCCGCGGCTCGCGCGCCCCCGTCGAGATGCAGATCGCTGATATGGGCAAGCAGCACGGGATCCCCCTGAATGACCTCACCGCAAGCTAATGGTTAATTGGCTTGCTTCCATTAGGACCCTAGGACTCTAGGGGGTGCGTGGCGGTCCGTACAAGAGCCGATCACGTGCCGGTGGCCCGGCCCTGGGGCGGCACTGGCCTCCTGGGGCGCGGAGTGCCTACAGTGCCCGGATGAAGATCATCGACCTTGAGCCGGGCGACCCGCGCCTGGCGGACGACCTGCTGCCCGTCCTGCGCGAGCTGCGCCCGCACCTCACCGAGGACCTGTTCCGCGAGATCTACGCCGAGGGGTACGGGCAGGGGCTGCGCTTCTCCGCCGTGTACGGCGAGGACGGGGTGTGCGTGGGCGCGGCCGGGTGGCGGATCGTCGCCACCACCGTCGCGGTGCGCAAGCTGTACGTGGACGACCTCGTGACGGCCGAGACGGCGCGGTCGCGGGGCGTCGGCCACGCGCTCCTCGCCCATGTCGAGGGGATCGCGCGCGCCGCCGGCTGCACGTCCCTGAACCTGGACTCCGGCACGCACCGCACGGACGCGCACCGCTTCTACTTCCGTGAGCGGATGGCGGTCACGGCGTTCAACTTCGACAAGAAGCTGGGCTGAGGAGCGCGCGGTGTCCTAGCGGTGTCCTAGCCGAGCGGCTGCTCCGCGAGGTCCTCGGGGCCGAGGTCGAGGCACCAGTCGTGGGACTTGAGCGGGTGGCCCGGCGGGTACTCGAACTCGACCTCGCCCAGGAGGCGGAACCCGGCCTTGCGGAGGACGACGTTCGACGCGGCGTTGTCGACGGACGGGTAGGCGTGCAACTCCCGCGGCCCGCCGGCCTCCCGCGCGGCCCGCGCGACCGCCACGATCGCGGCGACGGCGAGCCCGCGGCCCTGGAACTCCGGCAGGATCCCGTACCCCGTCTCGTACACCTCCTTGCCCCGCCACTCGCGCGGCCAGTACCCGACCGACCCGACGGCCTCGTCCGTCCCGGCGAGCGAGACCCGGAACATCCGGCCCTCGACGGGCTCGCGCTGACTCAGCGCGACGTACCGCTGCTGCCGGGCCAACAGCTTCTCCTCGTCCTCCGGGCCGCCGATGTGGGCGGTCATGGCGGGGGAGTTGGAGTGGTGGAGGAGGGGGAGGTCGTCGATGGACCACGGGGTGAGGTGGATGAGGGTGTCCATGGGGGGGACTGTAGGCGGGGGGTCTGACAGCGACACCGGTGAACTGTTTTTGTCTGCGGGCCCGGTGGGGGCTGGTCGCGCAGTTCCCCGCGCCCCTTTTTGGCCCGGTGTTCGGCTGCGGGTCGGTTGTGGTTGCTCGCGCAGTTCCCCGCGCCCCTTAGGTAACTCCGGCCCCTCGGGCGTTCGAGGTGCGGGCCCCTTCAGGGGCGCGGGGAACTGCGCGACCAGCCACAGTCGGCCCGCAGACGAACGGAGACCCGGGGCGGAGCCCCCGGGAAACGAGCCTCCACCCCCCGCCCACCCCCGGAGGGTTAAGGGAACGGGCGGGGTGGGGGGAAATCACCGGTGCCCCCGCCCGCACCACCCCAATCCCCCCGCGTACAACGCCAACACCACCCCCACCAACGGGTAATACACCACCGGCAGCGCAGCCATCCCCAGCGCCGAGCCCACGGGCGTCAGGGGCAGCAGCAGACCCACCGCCGCGAGGGCGGACGCCGCCAGGGAGACCGGGCCGCGGCGGCCACGGCCCGTGCGGAGCAGGAGCATCACCAGCGCCTGGGTGAGCAGGTTCTCCGTGAACCAGCCGGTGTGGAACGACGCCTGGCCCTCCGCGTCGCTGCCCGCCCGCACCGCCCACGCCAGCACGGCGAACGTCGCGAGGTCGGCGGCGGCGTTGAGCAGACCGAAGCCGGTGACGAAGCGCAACACCTCGCGCGGGCGCAGCCGCAGCGGGCGGCGCAGGGCCGCCGGGTCCTGGCGGTCGTACGCGAACGCCAGCTGCGCCGCGTCGAAGCACAGGTTCTGGACCAGGACCTGCGCCGGGAGCATGGGCAGGAACGGCAGGAGCAGCCCCGCCGTCAGCATCGCTATGACGTTGCCGAAGTTGGAGGAGAGGGTGATCCGCAGATAGCTGGCTATCGTGCCGCCGCTGCGGCGGCCCGCCGCGATCGCGTGGTCCAGGGACGTGAGGTCCTTCGCCGCGAGCACCACGTCCGCCGCCTCACGCGCCACGTCCACCGCGTCGCGCGGGCAGATCCCGACGTCCGAGGCGCGCAGCGCGGGCAGGTCGTTGACGCCGTCGCCGAGGAAGCCGGTGACATGGCCGCGCTCGCGCAGTACGCGGACGATCCGGGCCTTCTGGTCGGGCGTGCAGCGGGCGAACACCGTGGTGCGGGCGGCCAGTTCGGCCAGTTCGGCGTCGGGCAGTCCATTGGTTCGGTCGGCCGTGACCACCTCCCCGGGCGGCAGGCCCAGCTCGCGGCAGGCCCGCGCGGCCGTTCCGGGGTGGTCGCCGGTGAGGACCTTGACCTCGACGCCGCTGCGGGCCAGCGCGGTCAGCGCGGCGGCGGCCGTCTCGGCGGTCGCGTCGCGCAGCCCCACCAGGCCGACGAAGGTGAGGCCGCGCTCGTCGGCCGTCGTGTATGCGCGCGTCCGCGCGGGCCGTTCGCCGAGCGCCACGGCGAGCACCCGCAGCCCGTCGTCGGCACGGGCGGCGGCGAGCGCGGTGATACGGGAGCGCTCCCCGGCGCCGAGCGCGCACCGCTCCAGGACCTCCTCGACGGCGCCCTTGACGATCAGGGTGTGGCTGCCGAGGCGGTCCGGGGTGCGGACGACGGCGGTGGACAGCCGGCGCACCGGGTCGAAGGGGAGGGCCGCGACCGGGTCGTGCTCCAGCGCGTCGAGCCCGCCCGGCAGCCGCTGCTCGGCGGCGTCGAGGAGGGCCTCGTCGAGGGCGTCGGCGGCCGGGACCTCGGCGAGCTGGAGCGTCCACAGGCTGTTGGCGGCCGCCCAGCGCAGGACGTCCGGGTCCTCGGCGCCGGACGCGTCCAGGGCGCGGTCGAGGACCGGGCGGTCCTGGGTGAGCGTGCCCGTCTTGTCGACGCAGACGACGTCGACGGCGCCCAGGTCGTGCAGCGCGGGCAGCCGTTTGACGATCACCTCGTGCGTACGGGCCAGGGTGGCCGCGCCCCGGGCCAGCGCCGTGGTGACGATCACCGGCAGCATTTCGGGGGTCAGCCCGACGGCCACCGCCACGGCGAACGGCAGGGTCTCCAGGCCGCGCCCGCGCAGCGCCGCGTTCGCCATCAGGACGAGCGGCGGCGTGAGCAGCATGAATCTGATCAGGATCCAGGAGATGCCGTACACGGAACGGTCGAAGGCGGTCGTACGGCGATCACCTCCGCGCACCTTGCCGTAAGCCCGCCTGCCGTAAGCCCACTTGCCGAAGGCCCGCCTGCCGAAGGCCGCCCCACCGTCGGCCGCCCCACCGAAGGCCGCCCCGCCGTCGTCCGCCTCCCCGTGCGCCGCCGCGAACCGCGTGTCCGCGCCGGTCGCGACGACCACTCCCGTACCGCTGCCGGAGGCCACGCTGCTGCCCTGGAAGCACAGCTCCGGGCGGTCGAAGCCGCTCCCGCCCGGGGACGGCTCGTCGGCCGGGTACTTGCGCACCGGGGCCGACTCGCCGGTCAGCGCCGCCTGATGCATCGTCAGCCCGGTCGCGCGCAGCAGTCGCAGATCCGCCGGGACCAGGTCGCCCGGGCCGAGCCGGACCACATCGCCCACCACCACCTGGTCCACCGGGATCTCGCGCGGCGCCGGGTCCGCGTCCGGGCCCGCCCGGCGCACCACGGTCGCCGTGGTCGCCACCAGCTCGCGCAGCCCGGCCGCCGAGCGGTCCGCCCGGTACTCACCCGCCGCCCGCAGCACACAGCTCACCGCCACCAGGACCGCGATGACGGCCGCCGTGCCCCACGCCGCGACCAGCGCCGACACCACGGCCAGCGACGCCAGCACCGCCGTGAACGGGTCCCGCAGACTCCGTACGAGCCGGAGGGGCCAGGACGGGGTGCGCCGGGTGGGCAGCACGTTGTCACCGTCGCGCGCGAGGCGGGCGTCGGCCTCGGAATCCAGCAGCCCGCGCGGCCCGGAGTCGAGCGCGCGCAACACCTGCAGCGGGGTACGCCGCTCAGGCGCCCAGGTCACGGACGAGTCCCGGAGTCGCGCCCGACCCGAGCCGGTCGTCCAGCCGCGCCACGAGCCAGCGCACCAGCTCGACCACCTCGGGGTCGTTCACCAGGTAGACCACCCGGCGGCCCTCGCGGCGGGAGCGGACCAGCCCGGCGAGCTTCAGCTTCGCCAGGTGCTGGCTGACGGCGGGCAGCGCCCCGCCGACGCGCTCGGCGAGCCCGGTCACGTCCGACTCGCCGTGGCTGAGCGCCCAGACGATGTGCAGCCGCGCGGGCGAGGCGAGCAGCCCGAAGACCCCGGCCGCCTCGCCGAGCACCTCGGCGGACGGATCGGCGGACGGGTCGGCGGGCGCGTCGCCCGACGAACTGGTCAGCTTCTTCACCGGCGCCTCCTGCCCGTGTCCCTACGTGATTCCGTACGTGATTCCGTACGCGATCCCGTACGCGATTTCGTACGCGATGAAGTCAGGCGGCCAGTCTAGGCGCGGCCACTGACACCGGGCCTTGTCCCCGGCCGCCCCGTCCTCCGCCCCCTCGCTCTACAGCGGTACGAGCGTGACCTCGGTCGCCTTCACGCTCGACCAGACCGCCACGCCCTCCGCCAGCCGCAGCTCGGCCGCCGCCTCCGGGGTGATCTCCGCGACCAGGTCCGGGGCGTCCGGAGAGCCGATCAGGACGCGCAGCCGGCTGCCGGTCGCGGTGATCTCGCGGACCGTGCCGGGCCAGGTGTTGCGGGGACTGCCGCCGGGCCGTTCGCGGTGGACCGCGACCGACTCCGGCGCGATGATCGCCAACGCGCGGCTGCCGGCGGGCAGTTGCTCGGCCGCGACGATCCGGCCGCCGCCGGGCAGCGCGAGCCCGTCCGCGCCGGCCTCGCCCGGCCAGGCGTTGCGGCCCAGCATCCGGGCCACCCAGGGGGAGCGCGGGTGGCGGGTCACCTCGGCGGGCGGGGCGTCCTGGAGGGCGCGGCCGCCGTCGAGCACGAGGACGCGGTCCGCCAGCGACACCGCCTCGACCGGGTCGTGGGTGACGATCAGGCAGACCCCGCCGAAGCCGTCGAGGTGGGTGCGCAGGGTGTGGCGGACGCGGGCGCGGGTCGTCTGGTCGAGGGCCGCCAGCGGCTCGTCGAGCAGGAGCAGCCGGGGCCGGGCCGCGAGCGCCCGGGCCAGTGCGACCCGCTGGGCCTGGCCGCCGGAGAGCTGGCCGGGCCTGCGGTGGGCGAGGCGGCCCACGCCGAGCCGGTCCAGCCACGCCTGCGCCTCCCGTCGGGCCTCGGCGCGCGCGACGCCCTGGGCGCGCAGCCCGTACGCCGTGTTGGCGAGCGCCGTCATGTGCGGGAACAGCGCGCCGTCCTGCGGCACCCAGGCGACCCCGCGCCGGTGCGGCGGCAGGCCGGTCACGTCCTGGTCGCCCAGGCGCAGTCCGGCACGCGCGCGTGGGGTGAGTCCGAGCAGGGCGCGCAGGAGCGTGGTCTTGCCCGCGCCGTTCTCGCCCACGACGGCGATGGTGGTGCCGGGCGCGGCGTCCAGGGTCAGCTCGGTGAACCCGCTGACCTCGGCGTGGAGCGCCCAGCGCCCGGCGGGGGAGGGCGACTTCGGGGCATCGGTGGACGTGGGCCCGTCGGACTCGTACGCGCGACTCTCCTCCGTACCGCGACTCTCCTCCGTACGTAGTACGGATACGGAACGCGTCCCGCCCCCTGTCCAGCGGCCGCGCAGGGCGACCAGGACCGCCATCGCGATGGCGAGCAGCAGCAGGGAGACGGAGGTCGCGGCCTCGGGGGAGTTCTGGAGCAGCAGATAGACCTGGAGGGGGAGGGTCTGGGTGGTGCCGGGGAGGTTGCCCGCGAAGGTGATCGTGGCGCCGAACTCGCCCAGCGCGCGCGCCCACGTCAGCGCGGCCCCGGCGGCGAGGCCGGGCGCGACCATCGGCAGCGTGACGGTCAGGAACACCCGGAACGGGGAGGCGCCGAGGGAGGCCGCGGTCTCCTCGTAGCGGGGGCGCAGCCCGCCGAGCGCGCCCTCCAGGCTGATCACCAGGAACGGCATGGCCACGAAGGTGGCGGCGACCACCGCGCCGGAGGTGTGGAAGGGCAGTGTGATGCCGAAGGTGTCCTCCAGCCACGGCCCGAGCAGCCCGCGCCGCCCGAAGCCGAGCAGCAGCGCCACACCGCCGACGGTCGGCGGCAGCACCATCGGGAGCAGTACGAGGGAGCGCACCAGCGCCTTGCCGGGGAAGTCCACGCGCGCGAGGAGCCACGCCAGCGGCACCCCCAGCACGAGGGAGAGGCCGAGCGCCCAGAAGGAGACGAGGAGGGACAGTCGCAGCGCCTCGGTGACGCCCGGGCTGGTCAGATGCGTACCGAGGTCGCCCCAGGAGGTGCGGGCCAGGATGCCGACGAGCGGCATCAGCAGGAACGCCACGGCGACCAGCGCGGGCACCAGCAGGGTGACGGGGGCGCGCAGGCCGCGGGAGCGGGCGCCCCTGCTCCAGCGGTCCGACCGGCTGCTCTTCATCGCGGCTTCCTGGGGCTTCTTGCGGCTGCTTGCGGCTTCGTGGGCTTCTCGGGGTGGTGCGGGGCCGGGGCCGCCCGTTTCGCCCCCCGTACGGAACGGGCGGCCCCGGCAGGGGAGTTACGGCTTCTGGAAGCCCGCGTCCTGGAGGATCTTCTGCGCCTCGGGGCTGCTGAGCCACTGCACGAACGCGGCCGCCGCGTCGGCGTTCTTGGAGGCCTTCAGGGTGGCGGCCGGGTACTGGGCCACCGCGTTCTGCGCGTCCGGGATCTCCACCGCGTCGACCTTGCCGGTGGCGGAGGCGGCGTCGGTCTTGTAGACGATGCCCGCGTCCGCCTCGCCGAGCTCGACCTTGGTGAGGACGGCCCGTACGTTCGGCTCCTGCGAGACCGGCTTGACCGTGATCTTCTGCGCGTCCAGGACCTTCTTGCTGTAGCGGCCGACCGGCACCTCGGGCGCGGCGAGCACGACCTTCAGCTTGGTGTCGGCCAGGTCCTTGAGCGCGCCGACCTTCTTCGGGTTGCCCTTGCCGGTGGCGATGACGAGCCGGTTCCTGGTGATGACGGTCGCCGCGCCGGTGTCCGACTTGAGCCCGTCCATGGTCTTCGTGTCGGCGGTGACCAGGGCGTCGGCGGGGGCGCCCTGCTTGACCTGGGCGGCGAGCTCCTGCGACCCGGCGAAGGAGAACGTCACCTTGGTACCCGGGTGCCCCTTCTCGTACGCGGCGCCCGCCGCCTTGAAGACGTCGGTCAGCGAGGCGGCGGCGAGAACCGTGAGCTTCGCCGCGGGCGCCCCGGTGGAACTCTTGGCGGTGCCCGGGTCGTTCTTCTTGTTGTCGTCGTCCTTGCCGCAGGCGGCGAGGGGGACGAGCAGCGCGGCGGTGACGACGGCGGCCGCGGCGCGGCGCCGGGTGAGGAAGGGGGCCATGGGGGCGGTACTCCTTGGGTGCTGAGCCGCGCCGGTGACGGCGACGCCGCTGGAACGTGGACGTACGGGGGTGTCCTGAGCGGGCGTGTCTAAGCGCGGTCGATGTGCACGCTGGTCGACTTCACGCGGGCGGTGGCCTGCATGCCGACTTCGAGCCCCAGCTCCTCGACGGCCTCCCGGGTGAGCAGCGAGACCAGCCGGTGGGGACCGGCCTGGATCTCGACCTGGGCGGCGACATCGCCGAGCTTCACGGCGGTGACGATGCCCGGGAAGGCGTTACGGGCGGAGGTGTACGAGACGTCGTCCTCGCCGGTGCCGTTCTGGGCGACCTCGACGGAGAACGCGGCCAGGTCGCGGCCGTCGATGAGACGGCGGCCGCTGTCGTCGCGGTGGGTGGCGACGCGACCCGCGTCCGCCCAGCGGCGGGCGGTGTCGGGGCTGACCCCGAGCAGGCGGGCGGCCTGGCCGATCGTGTAGGACTGCATGTGCCACAAGATAGGCCAGTTCAGGCCGCATTTACAGATGCTTTGGGCGTATGTACATCGCAGATGAGATGCCGGTGGAGGAAGCTCCAGGGGGTGTGGGGGTCGGTCCTGGGGGTGGTTCCGGCGTGGGTCGGCTCAAGCCGCACCCCATCGCGCCCTCCACTACCGCGAGCACGCCCTCAGCCTGGGCGTCCCGGAGGGGCGATCCTCGTAGAACCTGAGCGCCCCGCGCCCGACCTACCGGCTTACGGCCACACCAAGCAATAAGGCTGATGCCCAGCCTCATGCAGCCGTACAGAAAAGTCCTGCCACTCGTGCAGCAGCTGGTAGACGTTGAACGCGTCGCGCGGGCCGCCGCGGTCGGGGACCGTGGACCAGATGAAGGCCGCCGCGCCCACCGTCTCCTCGCCGACGCCCCGCAGCGGGTCCACGACCGTCATCGGGAGTTTGACCACCGCGTAGTCGGGGTGGAGGACCACCAGCTCCAGCGGGGGGACCTTGTGCAGCGGTATGCCCTGGATGCCGGTGAGGACCATCGCGGCCACCGTCTCCGGCTTGATCTTGGTGAACATGCCGCCCATGCCCAGCTCGTCGCCGCCGAGCTCCTCGGGGCGCATCGAGATCGGCACCCGGGCCGCGGTGGCTCCGTCGGGCGCGCCGAAGTACTTGTAGGTCACCCCCACTCGGCCACTTCCGTTTCCCGGACCCGTGACGCGGTCGATCCGTTCGATGCGCTCTTCCGCGTCGCGCCGGTGCCGTCCCCGCCGACGGGCGCGCTCGGGACCCCGGTCATCGGTCCCCTCGCCCAGTCCGCCACCGCGATGCATATCTTTCACCCGATTGCTTGTAGCCCGACTGCTTTGTAGACGGTGCGGCCCCCGGCGCGCAACCCGATCATCGTGTCAGTGACCTCCCCCACCGGGGTGCGGTGAAACACCTGTCCGCAAGAACGTCCGGGCCTCTGCCACCATGGCCTGTGTGAGCTATCCGTACGAATACGACGCCCCAGTTTCGCAGACGCTATTCGACCGCGCGTCCCTCGTGACGCCCGGCGGCGTGAACTCCCCCGTCCGCGCCTTCCGCGCCGTGGGCGGTACGCCCCGGTTCATGGTGTCCGGCAAGGGGCCCTATCTGACCGACGCCGACGGGCGCGAGTACGTCGACCTGGTGTGTTCCTGGGGTCCGATGATCCTCGGGCACTCGCACCCGGACGTCATCGCCGCCGTGCAGGAGGCCGTCGCGCGCGGCACCTCCTTCGGTACGCCCGGTGAGGGCGAGGTGGCGCTCGCCGAGGAGATCGTCGCCCGGATCGAGCCCGTCGAGCAGGTCCGGCTGGTGTCCTCGGGCACCGAGGCGACCATGTCCGCGATCCGGCTCGCCCGCGGCTTCACCGGCCGCGCCAAGGTGATCAAGTTCGCCGGTTGCTACCACGGTCACGTCGACGCGCTGCTCGCCGCCGCCGGTTCCGGCGTGGCCACGTTCGGGCTGCCGGACACCCCGGGTGTCACGGGCGCCCAGGCGGGCGACACGATCGTGCTCCCGTACAACGATCTGGACGCGGTCCACGCGGCCTTCCACGCCCACCCGGGCGAGATCGCCTGCGTGATCACCGAGGCCTCGCCCGGCAACATGGGCGTCGTGCCCCCGGCGGACGGCTTCAACGCCGGTCTGAAGGCGGCCTGCGCCAAGAACGGTGCGCTGTTCATCTCCGACGAGGTCATGACCGGCTTCCGGACGTCGAAGGCCGGTTGGTACGGCGTCGACGGGGTCAAGCCCGATCTCATGACCTTCGGCAAGGTCATGGGCGGCGGCTTCCCGGCCGCGGCCTTCGGTGGCCGCGCCGACGTGATGGCCCACCTCGCCCCGGCCGGACCCGTCTACCAGGCGGGCACCCTCTCCGGGAACCCTGTCGCCACCGCCGCGGGCCTGGCCCAGCTGCGGCTGCTCGACGACGCCGCGTACGCCAAGGTCGACGCGGTGTCGAGCGAGATCCAGTCGCTCGTGACGGCCGCGCTCGCCAAGGAGGGCGTCGCCCACCGGCTCCAGACGGCGAGCAACATGTTCTCCGTCTTCTTCACCCCCGACGGGGTGCGCGACTACGAGGGCGCGAAGAAGCAGGAAGCATTCCGCTTCACCGCCTTCTTCCACGCGATGCTGGCGAACGGCGTCTACCTGCCGCCGTCCGCCTTCGAGTCCTGGTTCGTCTCGACCGCCCACGACGAGCGCGCGATCGAGCGCATCGCGGCCGCGCTGCCCGCCGCCGCCCGTGCCGCCGCGGAGGCCACCGCATGAGCCAGAACCACACCGAAGACATCACCGTCGTGCATCTCATGCGCCACGGCGAGGTGCACAACCCCGACGGCGTGCTCTACGGGCGGCGCTCCGGCTACCACCTCTCCGAGCTCGGCCGGCAGATGGCCGACCGGGTCGCCGAGCACCTGGCGGGCCGCGACATCACGCACGTGGTGGCGTCCCCGCTGGAGCGCGCCCAGGAGACGGCCACCCCGATCGCCAAGACGCACGGCCTTGACCTCGGCACCGACGAGCGGCTGATCGAGGCGGGCAACGTCTTCGAGGGCAAGACGTTCGGCGTCGGCGACGGCGCCCTGCGCAAGCCCGCCAACTGGAAGCACCTCACCAACCCGTTCCGCCCGTCCTGGGGCGAGCCGTACGTCGAGCAGGTCGTACGGATGATGGGCGCCCTCGACGCGGCGCGCGACGCGGCCCGCGGCCACGAGGCGGTCCTGGTCAGCCATCAGCTGCCGATCTGGACCGTGCGCTCCTTCGTGGAGCGGCGGCGGCTGTGGCACGACCCGCGCAAGCGGCAGTGCACGCTCGCCTCGCTGACGTCGTTCACGTACCGGGGCGACAAGATCGTCTCGGTGGGCTACAGCGAGCCCGCCCGCGATCTGGTCCCGTCGCACCTGCTGGCCGGGGCGAAGCCGGTCAAGGGGAAGGCGAAGGCCTTCGGCGCGTGAGCGCTTCGCTTTGATGGAGGGCGCTGTCCGCCGGCCGGTGGGGGCTGGTCGCGCGGTTCCCCGCGCCCCTGAGGGGCACGGGGAACCGCGACCCCCTCGTCGCCCTGCGTAGACCGAATCTGACGACCCGTACGATTTGCGAAGATTTGTGCGACTGTACGGAACCATCGCACGCTCACAGGCATCTCATCTGATGTCCACAGGGCTGTGGCCGGTGTGGACACCGGGGACGACGATGCGATGGGGACGAACGGTATGCGTGGGATCAGTCGAAGGGGAATGCTCGGGCTGGGACTCGGGGCCGCCGCGGCGGTCGGTGTGGCCGGTTGCGGCGGCGACGACTCGGGCGGCGGCAAGGCCGGTAGCGGCGACGGCAACGGCAAGGGCGCCCAGGGCTCCGGCAAGAAGGCGGACGCCAAGCTCATCGGCGACGGCTCCACCGCCGACACCGGCAAGCAGCCGCACCAGCCCCCCAAGCCCGTCCCCCTCGAACCCGGCCAGACCCCGCCGCAGTTCGTGGTCTTCTCCTGGGACGGCGCCGGCGAGGTCGGCAACGGCCTCTTCCCGCGCTTCCTGGACCTCGCCAAGAACCACGGCGCCTCGATGACCTTCTTCCTCTCCGGGCTGTATCTGCTGCCCGAGTCGAAGAAGCGGCTCTACCACCCGCCGAACAGCAAGGTCGGCGCCTCGGACATCGGCTACCTCACCGACGACCACGTCAAGGCGACCCTCACCAATGTGCGCCGGGCCTGGAACGAGGGCCATGAGATAGGCACGCACTTCAACGGGCACTTCTGCTCCGGCCAGGGCGACGTCGCCAAGTGGACCCCGGCCCAGTGGCAGAGCGAGATCGACCAGGCGATGTCGTTCGTGACCAACTGGAAGACGAACACCGGCTGGACCGACGAGGACCCGCTGCCCTTCGACTACAAGCGCGAGCTCATCGGCGGCCGCACCCCGTGTCTGCGCGGCCAGGACAACCTGCTGCCGACCGCGCAGAAGCTCGGCTGGCGCTACGACGCCTCCTCGCCCGGCGGCACCCAGGTCTGGCCGGTCAAGCGGCACGGCCTGTGGGACCTGCCCCTCCAGGCGATCCCCTTCCCCGGGCACTCCTTCGAGGTCCTCTCGATGGACTACAACATCCTCGCCAACCAGTCGAAGAATTCGACCAAGGCGCCGCCGGCGAACTACCCGGGCTGGCGCAAGCAGGCCGCCCAGGCGTATCTCAAGGGATTCACGCGTGCGTACGAGTCGAATCGCGCGCCGTTCTACATAGGCAACCACTTCGAGCAGTGGAACGGCGGCATCTACATGGACGCCGTCGAGGAGGCCCTGAAGGGGATGGCGGGCAAGAAGGACGTGCGCCTGGTCTCCTTCCGGCAGTACTGCGACTGGCTCGACGTCCAGGACCCGAAGGTGCTGGCGAAGCTTCGTACGCTGGGGGTCGGCCAGAAGCCCGCCGGTGGCTGGAACACGTTCCTCCAGCAGGCGTGAGCAGCGGGCGGCGCGGTTCTTTAGGCGGTCTTGACAAGGGTCTTTACGGGCACTCAGGGGGGTGCCCAAGATCCCCCAAACGGTCATGCGAAACTTTTCACATGTCCGTGAGCCCTGCCCTTCCCCGTCGCCGCGCCTTCCTGCTGGTCACGGCAGTCGCGGCCACCGGTGCGCTGACCCTCACGTCGTGCGGCTCCGGTGGCACGTCCGGCGGCTCGGGCGACACCAAGTTCGTCACCGGCACCGGCGGCATCTCCACCGTCGCCAAGAGCGGCCGGCACGCCGCGCCAAAGCTCTCCGGCGAGACCGTCGACGGCAAGCAGTTCGACGTCGCCGATCTCAAGGGCAAGGTCGTCGTGCTGAATGTGTGGGGCTCGTGGTGCGCGCCCTGCCGGGCCGAGGCGCCCTATCTCAGCAAGGTCGCCAAGGAAACCCGCTCGAAGGGCGTCGAGTTCGTGGGAATCAATACCCGCGACACCGACAAGGGCCCGGCCGTCGCGTTCGAGAAGCAATTCGACGCGGACTATCCGAGTCTCTACGACCCGATCGGCAAGCTCATTCTCCGCTTCCCGAAGGGAAGCCTGAATCCGCAGGCCATTCCGTCGACGATCGTGCTCGACAAGGACGGAAAGATCGCGGCCCGGGCGCTGATGGCGCTCGACGACAAGAAGCTCCACCAGATGATCGACCCGCTGATCGCGGAGAAGTGATTCCGTGGACGCGTCCCTGACCGCACTCGCCGCGCAGTCGACACTCGCCGCCCAGGCGACGCCCGGCGTCAACGACACGGTCCTGAGCGGGGCCCTGCTCGTCGCCCTGCCGGTGGCCGTGCTCGGCGGGCTGATCTCGTTCTTCTCGCCCTGCGTCCTGCCGCTGGTGCCCGGCTACCTCAGTTACGTGACGGGGGTCACCGGCACCGATCTCGCCGAGGCCAAGCGCGGCCGGATGGTCGCCGGGGCGAGTCTGTTCGTCCTCGGGTTCACCGCCGTCTTCGTCTCCGGCGGGGCCCTCTTCGGCTTCTTCGGCCAGACGCTCCAGGACCACAACGGCACGCTCTCCAAGATCCTCGGCGTGCTGATGATCCTTATGGGCGTCTTCTTCATGGGCATGATGCCCTGGCTCACGCAGCGCGAATTCCGGTTCCACAAGCGGCCGGTGACCGGGCTCGCGGGGGCGCCGATACTGGGCGCCCTCTTCGGCGTCGGCTGGACGCCGTGTCTGGGGCCGACGCTCACCTCGGTGAACGTGCTGGCCATGGACCAGGCGAGCGCCGGCCGCGGAGCCATACTGACCGTCGCCTACTGCGTCGGTCTCGGACTGCCGTTCGTGCTGGCGGCGGTCGCCTTCCGCAAGGCCCTCGGCGCCTTCGGCTGGGTGAAGCGGCACTATGCGTGGGTGATGCGCACCGGAGGCGTGATGATGATCGCTACCGGTCTGCTGCTGCTCACCGGGGCCTGGGCGGAGCTCATCCAGCAGGTGCAGGTGTGGTCCAACGGCTTCCAGGTGGGTGTCTGAACATGAGCAAGACCGAAGCGGCCCCGGAAGAGGCGCCGCGCAAGGCGAACCGGTCGCCGGCGGGGGAACCGGCCGAGGCAGCTGCCCAGCAGCGGGCCGCCGACGAGCGGGACCTCGGCGCGGCCGGGTCGCAGCTCTCCACGGCCCCGACCGAGGACCTCTCCAGCGGCCCGGTCGGCATCGGCGTGCTCGGCTGGGTGCGCTGGTTCTGGCGCCAGCTGACCTCGATGCGGGTCGCCCTCGTCCTGCTGCTGCTGCTCTCCCTCGGCTCGATCCCCGGCTCGCTGATCCCGCAGACGAATGTGGACGAGCTGAAGGTCGCCGACTTCCAGAAGCGGCACGACACGATCTCGCCGATCTACGAGAAGCTCGGCATGTTCCACGTCTACAGCTCGGTGTGGTTCTCCGCGATCTACATCCTGCTGTTCGTCTCCCTCATCGGCTGCATCGTCCCGCGCACCTGGCAGTTCGTCGGCCAGCTGCGCGGCCGCCCGCCGGGCGCGCCCCGGATGCTGACCCGGCTGCCCGCGTACACCACGTGGCGCACCGAGGCCGAGCCCGAGCAGGTGCGCGCGGCCGCCGCGGCGATGCTGAAGAAGCGCCGCTTCCGTACGCACGTCGTCGGGGACGCGGTCGCCGCGGAGAAGGGCTACCTCCGCGAGGCCGGGAACCTGATCTTCCATGTCTCGCTGATCCTGATCCTGGTGGCGTTCGCCGTCGGCCAGCTCTTCAAGTCCGAGGGCGGCAAGCTGATCGTCCAGGGCGACGGGTTCTCCAACACCCTCACCCAGTACGACGACTTCAAGTCCGGCTCGCTGTTCAAGACGGACGACCTCGCGCCGTTCAGCTTCACGCTGGACCGCTTCGACGCCACGTACGAGCGCAGCGGGCCCAACCTCGGCACCGCCCGCGAGTTCGTCGCGCACGTCACCTACTCCGAGGGCGCCGACGGCAAGCCGCGGAAGAAGGCCATCGAGGTCAACAAGCCGCTCGTGGTCGACGGCTCCAAGGTCTACCTCCTGGCCCACGGCTATGCGCCGACCGTCACCGTCAAGGACGGCCGCGGCAAGGTCGTCTTCCACGGCGCGGTGCCGCTGCTGCCCATCGACAACAACATCTCCTCCAGCGGCGCGATCAAGGTGTACGACGGCTACACCGACGCCAAGGGCAAGTGGGACCAGCTGGGCTTCGCCGCGTTCTTCGTGCCGACCTACGGCGGCAAGGGCAACGGGACGATGTTCTCCCAGTTCCCGGCGCTGGACTTCCCCGTCCTCAACGTCGGCGCGTACCACGGAAGCCTCGGGGTCAACTCCGGGCTGCCGCAGAACGTGTACCAGCTCGACACCGACAAGATGAAGCCGTTCAAGGACGACCAGGGCAAGGTCCTCAAGAAGACCCTGCTGCCCGGCGAGACGCTGTCCCTTCCCGAGGGCGCCGGGTCGATCACCTTCGACAAGGACATCAAGCAGTGGGCGAGCTTCCAGATCTCCCAGCAGCCGGGCAACAACCTCGCCCTGGCCGGCTCGGCCCTGGCGATCGCGGGCCTGGCCGGCTCGCTGTTCATCCAGCGGCGCCGGGTGTGGGTCCGCGCCGTACCCGGTAAGGACGGCGTCACCGTCGTCGAGATGGCGGGGCTTGGGCGGAGCGAGTCCGCGAAGCTCCCCGAGGAGCTGGCCGATCTCGCGGTCACGCTCATTCCAGAGGCGCCGACCGCGCCTGATCCCGCACCTGAGCCCGCCAGGGACCAGGTGGCAGAACCTGCCGAAGCTGAAGGGGCCGAGAAGTGATCCTCGCCGCCACAACCAACGAGAGCCTGGCGCACACCAGTAACTACCTGATCTATTCGGCGATGGCGGTCTATCTGCTGGCCTTCTTCGCGCACATGGCGGAGTGGATCCTCGGCAGCCGCAGCAAGGTCGCCCGCACGGCGGCCGCGCTCACCGCCGAGGCCGCGCAGGAGGACGGCGCCGGCACGGTGAAGGTGCAGGTCGCCAAGAAGGGCGGCGGCACCGCCGTACTGGAACGGCCCAAGGTCGTCACCCGCTCCTCGGCCGGCAACCGTGACGTGCCCGACGGGCCGGGCGCGGCCGCAGGCGATGTGAAGGGCGACCTCTACGGCCGTATCGCCGTGTCCTTCACCGTCCTCGCGTTCATCGTCGAGGCCTCCGGTGTGCTCACCCGCGCGCTCTCCGTGCAGCGGGCGCCGTGGGGCAACATGTACGAGTTCAACCTCACCTTCTCCACCGTCGCCGTCGGTGTGTACGTCACGCTCCTCGCGCTGAAGAAGAACGTGCGCTGGCTGGGCCTTCCGCTGGTCACCTCGGTCCTCCTCGACCTCGGCCTCGCTGTCACTGTCTTGTACACCGCCAGCGACCAGTTGGTTCCCGCCCTGCACTCGTACTGGCTGTGGATCCACGTCTCCACCGCGATCTTCTGCGGCGCGGTCTTCTACGTGGGCGCCGTCGCCACGGTGCTCTACCTCTTCCGGGACCGCTACGAGGCGAAGCTCGCGGAGGGCGGCAAGCCGGGCAACTTCGCCACCTCGGTCCTGGAGCGGCTGCCCGCCGCCGCCTCCCTGGACAAGTTCGCGTACCGGATCAACGCGGCGGTCTTCCCGCTCTGGACGTTCACGATCATCGCGGGCGCGATCTGGGCCGGCGACGCGTGGGGCCGCTACTGGGGCTGGGACCCCAAGGAGGTCTGGTCCTTCATCACGTGGGTCGCGTACGCCTGCTACCTGCACGCGCGCGCCACGGCGGGCTGGAAGGGCCGCAAGGCCGCGACGCTGGCGCTGCTGGCCTTCGGTTGCTGGCTCTTCAACTACTACGGCGTCAACATCTTCGTGAACGGCAAGCACTCGTACGCGGGCGTGTAGCCCCCGCACCACGGCGTGCGCGGGCGCCGCGCGCCCGTTCGGGTGACACTGGTGCCATGACGGATGTGATCCTTCATGGCACCAGTGAGACCCACGACGGCGCCTGGCTCCTCCGCTACGAGGTTCATCTGCCCCACCCGCAGGAGCGGGTCTGGGCGGCCGTGGCCACCCCCGAGGGCCTGCCCGGGTGGCTCTGCGCGGCCGATGTGCTGGAGCCCCGGCTCGGCGGCGCGGTGACGCTGCGCTGGCTGAACGCGGACCCCGACAACGACACGGCGGTCCACTCCGGCCACGTCACGGCCTGGGACCCGGAGACCGTCGCCGAGTACACGGTCGACCTGCACGGCCGGATCCGCTTCCACCTGGAGCGCACGGGTCCCTCCGCGACGGTGCTGCGCTTCACCAACGAGTTCCCCGGCGACGACGCGCTGCGCCTGGACTGCCTGGCGGGCTGGCACAACCACTTCGAGTTCCTCGCGGACGCCCTGGAGGGCCGCCCGAAGGACTGGTCGACGTGGTCGCCGGGGCAGTGGCAGAAGCTGCGGAACGCGTACGCGAGCGGCTAGGCGCGACTGGGCGCGACGCGGGCTCACTGCTTGGGGTCGTCGTCCTTGGGCCGGTTCAGGCTCGCCAGGAACTCCGGGTTGTCGTCCGGGGCCGTCCACGCGGGGCCCGGCGGCGTACGGCGCGGGCGGCCCGCGAACAGCCAGGCGACCGGGCCGACCAGCACCTCGCCGAAGAGCAGGATGATGATGACCCACACCACCTTGGGGAGGCCGCGGACCTCCTTCTCCGGGGTGTTCAGACAGTCGATGAACGCGTAGATCCACAGCGCCAGGACCAGCAGGAACGGCAGATACCTGAGCATGTTCGGGTGGTCCCCCCAGGGAACGGCGGCGGGGCGTCCGGCAGCCCCGGTGACCGGCCCAGGGTAACCGGTGCCCGATACTTGACCCCATGGCTTACGACGATCTTCGCTCGCTCCTCCGGGCGCTGGAGCGCGAGGGCGACCTCATCCGTATCAAGGCCGAAGTCGACCCGTACCTGGAGGTCGGGGAGATCGTCGACCGCGTCAACAAGGCCGGCGGGCCCGCGCTCCTCTTCGAGAACGTCAAGGGCGCCGCCATGCCCCTGGCCATGAACGTCTACGGCACGGACCGGCGGCTCCTCAAGGCCCTCGGACTCAAGTCGTACGAGGAGATCAGCGAGAAGATCGGCGGGCTGCTCAAGCCCGAGCTCCCGCACGGCTTCGTCGGCGTGCGCGAGGCCTTCGGCAAGCTCGGCTCGATGGTCCACGTCCCGCCGAAGAAGGTGAAGGACGCCCCGGTCCAGGAGGTCGTCCTCACCGGCGACGACGTCGACCTGGAGCAGCTGCCCGCGCTGTTCACCTGGCCGGAGGACGGCGGGTCCTTCTTCAACCTGGGGCTCACCCACACCAAGCACCCCGAGACGGGCGTGCGCAACCTCGGGCTCTACCGGCTCCAGCGCCACGACAAGCGCACCATCGGCATGCACTGGCAGATCCACAAGGACAGCCGCAACCACTACGCCGTGGCGGCCAAGAAGGGCGAGCGGCTGCCCGTCGCGATCGCCTTCGGCTGCCCGCCCGCCGTCACGTACGCCTCCACCGCGCCGCTCCCCGGCGACATGGACGAGTACATGCTTGCCGGGTTCATCCAGGGCAAGCGCGTCGAGATGGTCGACTGCAAGACCGTGCCGCTCCAGGTCCCGGCGCACGCCGAGGTCGTCATCGAGGGGTGGCTGGAGCCCGGCGAGATGCTGCCCGAGGGGCCGTTCGGGGACCACACCGGCTTCTACACGCCGCAGGAGCCGTTCCCGGCGCTCACCATCGACTGTGTGACCATGCGCCGGCGCCCGCTGCTCCAGTCCATCGTCGTGGGGCGGCCCCCGACCGAGGACGGGCCACTCGGCCGCGCCACCGAGCGGTTCTTCCTGCCGCTCCTCAAGGTGATCGTGCCGGACATCGTGGACTACCACCTGCCGGAGTCCGGCGGCTTCCACAACTGCGCGATCGTCTCGATCGAGAAGAAGTACCCCAAGCACGCGCAGAAGGTGATGCACGCGATCTGGGGAGCGCACATGATGTCGCTCACCAAGCTCATCGTGGTCGTCGACGCCGACTGCGATGTGCACAACCTGCACGAGGTGTCCTGGCGGGCCCTCGGCAACACCGACTACGCCCGTGACCTGACCGTCGTCGAGGGGCCGGTCGACCACCTCGACCACGCCTCGTACCAGCAGTTCTGGGGCGGCAAGGCGGGGATCGACGCGACCGCGAAGTGGCCCGAGGAGGGCTACACCCGGGACGGCGGCTGGCCGCACATGGTCGAGTCGGACCCGGACACGGCGGCGAAGGTCGACCGCCGCTGGAAGGAGTACGGGCTCTAGTGAGTGCCTCAGCCGCAGCAGTACCGCAGCCCGGCCGGACCAAGGCGTTCCTGCGCCTGGTCATGATCGAGCACTCGGTCTTCGCGCTGCCCTTCGCCTACATCGCCGCCCTCACCGCGATGTTCCAGCTGGACGAGGACATCCACTGGGGCAAGCTGCTCCTGGTCACCGTCGCCATGGTGGGGCTGCGGACGTTCGCGATGGCCTGCAACCGGATCATCGACCGCGAGATCGACGCCCGCAATCCCCGTACGGCCTCCCGCGAGCTGGTCACCGGCGCGGTGACCGTGCGCTCGGCCTGGACCGGCGCGCTCGTCGCCGTCGTCGTCTTCCTCGGCGCGGCCGCCCTGCTCAACCCGCTGTGTCTGGCGCTGGCGCCGATCGCCGTGATCCCGATGGTCGTCTATCCGTACGGGAAGCGGTTCACCAACTTCCCGCACGCGATCCTCGGTCTCGCGCAGGCGATGGGGCCGGTCGGCGCCTGGCTCGCCGTCACCGGTGAGTGGTCCGGGGACGCGGTGATCCTGGGGCTCGCCGTCGGCGTGTGGATCGGCGGGTTCGACCTGATCTTCGGCAGCCAGGACGTCCAGGCCGACCGCGCCCATGGCGTGAAGTCGGTGCCGGCCCGCTTCGGCGTCCCGGCCGCGCTGTACGGGGCGCGCGCCTGTCACGTCGTCACCACGGCGCTCCTCGTCTGGTACGCGCTGGCCACCGATGCCGGGGTGTTCTTCTGGGCCGGGCTCGTGGTCGTGGCGGTGGCGTTCGTCTACGAGCACACGATCGTCAAGCCGCACGACCTGTCGCGCCTCAACCGGGCGTTCTTCACCACGAACGGGTTCATCGGGATCTCGCTCTTCGTCTGCGCGCTCCTCGACCTGCTGGTGCGCGGGCTCTCGGCGTGACCGTTCCCGCCCCCGGGTGGCCGGATAGGCTCGGACACGTGGAGCAGGTGAACGTACACAGTCAGCGAGAGGCGGGGCAGCCGCGCACGCCCTGGGTCGTCGGCGTCTCCGGCGCGTCCGGGACGCCGTACGCGGCGGCCGTGCTGCGGGGGTTGCTGGACGCGGGCGAGAGCGTGGACCTGGTGGTCTCGCGGGCCTCGCGGCTGACGCTGCTCGACGAGACGGGGATCGCCTTCCGTGACGCGCACTGGCGCGAGGATCTCGCGAAGTGGCTGGCGCGGGGGGCGGACGGGAAGCCCGGGACCTTCGACGTGGACGAGGCCCGCCTCGACGGCGTACGGCACTGGAGCGCCGGGGATCTCGGCGCCGGGCCGTCGTCCGGTTCGTATCCGGTGAAGGGGATGCTGATCGTGCCCGCCAGCACGGCCTGTGTGGCCGGGGTGGCGCTGGGGCTTTCGAAGGACCTGTTGCAGCGGGCCGCGAGCGTGACGCTCAAGGAGCGGCGCCGGCTGGTGGTCGCGGTGCGGGAGACGCCGCTGAACGGGCAGACGCTCAAGCACCTGGTGACGCTGGACGAGGCGGGCGCCGTGGTGCTGCCCGCCTCTCCGGCGTTCTACGCGGGGGCGACGCACATCCAGGATCTGGTGGACTTCGTCGCGGGGCGGGTGCTGGACGCGGCGGGTGTGCCGCACAGCTTGTACCGCCGTTGGGAGGGCGAGCTGGGAGGAGGCTCCCGCCCTTCCGGTTAGCGCTTCTTGGCGGCGCGCTTCAGAGCGCGGCGCTTCGTCGCGGTGGGCTGGTGGGCACGCGAGCGGTTGGCCAGGTCCTGAAGCTCGCGCATACGGGCGTAGGCCATCTCGATCGTGTACACGGTGTCAACACTCCTGAAAGATCGTCTTTGATCTGCTGGAAAATGATGCAAGCAGCTGAATGATTCGCAGGGCGTCGACCCTGTGTGCCTTAGATTCTACACCTATACTCGCGGTATTGCTGAACAATGGAAGGCTTCAGGCATATGGACGCCGTGGACAGGCAGCTCATCCAGGCTCTGCGGGAGAACGGCAGGGCCTCGTACGCCGAGCTCGGCCGGCTCGTCGGTCTCTCCGGGCCCAGCGTCACCGACCGCATCAACCGTCTTGAGGCGGCCGGGGTGATCACCGGCTACCGCGCCACCGTCAACGCCGCCTCGCTCGGCCTCGGCGTGACCGCCCTCATCGGCATCTCGCTCTCCGACGCCGCCGACCACGAGGACGTCGCCCGACGGCTGCGCGACCTGGAGGAGATCGAGGACTGCTGGTTCATCGCGGGCGACGACTCGTACATGCTCAAGATCCGCGCCTCGGACGTCGACGGCCTGGAGAAGACCATCCGCCGCCTCGGCTCCACCAAGGGCGTCTCGCGCACCCGGACGACGATCGTGCTCTCCACCAAGTGGGAGAACCGGGTCGGCGAATTGCCCGAGTAGTCGGGGGCGTAACGTGGTGGAGGCTGTGTACGGAGATTATTGGGAGGCCGCCGCATGACCGCATCCATCACCGATGTGGGCTTCAAGCGCGAGCTGGAGGCTAAGGTCCGGGCCGGTGAGCGGCTGTCCCGCGAGGACGGCATCGCGCTTTACGAGTCGGACGACCTGGCCTGGCTGGGCGGCCTCGCGCACGAGGTGCGGACGCGGAAGAACGGCGACGTCGTCCACTTCAACGTCAACCGTCACCTCAACATGACGAACGTGTGCACCGCGTCGTGCGCGTACTGCTCGTTCCAGCGCAAGCCGGGCGAGAAGGACGCGTACACGATGCGCATCGAGGAGGCGGTCAAGCTCGCCAAGGCGATGGAGGGCGAGAACCTCACCGAGCTGCACATCGTCAACGGGCTCCACCCGTCGCTGCCCTGGCGCTACTACCCGCGTTCGCTCAAGGCCCTCAAGGAGGCCCTGCCGAACGTCGGCCTGAAGGCGTTCACGGCGACGGAGATCCACCACTTCGAGACGATCTCGGGGCTGACCGCGTCCGAGATCCTCGACGAGCTCATCGACGCCGGTCTGGAGTCGCTGACCGGTGGCGGCGCGGAGATCTTCGACTGGGAGGTCCGGCAGCACATCGTCGACCACGCCACCCACTGGGAGGACTGGTCGCGGATCCACCGCCTCGCCCACGAGAAGGGTCTCAAGACCCCCGCGACGATGCTGTACGGGCACATCGAGGAGCCCCGTCACCGCGTCGACCACGTGCTGCGGCTGCGCGAGCTCCAGGACGAGACGAACGGCTTCCAGGTCTTCATCCCGCTGCGCTACCAGCACGACTTCGTGGACATGAAGGACGGCAAGGTCCGCAACCGCCTCCAGGCGCGCACCACGATGGCGACCGGCGCGGAGGCCCTGAAGACCTTCGCGGTCTCCCGCCTCCTCTTCGACAACGTGCCGCACGTGAAGTGCTTCTGGGTGATGCACGGCCTCCAGACCACCCAGCTCGCGCTCCAGCACGGCGCCGACGACATGGACGGCTCGGTCGTCGAGTACAAGATCACGCACGACGCGGACAACTACGGGACGCCCAACAAGCTGACCCGGGACGACCTCCTCGACCTGATCCGCGAGGCCGGGTTCCGCCCGGTGGAGCGCAACACCCGGTACGAGATCATCCGCGAGTACGACGGTCCGGACCCCGCGCTGCGCGAGTCGCCCCAGGCGATGCGGCTCTGAGGGCCGATCCCCCTGAATTGATCGAATATCGGACGTGCTTCACTGGTCGGGCAGGATCGCCGTACGAGAGAGAAGGTCAGCCGTGAACATCGCCAAGCCGAGCGCAACCGTCCGGTACACCGCGATGCGCGTCGCCGTCTTCGTCGGCTGCCTGGTGTTCGTCGCCGCCCTGGTCCACTTCGGGGTCATGCCCGCCGGTCTCGGGGACGCCAACGTGATCTGGGTCGTCCTGCTCGCCCTGGTCCTGTCCGCGCCGCTCAGCTTCGTCCTGCTGCGCAAGCAGCGCGACGAGATGTCCGCGCAGATCGTCACCAAGGTCGAGTCGGCGAAGGCCCGCCTGGAGGCGAACCGTACCCAGGAGGACGGCGCGGTCCAGTAACCGCCCCGCACGTACCCTTGCCCGGGATCAGGACAGCGGCCCGGGAGGATACGGACTGATGGGTGCGGGTGAGGATTCGGGTTCGGCCTCGGGTCCGGGTTCGGCTTCGGGTCCGGGTTCGGGGAAGTCCCGGCGGATGCCGCGGGCCGTGCGCGAACAGCAGATGCTGGACGCGGCCGTACGCACCTTCGCCCGGCTCGGTTACCGGGCCGCCTCCATGGACGGGATAGCCGAGCTGGCCGGAGTCTCCAAGCCGCTCGTCTACCTCTACCTGAACTCCAAGGAAGACCTCTTCACCGCCGTGATCCGGCGGGAGTCCCGCGCGCTCGTGGAGGCCGTACGGGCCGGGGTCGAGCCCACGCTGCCCGCCGACGCCCAGCTGTGGTCCGGGCTGCGGGCCTTCTTCGTCCACACCGCCGAACACCCCGACGGCTGGGCGGTACTCCACCACCAGGCACGCACCCACGGCGAGCCGTTCGCCGCCCAGGTGGCGGTGATGCGCGAGGAGATCGTCACGTTCGTGACCGCCCTGATAGCGGCGGCGGCCCGAGAGGCCCACGGCGCGGGGGAGCTGGCGACCCGGGACGTGGCGGGCCTCGCCCAGGCCCTGGTGGGCGCGGCCGAGTCCATGGCGGGCTGGGCCAACGAGACGGAGGGAGTCTCGGCGAAGGAGGCGGCGGGGACGCTGATGAACTTCGCCTGGGCGGGCCTCGGAAACCTCATGCGGGGCGACCGCTGGTCCCCGTCCCGCTGACGCGAACGTGCCCGCCCCCGAGTGATCGGGAGCGGGCACAGTTCCGTACGAGCGGGTCTAGAACAGCCCCACCAGATCCTGCACCAGCGTCGCGTCCCCCACGATCGACGACGTGCCGTGGGCAGTCGCCGTGCCCGGGTAGAAGCGCAGGCCGCCCGGGGCCGCCTTGAAGACCGCCCAGAAGTCCGGGGTCTCCTGGCCGGTCGTCGGGACGAACTTCAGATACGTGCCGGTGTCGACGACCGTGCCCTGGGCGTTGCCCGCGCCCGCGAAGAACGGGATGTTCGTCGACTGCCAGGCGCTCGGGCCGTAGACGGTCCGGGCGCCGATGCCGTACGTCGTGTTGCCCGAGGTGTCCGTGGCGCGGGTGCCCGGGTACAGGTACAGCTTGCCGTAGTCGGCGTGCGCCGTGTCCGTGGTGACGTGGCGGCCGAGCAGGTCGGGGACGCCGTCGCCGTTGACGTCACCGGGGGCGGTGAAGTCGAAGCGGTCCCAGGAGGTGAAGCCGAACTGCTTGGCGGGGAGCAGCTTGTACGAGCCGGGCTCGGCCGCGAGCGGGCCCTCGGCGGTGCCGGAGTACAGCCACATCCCCTCGCCCTCCTGGACGACGAGGTCGGCGCCGGGCATGCCGTCGGCGTCGCCCGGGGCGAGGATCTGGCCGGTGCCCGACCAGGTGCCCGGGACCGTCCAGTCCTGGGTCGCGTCGCCGTCGCACGCGAGGATCTGCGCGGCCGTGCCCTTCACCACCGCGCCGCCCGCCACGTCCAGGCAGCGGCCGGAGCCCTGGTTGAGCAGGGAGCCGTCACCGCGGTCGAGCCACTGCTGGGCGGGGCTGCCGTCGCAGTCGTCCAGCTGGACCGGCGAGGCGAGGTCGGTGCCCGCGGCCGCCGCGCACTTGCCGAGCACCTTCAGGGCGCCGCCGGTGAGCTGGAAGTCCTGCGCGGTGGTGGCGTTGCAGGTGTAGATCTGGAGCGGGGTGCCGTTGGCGGTGCCCGACGACTTCACGTCGAGGCAGAGTCCGCCGGGGCCGGTCAGCGGGCCGTTGTCCTTGCCGGTGGGGCGCAGCAGCTCCTTGCGCCCGCCGCTCACCGGTACCCCGTTGCCGTCGCCGGGGTACAGGTACAGCTTGTTGCCGATCTTGGCGAAGAAGTCCTCGTACCCGTCCATCGTCTGGCCGTCGGTGGCGGCGATGACGTCGCCCCGGTGGGCGAGGCGCGCGCCGTTCCAGCCGCCCGAGGCGATGGTGCGCGCCGCCTTCAGGGTGCCGTCGCCCTTGCCGCCGAGCAGCCGCAGGGTGCCGTCGGAGGCGGTGGCCAGCAGGTCCGTCTGGCCGTCGCCGTCGAGGTCGCCCGCCAGGTCGCCGTGGACCCGCCCGGCCGCGTCGTGCACGAACGCGGGCCGGTCGGTGACGATCAGGGTGGAGTCGGTCGGGGCCGAACCGCCGTCGTACGCCGAGGTGTTGCCCGCCTTGTCGTACGCCTCCACATGCAGCTTGTTGTTGGGCCACAGGCTCGGCTTGACCGTCACCGTGGCGGTGCCGTCGGCGCCCGCCTTCACATACGTACCGCTGGGGCACTTGAGGTTCGAGACGGACAGCGGCTGGTTGAGCGCGTAGCAGAACCCGTCAATGCCGCTGCCGCCGCCGGTGTCGGTGGAGGCGAACTTGACCGTACGGTCGGTGCGCGCGGGCACCTCGGCCACGTCCAGGGCGTGGCCGTCGGTGGCGGTGACGGTGGGCTTGGCGGGCGCGGCCTTGTCCACTCCGAAGCCGCAGCTCGTGGTCCACGCCGAGGTGTCCAGGCCGTCACGGGACTGGACGGACCAGGTGTAGCGCTTGCCGGTGGCCAGCAGTGAGCCGTCGATCCGGGCCTGGGCGGTGCCGCCCGAGGTCACCGTCGAGGTGGGGGATGCGACCACCGCGCCCGTGTCGTGGTCCTTCAGCTGGAAGGCGCCGGTGATCTGGCCGCCCTCCGGGTCGGAGATCTTCGCGGTGAGGGTGAGGCCGGTGTTTCCGACGACCGGGAACGCGGCCGGGTCGGTGGCGCAGGCGACCTGCACCAGCCCGCTCGCGCCGGGTGCCCAGGAGCCCTGGTAGGCGGCCGAGGAGTCCACCTTCGGCGCGGAGTTGTACGTGATCTCCAGGCTCGGGTCGTTCTGGAACTTCTTCCAGCTCTGCTCGTTGCCCTCGAAGTCCTGGCGTGAGCGCAGGCCCAGCGTCATGTCGTTGTCGCCGGTGTCCGCGACCGCCTGCACCGCCGTCTTGATCGTGGCGGCGTCGAAGTCCTCGCCAGCGGCGGCGCACTGGGTCGAGGACCAGCCGTGGGCGAACGTCTTCTCCTGGAGGGTCTGCTTCCAGGCGGGCTGGTTGTTCCAGGTGGTGGAGGTGGAGATGGGGCCGGTGAGGCCGAGCTCCACCGGGGTCTTGGTGCACGACCACGAGTAGCTGTTGAAGACGTTGAACTTGGCCGAGATGATCTTCGACCCGGCCAGCCCCTTGGTGTTCAGCTGGAAGTACGAGCGGGCGGTGCCATTGGTCGACGTCTCGTGGCCGACCCGGGCGATCTTGTCGCTGAACGTGCCGCCGTTCCAGTACGCGGTGTTGGCGATCGAGGAGTTGCCCGACTGCTTATAGGCCATGGCCCAGTTGTTGCGGCCGCCGCCGGAGAAGATCGGGTCGATGACGACCGGGAAGACCGTCCCGGGGTCCTTCAGCATCGCCGCGTCCGGGGTGATCCGCAGCCGGTCGGCGGTGACCTTCGTACCCATCGCGACGAGCTTGGGCGGCGCGGTCTCGGCGGCCGGGCGGGCGCCGCGCACCAGCTGGGCCGCCGCCTGCTTCGGCAGGTGCGAGGAGTCCCACATGGTGGGCGCGGGGGCGCTGAACAGCCGGGCGCCGGACCGGGTGTCGGTGGCCGTCAGATTGCCCTTGGCGTCCGCCTTCAGACTGGCGCCCGCGGTGTGCAGCGCCAGCGAGAGCTCGGCCAGGCGCGGGTTGGTCGCGGCCTCGCGCGTCTTGACGACCAGGTGCTGGGCGAACCCGTCGACGTCGGCGCGCAGGGTGAGGTCCACACCGGGCAGCACCTCGGGGTAGAGGGCCGTGTCGCCCTCGACGCGGGGCTGCGGCAGCGCGTCCGGCCAGGAGACCGAGAGGGTCCTGCCGTTCTTCGTCATCGTGGCGAGCGGGCCGGTGCCGCCGCCGGAGAAGGAGATGCCGAAGGTGGCGGCGGCCGGGGCGAGGCGGCCGTCGGCGCCCTGCTTCAGCGTGGCGTCGGCGGTGCGCCAGGCTCCGCCGACCCGGGCGAAGGCAGGGCGTACGTACTGGCGCATGGTGAGCGACCCGTCCGGGTTGGCCAGCACCTGCGTCATCTCGTCACGGCGGTCCAGGATCTCGACCTGGCGGCCGGTCTTCTTCGCCTGTGCGCGCGCCTGCGCTTCCCCGGTACCGGAATTGTCGCTGCCGGAAGTGTCGCTACCTGAATTACTAATTCCGGCCACGGAATTCTTGATTCCATGTGCACTTGTCCGGTTCTGTATACCGCTGTTGGCGGTCTCGCCCGCAAATGCCGTCTGTGCCGCAGCCAGTTGAGCCAGGCCGCCCGCGCCGAGCGCGGCTGCCATCAGCGCGGCCGGCAGCCGTCTGCCCCGGCGCATGTGATGTCCCCTCACCAGTCCCCACCCTCATATCAGTTAATGCTGCTTGCAGAGCGGGAGCGTAACGCCGGAATAACGTCCGAACTAGCCTGTTCGCACCCTTGGCTGCGCCTTTGAGTGCGTATGCTTCGGCGATTGTTCTCCTCTCGTTACATCCCCTCCCAACTGCGATGTTCGCGCGGTGAATTGTTCTTCCGCCGGTAAATTCCTTGGTGTTAAGTTCCCCCAGGCGCCCCTCCCTTGGGGCGCCTTTTGAGCTGAATACGGAGAGTTGGAGAGTTCCAGGTGACTCGTTCAAGGGTGGGGACGTTGAGATACGACGAGGACTCGGGCGGATTCAGACGCCGCCGCGCCACTGCGGCGCTCGGCGCGCTCACGGCGAGCGCGGTGCTGGTCACGCTGCTGCCGAGCGTCGCGGCGGCCGCCGGGAAGGTCGACTTCTCGGTGCGGTCGGTGCAGAAGACGGCCTCGGTGCCCGGTTCCCAGCTGGGCAAGGGCGGTTCCGCCGCCAGGAGCGAGACCGCCGGGCGGCCTTGGCGGGCCCCCAAGGTGACCTGGCCGAAGGCCGGGGACAGTGAGGTCGACCTGAGCCAGGTCGCTCCCGATGCGTTGGCAAAGAGTGCGGCGGGCCGGAGCGTGGCCGGATCACGTCACGCGGCCGCGCCGGGGAGCCCCGTCGGGGTCGCCCCGCTCGCGCCGAAGGCAGCCAAGGGCGCCGTCGCCGCGGGGGGTGCGCCCGCCAAGGTCCGGGTGCGGATGGCGGACCGCGGGGCGGCCGACCGGCTGGGCCTGGACGGCGTCGTCCTCGGGGTCGCCCGTGACGACCGGGGGGCCGCGGCGGGCCGCGCGTCCGTCCAGCTCGACTACAACGCGTTCCGCGGGGCGTACGGGGCGGACTGGGCGAGCCGGCTGCGGCTGGTGCAGCTGCCGTCCTGTGCGCTGACGACGCCGGATCGGCCGGAGTGCCGTACGGTCCAGCCGCTGGCGACCCGCAACGACTCGAAGACCGGGCTGCTGACGGCCGAGGTGGGCCTGGCGGCGGACAAGAGCGCGGCCGGGCCCGCCGCCGCCTTCACCGTCCTCGCCGCCACCGCCGCCCCCGACGGGGCCAACGGGGACTTCAAGGCGACTTCGCTCTCGCCGTCCGGGAGTTGGGCTGCCGGGGGCAATGAAGGCGGGTTCTCGTGGGAGTACCCGCTCCAGGTGCCGCCGGTTCCGGGGGACCTGACCCCCAAGCTCGCCCTCGGGTACTCCTCGTCCTCCATCGACGGCCGTACCGCCTCCTCCAACAACCAGCCCTCCGCGCTCGGCGAGGGCTGGTCGATGGAGATGGGGTTCATCGAGCGGCAGTACCTGGGCTGCAAGGACGACAACGGCACGGGCACCAACGCCCCGGCCAAGTCCGGTGACCTGTGCTGGCGTTCGGACAACGCCATGATGTCCCTGAACGGCTCCTCGACCCCGCTGGTCAAGACCGGCACCGGCGACGTCTGGCGCCCCGCCGACGACGACGGCTCCCGTGTCGAGCGGATCAAGGGCACCGCCACCGACACCAACAACGGCGACGACGACAACGAGTACTGGAAGGTGACCACGCTCGACGGCACCCAGTACTGGTTCGGCAAGAACCGCCTCCCCGGCTGGGCCACCGGCAAGACCGAGACCGGGTCTACGTACACCGTTCCGGTCTATGGGAACCACGCCAACGAGCCCGGTCACGCCACCGCCTTCACGGACTCCGTCCGCACCCAGGGCTGGCGCTGGAACCTCGACTACGTGGTCGACCCGCACGGCAACGCGATGGCGCTCTTCTACACCCAGGAGAAGAACGCGTACGCCAAGAACTCCGGCGGCTCGACGACCACCAAGCCCAAGGCGGACGCGAGCTACACGCGCGGCGGCCACCTCGACCACATCGAGTACGGCCACCGCGCCGGACAGGTCTACGCGGCACAGCCCGCCGCCAAGGTGAACTTCACCATGGCCGACCGCTGCCTGGGCACGGCCGCCGACTGCGCCTTCGACAAGGCGCACGCCTCCAACTGGCCGGACACGCCTGTCGACGAGGTCTGCACGGTCGGCGCGGACTGCCTCAACGGCTCGCCGTCGTTCTGGTCGAAGAAGCGGCTGACCTCGGTCTCCACCCAGGTGCTCAAGGGCACGGGCTACGCCGACCTCGACACCTGGACCTTCGGCCAGAGCTTCCCCGGCACCGGTGACACCGGCGGCAACGGGCTGTGGCTCGACTCGATCGTCCGTACCGGCAAGGCGGGCGGCACCGCCCTGTCGAACCCGGCGGTGACGTTCGGCGGCACGCTGATGCCCAACCGCGTGGACGCCTCCGAGGGCCGCCCGCCGCTCAACAAGTACCGCATCACGCGGGTCGGTTCGGAGTACGGCGGAGACACCCTGGTCGAGTACTCACCCACCGAGTGCACCTACGCAAGCCCGCCCGCCGAGGCCACCAACGACAAGCGCTGCTACCCGAACTGGTGGACCCCCGAGGGCGGCTCCCAGCCGGTCAAGGACTGGTTCCACAAGTACGTGGTGACCAAGGTGACCGAGGACGACAAGGTCGCGGGCACCGACTCGGAGGTGACCGAGTACGAGTACCTGGGCGGCATCGCCTGGGCCAAGGACACCAGCGAGTTCACCCTCGACAAGCACCGCACGTACAGCGATTACCGGGGCTACGGCAAGGTCCGCACCCGCACCGGCACGTCGAACAGGACGCTGGAGGAGACCACCTATCTGCGGGGCGTCGACGGCGCCCAGGTGGCCGACTCCTTCGGCGCCCTGTACACCGACGCCGAGCAGTACAGCGGCAAGGAGCTGGAGAGCGTCAGCTACGACAAGGACGGCGGCAGGATCGTCGAGTCGTCGGTGGAGAAGCCGTGGTCGAAGCTGACCGCGACCCAGACCCGTCCGGGCACCACCGACGCGCACGCCTACCAGACGGACACCGACACCAGCACCGAGCGGACCCTGCTGGACAACGGCAGCTGGCGCACCACGCGCTCGTCCGCCACTTTCGACGCGTACGGCCAGAGCCTCACTCTCACCGACGAGGGCGACATCGCGGTCTCCGGTGACGAGCAGTGCACCCGCACCACCTATGTGGCGCCGGACACCACCAACTACCTGGTCTCCTACATCGCTTCCGAGCAGAAGACCTCCACCACCTGCGGCACGGCCCCCTCGGCGGCCACCATCACGGCCGAGACCCGCACCACGTACGACACCAGCGCGTACGGCGCCGCGCCCGTCGCGGGCAAGGCGATGCCCTCCAAGGTCGAGGAGCTGGACCGCTACAACGCCGGTCTGCCGGTGTTCGTCACCACCTCCACCGCGCTCTACGACGCGTACGGGCGGATGACGCAGACCATCGACGCCGCCAACGCCAAGACCACCACCGTCTACACACCGTCCACCGGCGCCCAGCCGACGACCGTGAAGACCACCGACAACAAGGGCTTCACGACCAGCGTCGACCTCGACGGTCTGCGCGGGCTCACGGTGAAGGCGACCGACGCCAACGGACGGGTCACCAGCCAGGAGTACGACGGGCTCGGGCAGCTCACCGCCGCCTGGAAGCCGGGCCGGACCAAGCCCGCCTCGGCCGACGTCACCTTCTCCTACCAGGTACGCAACGACGGCCCCACCGCCGTCACCTCCAACACGCTCCTGGAGAGCGGCAAGTACCGCAAGGCGGTGACCCTCTACGACGGTCTGCTGCGCAAGCGGCAGACCCAGACCGAGGCGTACGGCGGCACGGGCCGGCTGATCACGGACAGCTTCTACGACAGCCAGGGCCGCACCTACAAGGACAACGCCGAGTACTACAACGACCAGCCGGTCGCGGCGGGCGTCTTCGCGGTGGCCGACAACCAGGTCCCGGCGCAGACCGTGACCGAGTTCGACGGCATGGGCCGGGCCACCGCGTCCCTCGCGCTCACCAAGGGCACCGAGCGGTGGCGCACGACCACCACCTACGGCGGCAACTGGACGGCGACCGTCCCGCCGGGCGGCGCCACTGCCACGCTGGTGGTCAACAACGCCCACGACAAGCCGGTCGAGCTGCGCCAGTACAAGGACGGCAACCCGGTCATCGGCGCGAGCGCCGACAAGTACGAGGCGCTGAAGTACACGTACGACAGCGCCGACCGGCTCACCAAGCTGGTCGACGCGGCGGGCAACACCTGGTCGGCCGGCTTCGACCTGCGCGGCCGCCAGATCACCTCCTCCGACCCGGACAAGGGCGCGGTCTCCACGACCTACACGCCCGACGGCAAGACGGCGACGAGGAAGGACGCCCGGGGCACGGTCCTGGCGTACACCTACGACGAGATCGGCCGCCCCACCAGCCTGCGCAAGGACAGCGACACCGGCCCCAAGCTCGCCGAGTGGACGTACGACACGCTGACCGGCGGCAAGAAGATGCTGAGCTCGTCGACCCGCTGGGACAACGGCAACGCGTACACCACGGCCGTGAAGGGCTATGACGCGGCGGGCCGGGCCACCGGTTCGGTGATCACGGTCCCGGCGGCCGAGGGCAAGCTCCAGGGCACCTACGAGTTCGGCTCCACCTACACGCCGAACACGGGCCTCGCCAACACCACGGCCTTCCCGGCCGGTGGCGGTCTCCCGGCGGAGACGGTCCGCCAGGGCTACTCGGACTACGGCCTGGCGACCACGGTCGGCAACGGCACGGACGTGTACTCGCTGGGCAACCAGTACTCGCCGTCCGGCTCCATCCTGCAGACCGTGCTCGGCGCGGTCGGCGCCCGCACGGTCCAGACGTTCACCTACGAGGAGGACACCCGCCGGCTCAGCAGCGTGGTCAACGACCGCGAGTCGCAGGGCCCGCAGACCATCGACAACAAGGTCTACAGCTACGACCCGGCGGGCAACATCACCCGTATCCGCAACGACCGCGACGACAAGTCGGTCACCGACACGCAGTGCTTCACGTACGACTTCGCGGCGCGGCTCTCGCACGCGTGGACGGGCACCGACGACTGCGCGCTGAAGCCGTCCACGGACGTCCGCCCCAAGGTGGGCGGCATCGACCCGTACTGGTCTTCGTACACGTACGACACGGTCGGCAACCGGGCCTCCGAGGTCCAGCACGACGTGAGCGGCGACACCGCCAAGGACGTGCGGCGCGGCTACTCCTACCCGCAGCCGGGCGAGACCCGTCCGCACGGCATGGACACGGTCGGCATCACCGGACCCGGGGCGCGCACCGACTCGTTCGAGTACGACGCCTCCGGCAACACCACCCGCCGGGTGACGTCCGCCGGCGACCAGCAGCTGACCTGGGACGCCGAGGGCAACCTCGCCTCCTCGACGATCGGCGGCCAGACGTCCACGTTCCTCTACGACGTGGACGGCTCCCGGCTGCTGCGCCGGGACCCGGGCGCGGTGACCCTGTACCTGGGCGCCGAGGAGCTGACGCTGACCAAGGCGAGCAACTCGGTGACCGGCGTCCGCTACTACTCGGCGGGCAACGCCACGGTCGCGCGCGGCTCGGACGGCTCGATCACCTATCTGCTCGGTGACCACCAGGGCACCGACGAGGTGGCGGTCGACTCGGTGACCCTGTCGGTCACCCGGCGCGCCTCCGGCCCGTTCGGCACCCCGCGCGGCACCCAGCCGCAGACGGCCTGGCCGGGCGACCGGGGCTTCGTGGGCGGCACCGCCGACAAGTCCACGGGCCTCACGCACATGGGGGCCCGCGAGTACGACGCGGCCAACGGCCGGTTCGCCTCGGTGGACCCGGTCATGGACCTCTCCGACCCGCAGCAGATCAACGGGTACGCGTACGCCAACAACTCGCCGGTCACCGACAGCGACCCGAGCGGCGCGTTCCACATCGGCAAGATCTTCAAGAAGATCAAGCACGCGGTGAAGAAGGTCTACCACGCGATCAAGCGGATCGTCCGCCGCGTGGTGCACCGGGTCGCCAAGCGTTACACGCCCTACTACCGTGCCCTGCGCGCCATGTGGTCGCACGGCGAGAAGGGCACCCAGTTCGGCCACTTCAACGTGGGCAAGGGACCCGACCGGGGCGTCATCATGATGAAGTTCTTCATCCACACGAAGGACGCGATGAAGATCCCGGGCCTGGGCTACCAGCTGCTGGGCGACAACCGCGAGTACTCGAACGACCCGGACGCGGCTTACCGCATGGTCCTGTTCTGGGACACGGCCACGGGTGACGTGACCTTCAAGGTCTCGCCGTCCCACACCAAGCCGTCGACCAAGCACATCTCGTCGTACCTGATGAGCCAGGCCGGCGGCGGTTCCGGCTACGACATCGAGTCGCCGTCGAGGATGATCCCGGCGGACCCGCTGTCGCTCAACGACTACCCCTCGGAGAGCGTCACCGGCCGCAACATCGTGAACTACAGCTTCCTCGGGCAGTTCCACTCGAACTCGTCCAAGCTGGACCTCGGCATAGCGGGGGTGAACAGCTTGATGCCCCTGTTCTCGGTCGACACACATGTGACGATCGCCGCCAACAAGGGCTCGGTGACCGTGACCCGGAAGGGGGATCACTACCCCGACATGGAGGTCGTCCAGTACCGTCGGTCGCAGCCGCCGCAGGTCGTCGCGCACGACCGGATGGACAACGTCTCCGGTCTGGACTCGATGCCCTGGTACGGCAACAAGGACATGCGGTACTGGAACTCCGCCCAATGCCTGAAGGACCCGCCGAAGTGACCCACGCACCCTGGTTCCCGCGCTGCGCGGCTCGCTACGTCCCGCTCTGCGCGGCCGGCTGGTTCCTCGCGATGGCACTGACCCCGCGAGGGGAGCTGTCCTTCGGGGAGCAGCTGGCGGACGGCGTGAACCTGATGCTGTTCGTGGCGGCGGTCTCGCTGTTCCTGCTGCTCCTCCTGGGCGTGCTCAAGAGGTACGGAACGCCGGGCGGCTTCCGGACGGCGGCGGTCTTCCTCCTCCTCATGCCGGTGCTGCCACTGGCACTGGGCGGCGGCGGAGCGCTGTTCGGGATCATGTTCCTCACCCAGGTGGTCTTCGCGACGGCGGTCATGCCGAAGCCGGAGCTGCTGGCGGTGTGAGGTAGTCGAGCGAGTGGGGGCCCGGCGCCGAGGGTGGCGCCGGGCCCCTCTTCGTTTCGGAAGTACGGCCACGGCCGAAGAGGTTCCGGGGCGGGAGCGATTCCGCTTCGGGGCCTTGACGTGCGCGAGCTCGCAATTCCCGGAAGCCGGAGAGAATTCCCCGGCCAGCAGGGCCGAAAATCGGGGGTGAATTGCACCCCGCCCCGGCCATCCTCATTCCCGCCGTACGACGTGAAGTCCCCGTTACGGAACGGGCGGAGGCCACCTAGGTTGGGGCTCGCTCGATCAAAGCCGTCCCCTTGTACACCCAGGAGGATTCATGGCAGCCGAGTTCCTTACCCACGGCACGTACGCCATCAAGAACGCCGCGTACCAGGACCGCGTGATCGACGTGCGCGACGCCCGCTCCGAGCCCAACACGCCCATCATCGGCTACAGCTACCACAAGGGCGAGAACCAGCAGTGGGAGGTCGAGCAGTTCCCCGGCAACGTCTACCAGCTCCGGAGCAAGCTCATCACCGTCGGTGGCACCCCGATCTTCTTCGCGCAGAGCACCATCAGGGTCTACCCGCCGATGATCGCCACGCAGCCGTACCCCCAGCAGTGGTCGATCGAGCCGGTCGGCGACGGCCTGTTCCGGATCCACTTCCCGTACATGGACGGCGTGGCAACGCTGCCTGACGAGAGGGAGAAGGCGCAGCTCATCATCGCGCCCTGGGAAGGCCTCGAAAACCAGAAGTGGCGTTTCGAGAACGTCTGATCCTGACGGCTCGAACGGAACGGCGGCTGCGCCGACTTACAAGGTCGGCGCAGCCGCTTTTTTTTGTTTTACCGAGTGGCGTACGAGACGAATGCGGCCCAGGCGGACGGGAGTACGGTAATTTCCGGGCCGCCGGTGCGGTTGTTCTTGGAGTCGCGGATGTGGATTGCGGAGGGGTGGGTCGCGATCTCGATGCACGCGCCGCCTTCGCCGCTGCTGTAGCTGCTCTTGAACCAGTGGAGTTGCTCGGTGCTCATCGTTCCCCCAGCATCTTCTCGATCAGGGACAGAGACTCCCGTGGCGTGAGAGCCTGCGCCCGGATGATCCCATAGCGGTCGCTGAAGACGGCGACCTCGTGAGGATCGGTGATCAACCGGGGGTGTCCGTAGATCTCGATGTACGCGACCTGCTGCCGCCCCTTGGGGGTCAGCAGGATGAACGAGCCGTCCTGGCTGGGGTGGTCATCCCGATCCAGCGGCATCACCTGGAGCTCTACGGTTCGCAGCCTCCCGATGCGCAGGAGTTGTCGCAACTGGTTTGTCTGGACGTCCCGCCCTCCTGTCGGGCGGCGTAGTACCGACTCTTCCAGCACGAAGCTGGACGTAGGTGCGGGCCAACGCTCGAAGAGCTGCTGCCGGGCCATTCGGTCCGCCACCCGTTTCTCGATGGTCGCCTCGTCCAGCAGCGGCCGACGGTGGGTGAAGATCGCCCGCGCGTACTCCTCGGTCTGGAGCAGGCCCGGCACCGCTTGCGTGCTGTAGTCGTGGATGGCGACGGCCTCAGCCTCGGTCTTGGCGTAATCCCGGAACCAACCCGGATGCCGCACCCGGGACTTCGCCTGGGCCCGCTCGATCGACTTCTTCGCCGCGATCAGCAACCCATCCGCGTTCAGGACGTCGTCCGCCTTGTCGAGGAAGTCCGGCTGTGTGATCCGTACGCCCCGCTCCATCGCGGAGATCTGGCTCTCCGTGTACCCGACGATGCGGCCGAACTCCCGCTGCGTCAGCCCGGCCCGGACGCGCAGCAGCTTCATCTGCTCGCCCACGGCGGTGAACAGGTCCGAGGTGATGTCCTCTTCCTCCTCCATGCACCCCTCCATGGGTCACGGGCGAAGACTCGTACAGGGCGTGCGCCGGACCCGTACAGAAAAGCCGGTGTCGGGCCGACGACCCTGTTCAGCGTACGCACACCTCGTCACGCTCGGTGACATGAATCCCCAAATCACCACCCCCACGGTCGAGTTCGCGCGGTGGTTCAGCAGTACGCGCCGGGGCGCCCGCCTCGCCCGGATCCTCGCGCTCGGGCAGCTCGACGCCTGGGGCGTGCCGCACGGCAGCGAGGGGTCCGACGCCGCCGCCCTGATCGTGGCCGAGCTGGCGGCGAACGCCGTGCTCCACGGACGCGTGCCGGGCGAGGACTTCGAACTCCGGCTCGCACTCGGCACGGTACTCCGCATCGAGGTGACGGACACCAGGGCCGACCGGCTCCCGCGCCGCCCGGAACCCGCCGGGGACGCTGAGAGCGGACGGGGCCTGCTGCTGGTCGAGGCGCTGGCGAAGGCGTGGGGGGTGGACGGGCGGGGGCCGGAGAAGACGGTGTGGGCGGAGGTGGATGTGCGGGGTGCCTAGGTGGCGGGAACACGCACTGCTTCCCGGCGCAGCCGTGAAAGGGGCGGCGCGGTGCGGTGCTCGATTCTTCGGACAGCGAGACGATGGTCTTCCGCGACTTCCCAAGGGAAGGACATGTGCATGACGACGCTCGTACCCGAGACGCCGTGGGCGCTGCGGCTGGTCACCGACCGGCTACCGGCGGGTCCGCCCGCCTACGCGCGTGTGGAGCTGGATGAGGCCACGCAGACCGCCCGCTACACCGACGCTGCCGGGCAGGTGGTGGAGATGGGCAAGCACGGCACGTCCAGGACATCTGGCACTGCGACCGTGTCCGGCGGCGGGGACGGGCAGCAGCCCCAACCCCAGACCCAGGACGACAACACCACCGACTACGAATCGGACTGACCGATGCCCTCCACTGTCTTGGTCGTCACGTCGTTGGAGGACGTCACCGCGGACTGGGTCATCGAGGCACTGAACGAGCGTGAGGTGCCCGTGGTCCGAGTCGATCCCGCCGACATCGGTGCGGGGTTCTCCTTCGCGGCCCGCATCGATGCGGACGCGCCCGTCTGGAGTGGATGGTTGCGCACGGGCAGCCGGGAGGTGGAGTGGGAGGAGGTAGCGGCGGTGTACTACCGCCGCCCAACCCCGTACGCCGTTCGGTTCGGGCATCTGCCGTCTCAACAAAGAGACTTTGCCACTGCCGAGGCCCGTCACGGACTCGGCGGCGTACTGAACCACCTGCCCGGAGTGCTGTACGTCAACGACCCCGCCGCCGTTGCCCGTGCCGACTTCAAGCCCAGCCAGCTGATGCGATTCGTCGAACTGGGCCTGACGATCCCGCCGACGCTGGTCACCAATGCCGTCGAGGACGCACGGAAGTTCGCTGCCGAGCACGACTCGGTCATCTACAAGAGCTTTCGCGGGCTGCCCCCGGGTGAGGACGGCCACACCGGGGCCATCTGGGCCCAACGCGTCGATCCCGGCGCGTTCGACGACTCCCTGACCGTCACCGCGCACCTGTTCCAGGCCGAGGTCCCCAAAGCCATCGCGGTCGCGCTGCACGACTATCTGGCCTCGTTCGGGCTGGTCTTCGGTTGCTTCGACTTCGCCCTGACGGGTGACTCGCGCATGCCCGAAAGCTGGACGGCCCTTGAGTGCAATCCGAACGGCCAGTGGGGTTGGCTCCCCGACGCGGACGCCATCACTGAGGCGTTCGCCGACATCCTGAGCAGAAAGGAGTCGGACCATGGCCACGCCCGCCGACCCTGAGCCCGACGACGTGCGCCTGCGCGAGGCCATGGCCAACACCCTGGCCGAGGAAGGCATCCTCGCCGACCCCACCTGGCGAACCGCCGTTTCGACGGTGCCCCGACACCGTTTCGTGCCCGGCTTCTACCTGCCCGCCGACGAGCGCGACGCGAACGGGCTCGGCATCTGGAAGCCGGTCACTGCCGAACTCGATCACCGCCGGTGGCTGGCTGCGGCCTACTCCGACACCACGCTCATCACGCAGTTCGACGGGGAGGAACCCGACTGGGAGGCCCCTGCCACCCGGCGCGGAGGCGCACCGACGTCCTCCTCCACGCTGCCGTCGCTAGTGGTCCGGATGTGGACCGATGCGGACGTGCAGAAGGGGCACACAGTCCTGGAGATCGGTACCGGTATGGGCTACTCCACCGCGCTGGTCTGCGAACGACTCGGCTCCGCCGCGATCACCAGCATCGAGGTGGACAACCGGCGATTGGAGAACGCCGCGAACGCGCTTTACGGGTGCGGCTACACGCCCACCCTGGCGGTGGCGGACGGGCTGTACGGCTACTGGCCCGAAGCTCCCTTCGACCGGATCGTGGCCGCCTGCTCCTTCCGGGCCGTACCGCCCGCTCTGCTCGCCCAGACCAGACCTGGAGGAAAGATCCTGCTGACCCTCAGCGGCTGGCTCTACGGGTACGCGAGGGTGCTGCTCACCGTCGGCCGTGACGGCGACGCCGAGGGGCAACTGCTGGGCGGCACGGTCTCGTTCATGTCCGCGCGCACCCACGCGGCGCCGGCGTTCGGCAACCCCGCCCACTGGGCCGCAGGGCTTCCGGAGCGTGCACGACTCTCGCGGCATGCCCCCGAGCGGATCACCGCTGCCACCGATGAGGCGTTCCACCTGAGGTTCCTGGCCCAATGCGCTGTGCCCGATGCGCAGATGGTGACCGTTGGTGAGGTGGTGCACTTGGTCGATGCGGTGACGGGATCCGCCGCCACGCTCACCCCCGACAGGGTCGGCTGGACGGTGCGCGAGGGCGGGCCGGTCAGCCTCTGGGCGCGGATCGAGACCGTGCTCAGTGCCTATGACGCTGCGGGCCGACCGGAGCCGGAGACCTTCCGGCTGCACGTCCACGACACCGACCAGCGTCTGCGGCACCCCCGGATGCCCGGCCTTGCGCTCTCGGCCCCGTGACATGGGTATCGCAGTGATCTATTGGCGACCGGCGCCCTGGTCGCCGCAGTAGAGGCACCGCAGCCCTTGGACGTGGACACGTGGACCTGAAGGACCGCCGCTACGGCGAGCTCGTGAACGAGCGGCGGTAGGAGCGGGGTGGTACTCCCCGGCGCCGTACGAACTGTTCGCGCAGCACGGCGGCGCTTCCGTAGCCGACCCGGCGGGCGATCTCCTCGACGGGCAGGTCCGTGGTCTCCAGGAGCTCCTCGGCGCCGCTGAGGCGCAGGCCGCGCAGCCAGGCGTGCGGGGTGGTGCCGGTGGCGGCGGTGAAGCGGCGGGCGAAGGAGCGTTTGCTCATCAGGGCGCGCCGGGCCAACTCCGCGACGGGAAGCGGTTCGTGGAGGTGGGCGCGGGCCCAGGCGAGGACTTCGGAGAGCCGCTCGTCCTGGCAGTCCTCGGGGACGGGGGCGGCCAGGTACTGGGCCTGCCCGCCCTCGCGGTGGGAGGGCAGGACCATGTCCCGGGCGACGGCGTTGGCCACCGCGGCTCCGTGCTCCCGCCGCAGCAGGTGCAGACAGAGGTCGAAGCCGGCAGCGGCTCCGGCGCCCGTGATCACCTGCCCCTCGTCGATGTAGAGGGCCTCGGGCTCGACGGTGACATCCGGGTGGCGGCGGGCCAGCAGGTCGGCGAACCGCCAGTGGGTGGTGGCCCGTCGGCCGTCGAGCAGTCCGGCGGCGGCGAGCGCGAAGGTGCCGACGCAGTGGGCCGCGACGAGTGCGCCGCGCTCGTGTGCGGCCGAGAGCGCGTCGAGCACGGCGGGAGGGGGCGGCGTACGGAACTCCGCCCCCGGCAGGGCGATCACCAGATCCGCGGCGGCGAGCCGGTCCAGGCCGTGCGCGATGGCGAGCGGGACGCCGAGGTCGGTGGGGACGGGCCCGGGCCGGTCGGCGCACAGGGCGAAGTCGAAGCCGGGCAGCGCCTCCCCGTGCGGTCCGAACACCTCGCTCACGATGCCGACGGCGAGCATGCCGACGCCCGGGGGGACGTACGCGGCGACAGTCGTGAAGGGCGGCACGGGAGCAGTCTGGCACGGCTGGCAGGAATCCTGCGATAGGCGGCAGTCGTGCCACTCGTGGGGGACAGGGGCGCCCGGAAAGATCAAAGCCATGACAGACGCACCGCTCGGCCGCAGCGCCAAGTACACGATCCTGACCACCGGTTACGTCGGCTCCACCGGCCCCGGGGTCGCCGCCACCGTCTCGTACGTGAGGGACGGCGACCGGCACGTGGTCTTCGACCCGGGCATGGTGGCGAGCCGCGACGACATCCTCGGCCCGCTCGCGGAACTGGGGCTCGGCCCCGACGACATCACCGACGTGGTGCTCAGCCACCACCACCCGGACAACACCATGAACGTGGGCCTGTTCGGCCGGGCCCGGGTGCACGACCACAAGGTGGAGTACCTCGGCGACCAGTGGCGCAACCGGGACGCGGAGGGCTACGAACTCACCCCCTCGCTGCGGCTGATCCGCACCCCGGGGCACAGCCCCGAGGACATCACGCTGCTGGCGGGCACGGACTCGGGTGTGGTGGCGTTCGCGGGCGACCTGTGGTGGCACGCGGAGGGCCCGGCGGACGACCCGGTGGCCCCGGACCGCGAGGTGCTGCGGGTCTCGCGGGGGCGGGTGCTGGCGGTGGCGGATGTGATCGTGCCGGGGCACGGCGGGCCGTTCGCGCCGTCCGATGCGGTGCCGCGCTAGGTCCTCCGCCGGAGGTGCGTGATGCTTCGGTTCAGCCGACGGTCCGCAGGAGCTCACCGAACTCCGTCAGCATCTGCGTCACCGCGGTGTCCACCGCCTTCGACTTCGTGTCGAAGTTGAGGAAGCCGTGGACGAGGCCGGGGTAGCGGTGTCTGCGGACCGGGACGGCGGCCGCGATGAGCGCGTCCGCGTACGCCAGGCCCTCGTCGCGCAGCGGGTCGCACTCGCCGCAGCCGATCACCGCCGGGGGCAGGCCCTCGTGGCTGGTGGCCAGGAGCGGGGAGGCCGGGGGGAAGTCGGCGGCGGCGGGCTGCTCGCCGAGGTAGAGGCGGATGTCGTTCTCGACCTCGGCGGTGGTGAGGAGGTACCCGGTCGCGTTCTCGGTGCGGGAGGGGTGGGTGCGTTGGCGGCTCATGTCCACGCACGGGTACGCGAGGAACTGGGCGGCCAGCGGACGCCCTTCATCCCGGAAGGCGAGGGCCACGGCGGCCGCGAGCCCGCCGCCCGCGCTGTCGCCCGCCACGGCCAGCACCCCACCGCCGTACTCCGCGAGCGACTCCGCGACATGGCTGGTCACCGCCACACAGTCGTCGAACCCGGCGGGGAAGGGGAACTCGGGGGCGAGCCGGTACCCGACGCTCACCACGACCGTGCCCAGGTCCCGGCACATCCGGCGGCAGACCCCGTCGTGGGTGTCCAGGTCCCCGACGATGTAGCCGCCGCCGTGGAAGAAGACGACGGTGGGGGCGGGGTGCGACGCCTCGGGGCGGTAGACGCGGACGGGGACGCCCGCGACGCGGTCGTCCGTCACCGCACCCACCGGAAGCGGCGGGTCCGGAGCCACCGCGAGCGAGAGCATCCGGTTGCCCGCGCGCATCTCCTCGACGGTGGGCGGGGTCTCGGGCGGCGGGCCGTCGACCCCGAACTGCTTCAGCAGGGCTGCGATCTCAGGGTCCATGGGCATGTCGGCAGCATGCCCCGGCCGCGCCCCCCGCCCGCCTGGGCCGCGCCGCGCCCCGCCCGGATCGGGGGGCCGATTCACCCCGGCGGTGGCGTCGCCTGCGGCCCGGTGGCGGGCTGGTCGCGCAGTTCCCCGCGCCCCTTATCGGCCCGGGGTTCGTCTGCGGGTTGTGGTGGGTTGCTCGCGCCGTTCCCCGCGCCCCTGGAAGCGCCCCTGCGGGGCGCCCAGGGGGATTGCCGCGGAGCGGCATCTAAGGGGCGCGGGGAACTGCGCGACCAGCCACGCACGGTCCGCAGACGAACGACCCCTAACAGTTCCCCTGCGCGGACTTCCCCGCGAAGCGGTCCCCCAGCCAGTCGGCAGCCGGCAGTGCCCCAACCGTCACCCCACCGATGTGACCCAGCAACGGCAGTGCGTGCCACGACACCGACGCCCCCCGCCCGCACCAGTCGGACCGCAGGCCCTCCCCCACCCCGTACGGAATGAGCTCATCCAGAGTCCCGTGATACAGGTACACCGGCGCGTCCGGCGCCACCGTACCGAGGCGGGATTCGTTCAGACGGGCCTGCCAGTCCGGCTGCTCCAGGGGGTTCTTGACCGTCAGGTCGGTGACCTTCTTGAAGGAGCCGATCGCCGTGTCGACGGCCACGCAGTTCGACTTGAAGTAGTCGACCAGCGCCTTGCCCGCCGTGTTCAGGTACGTGTCGAGCTTCAGCTCGGGGAAGGCCGCGTCCTGGCCCGCCGCCGCCATGAAGATCAGCCCCGAGCCGAGGCCGCCGTCGTTGGAGTGGGCGACCTTCATCAGATCGGCCGGAACCCCACCCGTCGCCGTGCCCTTGACCTTCAGCTCCGGCGCGTACGACTTGTGCAGCTCGGCCGCCCAACTGCTGGCCTGGCCGCCCTGGGAGTACCCCATGATCCCTACGGGGGAGTCGGCGGAGACTCCCGGGATGCCCAGGCGCTGGGCCGCGCGCGCCGCGTCGAGGACGGCGGTGCCCTCGGCCCGGCCGACCGTGTACGTGTGGTCCCCGGGCGTGCCCAGCCCCTCGTAGTCGGTCACCGCGACCGCCCAGCCGCGCTGCACGATCTGGTTGATGAGGGTCGCCTCGATGGTCGTCCCGTACGGGAAGCCCGCGCTCGGCGCGCAGGAGTCGCCCAGGCCCACCGTGCCGACCGCGTACGTCACGAGCGGGCGCGGGCCGGTCCGGCCGTCGTTGGGCACGATCACCGTGCCGGAGACGGTGTTCGGGGCGCCCTTGGCGGTGGTGGAGCGGTAAGTGACGTGCCAGGCCTTGGTGTTGGTCCACTGGCCGGGCAGCGGGTGGAACGCGGTGGGCGCGGAGCTCACCACGTCCCCGGGCTCGGCGGCGGCACCGGAGTCGGACGCGAACGCGGTGGGGGTGGCTGCGGAGGCGAGCAGCCCGGCGGCGAGCGCACCGGCGACTGCGGTTCGGATGGGCGTGATGGGCGTGATGGGCATGACGGCTCTCCCAACGTCCTGTGGGGTGGGGGCAGTTGAGGAGACCGTAGTGACTGACCAGTAGGTACGGCGCTGACCGTATCGCTCACCTTCACTGGCCCAGCCGATACGCCCCCGGCGTCGTGCCCGTCCAGCGGCGGAACGCCCGGTGGAAGGAGGTGTCCTCGGAGAAGCCGAGCCGGGCCGCGAGTTCGGCGATCGGCTCGCGCCCCTCGGCAAGGCCCGCGATCGCCGCATCCCGCCGCACCGCGTCCTTGAGCTGCTGGAACGAGGTGTCCTCCTGCTGGAGGCGGCGCCGCAGGGTGGCCGGGGAGAGGGCGAGCCGGGCCGCCGTCTCGTCGAGCGACGGCAGCCGGGGCGAGGCGAGCAGCGCGCGGCCGAGGTCGCGGTGGACCTGCTCGGCCACCGTCGTCCCGTACGCCCGGCGGCTCAGCAGTTCGAAGGGTGAGCGCCGCAGCATCTGCTCCAGCGCCGCCTCGTCCCGTACGAGCGGCGCGGTCAGCCAGCGCGCGTCGAACACCGCCTCCGTACGCCCGTCCCCGAACCGGACCGGGCAGCCGAACAGCGACGGGTACTCGTCCTTGTGCGGGGGCGGCGGATAGCCGAACGACGCCCGCAGGAGCGGGATGCGGCGGCCCACCAGCCAGCTGCACAGCCGGTGCGAGATGATCAGCAGGCACTCGGTGAGGAACCGGTCCTCGTCCCGCCCGCCGAGGTCGTTGCGTACGGCGAAGACGGCCTCCGGCCCTTCGGCCGTCAGGGCGAGCTCGGGCCCGCCCGGGAAGAGCCGGTAGAACGCGATCCCGCGCCGCATCGCCCCGCCCAGATCGCGGCAGCCCAGCGAGGCGCAGCACATCATGGCGAAGGTGCCGGGGCGGCTCGGGGCCGAGCCGAGCCCGAGGAACTCGTCCTGGGTCGCCCGGTACAGCGCCCGGAACAGCAGCGCGAACTGGGCGGGCGTGACCCGCGCCCGGTCGTCGCCGAGCAGCAGCGGCGGGATGCCGGCGGACTGGAGGAGCGGCACGGTGTCGATGCCACGCCGCTCGGCGCCGCGCAGCACGGCGCGCACATGGTGCACGGTGATCGTCCCCTTGCCCATGGTCAACGACCGTAGCGGGATTGAGCGGTGCGGTCAGCGGGGGTGACGTTTCCGGTCATCCCCGATGGCCGACGGGCGTCCCTACCGTCGGGTACATGACGGGATCCCCGGTACGACCCCCGACCCTGGCCCTCTTCGCGGAGTGGACCGCCGAGCGGTACACCTCCCACCCGGCCCTGCGCTTCCGCTCGGGCAACGGCTGGACCACCGAGACGTACGAGGACCTGCGCACCACGGTCCGACACCTGGGCCGCGCCCTGCTGTCCCGAGGCCTGCGCCCCGGCGACCGAATCGCCATCCTCGCCGAAACAAGCCCCCAGTGGACCCACACCCACCTGGCCTGCCTGGCGGCGGGCGCGGTGGTGGTGCCGATCTATCCCACGGCCGGGGAGGAGGAGGTGAAGTGGGTCCTGAAGGACTCCGGGGCGAGGTTCGCGCTATACGAGAGCGAGGAACAGGCGGACAGACTGGAGGCCCTACGGCCCGAACTCCCGGGCCTGGAAGCGGTGTGGTCCCTCAAGGGGCGCGGGGAACTGCGCGACCAGCCCAAGACGGCCCGCAGTCGAACAACAACGCATCCGGCGCAGCCAGCGTCACTGGACCACCTCCTGGCCACCGCGAACGCCGTCCGCCCAGAGGACACCGCCACCCTGGTCTACACATCCGGCACCACCGGCCCTCCCAAGGGCTGCCGCCTCACCCACGGCAACCTCGGCGCGGTCCAGGACGCCACCCTCCCCCTCACCGAGGGCGGCCCGGGCGACAGGACGTACCTCTATCTCCCCCTCGCCCACCTCCTCGCCCAGCTCATCCAGTTCTCCACGCTCCTGTACGGCGGCGAACTCTGCTACTTCGGCGGCCGCGTCGAGGACATCGTGGCGGAGCTGGCCGAGGCGCGGCCCACGCATCTCCCCTCCGTACCAAGGCTGTTCGAGAAGGTGCACCAGGGTGTGCTCTCGCTCGCCGAGCAACTCCACGTCACCGACGAGAAGGAGCTGTCCGACCTGGTCCGGGCGGCCTTCGGCGGCAACCTCCGCTGGGCGCTCACCGGCGGCGCCCCGATCGCCCCCGAGACCCTCGACTTCCTGCGGGCGGGCGGGATCCAGGTGTTCGAGGGGTACGGGATGACCGAGTCGGCCGGCGTGATCACGCTCAACCACCCCGGTGCCGTCCGCCACGGCACGGTCGGGCGCCCCATCGACGGCTGCGAGGTGAGGATCGCCGAGGACGGCGAGGTGCTGGCGCGCGGCGCGAACGTCTTCCCCGGCTACCACGCCAACCCCACCGGCACCGCGGAGGCGCTGGACGGGGGCGGCTGGCTGCACACCGGCGACCTGGGCGCCCTGGACGCTGACGGCTACCTCACCATCACCGGCCGCAAGAAGGACCTGATCATCACGTCCGCCGGGAAGAACCTCGCCCCGTCCGAGGTCGAGTTGGCCATCGAACGGTCGCGGTTCGTCTCGCACGCGGTGATGGTGGGGGACCGGCGCCCGTACCCCGTGGCCCTGATCACCGTGGACGCGGCGGAGGTCGCGGGGAAGGACGCGGCGGCCGTACGGGCCCTGGTCCAGGAGGCCGTGGACGCGGCCAACGCCCGTGTCTCGCGCCCCGCCCGCATCCGCGCCTTCGCCGTCCTGGACGAGGACTTCACGGTCGAGAGCGGGGTGCTCACACCCACCCAGAAGGTCCGCCGCCGGGCGGTGACCGAACGGTACGCGCAAGAAATAGAACGCCTGTACGAGAGCGCCCAGAAAGCCCAGGCCTGAAGCCGGACAAAGGCAGGAGCCCTGTTCTGTACGTCGCCGTACGGAACAGGGCTCCTTGGGTACTGCTAGTCAGCGATCGCCGACCCGGGCAACTAGGCCGGGGTGACGTTCTCCGCCTGCGGGCCCTTCGGACCCTGCGTGACGTCGAAGTTCACGACCTGGTTCTCCTCAAGGGAGCGGAACCCGGCCGCGTTGATCGCGGAGTAGTGGACGAAGACATCCGGGCCGCCGCCGTCCTGGGCGATGAAGCCGAAGCCCTTTTCAGCGTTGAACCACTTGACGGTTCCGGTAGCCATAAGCCCTCCTTGGGCCAAAGGGTTGCCCTGCTCCAGAACCTGCTAAGAAGTCTGAAAACTACAAAAGCCTGCGGGTTACATGCTCCGCAGGCTCTGTACTGCAAGGGAAACCAAACTGCAACTTGCGAGGAGCGTAGCACGCAGTATTGGGGCTGCGGTAGAGGGAAAGATCACGTCACCCGGACGTTTGACGGGCCCTCGACGCGCTGACGAACCTACCCGCCGTAGCTGGACAAACCGGGCAGGTCTAGTCTCGCGATGTGGACCAAACAACCACCCGGCCACGGGTCGGGCACATCCAGTTCCTCAACTGTCTGCCGCTCTACTGGGGGCTCGCCCGCACCGGCACCCTGCTGGATCTTGAGCTCACCAAGGACAGCCCCGAGAAGCTGAGCGAACAGCTCATCCGGGGCGATCTGGACATCGCCCCGGTCACCCTCGTGGAGTTCCTGCGCAACGCCGACGAACTGGTGGCCTTCCCCGACCTCGCGGTGGGCTGCGACGGGCCGGTCATGTCCTGCGTGATCGTCTCGCAGCTGCCGCTGGAGCGGCTCGACGGCGCCCGGGTGGCGCTCGGCTCCACCTCGCGCACCTCCGTACGCCTGGCGCAGCTGCTGCTTGCCGAGCGGTTCGGGGTCGAGCCCGACTACTACACGTGCCCGCCCGACCTCGGCCTGATGATGCAGGAGGCGGACGCGGCGGTGCTGATCGGGGACGCCGCGCTGCGCGCCTCGCTGCACGACGCCCCGCGCCTGGGCCTCCAGGTCCACGACCTGGGGTCCATGTGGAAGGAGTGGACGGGCCTGCCGTTCGTGTTCGCCGTGTGGGCGACCCGCAGGGACTATCTGGCCCGCCGGCCCGAGGTCGTACACGAGGTCCACGAGGCGTTCCTGGCCTCCCGCGACCTCTCCCTGGAGGAGGTCACCAAGGTCGCCGAGCAGGCCGCCCGCTGGGAGGTCTTCGACGCGGAGCTCCTGGAGCGCTACTTCACGACGCTGGACTTCCGCTTCGGCGCCGAGCAGCTGAAGGGCGTACGGGAGTTCGCGCGCAGGACCGGGCCGACCACCGGGTTCCCGGCGGACGTCGCGGTGGAGCTGCTCAGCCGCTGAGCGCGCCCGCCCGGGCGGGCGTCAGGACGACGGGATCGGGGCCTGCAGCCGACTGCTGATCCACTGCATGGTCCCGTCGCCCATCCCCTTGATGTACGTGTGGGCGTTGTGCTTGCCGCCCTGGATCACCTGGAGATGGGTCTTCACCGGGCCCTTGCCGTACTTGGCGATGAAGCCCTTCAGGTTCGCCATGCCGCCCTCCTTGGTGCCTATCTGGAAGGCGAGGTCGACCTCGGGGCCGTTCTTGTCGATCAGGTCCTGGGCGAGCTTCTCCGGGTTGTTCGCCTGCTTCTCGGCCTCGTGGCCGGCCCACAGCGGGGAGTCCGGCACGGTGTCGGGGCCCGAGGCGATCACGGCCTTGAACTGGTCGGGGCGCTTGAGCACCGACTTCAGGCCGACGAACCCGCCGGAGGAGGAGCCCATGAGCGCCCAGCCGTCGCGGGACTTGAAGGTGCGGAAGTTCGCCTTCACGAAGTCCGGCACGTCCTCGGTCATCCAGGTGCCCATCTTGGGCTGGCCCGGTATGTCACTGCCGTCGTAGTAGTACTTCGCGTCCGGGTTGAGGACCGGCATCACCACGACGAACGGAACACCCTTGCCCGCCTTGGACCACTCGGTGATGCTGCTCTGCAGCTTGAGGTCGGTGCCCATCCAGTAGTTCTTGGGGTAGCCGTTGCCGCCGGGCAGGGCTATGAGCACCGGGAAACCGCTCTTGGCGTACTTGGGGTCGAAGTACTGCTTCGGCGCCCAGACCCACACCTTGCCCGTGAAGCCCGACTTCTTGCCGTGCAGCGTGGTCACACCGATCTTGGTGCCGTCCTCCAGCGTGTTCTGCGTGGTGAACTGCGCCTTCGGGCCGGTCGGCAGCAGGGTCTTGGACACGACCTCGGAGGCCTTCTCGTCCCGCGCCTTGCCCTGCCCCGGGTCGGCGGCGCCGCTGCCCTTGGGCGCGGGCGTCGACGAGGCGCCAGGGTCGTCGAAGCTGACCGGTTTGCCCTCGTCGGAGCAGCCGGAGACCAGCGCGACCGAGCCGAGGACGGCGGCGGCTATCAGTGCGGTGGTACGGCGATTCATGCGGTGCTCCGAGAGGTGTGGGGCATTTAACGGCCAACCGTGAGGTTTCCCGTGCGAACTCCGCAGAGAGAGACGACCGGCCGTTCGATTCGGTTCGCCGCCGTACGCCCCGGATCCGGCCCGGCCGAGTGATCCGGCGCACGTCACGCTCTACCCTGCTGTGCGACCGTACTTGACGGCATGGGGGAAGGCAGATCGCGATGCAGCCGCTCGAAGCCGGCGAACCGCGCACCATAGGCGCCTACCGGCTGCTCGGCAGACTCGGCGCGGGCGGCATGGGCCGGGTCTATCTGGGCCGCAGCGCCGGGGGCCGCACGGTCGCCGTGAAGGTGGTCCACCCGCACTTCGCCCTCGACGAACAGTTCCGCGCCCGGTTCCGCCACGAGGTGGAGGCGGCCCGCCGGGTCGGCGGCGCCTGGACCGCGCCGGTCCTGGACGCCGACCCCGAGGCGGCGGTGCCCTGGGTCGCCACCGGCTATGTCGCGGGCCCCTCGCTGGCCCAGGCCGTCACCGCGCACGGGCCGCTGCCCGAGCACGCGGTGCGCGCGCTGGGCGCCGGGCTCGCGGAGGCGCTGGCGGCGGTGCACGCGCTCGGACTCGTCCACCGCGATGTGAAGCCCTCCAACGTGCTGCTCACCCTCGACGGCCCCCGACTGATCGACTTCGGCATCGCCCGCGCCACGGACGGCACGGCCTCGCTCACCGCGTCGGGCGTCTCGATCGGCTCGCCGGGCTATATGTCGCCCGAGCAGATCCTCGGCAAGGGCGTCACCGGCGCCGCCGACATCTTCTCGCTCGGCGCGGTCCTGGCGTACGCGGCGACGGGCGCGCCCCCGTTCCCGGGCGACTCCTCCGCCGCGCTGCTCTACAAGGTGGTGCACGAGGAACCCGAGCTGGACGGGCGGCTCGACGGGGAGCTGCGGGCGGCGGTGGACGCGTGCCTCGCCAAGACGGCGGCGGCCCGCCCCGCCCCCGCCGAACTCGCCCGGCGGCTCGCCCCGGACGGCGCGGCCGCCCTGGTCGCGGGCGGCTGGCTGCCGGGGGCGCTGGTGGAGGAGGTCAGCCGGTCGGCGGTACGCCTGCTCGACCTGGAGCCGGAGGCGCCGGACGCGGAGGCATCGGGCCCGGTGGCGTTCACCAGCCCGGCGGTGGGGGTCTTCGGGCCGCCGGACGCGTCGTACACGTACGAGAACGGGAACGGGGGATGGGGGCCGGAGGCCCTCCAAGGGGCGCGGGGAACTGCGCGACCAGCCACATCCAGCCCGCAGACGAACGGGGGCCCGGGGGCGCAGCCCCAGGGGAACGAACTCACCTTCCACAAGCGCACGCGCCGCGTGAGCTGCACGGTCGTGCTGGCGGTCGCGGGGGCGCTGGCGGCGGCCACGGTTGGCAGCGTCTTCCTCTTCGACCTGATGCCCGGCGGCGACCAGAAGCACGACTCGGCGGCGTCGAGCGGCCCGCGCACGCCGGGCGCCTCGTCGGACCCGGGCACGGACCCGGGCACGGGTGCGACGGGCGGCCCGGCGGTGTCGGAGGTGCCGAAGGCGTTCCTCGGGACCTGGAAGGGCCCGATGACGGAGTCCACGACGGGGCAGCCGCACGGCGATCTGACGGCGGTGTTCACGGCGGGCGGCACCGGCAAGGACGTCCTCCACACCTCCTCCAGGATCAGCGTCCTGGGCACGACCGTGGAGTGCTTCGGGGTGGGCAAGCTGGTCTCCGGCACGGCGCAGCGCGTGACGATCGAGGAGCGCACCGACCCGGCGCGCCAGGGCACGGCGGGCCTGTGCACCAGCGGCACGGCCGTCCTGGTCTTCACCCGCAACGCGGACGGCACGCTCAAGTACGAGTCGCGGGAGGCGGGCGCGGGCAAGCCGTACGCGACGCTGGTCAAGGAGACGGGCTGACCACGACCGACCCGGGACCGGCGCGCGGCCACCGGCCCCGGCCCCCGGACCGAAGCCGGGCCACCCCGCTGGCGTAGGCTGGCTCGGTCCGTCCGCAACCCTGCCGAAAGGGACACCCCGGTGACTGAGAAGGCCGACCTTCAGTCCGTCCTCGACCGTGCCGCCGCGGGTGGACGCATCACCCCCGAAGAGGCGCTCGACCTCTACCGCTCGGCGCCGCTGCACGCGCTGGGCAGCGCCGCCGACGCGGCGCGCCGCCGCCGGTACGCCGGGACCGAGCACATCGCCACGTACATCATCGAGCGCAACATCAACTACACGAACGTGTGTGTCACGGCGTGCAAGTTCTGCGCCTTCTACGCGGCCCCCAAGGACACCAAGAAGGGCTGGACCCGCGACCTCGACGACATCCTGCGCCGCTGCGCGGAGACCGTCGAGCTGGGCGGCACCCAGATCATGTTCCAGGGCGGCCACCACCCCGACTACGGCGTCGAGTACTACGAGCACCACTTCTCGGCGATCAAGAAGGCGTTCCCGCAGCTGGTCATCCACTCCCTCGGCGCCTCCGAGGTCGAGCACATGGCCCGGATCTCCAAGGTGTCGGCAGAGGAGGCGATCCAGCGCATCCACGCCGCCGGTCTCGACTCCTTCGCGGGCGCCGGCGCCGAGCTGCTGCCCGAGCGGCCGCGCAAGGCGATCGCCCCGCTCAAGGAGTCCGGCGAGCGCTGGCTGGAGATCATGGAGGCGGCCCACAAGCTGGGCGTCGAGTCCACCTCCACCATGCTGATGGGCACCGGCGAGACCAACGCCGAGCGCATCGAGCACATCCGGATGATCCGCGACGTACAGGACCGGACGGGCGGCTTCCGCGCGTTCATCCCGTACACCTACCAGCCCGAGAACAACCATCTGAAGGGCCGGACGCAGGCGAGCGTCTTCGAGTACCTGCGGATGCTCGCGGTCGCGCGCCTGTTCCTCGACAACGTCGCGCACATCCAGGGCTCCTGGCTCACCGTCGGCAAGGAGGCGGGCCAGCTGTCGCTGCACTACGGCGCGGACGACCTCGGCTCGATCATGCTGGAGGAGAACGTCGTCTCCTCGGCGGGCGCCAAGCACCGCTCCAACCGCATGGAGATCATCGACCTGATCCGCAAGGCGGGCCGCGTCCCGGCGCAGCGCGCCACGACGTACGAGCACCTGCTCGTCCACGACGACCCGGCGAACGACCCGGTCGACGAGCGCGTCATGTCGCACATCTCGTCCACGGCGATCGAGGGCGGCACGGCCCATCCGGAGCTGAAGCTGCTCGCGTCCAACTAGGGCCTGTTCGTTGCTGACTCTGCACGCCCCCGCCGTGGGCGACGCGGTCGTGGTCGAGGGCTCGGTGGTGGCCGCGATCGGGCCGTACGAGGAGCTGGCGGCGGCGTACCCGGCCGCTCGGGTGCGGCGGTGGCCGGGGGTGCTGCTGCCCGGCCTGGTCAATCCGTACGGGCCCGAGCTCCTGGAGCGGGCCTATCACCCGGACCCGCGCGAGGCCGACGAACTCGGCACGGAGCCGATCCTGGACCCGGCCTTCGCGATGGACGACGCCCGCCGGGGCGGGAGCGCCCGGCGCGGGGTGCAGCGGATGCTGGCGCACGGGGTGGTGGCGGTGGCGGGCGAGCTTCGCTCGCGGTCTGTGGTGGAGGCGGTGCGGCGGTCGGGCGTGGCCGTGGTGCCGCGCGCGTCCCTTCCGTCCGGGACGCCGTCGCTGGCGGCGGGGGTGGTGTTGCCGCCGCTGCGGGTGGGTGACGCGGCGCGGTTCGCGGTGTTCGAGGGGGCGGTGTGTGTGGCGACGGTGCTGGACGGTCGGCTCGTGTATCGCGCGCGTTGATTCCCCCACCCCACCCCTTCCCGAAACTCTCCGAGGGCGCTCGCTCGTCTGCGGACCATGGGTGGCTGGTCGCGCAGTTCCCCGCGCCCCTGAGATGCGCCCCTTCGGGGCGCCCCTTGAGGGGCGCGGGGAACTGCGCGAGCAACCCAGCACGGTCCGCAGCCGAAGGGATCCCTCGGAGAGGGACACCGCGCGCAGCGCGAAGGGGGGCGGGCGCGCCCGGGGCGGAGCCACAGGCACAATGAAGGGGTGACCCGCGCAACTCTGGACAAGCAGCCGCACGAAGTCGCCACGATGTTCGACGACGTCGCCGCGAACTACGACCTCACCAATGACGTGCTCTCGCTCGGCCAGGCCCGGCTGTGGCGCAAGGAGGTCGCGAAGGCGGTCGACGCGCGCCCCGCCCAGAAGGTCCTGGACCTCGCCGCCGGCACGGCCACCTCGTCCCTCCCCTTCGCCGCCACCGGCGCGTACGTCGTCCCGTGCGACTTCTCCATCGGGATGCTGAAGGTGGGCAAGGGGCGCCACCCGCACCTGCCGTTCACGGCCGGCGACGCGACCGCGCTCCCGTTCAAGGACGACACCTTCGACGCCGTCACCATCTCCTTCGGGCTGCGCAACGTCCAGGACACCGACGCGGCCCTGCGCGAGCTCTTCCGAGTGACGCGCCCCGGCGGGCGCGTGGTCATCTGCGAGTTCTCGCAGCCGACCTGGAAGCCGTTCCGTACGGTCTACAGCGAGTACCTGATGCGGGCGCTGCCGCCGGTCGCCACGGCCGTGTCGTCCAATCCGGACGCGTACGTCTACCTCGCCGAGTCCATCCGCGCCTGGCCCGACCAGCCCGCGCTCGCCGCGCGGCTCCAGCAGGCCGGCTGGTCCAAGGTCGCCTGGCGCAACCTCACCGGCGGTGTGGTGGCGCTGCACCGCGGCTACAAGCCCCAGTAACCCGGCGAGCGGCACACCACCGTGGACTACCAGGCCGTCCTCCATCAGATCGCGGACGACGTCGCGCCCCTCGTGGGGCGCGGCACCCCCGCCGCCTACATTCCCGCCCTCGCCGACGTCGACCCGTCCCGCTTCGGGATGGCCGTGGCCGACCTCGACGGCAAGGTGTACGGGGTGGGGGACTGGCAGCGGCCGTTCTCCGCGCAGTCGATCACCAAGGTCTTCACGCTCGCCCTGGCGCTCGCGCGCGGCGGCGACAGCCTCTGGGAGCACGTCGGCCGCGAGCCGTCGGGCAACCCGTTCAACTCGCTCGTCCAGCTGGAGTACGAGAACGGGATCCCGCGCAATCCGTTCATCAACGCGGGCGCGCTGGTCGTCACCGACCGGCTCCAGACCCTCACGGGTGACGCCAGCAGCGAGCTGCTGGAGTTCCTGAAGGAGGAGACCGGCAACCCGGAGCTCGCCTTCGACGCGGTGGTGGCCGAGTCGGAGTCGGCGCACGGCGACCGGAACGCGGCCCTGGCCCACTTCATGGCCTCGTACGGCAACATCGCCAACGACGTACCCACGCTCCTCGACCACTACTTCTGGCAGTGCGCCATCGAGATGAGCTGCGCCGACCTGGCACTCGCGGCCCGCTTCCTGGCCCGCCACGGCCTGCGCGCCGACGGCTCGCGGCTGCTGTCGCGCAGCGAGGCGAAGCAGATCAACGCGGTGATGCTGACGTGCGGGACGTACGACGCGGCGGGCGACTTCGCGTACCGCGTCGGCCTCCCCGGCAAGAGCGGCGTCGGCGGCGGAATCGTCGCGGTCGTCCCCGGCCACTGCACGCTGTGCGTGTGGAGCCCGGGGCTGGACGCACGGGGCAACTCGGTGGCGGGGGTCGCGGCCCTGGACCGCTTCACGACCCTGACCGGCCTGTCGGTGTTCTGAGTCCCTTCGACTGCGACCCGTCGCTGGCTGGGCGCGCCGTTCCCCGCGCCCCTGGCGGGGTTGCCCCCGAGCTTGGCCGAAAGTCGCTCACCCGACGGGGTTTAGGGGCGCGAGGAACTGCGCGACCAGCCCAAAACGGCCCGCAGCCGAAAGAGGGTTTAGGGGCGCGGGGAACTGCGCGAGCAACCGACCACGGCTCGTAGACGAACTCCGGGCACAGAAGGGGCGCGGGGAACTGCGCGACCAGCCCACCACCGGCCCGCAGAGGACCTCCGGGCCAAGACGGCCGTCACAGCGACAGCCGGAAGCAATACCCCTTCCGCCCACCCACCGGCGTCACAAACGTCTCCCCCAACCGCATCCCCAGCCGCCGCGTCACGGCGACGGACCGCTCGTTCCGGGCGTCGACCATCGCCACCACACCCTCCACCCCCGCCGCCCGCACCCGCTCAAGAGTGGCCCGGGCCGCAGCCGTCGCGTACCCCTGGCCCCACGCGGACCGGGCCAGCCGCCACCCGATCTCCACCTCCCCCACCGGCCCCCACGCATGGGGCCACGGCTGCGCCCCGGTGAAGCCGAGCACCCGGTCGTCCTCCCCAAGGAGGGTCCAGAGGCAGAACCCCCGCTCCGCGTCGTGCTTGCGCTGCCGCGCCGTCAGCTCCTCGTACACCGACAGCTCCGCCGCCGCACCCCCGTGGAACTCCATGACCTCCGGGTCGTCGAACACCTCGTGCCACGCGTACGCGTCCTCCTCGGTCGGCACGCGCAGCCGTACGACGGGCAAGGACGGCAAGGACGGCAAGGTCGGCGGGGACGGCAGGGACGGCGGGGACTTCTCCTCGGACAAGCTCATGGCGGGGCAACCCTTCGCGATAACGATCAACAGCCACCCATAGACTGCACAAGTCCCGTGCTTTCCGGCACGCAAAATCGAGTCTTCGGGAGAACCCGCTGTGATCGAGCCCCTCTCCGAGCACACCGCGGACGTGATCGTCGTCGGGGCCGGCCCCGCCGGATCGACGACCGCGTACTACCTGGCCAAGGCCGGACTCGACGTACTGCTGCTGGAGAAGACCGCCTTCCCGCGCGAGAAGGTGTGCGGCGACGGGCTGACCCCGCGGGCCACCAAGCAGCTGGTCGCCATGGGCATCGACATCTCCGAAGAGGCCGGCTGGCTGCGGAACAAGGGCCTGCGCATCATCGGCGGCGGCGTCCGGCTCCAGCTGGACTGGCCGGAGCTCGCCAGCTACCCCGACTACGGACTCGTCCGCAAGCGCGACGACTTCGACGAGCAACTGGCCCGCCAGGCGCAGAAGGCCGGGGCGCGGCTGTACGAGCGGTGCAACGTCGGCAGCCCGATCATCGACGACCGCACCGGCCGCATCACCGGCGTCAACGCCAAGCTGGGGGAGGAGAAGCGGGAAGTCACCTTCCACGCGCCGCTCGTCGTCGCCGCCGACGGCAACTCCACCCGGCTCTCCCTCGCGATGGGCCTGCACCGCCGCGAGGACCGCCCGATGGGCGTGGCCGTACGGACGTACTTCGAGTCGCCCCGCCACGACGACGACTACCTGGAGTCCTGGCTTGAGCTGTGGGACCGGCGCGGGCCCGGCGAGGACCGGCTGCTGCCCGGCTACGGCTGGATCTTCGGCATGGGCGACGGCACCTCCAACGTCGGCCTCGGCGTGCTCAACACCTCCGACTCCTTCAAGGAGCTGGACTGGCGCGAGGTCCTCAAGGCCTGGTGCGCCTCGATGCCCGAGGACTGGGGCTACACCCCCGAGAACATGACCGGCCCGATCCGCGGCGCCGCGCTCCCCATGGCCTTCAACCGCCAGCCGCACTACACCAAGGGCCTGTTGCTGGTGGGTGACGCGGGCGGCCTGGTCAACCCGTTCAACGGCGAGGGCATCGCATACGCCATGGAATCGGGGCAGATCGTCGCGGACGTCATCGTCCAGGCGCACGCCCGCGCGACCCCGGCCCAGCGCGAGCTGGCCCTGCACAATTACCCGAAGATCCTCAAGGACACCTACGGCGGCTACTACACGCTGGGCCGCGCCTTCGTGAAGCTCATCGGCAACCCGAAGGTCATGAAGATCGCGACGCAGCGCGGTCTGACCCACCCGCTGTTGATGAAGTTCACGCTGAAGATGCTCGCGAACCTGACCGACCCCACGGGCGGCGACGCGATGGACCGCATCATCAACGGCCTCTCGAAGGTGGCTCCCAAGTCCTGAGAGGCCCTGAGAAGGCCTGAGAAGCCCTGAGCGCGTCTCGTGCGCCGCTCGTACCGGCTCGTATCGGCAGAAGGGCCGGTGCCCCCTCTTCGGGGAGCACCGGCCCTTCTGTGCGTCTGTGAGCGCCAGGACTGGAGCAGGACTAGAGAACGCGGACCGCGCCGCTCGGCTTGTCCCAGTCCATGCCGCGCTCGACCACACCGGTCGAGGAGTTCTGCGCGCCGACGAACTTGCCGCCGCCCACGTAGATCGCCACGTGGTACGCGGAGCCCGCGCCGCCCCAGTACAGGATGTCGCCCGCCTGGAGGTTGGAGAGGGAGACCTGGCGGCCCGCGGTCGACTGGTCCTGCGAGACGCGGGGGAGGTCGATGCCCACCTGGCGGTACGCGGCCTGCACGAGGCCCGAGCAGTCGTACGCGCTGGAGCCCGTGGCTCCCGACACGTACGCCTTGCCGACCTGCGCCAGCGCGAAGTTCACGATGGTGGCGGCCGAACCCGTCGCGGTGGAGGACGAGGTGGTGGAGCTGCTGCCACCGGTCGACGTGCTCAGGGTGGTGCGCGCGGAGGAGCGGGAGGCGCGCTCGGCGGCGGCCTCTTCCTTCGCCTTGGCCTCGGCCTCGGCCTTCTTCTCCGCCTCGGCCTTGGCGTCCGCGTCGGCCTTGGCCTTCTTGGCGACCTTGGCGGCGCTGGAGGCGGCCGCGTTCTGCTGGGCCTTCAGCTGGAGGTCGGTGGCGACCTGCTGGGTGGCCTCGGCGGAAGCGGCGGCGGTGCTCGCGAGCCCGGTCGTGAGCGTGGGCATCTCGATGGTCTCGGTCACCGGCTGGGCGGCCTGCGCCTGACCTGTGGCGCCTGCCACCGCGATGGTGCTGAGGACGCCACCGGCAACTCCGGCACGGAGCGCGAGCTTCGAGGCGCTGCGGCGGGGCTTCCGGTGGCTGGGTATGTGAGCGGTGTGGGACATGAGGACAACCGCTATCAGGGGTTCACGGTTCCCTTCAAGAAACGTGTGCTGCGCCACAGTTGCGGTCGGAACGGACGAATCCGCTTCCTCTGAGCCCTTATTGACGCCGTAACGGGCAATACGGGCATGCGTGATCAGGGCTGTGATCATGTGGTTTTTATAAATAGTCCGAATTGCCTGGCGCCTACCATCCGTTCACACCGTTGGCCAAGCCCGGTTTAATCGGTGACGGATTCGTGTGACGCAGGTCACTTCGTATCCGCCCGTCGGCCGTCCCGTGACCGGCTCGTGATCAACGAGGCGCGGGTGGGGTGGCGGGGGCGGTCGGCCCGGAGTCGGTTCTAGATCACTTCGAGCCGATCCGGGGCGGTCCCGGATCGATCCGGAGTTCGTGAACGCGTGCACAGGTCCACCCTCCGGCGAAGCCCTCACCCGCATGAGTGAGCCGCGATCCCTTACCACTCGAACGAGTCCATCGCCAATTTGCCTGTAGGGCCCATGTCTTGATAGTGCCGCACCCCTTGCGACCAGCGGTAACAGGAGTAGATGCTACGCCTTGTGATCACTCGGCCGCTTCGGGTGTGAAGATCACTGCTCATCCGACTTCATGATCCTTCGTCAGGTGGTGGAGATCACAAAGCCGTTGGCGTACCCCGTGTCGCAGATCACAGACCACCAGGCATAAGATGCGGGGCAGTCGGGCTTGTGAACTGCCTCACATGTGCGCGATCTTCGCGCGGCGAGGGGGTGGCAGCGATGCCCGTGTGCGGTCCAACGGTCAAGGACGACTGGAAGGAGCGAGGAGCGTGAATGCCTACGCGCCCATCCTCGTGCTCGGCGCCCTAGGGGCTGGGTTTGCGATCTTCTCCGTGGTCATGGCCACGCTTATCGGCCCAAAAAGGTATAACCGGGCGAAACTTGAGGCGTACGAGTGCGGTATCGAACCGACGCCCACGCCGGCCGGAGGCGGCCGCTTCCCCATCAAGTACTACCTGACGGCGATGCTCTTCATCGTCTTCGACATCGAGATCGTCTTCCTCTACCCCTGGGCCGTCACCTTCGACGCCCTGGGGGTTTTCGGGCTCGTGGAGATGCTGCTCTTCGTGCTCACCGTCTTCGTCGCCTACGCGTACGTGTGGCGGCGCGGCGGCCTGGAATGGGACTGAGGGGCTGAGGGGCACCTATGGGACTCGAAGAGAAACTGCCGAGCGGCTTTCTGCTGACCACCGTCGAACAGGCCGCGGGCTGGGTGCGCAAGGCGTCCGTCTTCCCCGCCACCTTCGGCCTGGCCTGCTGCGCCATCGAGATGATGACGACGGGCGCCGGCCGGTACGACCTGGCCCGCTTCGGCATGGAGGTCTTCCGCGGCTCACCGCGCCAGGCGGACCTGATGATCGTGGCGGGCCGGGTCAGCCAGAAGATGGCCCCGGTCCTGCGGCAGGTCTACGACCAGATGCCCAACCCCAAGTGGGTCATCTCCATGGGGGTTTGCGCATCATCGGGCGGAATGTTCAACAATTACGCGATTGTGCAGGGCGTTGACCACATTGTGCCGGTCGATATCTATTTGCCCGGTTGCCCGCCCCGGCCCGAGATGCTGATCGACGCGATCCTCAAGCTCCACCAGAAGATCCAGGGCTCCAAGCTCGGGGTGAACGCGGAGGAAGCCGCCCGCGAGGCGGAGGAGGCCGCCCTCAAGGCGCTGCCCACCATTGAGATGAAGGGGCTGCTGCGGTGAGCGACGACCGTACTCCCGAGGCGCCGGAGAACGGCGGCCTGCCCGCCCAGCGCGACGACACCGGCGACGTCATCGGCGTCCGCAAGGGCATGTTCGGCGCGGCCAACGGCGGCGACACCAGCGGCTACGGCGGCCTGGTGCGCACCGTGACCCTGCCGGGCGCCTCCTCCCGCCCCTACGGCGGCTGGTTCGACGAGGTGGCCGACGAACTCGAAGGCGCCCTGGAGGAGCAGGACCTGCTCCCCGAGAACGCCATCGAGAAGACGGTCGTCGACCGCGACGAGCTCACCTTCCACATCGCGCGCGAGCACCTCGTACGCGTGGCACGCACCCTGCGCGACGACCCGGCCCTGCGCTTCGAGCTCTGCACGGGTGTCAGCGGCGTCCACTTCCTGGGCGACAAGGGCCGCGAGCTGCACGCCGTCTACCACCTGCGCTCGCTCACCCACGGCCGGCTGATCCGCCTCGAAGTCACCGCCCCGGACAGCGATCCGCACATCCCGTCGCTGGTCGGCGTCTATCCGACCAACGACTGGCACGAGCGCGAGACCTACGACTTCTTCGGCCTGGTCTTCGACGGCCACCCCGCCCTCACCCGGATCATGATGCCGGACGACTGGCAGGGCTTCCCGCAGCGCAAGGACTACCCCCTCGGCGGTATCCCCGTCGAGTACAAGGGCGCCCAGATCCCGGCTCCGGACCAGCGGAGGTCGTACAGCTGATGAACACCGACAGCGCAACTTCGCGTGCTTCCGCCAGGGAGACGACGGAGGGGACCGTATATACGGTCACCGGCGGCGACTGGGACGAGATCGCCCGCACTGCCGCCCGCGCCGACGACGAGCGCATCGTCGTCAACATGGGCCCCCAGCACCCCTCCACGCACGGCGTGCTCCGCCTCATCCTGGAGATCGACGGCGAGACGGTCACCGAGGCCCGCTGCGGCATCGGCTATCTGCACACCGGCATCGAGAAGAACCTCGAATTCCGCAACTGGACGCAGGGCACCACCTTCGTCACGCGCATGGACTATCTGACGCCGTTCTTCAACGAGACGGCGTACTGCCTGGGCGTGGAGAAGCTGCTCGGCATCACCGACCAGATCCCCGACCGCGCCTCGGTCATCCGGGTGCTCCTGATGGAGCTGAACCGGATCTCCTCGCACCTGGTCTGCATCGCCACCGGCGGTATGGAGCTGGGCGCGACCACGATCATGATCTACGGCTTCCGCGACCGCGAACTCATCCTCGACGTCTTCGAGCTCATCACCGGTCTGCGGATGAACCACGCGTTCGTCCGCCCCGGCGGGCTCGCCCAGGACCTTCCCCCGGGCGCGGTGGACCAGCTCCGCGAGTTCGTGAAGACGATGAAGAAGAACCTGCCGGAGTACGACAAGCTCGCCACCGGCAACCCGATCTTCAAGGCCCGTATGCAGGACGTCGGGTACCTCGACCTGACCGGCTGCATGGCGCTCGGCGCGACAGGACCGATCCTGCGCTCCGCGGGCCTGCCGCACGACCTGCGCAAGACCGACCCGTACTGCGGCTACGAGACCTATGACTTCGAGGTCCCCACCGCCGACAGCTGCGACGCCTACGGCCGCTTCCTGGTGCGCCTGGAGGAGATGCGCCAGTCGCTGCGGATCGTCGAGCAGTGCCTGGACCGCCTGGAGCCCGGCCCGGTCATGGTCGCCGACAAGAAGATCGCCTGGCCCGCCCAGCTCGCGCTCGGCCCGGACGGACTCGGCAACTCCCTCGACCACATCAAGAAGATCATGGGCACCTCCATGGAGTCCCTGATCCACCACTTCAAGCTGGTGACCGAGGGCTTCCGGGTCCCCGTCGGACAGACGTACGCGGCTGTCGAGTCGCCCAAGGGCGAGCTCGGGGTGCACGTCGTGAGCGACGGCGGCACCCGCCCCTACCGGGTCCACTTCCGCGACCCGTCCTTCACCAATCTCCAGGCCATGGCGGCGATGTGCGAGGGCGGCCAGGTCGCCGACGTCATCGTCGCCGTCGCGTCCATCGACCCCGTGATGGGAGGCGTCGACCGGTGACCGAGACCACGCCGACGAGCCTGGGCATGCCCCAGCTGCCCGCGCCCGATTTCCCGGCCGACGTCCGCGCCCGGCTCGAAGCGGACGCCAAGGAGGTCATCGCCCGCTACCCGGACAGCCGCTCCGCGCTGCTGCCCCTGCTGCACCTCGTGCAGTCGGAGGAGGGCCATGTCTCCCGCACCGGGATGCGCTTCTGCGCCGAGATGCTGGACCTCACGACCGCCGAGGTGACCGCCGTCGCCACCTTCTACACGATGTACCGGCGCAAGCCCTCCGGCGACTACCAGGTGGGCGTCTGCACCAACACCCTGTGCGCGGTGATGGGCGGGGACGCCATCTTCGACGAGCTCAAGCGCCACCTCGGCGTCGGCAACGACGAGACCACCACCGACGGCAAGGTGACTCTCGAACACATCGAGTGCAACGCCGCCTGCGACTTCGCGCCCGTGGTGATGGTCAACTGGGAGTTCTTCGACAACCAGACTCCAGAGTCGGCCAAGCGCCTGGTCGACGACCTGCGCGCGGGCAGGCCGGTGGAGCCCACCCGAGGGGCTCCGATCTGCACCTACAAGGAGACCGCCCGGATCCTGGCCGGCTTCCCCGACGAGCGCCCCGGCGCCGTCGCGGCGAGCGGCGGCGCGGGCCCGGCCTCCCTGGTCGGTCTGCGCCTGGCGAAGGGCGAGACCCCGCACCCGCGCGTGGTCCACCCGCGCGGCGAGGGCCCCCGCGACGAACCGCAGCCCGGCTCCGAGCACCTGAGCTCGCATGCCCACCCGTCACCCGACCACCGCCCCTCAACGAGTCCCTCCGGGACGCCGAATACCTCGCAGCAGACCTCTGCGTCCGACCCCGCGCACCCGGCGGGCCCGGTCGACGAGGAGGGGGAGTGATGACCTTGGCAGCCGAACTGAGTGGGAACGGGAACGGAAGCAGCCCCGAAAAGCTGCTGGCACCCGTTCTGTCGGCCTTCTGGGACCAGCCCGAATCCTGGACCCTGGAGACCTACCGTCGGCACGACGGCTATGAGGGGCTGCGCAAGGCCCTGGCCATGTCGCCGGACGACCTCATCGCGTACGTGAAGGACTCCGGGCTGCGCGGCCGGGGCGGCGCGGGCTTCCCCACGGGCATGAAGTGGCAGTTCATCCCGCAGGGCGATGGCAAACCGCACTATCTAGTTGTCAACGCCGACGAGTCGGAGCCCGGGACCTGCAAGGACATCCCGCTCCTCTTCGCCAACCCGCATAGCCTCATCGAGGGCATTGTGATCGCCTGTTACGCGATCAGGTCGTCGCACGCGTTCATCTATCTGCGCGGGGAAGTCGTCCCCGTACTACGGAGGCTGCACGAGGCCGTGCGGGAGGCCTACGCGGCCGGCTACCTCGGCAAGGACGTCCTGGGCAGCGGTCTCGACCTCGAACTCACCGTGCACGCGGGCGCGGGCGCGTACATCTGCGGTGAGGAGACCGCCCTGCTGGACTCCTTGGAAGGCCGTCGCGGTCAGCCCCGGCTGCGTCCCCCCTTTCCTGCGGTCGCCGGTCTCTACGCGTGCCCCACTGTTGTCAATAACGTCGAGTCCATCGCCAGCGTTCCCGCGATCCTCACTCGCGGAAAAGACTGGTTCAAATCGATGGGGAGCGAGAAGTCGCCCGGCTTCACGCTGTATTCGCTCAGCGGGCACGTCGCCAACCCGGGCCAGTTCGAGGCCCCGCTCGGCATCACGCTGCGCCAGCTGCTCGACATGAGCGGCGGGATGCGCCCGGGCCACCGGCTCAAGTTCTGGACCCCGGGCGGCTCCTCGACCCCGATGTTCACCGACGAGCACCTCGACGTCCCGCTGGACTACGAGGGCGTCGGCGCGGCCGGCTCGATGCTGGGCACCAAGGCGCTCCAGTGCTTCGACGAGACCACCTGTGTCGTACGGGCGGTCACCCGTTGGACCGAGTTCTACGCCCATGAGTCCTGCGGCAAGTGCACACCCTGCCGCGAAGGCACGTACTGGCTCGTCCAGTTGCTCCGCGACATCGAGGCGGGCAAGGGCGCCATGGGCGACCTCGACAAGCTCAACGACATCGCCGACAACATCAACGGCAAGTCGTTCTGCGCGCTCGGCGACGGCGCCGCCGCGCCCATCTTCTCCTCGCTCAAGTACTTCCGCGCGGAGTACGAGCAGCACATCACGGGCCGGGGCTGCCCCTTCGACCCGGCCAAGTCGACCCTGTGGGCCGACACCCCGCACCGCACCACGGAGGTGAACGCATGACGGTGACGACTGGCGCTCCCTCCGGCGGCTCAGAGGCGGCGGTGCCGCCGCAGGACCTGGTCTCGCTGACCATCGACGGCATCGAGATCAGCGTCCCCAAGGGCACGCTGGTGATCCGGGCCGCCGAGAAGCTCGGCATCGAGATCCCCCGGTTCTGCGACCACCCGCTGCTCGACCCGGTCGGCGCCTGCCGCCAGTGCATCGTGGAGGTGGAGGGCCAGCGCAAGCCGATGGCGTCCTGCACCATCACCTGCACCGACGGCATGGTGGTCAAGTCGCAGCTGACGTCGCCGGTGGCCGAGAAGTCCCAGCGCGGGGTGATGGAGCTGCTGCTCATCAACCACCCGCTGGACTGCCCGGTCTGCGACAAGGGCGGCGAGTGCCCGCTGCAGAACCAGGCCATGCAGGTCGGCGACCCCGACACCCGCTTCGAGGGCAGGAAGCGCACGTACGAGAAGCCGGTGGCGATCTCGACGCAGGTGCTGCTCGACCGCGAGCGGTGCGTGCTGTGTGCGCGGTGCACCCGATTCTCCGAGCAGGTCGCGGGCGACCCGATGATCGAGCTCCTGGAGCGCGGCGCGCTGCAGCAGGTCGGCACCGGAGAGGGCGACCCGTTCGAGTCGTACTTCTCCGGCAACACCATCCAGATCTGCCCGGTCGGCGCGCTGACCTCGGCGGCGTACCGCTTCCGCTCCCGCCCCTTCGACCTGGTCTCCTCGCCGTCGGTGTGCGAGCACTGTGCGGGCGGCTGCGCCACCCGCACCGACCACCGGCGCGGCAAGGTCATGCGCCGCCTGGCGGCCAACGACCCCGAGGTCAACGAGGAATGGCTGTGCGACAAGGGCCGGTTCGGCTTCCGGTACGCACAGAAGCGGGACCGCCTGACCACCCCGCTGGTGCGCAACGCGGCCGGTGAGCTGGAGCCGGCCTCCTGGCCCGAGGCGCTGGAGGCGGCCGCGGCCGGGCTCACGGCGGCCAGGGGCCGGGCCGGGGTGCTCACCGGCGGACGGCTGACCGTCGAGGACGCCTACGCGTACGCCAAGTTCGCCCGGATCGCCCTCGACACCAACGACGTCGACTTCCGCGCGCGCGTGCACTCCGCCGAGGAGGCCGACTTCCTGGCGGCGAAGGTCGCCGGGCGCGGCCACCTCACCGGCGAGGGCGTCACGTACGCCTCGCTGGAGAAGGCGCCCGCGGTGCTGCTCGTCGGGTTCGAGGCGGAGGAGGAGGCGCCCGGCGTCTTCCTGCGGCTGCGCAAGGCCTGGCGCAAGCACGGCCAGCGCACCTTCTCGCTCGCCACGCACCTCACCCGGGGCCTGGCGAAGGCGGGCGGCACGCTGCTGGCCGCCGCGCCCGGCACCGAGACCGAGTGGCTCGACGCCCTGGCGGGCGGGTCCGGTCTGGACGGCGACGGCTCGGCCGCCGCCGGGGCGCTGCGGGCCACCGGTTCCGTCATCGTCGTCGGCGAGCGGCTCGCGGCCGTGCCGGGCGCGCTGACCGCGGCCGTACGGGCCGCCGCCGCGACCGGCGCCGAACTGGTGTGGATCCCGCGCCGGGCCGGCGAGCGGGGTGCGATCGAGGCGGGCGCCCTGGCGGCGCTGCTGCCCGGCGGACGCCCGGCCACCGATCCACGCGCGCGTGAAGAGGTCGCCGCCGCCTGGGGCGTACGCGAACTGCCGCACCGGTTCGGTCGGGACACCGGCCAGATCATGGAGGCCGCGGCCACCGGCGAACTGGGCGCGCTGCTCGTCGCGGGCGTCGACCCGGCCGACCTGCCGGACCCGGCACGCGCGCGTGAAGCACTCACCGGGGCCTTCGTGGTCTCCCTTGAGCTGCGGCCCAGCGAGGTCACCGAGCGGGCGGACGTGGTCTTCCCGGTCGCGGCCGTCGCCGAGAAGTCCGGCTTCTTCCTCAACTGGGAGGGCCGCGCGCGGATGTTCGAGGCCGCGCTGAAGCCCGAGCAGATGACCCGGCGCCTGGCACCCGCCGACGCGCGCGTGCTGCACATGCTGGCGGACGCCATGGACGTGCACCTCGCGCTCCCCGACAACCGCGCCGCGCGCGCGGAGCTGCGGGGCCTGGGCCACTGGGGCGGTCCTCGCGCCACCGAGCCGCTGGAGACGGCGCACGTGCTGCCCCGGCCCGCCGACGGCGAGGCGGTCCTCGCGGGCCACCGGCTGCTGCTCGACCTGGGCACCCTCCAGGAGGGCGACGAGGCGCTGGCCGGGACCCGGCACGCGGCCCCCGCCCGCCTCTCGGCGGCCACCGCGGCCGAGACCGGCGTCAAGGACGGCGATCTGCTGGAAGTGAGCGGCCCCGCGGGCGCGGTCCGGCTGCCGCTGAAGGTCACCGAGATGCCCGACCGGGTGGTGTGGCTGCCGCTCAACTCGACCGGCGCCGGCGTGTACGCGGACACGGGCGCGGTCCCGGGCCAGGTCGTCCGTATCGGCCCGGCGGCACAGAACGCCGCCACCGCCGCACCGGAGGTGCAGCCGTGACCGACTTCCCCGTCCGCCCCGCGGCACCGGGCGCCGCCGTCCACGTACCGGAGGTGCGAGCGTGACCCCGACCTTCCTCGCGGCCGAGGACCTCTCCCTGTTCGGCCGCGACCCCTGGTGGCTCATCGCCCTCAAGGCCGTGTTCTGCTTCGCGTTCCTGATGGTGACCGTGCTGTTCTCGATCGTCTGGGAACGCAAGGTCGTCGCCTGGATGCAGCTGCGCATCGGGCCCAACCGGCACGGCCCCTGGGGGATGCTCCAGTCCCTCGCCGACGGCATCAAGCTGATGCTGAAGGAAGACGTCATCGTCAAGCGGGCCGACAAGGTGGTCTACGTCCTGGCCCCGATCATCGCCGCGATCCCGGCCTTCATGGCGATCGCCGTGATCCCCTTCGGGCCGTCCGGCAACGAGGTGTCGATCTTCGGCCACCGCACCACGATGCAGCTCACCGACCTGCCGATCGCGATGCTCTACATCCTCGCGTGCGCCTCGGTCGGCATCTACGGGATCGTGCTCGCGGGCTGGTCCTCCGGGTCGACGTACCCGCTGCTCGGCGGGCTCCGCTCGTGCGCGCAGATGATCTCGTACGAGATCGCGATGGGCGCCGCGTTCGCCTCGGTCTTCCTCTACTCGGGGTCGATGTCGACCTCGGAGATCGTCGCCCAGCAGCACGACCGCTGGTACATCGTGCTGCTGCCGGTCTCCTTCATCATCTACGTCGTCACCATGGTGGGCGAGACCAACCGCGCCCCCTTCGACATGCCCGAGTCCGAGGGCGACCTCGTCGGCGGCTTCAACACCGAGTACTCGTCGATCAAGTTCGCGCTGTTCATGCTGGCCGAGTACGTCAACATGGTCACCGTCTCGGCGGTGTCGACCACCCTCTTCCTGGGCGGCTGGCGGGCCCCGTGGCCCGTGTCCACCTTCTGGGAGGGCGCCAACCACGGCTGGTGGCCGATGCTCTGGTTCGTCATCAAGGTCCAGCTGCTGCTCTTCTTCTTCATCTGGCTGCGCGGCACGCTGCCCCGCGTCCGCTACGACCAGCTGATGAAGCTCGGCTGGAAGGTCCTCATCCCGGTCTCGGTCGTCTGGCTGATGCTGGTGGCGACCGTGCGCGCGCTGCGCAACGACGGACACGACTTCTCCAAGATCGTGCTGTACGTCGGGGGCGCGGTCGTCGCGGTCCTGCTGCTCTCGCTGGTCGCGGACGTCTTCCGGGGCCGCCAGGAGGAGTCGGCGGCCGAGGACGGGCCACCCGCGTTCGACCCGATGGCGGGCGGATTCCCGGTGCCACCGCTGCCCGGACAGACCCTTCCGCCGGTGCCGCGCCGACGCCCGAGGCACGAGCGGGAGTTGGTTGTCAGTGGTGGGTCCGATACTGAGAGTGACCGTGACGGAAGGGAGGACGAGGGTGTCTAAGTCATCGGAACCGGCGGAGACTTCGGGGGATCCCGGGGCTTCGTCCGAGGCCAAGTTCCTGAACCCGGTGGCCGGCTTCGGCGTGACCTTCAAGGCCATGTTCAAGAAGCGGCTGACCGAGCAGTATCCGGAGCAGCCAAAGACCACGGCCCCCCGCTTCCACGGGCGCCACCAGCTCAACCGGCACCCGGACGGCCTGGAGAAGTGCGTCGGCTGCGAGCTGTGCGCCTGGGCCTGCCCGGCCGACGCGATCTACGTGGAGGGCGCGGACAACAAGCCCGAGGAGCGCTACTCGCCGGGCGAGCGGTACGGAATCGTCTACCAGATCAACTACGCCCGCTGCATCCTGTGCGGGCTGTGCATCGAGGCGTGCCCCACGCGCGCGCTGACGATGACCAACGAGTTCGAACTGGCCGACAGCAGCCGCGCGAACCTCATCTACACCAAGGAGCAGCTGCTCGCCGGGCTCGAAGAGGGCATGGTCGACTCGCCGCACGCCATCTACCCGGGCATGACCGAGGGCGACTACTACCGGGGCCTGGTCACCGAGGCCGCGCCCGGCACGGTCCGCCAAGTGGCCGTCTCCAAGGGCGAGCAGCCCGCCGACGGGGAACAGCCCGAGGAGGTGGACGCATGATGCAGCTCGCCGTCTCCGCCACGACGACCTCCACCGGGGAGGCGTTCCAGTTCTGGGTCCTCGCCACCGTCGCCGTCATCGGCGCGCTGTGCACCGTACTGATGAAGAAGTCCGTGCACAGTGCGCTGAGCCTGGCCGGGACCATGATCATCCTGGCGGTCTTCTACCTCGCCAACGGGGCGTACTTCCTGGGCATCGTCCAGGTCGTCGTCTACACCGGCGCGATCATGATGCTCTTCCTCTTCGTGGTGATGCTGGTCGGTGTCACCGCCGCCGACTCGCTGAAGGAGACCATCAAGGGCCAGCGCATCTGGGCCGCGGTCTGCGGGATCGGCTTCGGGGTGCTCCTCATCGCGGGCATCGCCAACGCCTCCCTGAAGCACTTCGACGGACTGAAGCAGGCCAACGCGGGGGGGAACGTGGAGGGCCTGGCCGCCCTCATCTTCACCAAGTACGTGTTCGCCTTCGAGATCACCGGCGCCCTGCTGATCACCTCGGCGGTCGGCGCGATGGTGCTCACGCACCGCGAGCGCACCGAGCGCGCCAAGACCCAGCGCGAGCTCTCCGAGCAGCGCGTCCGCGACGGCAAGCACCTGCCGCCCCTGCCGGCCCCGGGTGTCTACGCCCGGCACAACGCGGTGGACATCGCGGGCCTGCTGCCCGACGGCACGCCGTCCGAGCTCACCGTCAACCAGACACTGCGCGGCCGGGGCCAGATCCGCGACGTGTCCAGCGAGGCGCTGTCCGACCTGAAGGCGCTGGAGCAGCGCTCCGCCGAGCGGCTCGGCCGTGAAGAGGAGGCCGCGAAGTGAACCCCGTCAACTACCTGTACCTGTCCGCCCTGTTGTTCACCATCGGCGCGGCCGGCGTGCTCATCAGGCGGAACGCGATCGTGGTCTTCATGTGCGTCGAGCTGATGCTCAACGCCTGCAACCTCGCGTTCGTGGTCTTCTCCCGGATGCACGGCAACCTCGACGGCCAGATCATCGCCTTCTTCACGATGGTCGTCGCCGCGGCGGAAGTCGTCGTCGGGCTCGCGATCATCGTGTCGCTCTTCCGTTCCCGCCACTCGGCCTCGGTCGACGACGCCAGCCTGATGAAGCTGTAAGGGGTCGCTGAATCGTGGACAACCTGATTGCGCTGCTCATCGCGGCGCCTCTGCTAGGAGCGGCCGTCCTGCTGTGCGGCGGGCGGCGGCTCGACGCCGTCGGACACTGGCTGGGCACGCTGCTCGCCGCCGTGTCCTTCGGCCTCGGTGTGGCGCTCTTCGCCGACATGCTCGGCCGCTCGGCCGACAGCCGGGCGGTGCACAAGCACCTGTTCAGCTGGGTCCCGGTGGAGGGCTTCCAGGCCGACGTCGGCTTCCAGCTCGACCAGCTGTCGATGACCTTCGTCCTGCTGATCACCGGTGTGGGCACGCTGATCCACATCTACTCGATCGGCTACATGGAGCACGACGAGAACCGCCGCCGCTTCTTCGGCTATCTCAACCTGTTCCTGGCGGCGATGCTGCTCCTGGTCCTCGCCGACAACTACCTGCTCCTGTACGTCGGCTGGGAGGGCGTCGGTCTGGCGTCCTACCTGCTCATCGGCTTCTGGCAGCACAAGCCCAGCGCGGCTACGGCGGCCAAGAAGGCGTTCCTGGTCAACCGGGTCGGCGACATGGGCCTGTCCATCGCGATCATGGTCATGTTCACCACCTGGGGCTCCTTCGCGTTCTCGACGGTCTTCAACGAGGTGGGCGAGACCGGCGACGGCCGCAACACCACCATCGGCCTGATGCTGCTGCTCGCCGCCTGCGGCAAGTCCGCCCAGGTGCCGCTCCAGTCCTGGCTCGGTGACGCGATGGAGGGCCCGACCCCGGTCTCGGCCCTGATCCACGCGGCGACCATGGTGACCGCGGGCGTCTATCTGATCACCCGCTCCGGCGTCATCTTCAACGCGGTGCCGGACGTGCAGACGGTCGTGGTGATCGTCGGCGCGGTCACGCTGCTCTTCGGTGCGATCGTCGGTTGCGCGAAGGACGACATCAAGAAGGCCCTGGCGGGCTCGACCATGTCGCAGATCGGCTACATGATCCTCGCCACCGGCCTCGGCCCCATCGGCTACGCCTTCGCGATCATGCACCTGGTCACCCACGGCTTCTTCAAGGCCGGGCTCTTCCTCGGCGCGGGCTCCGTGATGCACGGGATGAACGACGAGGTCGACATGCGCAAGTACGGAGGCCTGCGCAAGTACATGCCGGTCACCTTCGTCACCTTCGGCCTCGGCTACCTCGCCATCATCGGCTTCCCGGGTCTGTCCGGCTTCTGGTCCAAGGACAAGATCATCGAGGCGGCGTTCGCCAAGGGCGGCACCGAGGGCTGGATCCTCGGCGCGGTCACCCTGCTCGGCGCGGCCATCACCGCGTACTACATGACGCGCGTGATGCTGATGACGTTCTTCGGCGAGAAGCGCTGGAACGAGGAGGAGACGCACCCGCACGAGTCGCCCGGCACCATGACGATCCCGATGATCGTCCTGGCCTTCGGCTCGGTCCTCGCGGGCGGCCTGTTCAGCGTCAACGAGTCGTTCGTGAAGTGGCTGGAGCCGGTCACGAGCTTCTCGCACGGCGACTCGCCGGTGAGCGCCGGAGTCGTCACCGCGGCCACCGTCGTGGTGCTGCTGATCGGCGTGGGCCTCGCCTGGGCGCAGTACGGCCGCAAGCCGGTCCCGGTCGTCGCCCCGCGCGGCTCGCTGCTCACCCGGGCCGCCCGCCGCGACCTGCTCCAGGACGACTTCAACCACGTGGTCCTGGTCCGCGGCGGCGAGCACCTCACCCGCTCGCTGGTGTACGTCGACCACACCCTGGTCGACGGAGTGGTCAACGGCACCGCGGCGGGGTTCGGCGGGCTCTCCGGCCGACTGCGCAAGCTGCAGAACGGCTTCGCCCGTTCGTACGCGGTCTCGATGTTCGGAGGTGCGGCGGTGCTCATCGCCGCCACCCTGCTGATGAGGGCGGTGTAAGACATGTCGTTCCCCCTCCTTACCGCGACGGCGGCGCTCCCGGCGGTCGGCGCGATCGCCACCGCCGCCGTCCCGGCCGAGCGGCGGACCGCCGCCAAGTGGCTGGCGCTGCTGGTCTCGCTGGGCACGCTGGTCCTGGGCGCCGTCCAGCTCGTACGGTTCGAACCGGGCGGCGACCGCTACCAGTTGACGGAGTCCCACTCCTGGATCAAGGACTTCGGCGTCCGCTACGAACTGGGCGTGGACGGCATCGGGGTGGCGCTGATCGCACTCACCGCGCTGCTGATCCCGTTCATCATCGTGGCCGGCTGGCACGACGCGGACCCCCTGGAGACCAGCAACAGCCGCTGGCGGCCCACCCAGGGCTTCTTCGCCCTGATCCTCGCCGTCGAGGCGATGGTGGTGCTCTCCTTCGAGGCCACCGACGTCTTCCTCTTCTACATCCTGTTCGAAGCCATGCTGATCCCGATGTACTTCCTCATCGGCGGCTTCGGCGACCGCGCCCACGAGCACGGCGACGAGGCGGCGGCCACCCAACGGTCGTACGCGGCGGTCAAGTTCCTGCTCTACAACCTGGTCGGCGGCCTGATCATGCTGGCCGCGGTGATCGGGCTGTACGTGGTGGCCGGGACGTTCTCGCTCGACGAGATCGCGGCCGCGCGCGCGAACGGCTCGCTGGACATGGCGACCAACACCGAGCGGCTGCTGTTCCTCGGCTTCTTCTTCGCCTTCGCGGTGAAGGCCCCGCTCTGGCCGCTGCACACCTGGCTGCCGAACGCGATGGGCGAGGCCACGGCCCCGGTCGCCGTGCTGATCACGGCGGTCGTCGACAAGGTCGGCACCTTCGCGATGCTCCGCTTCTGCCTCCAGCTCTTCCCGGAGGCGTCGAAGTGGGCCACGCCGGTGATCCTGGTCCTCGCCGTGATCAGCATCATCTACGGGGCGCTGCTCGCGGTCGGCCAGCGGGACATCAAGCGCCTGGTGGCGTACGCGTCGATCTCGCACTTCGGGTTCATCGTCATGGGCATCTTCGCGATGACCACCCAGGGCCAGTCCGGCGCCACGCTGTACATGGTCAACCACGGGATCTCGACGGCCGCGCTGATGCTGGTGGCCGGCTTCCTGATCTCGCGCCGCGGCTCGCGTCTGATCGCGGACTACGGCGGGGTGCAGAAGGTGGCCCCGCTGCTCGCGGGCACGTTCCTGGTGGGCGGTCTGGCGACCCTGTCGCTGCCGGGGCTCGCGCCCTTCGTCAGTGAGTTCCTGGTCCTGGTGGGCACGTTCAGCCGCTATCCGGCGATCGGCGTGATCGCCACGCTGGGCATCGTGCTGGCCGCGCTTTATGTGCTGGTGCTCTACCAGCGGACGATGACCGGCCCGGTCAAGGCCGAGGTGCAGGGCATGCCGGACCTCAAGGTCCGCGAGCTCCTGGTGGTCGCCCCGCTGATCGCGCTCCTGGTCTTCCTGGGGGTCTACCCGAAGCCGCTGACCGACATCGTCAACCCGGCGGTGCAGCACACCATGACCGACGTACACAAGAAGGACCCCAAGCCCGTGGTGGAGGCGGCCCAGTGAGCACAGCAGCAGCTGTCCACAGCCTGTGGACGACGGCGGCCGACGGCAAGGTGGACAAGATCCCGGCGCCGCACATCGAGTACGCACAGCTTTCGCCCGTGCTGATCGTGATCGGCGCGGCGGTGGTGGGCGTGCTGATCGAGGCGTTCGTCCCGCGCAAGAGCCGTTACTACGCCCAGGTGTTCCTCTCCGTCGTCGCGCTCGCCGCCGCCTTCGCCGCGGTCGTCGGGCTCGCCGCCGACGGATACGGCACGACGAAGGCGCACATCGCGGCGATGGGCGCGGTGGCCGTCGACGGCCCGGCGCTCTTCCTCCAGGGCACCATTCTCCTCGCCTCGATCGTCGCGATCTTCACCTTCGCCGAGCGCCGCCTCGACCCGGAGACGCACGGCAACCGGGTCGACTCGTTCGCCGCGCAGGCCGCGTCCGTACCGGGCAGCGACAGCGAGCAGGCCGCGGTCAAGGCCGGTTTCGCGACCACCGAGGTCTTCCCGCTGGCGCTCTTCGCGATCTCCGGGATGCTGGTGTTCCCGGCGGCCAACGACCTGCTGACGCTCTTCGTGGCCCTTGAGGTCTTCTCCCTGCCGCTCTACCTGCTGTGCGCGCTGGCCCGCCGCAAGCGGCTGATGTCGCAGGAAGCGGCGGTGAAGTACTTTCTGCTCGGCGCCTTCTCGTCGGCGTTCCTGCTGTTCGGCATCGCCCTCCTGTACGGCTACGCGGGCTCGGTCCAGTACGCGACCATCGCGGACGTCGTCGACGGCACGGTCCAGACCGTGGACCCGGCGCTCGCGGGCACGATGGGCAACGACGCGCTGCTGCTGATCGGCGGCGCGATGCTCCTGATGGGGCTGCTCTTCAAGGTCGGCGCGGTGCCGTTCCACATGTGGACCCCGGACGTCTACCAGGGCGCGCCCACCCCGGTCACCGGCTTCATGGCGGCCGCCACCAAGGTCGCGGCCTTCGGCGCGCTGCTGCGGCTGCTGTACGTAGTGCTGCCCGGGATGCGGTGGGACTGGCGGCCGGTGATGTGGGGCGTCGCCATCGTCACGATGGTGGGCGGCGCGATCGTCGCGATCACCCAGACCGACATCAAGCGGCTCCTCGCGTACTCGTCGATCGCGCACGCGGGGTTCATCCTGGCGGGTGTCATCGCCACCAACGCGGACGGCATCTCGTCGGTGCTGTTCTACCTCGCGGCGTACTCGTTCGTGACGATCGGGGCGTTCGCGGTCGTCACGCTGGTGCGCGACGCGGGCGGCGAGGCGACGCACCTGTCCAAGTGGGCCGGGCTCGGCCGCCGTTCGCCACTGGTGGCGGCGGTGTTCGCGGTCTTCCTGCTCGCCTTCGCGGGCATCCCGCTGACGTCCGGCTTCACCGGGAAGTTCGCCGTGTTCAAGGCGGCGGCGGAGGGCGGCGCGGGCCCGCTGGTCGTGGTCGGTGTGATCTCGTCGGCGATCGCCGCGTTCTTCTACATCCGGGTGATCGTGCTGATGTTCTTCAGCGAGCCGAAGGCCGACGGGCCGACGGTGGCGGTCCCGTCGCCGCTGACGATGACGGCGATCGGCGTCGGTGTCGCGGTGACGCTGGTGCTGGGTGTGGCGCCGCAGTACTTCCTGGATCTGGCCAGTCAGGCGGGGGTGTTCGTGCGGTGACGCTCCGCGGGGGCGTGGATGTCTGGCCGCGGGTTGTGTGTGGCTGGTCGCGCAGTTCCCCGCGCCCCTGAGTAGCTAGGGGGTTGCTAGGCCCCGGCACCCTGAGTGGTGCCGGGGCCTCGTGTGATCTCCGGGCCGCCTACGCCCCTGTGGATAACTTTTCGCCCGCTCTGACCTGCGGTTTCGTCCGCGATCGAGCAAGATCTGCCCCGACCGCGGCAGGGCGTGTCCGCCCGGGCCCCTATCGTGGCAGGGGTGGCGGAGTTAATGGGACGACGGTGGGGGACGGCGGGATGAACGGGACGGAAGGGACGGTCGAGGTGGCGGACGAGCCGGCGGTCGGGGCAGCGGTCGAGAGCGAGGCGCTGCGGACGCTGAACCGGGTCTTCGGCTACGAGACCTTCCGCGGTGACCAGGGCGAGGTCATCGAGCACGTGGTGGCCGGCGGGGACGCCGTGGTGCTCATGCCGACGGGCGCCGGAAAGTCGCTCTGCTACCAGATCCCGGCCCTGGTCAGACCAGGTACGGGCGTCGTCGTCTCGCCGTTGATCGCCCTGATGCAGGACCAGGTGGACGCGCTGCGGGCGCTCGGCGTGCGAGCCGGTTTCATCAACTCGACGCAGGACTTCGACGAGCGCCGCACGGTGGAGGCGGAGCTCCTCGCGGGCGAGCTCGACCTGCTCTATCTGGCCCCGGAGCGGCTGCGCGTGGAGGCCACGCTCGATCTGCTCTCGCGGGCCAAGATCTCGGTCTTCGCGATCGACGAGGCGCACTGCGTGGCGCAGTGGGGCCACGACTTCCGCCCGGACTACCTGGCGCTCTCGCTGCTCGGGGAGCGCTGGCCGGACGTGCCGCGCATCGCGCTGACGGCGACGGCGACGCGGGTCACCCACCGGGAGATCACCGACCGTCTGGTGATGCCGCACGCGCGCCACTTCGAGGCGAGCTTCGACCGGCCGAACATCCAGTACCGGATCGTGCCGAAGAACGACCCCAAGAAGCAGCTCCTGACCTTCCTGAAGGAGGAGCACGACGGGGACGCGGGCATCGTCTACTGCCTCTCGCGCGCCTCCGTGGAGAAGACCGCGCAGTATCTGAGCGACAACGGGGTGGCGGCGGTGCCGTACCACGCGGGGCTCGACGCGGGCACGCGCGCGCGGCACCAGTCCCGCTTCCTGCGGGAGGACGGCCTGGTCGTGGTGGCGACCATCGCCTTCGGCATGGGCATCGACAAGCCGGACGTCCGGTTCGTGGCCCATCTGGACCTGCCGAAGTCGGTCGAGGGCTACTACCAGGAGACGGGCCGCGCGGGCCGCGACGGCCTGCCGTCCACGGCGTGGATGGCGTACGGCCTTCAGGACGTGGTCCAGCAGCGCAAGATGATCCAGGGCGGCGAGGGCGACGAGGCGTTCCGGCGCCGGGCGGCCGCGCACCTGGACTCGATGCTGGCGCTCTGCGAGACGGCCGGGTGCCGCCGCGCCCAGCTCCTCGGCTACTTCGGCCAGGACACCACGGCCGACCACTGCGGCAACTGCGACACGTGTCTGAACCCGCCCGAGACCTGGGACGGCACGGTGGCCGCGCAGAAGGCGCTCTCCACGGTCGTCCGGCTGGAGCGCGAGCGGCGCCAGAAGTTCGGGGCGGGCCAGATCATCGACATCCTGCTCGGCCGCAAGACGGCCAAGGTGATCCAGTTCGACCACGACGCGCTGTCGGTGTTCGGCATCGGCGAGGACCTCTCCGAGGCGCAGTGGCGGGGCGTGGTGCGGCAGTTGCTCGCCCAGGGCCTGCTGGCGGTGGAGGGCGAGTACGGGACGCTGGTCCTGACGGAGACCAGCGGCGAGGTCCTCGGGCGCCGGCGCGAGGTCAGGTTCCGCTCGGAGCCGGCGAAGCCGGAGCGCGCGCCCCGCGCACGGGGTACGGCCAAGGCGAAGGCGGCCCCGGCCGACTTCCCGGAGGAGGCGGCCCCGCTCTTCGAGGCGCTGCGCGCCTGGCGGGCCGCTGAGGCCCGCGAGCAGGGCGTCCCGGCGTATGTGATCTTCCACGACGCGACGCTGCGGGAGATCGCTGTGGCCCGCCCCGGCTCGGTGGAGGAGCTGGGCACGATCGCCGGGGTGGGCGAGAAGAAGCTGGCGACGTACGGGGAGGGTGTGCTGGAGGTGCTGGGGGAGCAGGAGTAGCCAGGGGGGCGCCCACGGCGCCCCCCCCCGGCACGCCCGTTAAGCCTCCACGATCCGCCCGGTGACCTCGCCGAGCCCGACCCGGACCCCGTCCGGTCCCGGGGCCCACGCCGTCATCGTGACGACGTCGCCGTCCTCCAGGAACGTGCGCTTGCCGGTGGGGAGTTCCATCGGCTCCGTACCGTTCCAGGTCAGCTCAAGGAACGAGCCGCGCTGGTCGCGCTCGGGGCCGCTCACGGTCCCCGAGCCGTACACGTCACCCGTCCGCAGCGAAGCGCCGTTCACCGTCATGTGGGCGAGCTGCTGGGCCGCCGTCCAGTACATGCCGGCGAACGGCGGCTCGGACACGAGCCGGCCGTTGAGGGCGACGGCGATACGGATGTCGAAGCCGCCCGGCACCTCGGCGTCCGCGTCGTCGAGGTAGGGCAGCAGCGGGAAGTCCCGCTCGGGCGGGGCCACCCGGGCGGCCGTCAGCGCCTCCAGCGGAGTGACCCACGCCGAGACCGACGTGGCGAAGGACTTGCCCAGGAACGGGCCGAGCGGCACGTACTCCCACGCCTGGATGTCCCGCGCCGACCAGTCGTTCAGCAGGAAGAGGCCGAAGACGTGGTCCTCGAAGGAGGCCAGGTCCACCGGGCTGCCGAGGGCGGACGGGGTGCCCACCACGAAGCCCACCTCCGCCTCGATGTCCAGCTTCACCGAGGGGCCGAACACCGGCGCCGGGTCGGTGGGCGCCTTGCGCTGCCCGTGCGGGCGCGTCACGTCCGTACCGGAGACCACGATCGTGCCGGACCGGCCGTGGTAACCGATCGGCAGGTGCTTCCAGTTGGGGGTGAGCGCGTCCCCGTCCGGTCGGAAGATCCGGCCCACGTTGGTGGCGTGGTGCTCGCTCGCGTAGAAGTCGACGTAGTCCGAGACCTCGTACGGCAGATGCAGGGTGACCGTGTCCAGCGGGTGCAGCAGGGGCTCTATGTCGGGCCGGTGCGCGGGGACCGTGACCCACGCGGTGAGCGCGCGCCGCACATCGCGCCACGCCGTGCGCCCGGCCGCGAGCAGCGGGTTCAGCGAAGGCCGGGCGAGCAGCGCCGCGTACGGGGAGCCGAGTGCGTGCGCGGCGGCCCCCGCGTCCAGGACGTGATCGCCGATGCGGACGCCGACGCGGCGGTGCTCGGGGGCGTCGGGCGTGGAGAAGACGCCGTACGGAAGGTTGTGCGGGCCGAAGGGGTCGCCCTCGGCCAGGTCGAGCGGGCTCTGCTCGGACATCTGTGCCTGCCTCGCTTTCCACGGGTGTGGAGGACACGTTACGTCGGCGATGGTTGCGTAGGCAGTGTCTAAAGAGTTCGTAATGTCCGGAAACTCCGCGTCCGGAAGGGGAGATTCCCCCTTACCGTCCTTGCCGGGACACGAACGCGGCGAGGGGGCCGTGCGTCCTGAGGGGGGACTGGTGTCGAGCAGTAATGCCCTGTTCACGGCCGACCGGACCGTGCCCGCACTGATCGTGAAGATCGGTAACTACCCACTGCACCACGGCGGCGTCGGTGCCATCCGCAGCCTCGGCAGACTCGGCGTGCCGATGTACGCGATCACCGAGGACCGCTCGACACCCGCGGCGCACTCCCGCTATCTGCGCCACGCCTTCGCCTGGCCCACCACCGGCCGCGAGGACCCGGACGCCCTGGTCGACGGGCTGCTGCGGATCGGGCGGCGGATCGGCCGGCCGACCGTGCTCGTGCCGACCGACGAGGAAGCGGCGGTACTGATCGCCGAGCACCAGAAGGAGCTCGACGGGCACTTCCTCTTCCCGCCCGTGGCACCGGAGTTACCCCGAAGGCTCGCCAGCAAGCGCGGGCTGCACGAGCTGTGCGTCGAGCACGGGGTGCCCTCGCCCGCGGCCGCCTTCCCCGACACGTACGACGACATCGAGGACTTCGCCCGGCACGCCCGCTTCCCGCTGGTCGCCAAGAACCGCGAGGCGTTCGTCCGGCGTCGGCGGCCCGCGGTGCGCGGCACCACCCGTGTGGAGAGTGCCGCGCACCTGCTCGCCCTCGCCCGCGAGTGGGGCGAGCGGCCGGGCGTGATCCTCCAGGAGTACCTGCCGCGCGAGGAGGCCGAGGACTGGATCGTCCACGCCTACTTCGACGAGAACGCGGCGCCGCTGGCGATGTTCACCGGCGTCAAGGTCCGCTCCTGGCCGCCGCACGCGGGGATGACCGCCACCGCGTACGTCGTGGACAACCCCGAACTCGCGCTGCTGGCCGAGCAGTTCGTGAAGCGGATCGGCTTCAGCGGGATCGTCGACCTCGACCTGCGCTTCGACCGGCGCGACGGGCGGTACAAACTGCTCGACTTCAACCCGCGGATGGGCGCCCAGTTCCGCCTCTTCGAGAGCGAGGCGGGCGTCGACGTCGTCCGCGCCCAGCATCTGCACCTCACCGGCCGCGCGGTCCCCGAGGGCGAACAGCGGGCGGGACGGCGCTATGTGGTGGAGAACATCGACCTGCCCGCGCTGCTGGCCTACCGGCGCAGCGGCTACACCACCCCGCACGCGCCCGCGCGCCCCCGTGGCACCGAGCTGGCGTGGCTCGCCCGGGACGACCCGAGGCCGTTCTTCACCATGCTCGCCCGCTTCGTACGACCGGGGGCCGAGCACCTGTACCAGCTGTGGCGGAGCTCGCGCCGCGCGATAGCCGAGTAGCCCGGCGGGGCCGGCGGAACAGGCACGACCAGCACTTGTGCGTACCACCCTGGGGAGGGGACCTTCACGTGATTCGTCCGGTAGCTGTCATCGGGGCGGGGCCCTACGGTCTGTCCACCGCCGCGCATCTGCGCGGGCGCGGCCTCCCGGTCCGCGTCTTCGGCTCGCCCATGGTGAGCTGGCGCGCGCACATGCCCGCGGGCATGGTCCTCAAATCGACGCCGTCCGCCTCCGGCATCGACGCGCCCCAACCCGGCCACGCCCTGGTCGACTTCTGCGCCGACACCGGGATCCGGCGGTACGAGTCCGACTGGGACCTCATCGCGGTGGAGGACTTCGCGGCGTACGGGCAGTGGTTCGCCCAGCGGCTGCTGCCCGATCTGGAGGACGTACGGGTGGTCTCCGTGGACCGCACCCGGGCGGGCCACTTCGAGCTGAAGCTGGACTCCGGCGAGGCCTTCGAGGCGCGTGCGGTGGTGGTCGCGACCGGGCTCGCGGGGCTGGCCCGGATGCCGCGCGAGCTGGCGGCCGCGGTCCCCGACGGCCCCTGTGCCACCGGCCCCGTCTCGCACGCCTCGCAGCACGCCGACCTCTCCCGCTTCGCCGGGCGCGAGGTGCTGGTCGTGGGCGCCGGCCAGTCCGCCATCGAGAGCGCGGTGCTGATGGCGGAGGCGGGCGCGGAGGTACGGATCGTGGCACGCCGGACCGGGGCCGTCCGCTTCGGCGCCGCCCCCGACCAGCAGCCCCGGCTCAGCCCCGACTCGCCCTTCGGCCGCGCCTGGTCGCTGTACGCGTTCTCGTACCACGCCACCCACTTCCGCCACTTGCCCGCGCCCACCCGGCACCATCTGGTGCGCAGGGTGCTGGGCCCGCTGGGCGCGTGGTGGCTGCGCGACCGGTTCACCGGCAGGGTCGCGGTGACCGACGGCCGCCGGGTGGTCCGCGCCCGCGTCGAGTCCGGCCGCCCGGTCCTGACACTGAGCGGTGGCACCGGCGCCCAGCGCGAACTGGCCGCCGACCACGTGCTGGCCGCGACCGGCTACCGCATGGACGTCGCCGCCCTCGACTACCTCGGCCCGGGGCTGCGCACCCAGCTCGCCACCTCGCGGGGCGCGCCGGTACTGGACGCCGGGTACCGGTCGACGGTGCCCGGCCTCTACTTCACGGGTCTGCCGGCCGCGTCGTCGTTCGGGCCGGTGATGCGGTTCGTCTGCGGTACCGCGTATGCCTCGCCCCGGCTCGCGGCGTCGGTGGCGGCGGGCGGCTGAGACCGCCGGGGCGGCGCGTCAGCCCGCCGTCCGGGGGATGCGCTTCTCCCACGTCCGGTGGAAGACGACCTCCCCGCCGTCCCGGCACACCACCTCGTCCGAGGTGACGAAGTCCGCCGCGTCGCAGGCGATCTCGGACCGCGTGGTGATCGTGACGTCCCAGGCCGGCTCCGGCCGGTGCAGCCGGATCGTCCAGTCCGAGCGGGTGCGCGCGGACTGGGGGTCCGCCTCGTCGATCGTGTACGTCTCCAGGGCGTCCTCGGTGAACTCCAGACCGTCGGGGTAGACCCGCGTACCGCCGTAGCGCGGGTCCACTTCCAGGCGCCACTCGCCCTTGGCGACATCGCGGACGACCAGCCGCTCCGGGCGGGGCTCGTCCAGCGAGGCGGGGGAGACCACACCGAGCGGCGCCGACTGCTCGGGCTCCTCGAAGGCGATCGCGTCGGCCGTCCGCTCCCGGACCGGCAGGGTCAGGGAGCTGCCCTCCGGTTCGAGCGTGAAGCCCACCGAGTCCGCCTGCGGCCAGATCCACGGCCAGTACGCGGAGGAGACCGCGAGGCGGACGCGGTGTCCCGGCGGGAAGCTGTGGCCGATGCCGTTGAGGAGAAACGTCACGTCCTGGGTGGCGCCCAGCGGCCAGGCGTCCGCGCGGTCCCGGCCCTCGCGCGCGGACAGATTGAGCGCGCCCCGGGTGACCAGCGTGGACGAGCCGTCCGGCGCCACGTCGCAGAGCCGCGCGATCGCCTGCCCGAACGGGACGTCCATGCGCAGCCGCAGCGTCACCTCCGGGCGCCCGAGGACCTCAAGGGGCGGCCCGTCGTCCGGCACCGCGAAGTCGAACGCCGCCGAGTGCGCGTCCTCGGCGCGCTGGTCCGGCGGCAGGTCGCCGTCGTTGCCGAACGGGAAGAAGCGGCCCGCGTCCAGGCCGGTGTGCTGCGGCGAGTCGACCCGGACCGGGGCGCCCCCGAGCGCGTACGGGACGGGGGTGACGTGCGGCGAGGGCCACGCCGGGTCGCCGACCCAGCGGCCGGGCAACTCCTCGTACACCGTGGCGGGCCGGTGCGACTCGCTGATCCAGGAGCGCAGCAGCGGCTCCTCCATGACCCCGCTGTCCTTGCCCTTGAGCCAGTGGTCCCACCAGCGCAGCGTCTCCTGGAGGAAGCCGATGGCCGGTCCCGGCGGCAGCCCCCGGTCGGGGTACTGGTGCGACCACGGCCCGATCAGTCCGCGCACCCGGTCGGCGGGCAGGTGCTCCACCAGGCGCAGCACGGTGTCCCGGTACGGGTCGTGCCAGCCGCCCACCGCGAGCACCGCCGCACCGATCGCCCCGTAGTCCTCGCGGACACTGCCGTGCTTCCAGTAGTCGTCGCGGGTCTGGTGCGCCAGCCAGGTGTGGATGTAGGGCTCCATGGCCTCCAGGCGCGTCAGCCACATGTCCCGCCACTGGTCGCCGACGTACGCCGGGTCCGGCGGTCGCGCCGTGAACGCCAGCATCGTCGCCGCCCAGGCGTGCATGTCCACGGCGAGGACGGAACCTCCCAGGTAGTGCACGTCGTTGTCATAGCGGTCGTCCGACGAGCAGACCGTGACGACCGCCTTGAGCGGCTCGGGCGCGAGGGCCGCGATCTGGAGGGAGTTGAAGCCGCCCCAGGAGATCCCGAACATGCCGACCTTGCCGTCGCACCAGGGCTGCGCGGCGAGCCAGTCGACGACCGCGACCCCGTCCGCGAGCTCCCGCGCGTCGTACTCGTCGCCCGGCAGGCCCTCGCTGTTGCCGTGCCCGCGCACATCGACGCGCACGGAGGCGTAGCCGTGTCCCGCGTACCAGGGATGGCGCTGCCAGTCGCGCGGCGCGGTCCAGTCGGTGAGCCGGTACGGCAGGTATTCGAGCAGCGCCGGTACGGGCTCGTCGGTCACCGGGCGCCAGATCCGGGCGTAGAGGAGCGTCCCGTCCGGGAGCGGAATACGCACGTCCACGTGGGTGGTCTCGTACGGGAAGTCGGTTCGGATCCGCATGGCAGCCTCGCAGGACCTCAGTGGACGGGGTGCATGGTGCGCTTGAGCCAGGGCGCGGCAGCGATCACCGCGAGGCCGGCCGCCACCGCGATCGCGCCGTTGACGCCGAAGTAGGCGGCGTTGGAGACCTTTCCGTAGACCTTCACGGTCTGCGCCTGGATGCCGTTGGCGAGCGCGAGGGAGAGGAACCAGAGCGACATGGTCTGGCTGGCGAAGGCCTTCGGGGCGAGCTTGGTCGTCGCCGACATCCCGGAGGTCTCCAGAAGGACGTCGCCGAGCCCGAGCAGCAGATACGAGCCGACGATCCACCAGGCCGCCATCCGGTACGAGTCGGAGCCCTGCCCGGCCGTCGGCACCACCATCAGCAGGAACGAGAGCCCGCCGAGTACCACCCCGAACGCGATCTTGTTGGAGGCGTGCGGCTGGCGCGGCCCCATCCGGGACCAGACCGCCGCGACCACCGGCGCCAGCGCCACCTCGAAGGCGCCGAGCGCCGAGGCGTACCAGCTCGCCGGGAAGTGGAAGCCGAGGATCTCGGTGCGGGCGTTGGTCGACGCGAGCAGCATCATCGTCGAATACGCCTGGAAGAGGATGAAGTTGAAGACCACCGAGGCGAGGAAGAGCACCACATAGGGGCGCAGCCGCCCGCGCTCCTCCGCACTCACCCGGGGGCTGCGGAACATCACCGTGAAGTACACCGCCGGGGCGATCACCGAGATCACCGTCAGCGCGTCCACGAACCGGCCCATGGTCAGCCAGCCCGCCAGCGAGAGCGCCCCGGCCAGCAGCCCGGCCGCCACCGCGCCGAGCGCCAACAGCCGCACCGCCCGGCGCATCCCCTCGGGCGGCAGCGCGAACTCGGCCGCGTGCCGGCGCCCGGCCAGCTGCCGACGCCCGGCCACGTACTGGACGAGCCCGAACGTCATCCCGACCGCCGCCGCCGAGAAACCCCAGTGCCAGCCCTTGTGGTCGCCGAGCCAGCCGGTGATCAGCGGCCCCAGGAAGGCGCCGATGTTGATGCCCATGTAGTAGAGCGCGAACCCGGCGTCGCGGCGCTCGTCGTCGGTGCGGTAGAGCTTGCCCACCATCGAGGCCACATTGGGCTTGAGCAGGCCCGTACCGGCGCTGATCAGGCCGAGCCCGGCCCAGGTCGCCGCCTGGGCGGGGACGGCCATCGTGTAGTGGCCGCAGGCGATCAGGACGCCGCCGTACAGGACCGCGCGGTACGAGCCGAGGATGCGGTCCGCGAGCCAGCCGCCCGCGACCGAGACCAGATAGACGAGCGTTCCGTACGCCGCCGAGACCGAGGCCGCCGTGGCCGCGTCCAGGCCCATGCCGCCGTGCGCCACGGTGTCGGCGAAGTAGAGGACCAGGATCGCCTGCATCCCCAGGAAGGAGAAGCGCTCCCAGACCTCAAGGCCGGAGAGCGTCAGCAACCCCTTCGGGTGGCCGAGGAAGGCGTGGTCGTCCCCGGGCGGCGGCCGCTCGGCGCCGGGGTCGGGCACGGTGTCGGTGGTCGTTCCGGACAAAAGGTCCACTCCTGATCGTATGAGCTGATCACGAACATACCGGGGTCCATCGGGCTGTGCGCGGGGGGTGACGGGAAGGCGCCAGCGGTGATCGAACAGCGACCGGATACGCTGACTTGAGTGAAGGCAGCGACACATCGACAATCCGTGTGATCGTCAGCAGACAGGAGTACCCCTCGTGACCGTCGTCGGGCCGTTCGGGCTGAGCGTGCGGGACCAGGCTCTTGAAGCCGATGTCCAGACCGGATTGGCGGCAGTCGAGGCGGGCCTGCTCGACGCCACCAAGAGCGAGGTCCCCTTCATCACGGAGGCCGCGCAGCACCTCGTGCGCGCGGGCGGCAAACGCTTCCGGCCGCTGCTCGTGATGCTCTCGGCGCAGTTCGGCGACCCCTACGCGCCGGGTGTGGTGCCCTCGGCGGTGGTGGTCGAGCTCACGCATCTGGCGACGCTCTACCACGACGACGTCATGGACGAGGCCGAGGTGCGGCGCGGGGTGCCCAGCGCCAACGTCCGCTGGGGCAACTCGGTCGCGGTCCTCACCGGCGACTTCCTGTTCGCCCGCGCCTCGCACATACTGGCCGACCTGGGCCCGGAGGCCGTGCGCATCCAGGCCGAGGCGTTCGAACGGCTGGTCACCGGCCAGATCCTGGAGACCGCGGGGCCGCGCGACGGCCGCGACCCGGTGGACCACTACCTCGACGTGCTCGCGGGCAAGACCGGTTCGCTGGTGGCCGTCTCCGGCCGGTTCGGCGCGATGATGTCGGGCGCCGACGAGTCGGTCGTCGACATCCTCACGCAGTACGGCGAGCGGCTCGGCACCGCGTTCCAGCTGGCCGACGACGTCCTGGACATCGCCAGCGACTCGCACGAGTCCGGCAAGACCCCCGGCACCGACCTGCGCGAGGGCATCCCGACGCTGCCGGTCCTGCACCTGCGGGCGCAGGCCGCCCAGCACGGCCGCCCGGAGGACCTGGAGCTCGTCGCGCTGCTCGACGGCGACCTGACGGACGACGCCCGGCACGCCGAGGCACTGCGCCGGCTGCGGGTGCACCCGGCGCTCGAACAGGCCCGCAGGGACACCGTGAGGTACGCGGAGGAGGCCCGCGCCACGCTGGCGCCGCTGCCGGAGTGCTACGCGAAGTCGGCTCTGGAGGAGCTGTGCGACGCGGTGGTGCACCGGGCGGGTTAGGACCCGTCTCCGCTGGTCCTGGTCCCGGTACCCGTCCGGTTCCTGTTCCCGTACTCGTTCCTGGTGCCCGTTCTAGTAGCCGGAGCCGTCCGGCGGTGTCATGACGCCGCCCGAGGTCGTGCCGCCGCCCGTGTCGGCCGTGGCCTTCGCCCCGGTCGGGGTGATCGCGAACCAGGTGCCGCCGGCGCCCTGACCGTACGCCTCGCGAGGCCCGTCGTCCTTGGCGTACCGGTAGAGCGGCCAGCCCGCGAGGGTCAACTGGGTGCTGCCGTCCGGGCGGGTGACCTTGCCGACCAGGGCCTTGTCGATGCCCTTGACGGTCAGTGCGTCGGTGGCGGGGGCCGGGGGCCAGATCGCGGCGCAGGCGGCCAGGCAGTTCGAGTGGGACGGCTTCGCGGTGTCCTTGTCGAAGCGGTACAGGACGTATCCGTCGCTGTCGGTGACGACCGTGCCGACCTTGTCGACCTCGGTGGCGCTGAGCGCGGGGGCGGCCGGATTCGGGGTCGCGGGGGCCGTCGTGGTGGTCGACGGCTTCTCGGTCTTGCTGCTGTTGCTGCTTCCGCACCCCGTGGCGGCCAGCGCGAGGACGGCTGTCCCGGCGGCAGCGCCGACGGCGATGCGGTGGACGGTGAGCATGGCGATCCCCTTTTGTGGTGCCGGTTGCTCTCACTCAGGTGTACGGATTCCGGCCCAAAGCGACTCGAACACCCGATCTGTCAATAGTGTGACCCAGGTCACACTATTGAGTGTCCGGTGATGCTGTGCAAACGGTCGCATACCTGGTGAAACGATAGTGAAACGGGATCGGGGGAGCACCTCGCGGACGTCGTCGCCGTAGGGGTCGGGCGGTGGTGACGGTGTCCGGGGTGCGAGCCGGGGCGCGGGCCGATGTGCGGGCTGTACCTGAAGGCGGCTCAACCCGGAGCGCACCGAGGTTGGTTGGCGGTGGCGGGAAGCAATCCCGCCTGGCCTCGGTGGAGTTGGCGATTCTGACAGGTACGCGACGTACAACCCCTACTGGTCGGGGGAGGTCTGGGGCGCTGGTGTCATCCCAGAGAGGTACACGAGGTTGCTCCCGAGGGGTGACGCCTGACGGCGGCTGATTTGGTCAGATTGAGAACACCACTCCTGACCAATTCGGGTGAGAATGGCGGCGCGGGGTGGACAGAGCGCAGCACTACGGACGGACGCCGCCGACCACGGAGGTAAGGCACACATGGCACCGAACGACAGCGCACACACCACCGAGGAGGCCGGGGACCTCGTCGCGGGCCGCCGCAAGGCCGCGCGGTATCTGGTCCCGGTCGCGGTGGCGGGGGTGGCGGCCGCAACCATCGGGCTGGTCCCGGCGCTCGCGGCTTCAGGTGATCCGGATCTGCCGAAGATCAGCGCACAGCAGCTCATCGAGAAGATCGCCGCGTCGGACGCCCAGCAGCTCTCCGGCACGGTGAAGATCAAGACCGACCTGGGCCTGCCGTCCTTCGGCGGCCTCGGCTCCTTCGCCCCCAAGGGCGGCGCGGGCAAGGGCGGCTCGTCCGCCTCGCCCGACAGCAAGCTGATGGAGCTGGCCTCCGGCTCGCACACCCTGCGGGTCGCGGCCGACGGCCCGGACAAGCAGAAGCTGTCGGTGCTCGACAACGCGTCGGAGTACAGCGTCATCCACAGCGGGAACGACGTGTGGGCGTACGACAGCGCCTCGAACGAGGTGTACCACTCGAAGCGGGCCGGCGACGGCAAGAAGGAGCTCGGGGGCGACGCGGCCAAGCGCCACGGCCGCTCCGGCAAGGCTCCGGAGGCCCTGCCGACCACGCCCAAGGCGATGGCCGAGCAGGCCTTGAAGTCGGTCGACCCGACCACCTCGGTGACCGTCGACGGCACGTCCCACGTGGCGGGCCGGGACGCCTACCAGCTGGTGATCAAGCCGAAGCAGTCCGGCTCGACGATCGGCGCGATCCGGATCGCGGTGGACGCGAAGAACGGGGTGCCGCTGAAGTTCACGCTCGCGCCGTCCGGCGGGGGCAAGGCCGTGATCGACGCGGGCTTCACCAAGGTCGACTTCGGCAAGCCGTCCGCCTCGACGTTCGACTTCACCCCGCCCAAGGGGGCGAAGGTCACCCAGGACGACGGCAAGGCGCACACGGACCGGGGCGACAAGGGCTTCAAGGGCTCCGACGGCAGCGAGTTCAAGGGCCTCAACGTCATCGGAAAGGGCTGGAACTCCATCGCCCGCCTCGACGTTCCAGGAGGTAAGGGCATCCCGACCGCACCTTCCGGCAAGGGCGGCAAGGGCGATGTCCCGCCGGAGGCCCGGAAGTTCCTCGACTCCCTGGGCGACAAGGTCACGGGCAAGTTCGGCTCGGGCACGGTCTACAAGACCCGCCTGATCAACGCGCTGGTGACGGACGACGGCAAGGTGTTCGTGGGCGCGGTCACCAAGGACGCGCTGGTGAACGCGGCGAACGCGGCGAAGTAGTGAGGGGGGAGGGGGGACTCGGGTCCCCCCTCGCAACCCCCTGAAATCTCAGCGGCACCCGGCCGAGGGGGTCCGGGGCGAAGTACCGGTTACGGAAAGGGGCGGGGTGGGGAACTCTCCATCGGTGATCGAGACCCACGGTCTCAGCAAGCGCTACCGCGGCGGCCAACTCGCCGTGGACGGCCTCGACCTCACCGTCCCCAGCGGCAGCATCTTCGGCTTCCTCGGCCCCAACGGCTCGGGCAAGACGACCACCATCCGCATGCTGATGGGCCTGATCGAGCCGACCTCCGGCACGGCCCGGGTCCTCGGCAGCCCCATGCCCCGCGCGGGGCGCACGGTCCTGCCACAGGTGGGCGCCCTGATCGAGGGCCCCGCGCTGTACGGATTCCTGTCCGGCCGCGACAACCTCGTACGGTACGACTCGGCCGACCCGACCGCCGACCCCCGCACCCGCGCGAGCCGGGTCGCCCACGCCCTGGAGCGGGTCGGGCTCGCCGCCGCCTCCGGCAAGAAGGCGCGGGCGTACTCGCTGGGCATGAAGCAGCGGCTCGGGCTCGCGTCCGCGCTGCTCCAGCCCCGCAAGCTGCTGGTCCTGGACGAGCCGACCAACGGCCTCGACCCGCAGGGCATGCGGGAGATCCGCGCCCTGGTGCGGGAGCTCGCGGCCGACGGCACCACGGTCTTCCTCTCCTCGCACCTCCTGGACGAGATCGAGCAGGTCTGTACGCACGCGGCGGTGATGACCCAGGGCCGTCTGGTCGTCCAGGGCGAGGTCGCCGAACTCTCGGCGGGCAACCGGGGCCGGCTCGCCGTCACCACCCCGGACCCGGCCGACGCGGCCCGGCTGCTCAAGGAGCGCGGGGTCGCGGACGTGACCGTGGACGGAGACCGCGTGACGGGCGAAGTCCCGCCGGACGACGTGGAACTGGCGGAGCTCAACGCCGCGCTGGTGCACGGCGGCGTACGGGTGAGGGCCTTCGGGGTCGAACGGGCCTCGCTGGAGGACGCGTTCGTGGCACTGACGGGGGAGGGGTTCGATGTCGCGGGCTGAGGTGAACGCAACGGAGGATGTGCCCACGTCGGCGCCCCCGCCGGGCCCGGACGCGGCACGGACCACAGAGGCCGGGTCCGCCACAGAGGCGGAGACGGCCGAGGCCGCGCAGGCCACAGAGGTCCAGGCCGCCCCGGACGGGCCGGGCCCCGGGGTCCGGCGGCCCAGCCCGCTCTGGGCGCTCGGGCTCTTCCGGTCCGAGCTGGTCACCGTCGTGCGGCGGTGGCGCACCCTCGCGCTGCTCGGGGTGCTGGCGGCCGTCCCGATCCTGATCGGCATCGCCGTGAAGATCGAGACGAGCGACGGCGGCACGGCCGGTCCCAGCGGCGGTGACGGCCCGGCCTTCATCTCGCAGGTCACCAACAACGGGCTCTTCCTCGTCTTCGCGGGGCTCGCCGCGACCCTTCCCGTCTTCCTGCCGATGGCGATCGGCGTGGTCGCGGGCGACGCGGTAGCGGGCGAGGCCAACAGCGGCACCCTGCGCTACCTCCTGGTCGCCCCGGCCGGGCGGACCAGGCTGCTGCTCGCCAAGTATGCGTCGGTGCTCGCGTTCTGCCTGCTGGCGACCCTGGTCGTGGCGGCGTCCGCGCTCGCCGTGGGTGCGCTGCTCTTCCCGCTCGGAGAGGTCACGACCATCTCCGGCACGCAGATATCGTTCGCGGACGGACTGGTGCGCGCGCTCGCGATCGCCGGGTTGGTGGCCCTGTCGCTGACCGGCGTGGCCGCGCTCGGCCTGTTCATCTCCACGCTCACCGGCAGCGGTGTCGCGGCGATGGCGGCGACGGTCGGCCTGCTGATCACCGTGCAGATCCTGGACCAGATCCCCCAGCTGCACGCGATACACCCGTATCTGTTCCCGCACTACTGGCTGTCCTTCGCGGACCTGCTGCGGGTGCCGGTCTACTGGGACCAGCTGGTGAAGAACCTGGAGCTGCAGGCGCTGTACGTGGCGGTGTTCGGCTCGGCGGCCTGGGCGCGCTTCACGGCGAAGGACATCACGGCCTGAAAACCGGACCCGGGAGGACGACGGAAGGGACGGGTCGTGCGAGCCGACCCCCGTGGCGGCTCGACACGACACGTGCCGTTTCCTCGGCACATTCTTGGAGCAGACCATTCCGCTGTCAATACGCTACGGACCGTTCTCGTAGACTCACCCCGTGACCGAGTCGCCACGTCCTGCCCCCAACCCCCGGCGCCGGAGCGAGAGATCGCGCCGCGCGATCCTCTCCGCGGCCCTCGAACTCTGCGCGGAAAACGGCTATGGACGCGTCACGATCGAGGGCATCGCCGCCCGAGCGGGTGTGAGCAAGAAGACGATCTACCGCTGGTGGGCGACGAAGGGCGCGGTGCTCCTGGAGGCCGTGATCGAGGCCGTGGTCAGCACCTCGCCGCTGCCCGACACCGGGGACATCGACACGGACATGGTGACGCACGTCACCAGTGTGATGCGGGTCTTCACCTCGCCGGTGATCGGCCCCGCGTATACCGGCATCCTCTCCGAGCTGCTCCACGACGAGGCGCTGGCGGCGGCCGTCAACGAGGAGCTGGTCGGTCCGCGCGTCGCGCTGGTGCACGAGCGGCTGCGCGCCGGGCAGCGCCAGGGCCAGCTGCCGCCGGACGCCGATCTGGAGCTGGCCGTGGAGATGCTGTACGGGCCGCTGTACTACCGGCACGCGCTGAAGCGGCCGTTCCACGACCCGGACAGGATCGCCTCACTGGTGGCGCACGTCATGCGTGCGTTGCGAGCACCGTTTCCGAGCTGAAGAAGGTCTTGGCGCGGACCGTCGCCTCCGTGTCCTGCCCCATGGTGCCGGGCCGGTTGGCGGAGCCGAGCAGTACGCCGCCCCATTGCATGCTCATATACGCGGCGGTGTGGCGCAGGGTCCCCACCAGCGGATCGGCCACGGACTGGTCGGCGGTGGCGAGCGCCGTCACGCCCCACATGGTGCGCCCGGCCATCCGCGGCCGGAACTCCAGACCCGGCACCCGCATCCACCCCGACCAGTGGTCGAGGTAGTGCTTGACGGGGGTCGAGACGCCGTACCAGTACAGCGGCGAGGCGATGACCAGGTCGGTCGCCTCCAGGGTCGCGTCGAGCAGGGTCGCGGCGTCCCCGGCCGGGTCGGCGTACAGGCCCTCACCGTCGTGGCGCCGGTCGGTGAACTCGGGCAGCCGCAGCTGCGAGAGGTTCAGCCAGCGCTGCGAGACGCCGCTCGGCAGCTGCTCGGCGGCCAGCCTGGCCAGCGCCTCCGTGTTGCCGCCGGAGCGCGTACTGCCGAGCAGGAAAAGGAAGTTGCGGGCCATGGTCCCCCCCAGAGAAAAGCATGCGCGTGCAGTATATGCACGCGCATGCTCATTGCGGGAGAGGTGAATCCCGGGACGGATCCCGGGACGAACCCAGGACCGGACGGTCAGAAGGTCAGAAGGTGAGCTTCCAGCTGTTGATGTAGCCGGTGTCCTGCGGCCCCTTGTCCTGCACCTTCAGCTTCCACGTCCCGTTCGCCGTCTCGGTGGACGCGTTCACGGTGTACGTGGTGTTGATGTTCGGCGTGGAGTCCGACGACGAGTTGTGCAGCCGGTACGCCTTGCCGCTCGGGCCGATCAGATCGACCACCAGGTCGCCGCTGTAGGTGTGGACGATGTTCACCCCGACCTTGAGCGCGGTGGACGCGTTGCCCGTACGCCCGGTGACCGAGACCGACGAGGTCACGGCCGCGCCGGGGGAGTCCGGGATGGTCACGTCGGTGGTGTTCTCGTACAAGTCCCCGGTGGGCGGGATCGTGGTGCCGGCCGACAGCTGCCACAGCGCGTACGCGATGGCGTCGCTGTTGTGGTCGAGCGCGGAGTCGTCGATGTTGGCGCTGGTGTCGCAGGAGGAGTGGTAGCAGGCGTCGAACGCGCGGCCCGCCGTGCCGCCCCACTTCTGGGCCTGGGCCGAGGTCTTGGTGTAGTCGGCGCCGGAGAAGAGGCCGCCGACGCGTATGCCGGCGTTCTTGAACGGCGCGTGGTCGGAGCGCCCGTCGCCCTCCGTCTCGATCTCGGTGGGTATGGAGAGGGTCGCGAAGTAGTCCTTGAAGACCTTCTCCAGGGCCGGGTCGTCGTCGTACACGAAGTAACCCGGGTTCGGCGAGCCGATCATGTCGAAGTTGAGGTACGAGGAGATCTTGCCTCGGTCCGCCGACGACAGGCTGTTGACGTAGTACTTCGAGCCGACCAGGCCCAGCTCCTCGGCGCCGAACCAGCCGAACCGCAGGTGCTTGTCGGGCTTGAGCTGGGCGCGGGAGACGGCGAGCGCGGTCTCCAGGACCCCGGCCGAGCCGGAGCCGTTGTCGTTGACGCCGGGCCCCTCGGTCACCGAGTCGAGGTGTGCGCCGGTCATCACGGTCTGCGAGGTGTCACCGCCCGGCCAGTCGGCGATCAGGTTGTAGCCGGTGGCGCCGGACGAGCTGAACTGCTGGACGGAGGTGGTGAACCCGGCCGCGTCCAGCTTGCCCTTCACATAGTCGAGCGAGGCCTTGTAGCCGGCCCGGCCGTGGGCGCGGTTGCCGCCGTTGGCGTTCGCTATCTGCTGGAACTGGGCGAGGTGCGCCTTGACGTTGGCGAGGGGGATGTCGGGGGCGGCGGCGGCCGCCGGGGCGGGGGCGGCGGCGGTGGCCTGAACGGCCGGTGCGGCGAGGCCGAGGCTGGCGACGGCGAGGGTCGCGACCGCGAGGGTGCTTCTGCGGTACTTGGGGAGCTTGGTGCGCATGTGGGGGCTCCGTATTCCGTTCGGGGATGGGACGGAAACGCGAGCCTGATGTTCAGGGAGAGTTTCACTCACCGTCAAGAACGTATTCCGGACAGGGGTGTTCGGTGGGCGGACAGTGGCTGGATTGGTTCCCCCACCCCGCCCCTTCCCGAAAGCCCTCTGGCGGGCGGCCGGGGGCTGCGCCCCGGACCTCGTTCGTCTGCGGGCCGTCTGTGGCTGGTCGCGCAGTTCCCCGCGCCCCTGAACGAGCGGGAGCTTCGCTCCCTGCACGCCGGGGGGCCGGAGATACCTAAGGGGCGCGGGGAACTGCGCGACCAGCCCCCACCGGCCCGCAGACGAACACGGGTCCAGGGGCGCAGCCCCGAAGCGGGGTCCCCCGGGGCGTAGCCCCGGCAGAACCCCTACTCCTCCCCGACCCTCACCCCCGGAGGGTTCAGGGAAGGGGTGGGGAGGGGCTCAACACGTCGTCCCGCCGCCGCAAGCGCGACCCGGCCCCGTCGAGCCGTCCGCAGCGCGTCCCACGTCAGCAGCGTCAGCGCCAGCCACACCAGCGAGAACCCGGCCCACCGCTCCGCCGGCATCGCCTCGTGGAAGTACAGGATGCCCAGGCCGAACTGGAACACCGGCGCCAGGTACTGCAGCAGCCCCAGCGTCGACAGCGGGACGCGGATCGCGGCCGCGCCGAAGCAGACCAGCGGCGCCGCCGTGACCACCCCGGTCGCGGTGAGCAGCGCCCCGTGCCCGGCGCCGTGGGACGCGAAGGTCGCCTCCCCCTGCGTCCCGAGCCACACCAGATACCCCAGCGCGGGCAGGAACTGCATCGCCGTCTCGGCGGCCAGCGACTCCAGCCCGCCGAGGTTCACCTTCTTCTTCACCAGCCCGTACGTGGCGAACGTCAGCGCCAACGTCAGCGAGATCCACGGCGGCCGGCCGGCGCCCACCGCCAGGACGACCACCGCCGCCGCGCCGACCCCGACCGCCGCCCACTGCACCGGCCGCAGCCGCTCCTTGAGCAGCAGCACGCCCATCGCGATGGTGACCAGAGGGTTGATGAAGTAGCCGAGCGACGCCTCGACGACGTGGCCGGAGTTCACCGACCAGATGTAGACGCCCCAGTTGACCGTGATCACGGCGGCGGCGAGGCCGATGAGGGCGAGCCGGCGCGGCTGGCGCAGGAGCTCGCCGATCCACGCCCAGCGGCGCAGTACGAGGAGCGCGGCGCCGACGGCGACGAGGGACCACACCATCCGGTGGGCCAGGATCTCGATCGCGCCGGACGGCTTCAGAAGCGGCCAGAAGAGCGGGACCAGTCCCCACATCCCGTAGGCACCGATCCCGTAGAGCAGTCCTGCCCGCTCTTCCCCGGCAGCGGTACTCGGTTCCTCGGCCACTGGCCCTCCCTGCGCGCACGTCGACGCGCGCACGTCGACGTGATCGAAGGTAGCGCCAGGGGACCGCGCCTGTCATGCCCTATATCCGAAAACGGTCCTGACCGTGGTGTGGCCGATTCCGCCTGCCGGATCCCGTCAGGCGGAGGCCCCCGCAGTTGCCGCCGCGATCGTCTGCGAGATCGGCGTCGTCGGCCGCCCGATCAGCCGGGACAGCTCGCCGGACGTGCCCGCCAGCCGCCCCCGCCCGATCGCCAGGTCCACGTCGACCAGGATCTCGGCGAACGGCGCCGGGACGCCCGCGCCCGTGAGGATGCCGAGGTGCACCTCGGGGGCGACGGCCTGGTACGCGATCTCCTTGCCGGTCGCCCGCGCGACCTCCGCCGCGTACTCCGCGAACGACCACGCCACGTCGCCGCTCAGCTCGTACGTCCGGCCCAGGTGGCCCTCGCCGGTCAGCACGGCCGCCGCGGCCGCCGCGTAGTCGGCGCGGGCGGCCGAGGCCACCCGGCCCTCGCCCGCGTTGGAGACGACCGCCCCGTGCGCCAGGACCGGCTCCAGGTGGGCGGTGTAGTTCTCGGTGTACCAGCCGTTGCGCAGGAAGGTGTACGGCAGCCCCGAGTCGAGGATCAGCTGCTCGGTGGCCTTGTGCTCGTCGGCGAGGCGGAAGTCGGCCTCCGGTCCGCCGAGGATGCCGGTGTACGCGAGCTGCGCCACCCCGGCGTCCTTCGCAGCCGCGATCACGGCGGCGTGCTGCGCCACCCGCTGCCCGACCTCGCTGCCGGAGATCAGCAGCACGCGGTCACCGGCGCGGAAGGCCCCGGCCAGCGTCTCGGGCGCGCTGTAGTCGGCCACCCGCAGCTCCACACCGCGCCCGGCGAGCCCGGCGGCCTTCTCCTTGTCGCGTACGACGGCCGCTATCCCGCTCGCGGGCACCCCCGCGGCGAGCAGCTCGTCGACGACGAGACGGCCGAGGGCTCCGGTGGCTCCGGTGACGACGATGCTCATGGCTGCTGACTCCTTGGCTCTGGGTTCCCGTGCGGAACCCGTGCCACTCACCGTACGGCTGGCGCTAACCTTTCGTAAGTACCCACTTTGAAGTAAGGTACTGGTATGGCAGTAAGTACCCGGTCCGCCGAGGACCTCCGCGAGGCGATGTGTCCGCACCGGCTCGTCCTGGAGCACGTGACCAGCCGCTGGGGCGTCCTCGTCCTGCTCGCGCTGCTCGACCGGTCGTACCGGTTCAGCGAGCTGCGCCGGCACGTCGGCCGGGTCAGCGAGAAGATGCTGGCCCAGACCCTCCAGACGCTGGAGCGCGACGGCTTCGTGGACCGCGACGCCAAGCCGGTCATCCCGCCGCGCGTCGACTACTCGCTGACCCCCCTCGGCCGCGAGGCCGCCGAGCGGGTAGGGGCCCTCGCCGAGTGGACCGGCGTGCGGATGGAGCAGGTGCAAGAGGCACGCGCCGCCTACGACACGGCCCGGGAGGCCAGGCAGGCGTGATGCCTGGGGGCCCTAGTCGGGCTGCGGCTCACGCCCCTCGTCCAGCGACCGCAGCGCCCGCGACACGTCGAACGGCAGCACCGTCACCGCCACCGACGGCAGCTGCTCCAGCGCCTTGGCCATCGCCTCGCCGGTGCCCCGGTGCAGCAGCCTGCCGAGGAAACCGGTGTACGTACGGTGCGGGACCAGCACCGTCAGCCAGGTCCGGCCGTCCTCGGTCGTCCGGGCCGCCAGCTCCTTCATGGCGTGCCGCAGCCGCCGGTCCGGGCACTCCACCACCTCCAGCGCCACCGTGGTCGCCGCCGTCGCCTCCCACCGCGCCGAGAGCCGCCGTGCGTGCGGCTCGTCGATCGCGAAGTGGACCGCCCGGATCTCGTCGGGCCGCAGCTCGTGCGCGTACCGCAGCGCCTTGATCGCCGCCAGGTCGAGCGTTTCCACCAGCACGAACACCAGATGGCGGCGGCCGTGCGGCAGATCGGCGCCGGGCGCCTGGAGGGTGTCGAGGGCCGCCGCCTCCCGCCGGTACTCCCGGTTGATCCGCGTCAGCGCCCACACCCCCAGCGGGAACACCACGACCACCAGCCAGGCGCCCTCGGTGAACTTGGTGACCGCGAAGATCAGCACGACGGCCGCCGACACCACGGCCGCGACCCCGTTGACGGCGACCTTCAGCCGCCGGTGCCGCTCGCGCCGCCGCAGGTGGTATGCCGTGAGCCCGGCCCCGGCCATGGTGAACGCGGTGAACACCCCGATCGCGTACAGCGCCACCAGCTTGTCGACGTTGGCGCGGGTCACGAGCAGCAGCGCCAGCGAGACGACGGTCAGCGAGATGATCCCGTTGGAGAATGCGAGCCGGTGCCCGCGCCGGGTCAACAGCCGTGGCAGGAACCGGTCCTCGGCCACGAAGCTGGCCAGGTAGGGGAAGCCGGTGAACGGAGTGTTGGCGCCGGTGTAGAGGATGAGCGCGGTCGCGAGCTGTACGAAGACGAGCCCGGCCGTGCCCAGCGCCCCGCCACCGAACGCGAAGTGGGCCTCCTGTGCGATGACGGTCGGGGTCCCGTCGCTGTACGGCACCGCGTGCGTGAAGTGCGCGAGCGTCGACACACCGAGCACCAGCACGCCCAGGACACAGCTCATCGTGATCAGCGTGCGGCGGGCGTTGCGGCCCTGCGGCTCGCGGAACGCCGAGATGCCGTTCGAGATCGCTTCGAGCCCCGTCAGCGACGACCCGCCGTTGGCGAACGCCCGCAGCACCATGAACAGCGACGCCCCGTACAGCCAGCCGCTGCCCGCGCCGCCGACCGGGATCGCCCCCGCCGCGTGCAGATCGGCGCGCGGCAGCCCCGAGGTGAGCCCGCGCGCGGCGGAGACGGCCAGCAGCAGCGCGACGGCCGCCATGAACAGATAGGCGGGCAGCGCGAACAGCCGCCCGGCCTCCCGCACCCCACGCAGGTTCCCGTACGCGAGGAACAGGACCACCCCGACGGAGATGGGAAGTTGGAGGTGGTCCATACCGGTCCAGCCGCCGCCCAGCAGGTGCGCGAGCGAGATGATCGCGTTGGTCCCGGCCGACACCTGCACGGCGACGGTCACGATGTAGTCGACGAGCAGCGCCACGGCCGCGATCTGCGCGACATCCGGCCCGAAGTTCTCGCGCGCCACGACGTACGAGCCGCCGGCCCGCGTGTAGATGGTGACGACATCGCTGTAACAGAGCGTCAGAAGCACCAGGACGAAGAGGATCGCCCCGGTCACAGGCATCAGCAGACTGAACGCCGCCGCCCCGACCACGGGCACCAGGACCCGCAGTATCTCCTCGGACCCGTACGCGGACGAGCTGATGCAGTCCGACGCCAGCACCCCGAGCGCGGTGCGGTTGTCCAGCTTCTCGTCGCCGATGCGCTCGGTGGTGAGCGGTTTGCCGAGCAACTGCCGTTTGACGCGGTACGCGAGACGGTCCATGGGCATATCAGTACGGGTGCCCGGCCGGGGGCCCGCGCAGACTCCCCGGCCGGTCGGCCCTTTGGGTCAGCCCGCGACGGTCCAGGTGTCGTTGCCGGTGAGGAGGGTGGTGAGGTCGCCCTTGCCGTGCTGCTCGATGGCGGTGTCGAGTTGGTCGGCCATCTGGGTGTCGTAGACAGGGCGGTCCACGGAGCGGAGGACGCCGATGGGGGTGTGGTGGAGGGTGTCGGGGTCGGCGAGGCGGGAGAGGGCGAAGGCGGTGGTGGGGGATGCTGCGTGCGCGTCGTGGACGAGGACGTCGGCGATGTTGTCCGGGGTGACGGGGACGATCTTCAGATCGCCGGTGGCGGGGTCACGGACAACACCCTTGGTGTTGTCGGCGCCGAACAGGATGGGCTGTCCGTGTTCGAGGCGGATGACCGCGTCCTGGGCCTGCTCATGGTCCTTGAGGGCTTCAAAAGCACCGTCGTTGAAGATGTTGCAGTTCTGGTAGATCTCGATGAGGGCGGTGCCGGGGTGGTCGGCGGCCTGTCGTAGTACGTCGGTGAGGTGTTTGCGGTCGGAGTCGATGGTGCGGGCGACGAAGGAGGCCTCCGCGCCCAGCGCCAGGGACACGGGGTTGAAGGGCGCGTCCAGGGAGCCCATGGGGGTCGACTTGGTGATTTTGCCGACTTCGCTGGTGGGGGAGTACTGGCCTTTAGTGAGGCCGTAGATCCGGTTGTTGAAGAGGAGGATCTTCAGGTTGACGTTGCGGCGGAGGGCGTGGATGAGGTGGTTGCCGCCGATGGAGAGGGCGTCGCCGTCGCCGGTGACGACCCAGACGGAGAGGTCTTGGCGGCTGGTGGCGAGGCCGGTGGCGATGGCGGGGGCGCGTCCGTGGATGGAGTGCATCCCGTAGGTGTTCATGTAGTAGGGGAAGCGGCTGGAGCAGCCGATGCCGGAGACGAAGACGATGTTTTCTTTGGCGAGGCCGAGTTCGGGCATGAAGCCCTGGACGGCGGCGAGGACGGCGTAGTCACCGCAGCCGGGGCACCAGCGCACTTCCTGGTCCGACTTGAAGTCCTTCATCGACTGGGCGGCCTCGGCCTTGGGGACCAGCTTGAGCGCCTCAGACATGGATGGCCTCCTTGAGGGCCGTGGCGAGCTGCTCGGCTTTGAACGGCATGCCGTTGACCTGCGTGTAGGACTGCGCGTCCACGAGGTACTTCGCGCGGATGAGGGTGGCGAGCTGGCCGAGGTTCATCTCGGGGATGACGACCTTGTCGAAGCGTTGGAGTGCTTCGCCGAGGTTGCGGGGGAACGGGTTGAGGTGACGCAGGTGGGCCTGGGCGATGGGTTCGCCCTGGGCGCGCAGGCGGCGTACTGCGGCGGTGATGGGTCCGTAGGTGGAGCCCCAGCCGATCACGAGGGTGCGTGCACTGTCCGGGTCGTCGATTTCCAGGTCGGGGACGTGGATGCCGTCGATTTTGGCTTGGCGGGTGCGGACCATGAGGTCGTGGTTGGCGGGGTCGTAGGAGATGTTGCCGGTGCCGTCTTGTTTTTCGATGCCGCCGATGCGGTGTTCGAGTCCTGGGGTGCCGGGGATGGCCCAGGGGCGGGCGAGGGTGTGGGGGTCGCGTTTGTAGGGCCAGAACACGTCGGTGCCGTCGGCGAGGGTGTGGTTGGGGGTGGTGGCGAACTGGACGCGCAGGTCGGGGAGTTCGTCGGTGTCGGGGATGCGCCAGGGCTCGGATCCGTTGGCGAGGTAGCCGTCGGAGAGCAGGAACACCGGGGTGCGATAGGTCAGGGCGATCCGGGCGGCATCGAGGGCGGCGTCGAAGCAGTCGGCGGGTGTCTTCGGCGCGACGACGGGGACGGGGGCTTCGCCGTTGCGCCCGTACATCGCCTGCAACAGGTCCGCCTGCTCGGTCTTCGTCGGCAACCCGGTGGAGGGGCCGCCGCGCTGGATGTCCACGATCAGCAGCGGCAACTCCAGGGACACGGCCAGTCCGATGGTCTCCGACTTCAGCGCGACACCCGGGCCGGAGGTGGTGGTGACGGCCAGCGACCCGCCGAACGCGGCTCCCAGCGCCGCGCCGATTCCGGCGATTTCGTCTTCGGCCTGGAAGGTGCGGACGCCGAAGTTCTTGTGCTTGGACAGTTCGTGCAGGATGTCCGAGGCCGGGGTGATCGGATACGAGCCGAGATACAGGGGCAGGTCCGCTTGGCGGCCCGCGGCGATCAGCCCGTATGCCAAAGCCAGGTTCCCGGAGATGTTCCTGTACGTACCGGTGGGGAAGGCCTTGGTGGCCGGGGCGACCTCGTAGGAGGCCGCGAAGTCCTCGGTGGTCTCGCCGAAGTTCCAGCCCGCCCGGAACGCGGTGACGTTCGCCTCGGCGATCTCCGGCTTCTTGGCGAACTTCTGCCGCAGGAAGCGCTCGGTGCCCTCGGTGGGGCGGTGGTACATCCACGACAGCAGCCCCAGCGCGAACATGTTCTTGGAGCGCTCGGCCTCCTTGCGCGGCAGGCCGAAGTCCTTCAGCGCCTCCACCGTCAGCGTGGTGAGGGGGACGGGGTGGACGTTGTAGGCGTCCAGGGTGCCGTCTTCCAGCGGGTTGGTGGCGTAGCCGACCTTCGCCATCGGGCGTTTGGTGAACTCGTCGGTGTTGACGATGATGTCCGCGCCGCGCGGCACGTCCGCGAGGTTGGCTTTCAGCGCGGCGGGGTTCATGGCGACGAGGACGTTGGGTGCGTCGCCGGGGGTGAGGATGTCGTGGTCGGCGAAGTGGAGCTGGAAGCTGGAGACGCCGGGCAGGGTCCCTGCGGGAGCGCGGATCTCGGCGGGGAAGTTCGGGAGGGTGGAGAGGTCGTTGCCGAACGAGGCGGTCTCCGACGTGAACCGGTCACCCGTCAGCTGCATCCCGTCACCCGAATCACCCGCGAAACGGATGATCACCCGATCAAGGCGCTTGACCTCTTTCTCACCCACGGGTTTGCGCTGCTCACCGAGGACGGCCTCATCGGCCCCGTCTGCCTGCTCGGCTGGCGTACTGACCTGGCTGGTCACTGAACTGGACCTCCCTGGGACGGGCTGCTCGGGCGCGTCCGGAGAACCGGTCGCTCCAAAGCCCACCCTACGTCGGTAAGGGTCGCCTTCCTTGGATGGATCGCATCCTGGACGCCCTTTTGAGATGGTCCAATGCCCCGGTTTGTCATATTTCAGTCGCCCCCCGGCTCCTTCTGGTAAGACGCCCCTCGGTCGGTCTTTAGTTGTAGGTCTCCAGCCGTCCGCAACCCTGCCGACTTGCCTGACAGGGTGTCAGGTGGTCAGGAATTGAGATAGGTCAGCACCGCGAGTACCCGTCGGTGGTCGCCCTCACTTGGGGAGAGGCCCAGCTTCAGGAAGATGTTGCTCACGTGCTTCTCGACGGCGCCGTCGCTCACGACCAGCTGTTTCGCGACCGCGTTGTTCGTGCGCCCCTCGGCCATCAGGCCGAGGACCTCGCGCTCGCGCGGCGTGAGGCCGGCCAGTACGTCCTGCTTGCGGCTGCGGCCGAGCAACTGGGCCACCACTTCGGGGTCCAGGGCTGTACCGCCCCGGGCGACCCTTACGACGGCGTCCACGAACTCCCTGACCTCGGCGACGCGGTCCTTGAGCAGATAGCCCACTCCGCGGCTGGAACCGGCCAGCAGTTCGGTGGCGTACCGCTCCTCCACGTACTGCGACAGCACGAGTACGCCCACGCCGGGGTACAGCTTCCGCAGCAGCACCGCGGCCCGTACGCCCTCGTCGGTGTGGGTCGGTGGCATCCGTACGTCCGCGACCACCACGTCCGGCAGCGCGTTCTGGTCGGCGAGCTCGCCGACGGTCTTGACCAGCGCGTCTCCGTCGCCGACCCCGGCGACGACGTCGTGCCCCCGGTCGGTCAGCAGGCGGGTCAGTCCCTCCCGAAGCAGCACTGAATCCTCGGCGATGACGACCCGCACCCTGTCCTCCACGATCTGCAGCCCCCCGGCTCGGCGTTGCTCGGCTCCCGCACGCCAGATGGCTGTGCGCACCCAGCATCCCAGCATCCGGACCGAGCTGCGCGGAATCCAGAAGGCGGGTTCGTTCTCTGTGAGCCGGTGGCGGGCTGAGCGCGCAGTTCCCCGCGCCCCTAAATGCGCCCCTCCGGGGCGCCCAGCGGATTGCCGCGCAGCGGCATTTTTAGGGGCGCGGGGCTGTGACATTTGCGGCTCCGCCGCGCGGGCGCGAGCAACCCAGCACGGTCCGCAGACGAGCGGGGGGTCCGGGGCGAAGCCCCCGGGAAACGAGCCTCCACCACCCACCGACCCCCGGAGGGTTTAGGGAAGGGGCGGGGAGGGGCAACTCACGCCCGCCAAGGCAGCTCCGCCGTCACCGTCGTAGGCCCACCCCGAGGCGAATCCACCACCAGAATCCCGTCCACCGCGTCCAGCCGCTCCGCGAGCCCCGCGAGCCCGGACCCGCCGTCGACCGTCGCCCCGCCCCGCCCGTTGTCCGTGACCTGGAGCATCAGCCGGTCCTGAGCCCGCCACACATCCACCCCGGCCCGGCTCGCCCCACTGTGCTTGCTCACGTTCTGGAGCAGCTCGGAGACGGTGAAGTACGCGATCCCCTCGATGGCCGGCACGGGGCGGCCCGGCAGATCCACCTCCACCTGCACCGGCACCGTGCACCGGGAGGCGACCGACGACAGTGCGGCGTCCAGGCCGCGGTCGGTCAGGACGGCGGGGTGGATGCCCCGGGCCAGATCCCGCAGCTCCTGGAGCGCCACCTTCACCTCGCCGTGCGCCGAGTCCACCATCCGCGCCGCCGCCTGCGGATCCTCGGTCAGCTTCTCCTTCGCGAGACCCAGATCCATCGCGAGGGCGACCAGCCGCGCCTGCGCGCCGTCGTGCAGATCCCGCTCGATGCGCCGCAGGTCCGCCGCGGACGTGTCCACGACCACGCCCCGGTCCGACTCCAGCTCCACCACCCGCTCCTCAAGGCGCGACGGCCCGAGCAGCCCGAAGAGCAGACCCCGGTCGACGTACGCGAACCCGCGGATGACCCACGGCACGGCGAGCGTGACGACCAGTCCGACCAGCACGGTCAGGGTGATCTCGAACGGCGAGTCCAGATAGAAGTCGTGCGTCCCGTCCCCGTACAGCTGGATTCCGTCCTGACCGGTGTACGTCGGGAACACCCACTGCCACAGCGGGTACGTCAGCAGCCCCCACCCGTACACCCACAGCGACAGCGAGACCACGAAGGAGAAGACCGCCCACGGGAAGTGCAGCACCGAGTACAGCAGGTGGCGCCACGAGACCCCGCTCTTCAGCACGGCTCCGATCCAGGCCATCCCGCGCTTGCCCCGCACGGGCTGCGGCGCGGCCACGGTCACGCCCAGCAGGGCCCGCGCCCGCTTGCGCTCCAGCGCGCCGAAGGCCCGGCATCCGACGAGTCCGGCGGCGAGCACCGGGATGCCGAGGAATGTGATCAGCAGCCCGGCGCTCAGCGACACCACGACGATGGCCCAGGTGAACATGACGATGCTGATCGGCAGGCTGAGCAGCAGATAGCCGAACTCACGGAACGTCCGGGCCTCCAGCGGCGCGCGCAGCGCCGGCGGAAGGAAGTGCTGCCGTGCAGGCCGCCGCCCGTACTCCGTCTCCATGATCATCGGTCCGTCCGTTCGTTTCCGCTGATGTGGCCGATGCGGTCCATGTACGCCCGGCCGCGTTCTCTTACGTACAAGACTGCTGGTCACGGCCGCCCCGGACCATGGAGCCGGTCACCGTCTTCGGCGGGGGGTTTTCCCTACCCCGGCTCCGGGGCCGGCCCTACTCCTTCGTCCCCCGGGCCCGCCACGGCAGCTCCGCCGTGACGATCGTCGGGCCACCCGGCGGGGAGTCGAGCACGAACAGCCCGTCCACCGCGCCGAGGCGTTCGGCGAGACCCGCCATGCCCGTACCGCCGTCGAGGCGCGCGCCCCCGCGCCCGTCGTCCTCGACCTGGATGAGCAGCCGGTCGCCCGCCCGCCACACCTCCACCGAGGCCGCCCGCGCGCCGCTGTGCTTGCTGACGTTCTGGAGCAGCTCGGAGACGGTGAAGTACGCGATGCCCTCGATCGCCGCCGCGGGCCTTTCCCGTACGTCCACCGTCACCTTCACCGGCACCGTGCACCGCGAGGCGACCGACGACATGGCGGCGTCCAGGCCCCGGTCGGTGAGGACCGCCGGGTGGATGCCCCGGGCCAGGTCGCGCAGCTCCTGGAGGGCGAGCTTGACCTCGCCGTGCGCCTCGTCGACCATCGCCGCCACGGTTTCGTCGGCCTGGCCCTCCAGGAGCTTCTCCTTGGCGAGGCCGAGTCCCATGGCGAGGGCGACGAGCCGAGCCTGCGCGCCGTCGTGCAGATCGCGTTCGATCCGGCGCAGATCGGCCGCCGCCGTGTCCACGACCACCCCGCGGTCCGACTCCAGTTCGGCGATCCGCCGCTCCAGGTCGTCCGAGGGCGAGAGCAGCGCCCGCACCATCGCCCGGTCGGCGTTGGTGAGCACCCGGGCGATGAACCCGAGCACCGGCCACGCCACGAACAGGCTGACCATCGTGACGCCGAAGGTCAGCACGCCCCAGGGCAGCCGGATGAACTCGTAGAGCACGTTCCGCCAGCCCACCGGGTCCTTCAGGCTCGTCCACAGCCAGCGCAGGGCCCCGCCGCGCGCGCCCTTTCGCAGCGCCCGGGCCGGAATCGGCGTGGGCTCGTCGATCCGTACGCCGAGCAGCGCGCGCGCCCGCGCGCGCTCCAGCTTGCCCAGCTGACGGGCGCCGACCAGACCGACCGCGAGCAGCGGCAGGCCGATCACGGTGACCGAGAGGCCGGCGCCGGTGAAGACCAGCACGGCCACGTAGACGAAGCCGATGAGCGCCATCGGCAGATTGGCGAGGAGATGCGCGATCTCCTTCCAGGTCTGCCGGTCGTAGGCGAACCGCGCGGGCGGCAGCCTCTCGTCGTCGGACGGCCGGTCGTACGACGGGTCGTGCGGCCGGTCGTGCGGCCGGCTCTGCGGTAGGTCGGGCCGCCGCCCGGGCTGTCGGCCGGATCGGCGGCCCGGCCGCTGCTCGTCGCGGAAGGTGCTGGTCATGAAGGCAAGCCTGCCGGGCCGCGCGGCCCGGCGCCATGGGGTAGCTAGGCGGGTTTCGCCTGGGGAAAACCCCACCCCCGGTGCCGCCCACGGCGTTCCGGGGCCACTCGCGCCAACGCGATCAGGTCACGCCCCGGGTCCTCTTCCGGACACGGGGGCGGTGCGCGCCGGGACACCGCCGCCCGGGCGCCAGGTGTGCAACCTGCGTGAGACACCTGCTTACGCCGTCCTTAGCAGGGCCTAGACTCCCGTGCGTACAGATCGTCGAACAGACTGCAACGACGCAACGAGGTCAGGGAGCGAGGGGCGGACGTGCCGGAACCGACCGTACGCCAACTGTCGGCGGACTACTTCCAGAGCTATTCGGTCGTCGGACTGCTCGCCGTCGTCGGCGTGCTCTTCGTCGCGGTGGCCTTCGGGGCCGGGCGCCTGCTGCGGCCGGTGGTCCCGACGCCGGAGAAGCTGCTCACGTACGAATGCGGAGTGGACCCCGTCGGCGAAGGCTGGGCGCACACCCAAGTGCGCTACTACGTCTATGCCTTCCTGTACGTGATCTTCGCCGTGGACTCGATCTTCCTCTTCCCGTGGGCGACGGTCTTCGCCGCCCCCGGATTCGGCGCGGCCACGCTGGTCGAGATGTTCATCTTCCTCGGCTTCCTGGCCGTGGGACTGCTCTACGCATGGAAGAAGGGCGTCCTCGAATGGGCGTGACGTCTCCGGATCCCCAGTTCCTGCCCACACCGAAAGTGGCCGAAAACGGCGCTCCGGCGCCCGCGGGGGCCTCGGTTGTGCAGGGCCAGCGCCTGGGCGTGCTCTCACGCCTGGCGCCCGAGCCGATGAAGGTGGTCCTCAACTGGGGCCGCCGTTACAGCCTCTGGGTGTTCAACTTCGGACTCGCCTGCTGCGCCATCGAGTTCATCGCGGCCTCGATGGCCCGCCACGACTTCATCCGGCTCGGCGTGATCCCCTTCGCGCCCGGCCCGCGCCAGGCCGACCTCATGATCGTCTCCGGCACGGTGACGGACAAGATGGCCCCGGCGGTGAAGCGGCTGTACGAGCAGATGCCCGAGCCGAAGTACGTCATCTCCTTCGGCGCCTGCTCCAACTGCGGCGGCCCGTACTGGGACTCGTACTCGGTGACCAAGGGCGTCGACCAGATCATCCCGGTCGACGTGTACGTCCCCGGGTGCCCGCCCCGCCCCGAGGCGCTCCTCCAGGGCATCCTCAAGCTCCAGGAGAAGATCGCCCGCGAGTCCCTGGCCGAGCGCTACGCCACGCAGGCGTCACCGGCGCAGCTCACCAGCGGTCTGGTGACGGCTCCAGCGGCTCCGGCGGCGCCGAGTGCGGACTCAGCTGATGGGGCTCGTGGGACTGAGGGGGCTTCCGGGGCCGCAGGGGCCTCCGAGAACGACACGCCGACGCCGGGGGCCGCGCAGTGACCGCGTACGACCGTCTGCCCGACGCCGTCACGGAGCTCTTCGGCGAGGAGGCCACCGCCGAGGAGGCGTACGACCTCCTCACCGTCGACGTCCCCGTCGGCTCCTGGATCCCCGCGTTGGAGATCGCCCGCGACAAACTGGGCTGCACGTACTTCGACTGGCTCAGCGCGGTCGACGAGCCCGGCACCGGCTTCCGCGTCTGCGCGCACGTCGTCTCCCTCGAAGGCCGCCGCGTCCGCCGCCTCCTCGTCCGTACGACCGTGCCGCACACCGCCCCCGTCCTGGCCTCGGCCGTCGACGTGTACGCGGGCGCGGGCTGGCACGAGCGCGAGACGCACGAGATGTTCGGCGTCACGTTCGAGGGCCACCCGAACCTGATCCCGCTCCTCCTCCCCGACGGCTTCGAGGGCCACCCCCTGCGCAAGGACTTCGTCCTCGCGGCGCGGGTCGCCAAGGCCTGGCCGGGCGCGAAGGAGCCGGGGGAGTCGGAGCACGGTGGGCCCAAGCGCCGCCAGATGCTCCCGCCCGGCGTCCCGGACCCGAACGAGTGGGGCCCCCTGAAGGGCCAGCTCCCGCCCGCCCCGGCCCGCACCCCGCGCGCAGCCGGAGACCGCCCGGTCCGCCGGACCCGTACGGTCACGGAGGGCTCCGCGTCCCAGGCCCCGTCGGCGGCGACAGCCGAGGGCGCCGCCGCGACCCCGCGCCGCGCCCGCAGCACGTCGCAGGGCTCGGCGTCCCAGACGGCACCGTCGACGGACCCGTCCGCGCCGGACGCACCGACGACCGGGACCCCGGCCACGGAGGCACCCGCTCCGGCCCCGGAGGCTCCCGCCCCGCGCCCGCGCCGGACCCGCAGCGCTACCGAGGGCTCGGCCTCCCAGGCCCCGGAGGCACCTCAGACCTCAGCGGCACCTGAGCCCCCGGAGACCGCACCGGCCCCGCCGCGCACCCGCAGCACGGACGCCCCCTGGAACAACCCGCGTCCGGCGTTCGACGGCGCCCCGGCGACCCCGGCGGCTGGCGAGCCCACCGAAGCATCGGAAGCCGCCGAAGCAACCGAAGCAACCGAAGCTGCGGAAGCCACCGAGGCGCGGCCCGCCGAATCCGACGGCCGTGGTCCCGGTACCACCAGCACCCAGCCCGAGCCCGAGCCCGAGCCCGAGCCCGACCCCGAAACCGACACCCCCGCCGGAGGCGAACCCGCGTGAACGACGCACTCGACGTCGCCCTCCGGCTCCTCGTCGTCTTCGCCGTGTTCCTGGTCCTGCCCCTCGTCATCGGGCAGACCGAGCACAAGGTCATGGCCCATATGCAGGGCCGCCTCGGCCCGATGTACGCCGGCGGCTTCCACGGCTGGGCCCAGCTCGTCGCCGACGGCGTGAAGTTCGCGCAGAAGGAGGACGTGGTCCCGGCCGACGCCGACCGCCGCGTCTTCCAGCTCGCCCCCGCCGTCGCGCTGCTCCCGTACCTCCTCGTCCTGGTCGCGATCCCCGTCGGCCCGAGCGAGGGCGCCGTCGGCCAAGTCGTCGACGCGGGGATCTTCTTCGTGCTCGCCGTCATGGGTGTCGGCGTACTCGGCTCGCTCATGGCCGGCTGGGCCTCGGCCAACAAGTTCTCCCTCCTCGGCGGACTGCGTACCGCCGCCCAGCTCCTCGCGTACGAGCTGCCGATGCTGCTCGCCGCCGCCTCCGTGGCGATGGCGGCCGGCACGGTCTCCCTCCCCGGCATCCTCAACGCCTTCGAGTGGTGGTGGCTGCCCTGGCAGATCGTGGGCGCCCTGGTCTTCTTCACCGCCGGGCTCGCCGAACTCCAGCGCCCGCCCTTCGACATGCCCGTCGCCGACTCCGAGATCATCTTCGGCGCGTACACCGAGTACACGGGTCTGCGCTTCGCCCTGTTCCTCCTCGCCGAGTACGCCGGGATCGTCGTCCTCTGCGGCCTCACCACCGTCCTGTTCCTGGGCGGCTGGCACGGCCCCTTCGGCGCCGACGGGCTCGGCTGGGTGTGGACGCTCCTCAAGACCGCGATCCTCGCCTTCGTCGTCATCTGGCTACGCGTCAGCTACCCCCGGCTCCGCGAGGACCAGCTGCAGAAGCTCGCCTGGACCACGCTCATCCCGCTCGCTCTCGCGCAGATCGCGCTCACCGGCATCGTGAAGGTGGCGATCAACTGATGGCTGCGTCGCTCCCGCCCGCCCGGCCCCGCATCCCAGGGTCCGGCTTGGTCAAGGGCCTCGCCGTGACGCTGCGCACGATGACCAAGAAGACGGTCACCGCGCAGTACCCGGACGTCCAGCCCGAACTCCCGCCCCGTACCCGCGGCGTGATCGGCCTGTTCGAGGAGAACTGCACGGTCTGCATGCTCTGCGCCCGCGAGTGCCCCGACTGGTGCATCTACATCGACTCCCACAAGGAGACGATCCCGGCCGCCGCCCCCGGCGGCCGCGAGCGCAGCCGCAACGTCCTCGACCGCTTCGCCATCGACTTCTCCCTCTGTATGTACTGCGGTATCTGCATCGAGGTGTGTCCTTTCGACGCGCTGTTCTGGTCGCCCGAGTTCGAGTACGCGGAGACGGACATCCACGAACTCACCCACGAGCGCGACAAGCTCCGCGACTGGATGTGGACCGTCCCGGCCCCGCCCGCCCTCGACCCGGCGGCCGAGGAGCCCAAGGAGATCGCCGCGGCCCGCAAGACGGCAGAGAAGCTCGCCGCCGCAGAGGCGGCCGCCGAGGCCACCCCGGCAGCAGAGGCGGCCACCGAGACCGCCACCGAGACCGAGGAGGGCCAGGCATGATGCTCCTCGCCAGCGGTCACCACCCGGTGCACCACGGCTTCCTCTCCCCGACCGGGGTCGAGATCGCGTTCCTCCTCGTCGCCGCGGTGACCTTCGGCGCAGCCGTCCTCACGGTCACGACCAAGCAGCTGGTGCACGCCGCCCTCTGGCTGGTCGTGGCGCTCGGCGGCATCGCCGTCGAGTACCTCCTGCTCACCGCCGAGTTCATCGCCTGGGTGCAGGTACTGATCTACGTCGGTTCCGTCGTGGTCCTCCTCCTGTTCGGACTGATGCTCACCAAGGCGCCGATCGGCCGCTCCCCGGACGCCGACTCGGGCAATCGTTGGGCCGCCCTCGTCGTCGCCCTGGCCGCCGCCGGCTCCCTCCTGTGGGTCGTCGTGGACGCCTTCCGTACGACCTGGATCAACCTCGACGGGCCCGGCCAGGGCTCGACGAAGGTCTCCGGCTCGATCCTGTTCCGCCACTGGGTGCTGCCGTTCGAAGCGCTCTCCGTCCTCCTCCTCGCCGCCCTCGTCGGCGCGATCGTCATGTCCCGCAAGAGCGGCGACGCGGACGGTGCCCCCGGCGACGCCCCCCGAGACAAGGAGCAGCGCTGATGCACCTGATCTATCCGGCCGTGCTCGCCGTCCTCCTCTTCTGCACCGGTGTGTACGGAGTGCTCGCGCGCCGCAACGCGATCCTCGTCCTGATGTCCGTCGAGCTGATGCTCAACGCCGTCAACCTCAACCTCGTCGCCTTCGACGTCTGGCTGCGCGACACCCTCCACGCCGGACAGGCGCTCACCCTGTTCACCATCGCCATCGCCGCCGCCGAGATCGGCATCGGCCTGGCGATCGTCCTGGCGGTGTACCGCAACCGGGGCACCGCGGACATCGACAAGCTCCGTGACACCGCCGAGGGCTCCGGCCCCGACGACCCCGCCGCCCCGGCACAGAAGGCTGAGGCCGCCGCGTGACCACCACGACCCTCGCCGTCCTCGTCCCCCTCCTTCCGTTCCTGGGCGCGGCCGCCGGACTCCTGCTCGGCCGCACCGCCCCCGGTTACGTGCGCCCGCTGGCCGTACTGCCGACCCTGGCCGCGTTCGTCCTCGCCGTCGTCGTCGCCGTGGACCAGGGCGGCGGCAAGTCGATCGACGCGTCCAGGCGGCTCACCCCGACCGGGTCCGTCCCGGTCGACCTCGCCCTGCACCTCGACGGCTTCGCCGTCCTCGTCGCCGTACTGGTCGGCCTGGTGGCGACCTGTGTGCAGCTGTATTCGACCGGGTACCTGCGCGACGACCCGCGCTACCCCTCGTACGCCGCTCTCGTCTCCCTCTTCACCTCCGCGATGCTGCTCGTCGTCTACTCCGGCGACCTGATGCTGCTGCTGGTCGGCTGGGAGATCATGGGCATCTGCTCGTACTTCCTGGTCGGCCACTACTGGGAGACCCCCGAGGCGCGCGCCGCCTCCCTCAAGGCCTTCCTGGTCACCAAGCTCGGTGACGTCCCCTTCCTGATCGGTCTGTTCGCACTGGCCACCGACGCCGGTACGTTCCGGATCACCGGGGTCGTCCAGGCCGCCCTCACCGGCGGGATCGACCACCCCACGCTGATCGCCCTGCTGCTCCTGGCCGGTGTGGCGGGCAAGTCCGCGCAGTTCCCGCTGCACACCTGGCTGCCCGACGCGATGGCGGGCCCGACCCCCGTCTCCGCGCTGATCCACGCCGCGACGATGGTCGCGGCCGGCATCTACTTCGTGGCCCGTCTCCTCCCCGTCTTCGCGGCCTCGGCGGCCGCCCTGACCGTGCTCGCCGTGATGGCCGCCGTCACGATGGTCGGCTCGGCGCTGGCCGCCCTCGCGCAGGACGACATCAAGCGCGTCCTCGCCTACTCGACGATCGGCCAGCTCGGCTACATGTCCGGCGCCCTGGCCGTCGGCGACCGCGGCGCCGCCGTCTTCCACCTCCTCTCGCACGGCGCCTTCAAGGCGCTGCTGTTCCTCGCGGCCGGCGTGATCATCCACGCCGCCGGCACCAACTCGCTGTCCGCCATGTCCCGCATGGACGGCCTCGCCAAGCGCATCCCCGACGCGTACTGGACGATGACCGTCGCCCTGCTCGCGCTCGCCGCCATTCCTCCCTTCGCCGGCTTCTTCTCCAAGGAAGCCGTCCTGTCGGCGGCCGAGCACACCGCCCTCGGCCACAGCACGGTCGCCCCGCAGGGCACCGGCTGGATCGTGCTGATCGCCGGTCTGCTCACCGCCCTGCTCACCGCCGCGTACGCCACCCGCCTGTGGCTGATGGCCTTCCGCGGCAAGGGCGCCCCGGCCCCCGACCACGGTCGCCAGCCCGTCGCGATGAACGCCGTGCTCTGGGTGCTCGCGATCCCGTCCATCGGCTTCGGCCTGACCACCGGCTACCTCGACGACTGGTTCGACGGCCACGCGCTCACCCCGGCCCTGACCACCTCGGTGCTCTCGACCGGCGTCGCCCTGGTCGGCGGACTCGTCACGTACGCCACCTGGCGGCACACCAGCGCCCTGGCCGCGCGCACCCCGATCGGCGCGGTCGCCGCCCACCCGGAGGCGGACGGAGGCCTGGTCGAGGAGGAGGCCATCGCCAGCCACGCCCCGGCCTACGGCGACATCGCCCGCCCGTCGCCCGACCACCGCCCCTCAACGAGCGGCTCCGCCGCGCCCCTTCTGGATGCATACGACCCGGCCGACCCGGGCCGACTGCTGCTCGGCCCGCTGCACCGCCACGCGGTCACCGGCTTCCACCTGGACGCCTTCTACCGGACGCTGTTCGTCCGCCCCGTGCTCGCCGCCGCCTCACTGGTCCGCTTCCTGGACCGCGAGGTCGTCGAGACGTACGTACAAGGCGCGGGCGCCCTTCCCCGCTGGCTGGGCGCGGCCGTGCGCAAGGCCCAGACCGGCAATGTGCAGACCTATCTCAGCGCGCTGCTCGCGGGCTCCGCCGTCCTGGCGCTCGTCGCCGTCGTCCTTGCCAACGCCAACGCCGGATCGTGAGCCGTGATTGATATCAGCGCGTCCGTGATGCAGTTCCTTCTCGCGTTCATCGTGGCCGGCCCGCTCGTCGGCGCGGTGGCGGCGCTGCTGCCCGCCCCGCCCGGACTGAAGGGGAAGTCGCCCGGCCAGGCCGTGCTGCGCCACGGCGTGACGGTCACCGGCGCGATCCTGCTCGCGGCGATCGTCCTGGCACTCGGCTTCGACCGCGACCACCCGTCGAAGATGCAGGCCACGACGGACATCAAGTGGATCCCCACGCTCAACGTGCGCATCCACCTCGGCATCGACGGCATCTCACTCCCCCTTCTCGTCCTGACCGCGCTGCTGACCTTCCTGTGCGCGCTGTACAGCTACTTCAAGATGCCCGCGGGCCCGTCCCCGAAGGCCTTCGTCGCTCTTCTGCTCGTCCTGGAGTCCGGCACCCTCGCCACCTTCGCCGTCCTCGATCTGCTGCTGTTCTTCCTCGCGTTCGAGATGGTCCTCATCCCGATGTACTTCCTGATCGCCCGCTGGGGCGGCGACCAACGGCAGGCCGCCGCCTGGAAGTTCATCCTCTACACCCTGCTCGGCTCCGTCGTGATGCTGCTCGGCCTGCTGCTGATCGGGCTGAAGACCGGCACCTTCGACATGGTGGCACTCGCCACTGACAACGGCCGGGGGATGACCACATCGGTGCAGGTCATCGCCGTTTTGGCGATCGGGATCGGGCTCGCGGTGAAGACCCCGATGTGGCCGCTGCACAGCTGGCTGCCGGACGCCCACACCGCCGCGCCGACCGTCGGTTCGGTGCTGCTGGCCGGTGTGCTGCTGAAGATGGGTACGTACGGATTCGTCCGGATCGTGCTGCCCATCGCCCCTGATGGAATGCACCGGTTCGCCCCGTATCTGGCGGCCTTCGCCGTCGCCGGGATCATCTACGGATCACTGGCCTGCCTGGCCCTGGCCAAGCGTGGCAACAAGGGCGACCTGAAGCGTCTCATCGCGTACTCCTCGGTCGGCCACATGGGCTTCGTGCTCCTCGGCATCGCGAGCATGACCCCCACCGGCGTCAACGGCGCGCTCTTCGCGAACGTCGCCCACGGCCTCATCACCGGCCTGCTCTTCTTCCTGGTCGGCGCCCTCAAGGACCGGTACGGCACGGCCGACCTGGACACCCTCTCCGGCGCGACCGGCGCCGCGCTCTACGGCCGGGCCCCGCGCCTGGGCGGCCTCCTGGCCTTCGCGGCGGTCGCCTCGCTCGGACTGCCGGGCCTCGCCGGGTTCTGGGGCGAAATGCTGGCCATGTTCGGCGCGTTCGACCCGGCCGACGGCCTCAGCCGCTCCGCGTTCCTCACCTTCATGGCCATCGCGGGCGTCGGCACGCTGCTCACCGCCGCGTATCTGCTCGTCGTCGTCCGCCGCGTCTGCATGGGCACGCCGGACACCCAGCCGCAGGAGCCCCGGCTCGTGGACGTCCAGGGGTACGAAGTCGCCGCCTGGAGCCCGCTCGTGGCCCTCACCGTCCTCGCCGGCCTCTGGCCCGCGGTCCTCCTCGGCCTCACCGATCCGGCCGTCCACAAGCTCCTCGCAGGAGGCAAGTCGTGACCGTGGCCGCCGCAAGCGCCCCAGCCGTCACCGGCGCCGCAAGCGTCGTCCAGTCCGTCGACTGGCTCGCGATCGCCCCGCCGGTGATCACCGCGTCCGTCGCGCTGATCGTGCTGGTCGCCGACCTGTTCCTGCCGCAGAAGCGCAAGCCGCTGCTGGGCGGGATCGCGATCGCCGGGCTCGGCGCCGCGCTCCTCCTCCTGATCCCGCTCCACAAGTCGACGCGCTCGACCTTCTGCCTCACCACCAACCCCGAGGCGTGCAGCTACACCGTCGACCGCTTCACGCTGGTGCTCCAGTTCCTGGTGCTCGGCGGCGCCCTGCTCACCGCGCTGCTGTCGATGACGGAGCCCACCGAAAGCAAGGAGAGGCTGCCCGCGGGCGAGTTCTGGTTCCTGCTGCTCTCCTCGGCCGCCGGCGCCGCCCTGCTGCCCGCCTCCCGCGACCTGGCCACCCTGGTCGTCGCCCTGGAGGTCGCCTCGCTGCCGGCCTTCGCGCTCGTCGGCCTCAAGCGGGGCGACCGGCTGTCCTCGGAGGCGGCTCTCAAGTTCTTCCTCTCCTCGGTGACCGCGACTGCGGTGATGCTGCTCGGCGTCAGCTTCGTGTACGCGGCGACCGGCACCCTGCACCTCACCGAGATCGCCAACCGCCTGGCCGACGTGCCCTACCAGCTGGACACCGTCGCCCAGACCGGCGTCGCGCTCACCCTGGTGGGCTTCGCCTTCAAGACGGCCGCGGTCCCCTTCCACTTCTGGGTCCCCGACACCTATGTGGGCGCGCCGCTGCCGGTCGCCGCCTACCTGTCGGTCGTCGGCAAGGCCGTCGGCTTCTCCGGCCTCATCCTGGTGGCCGTCATCGCCTTCCCGGCGTACGCGGACGTGTGGGGCCCGGCGCTCGCGGTCGTCGCCGCGCTGACGATGACCGTCGGCAATGTGGGCGCGCTGCGCCAGTCGGCCACGCGCGCGTACAGCGCGGTCCGCCTGCTCGCCTGGTCCTCCGTCGGTCAGGCCGGCTACCTCCTGGTGCCGATCGCGGCCGCGGGCTACTCCAGCGACGCCCAGGTCGGCGCGACCGTCGCGTACGCCCTGATGTACGCCGTGGTGAACCTCGGCGCCTTCGCGGTGGCCGCGCTGGTCGCCCGTACGCGGCCGCTGAACCGTATCGCCGACTACCGCGGCCTGTACGCCGAGCGCCCGTTCGCGGCGCTCGCGCTCGGCTTCTTCCTGCTCTGCCTGGCCGGTCTGCCGCCGGGCATCATCGGCCTGTTCGCCAAGGTGACGGTCTTCTCGGCGGCGGTCGACGCGGGCCTGGGCTGGCTGGCGGTCGTCATGGCGTTCAACGTCGTGATCGCCCTGTACTACTACCTGCGGTGGACCGCCGTACTGTTCCGCGCGCCGGAGGAGGTCGAGGCGCCCGTGGAGGGCGCGAAGGCCGTGGTGGCGGGGACCGGGACGGCGTCGGCAGGCGCCGAACCGGGCGGGGCCATGGGCGCCGGTTCCGGTGGCGCTGTGGGTGCCGGAGCCGCGGGCGTGTCCGCCGCGCGCCCCCGGGTCCCGGCCCCGCTCACGCTCGCCATCGCGCTCACCGCGCTCGCCGCCATCGCCCTGTCGGGCATGCCCCAGGTGGCCCTGCACTTCGCGTCCATCAGCCTTTTCTGACTTTTCTGACCTGGTCGCCCCAGGCCCGGCTGGTCCATCGGGGCCACCGTTCGCGCAGCGGGTTTGAACTCAGGTGCCCGGACAGGGCAGTGTCGTACACGCGTACGTGTGCGCACGCGTGCCCGGACGGCGAACGGCCGGTCGGGCAGCCGGAGACGACTAGGAGCGAGCAGTTGCTGAGCGGGTTCAAGGACTTCATCCTTCGCGGGAACATTGTGACGATGGCCGTCGGTCTGGCCGTCGGATCGGCGTTCACCGCCGTGGTCACCGGCTTCAGCACCGCCTTCATCACACCGCTCATCGGCCTCGCCACCCGGTCGACGGGCGACTTCACCACGGCGACGTTCAAGGTCGAGGGCGTCGAATTTCCCTACGGGAAATTCATCAGCGCGGCCATCGCCTTCGTGATCACCGCCGCGGTGCTCTACTTCCTCGTCGTCATCCCGATGATGAAGGTGCAGGCGCGGCTCGACCGCGACAAGCCGGTCGACATCAAGGCCGCCCTGCGTGACTGCCCCCGCTGCTACAGCCAGATCCCGGGCATCGCCACCCGCTGCGCGCACTGCACCACCGAGCTGGAGCCCGACCCGAAGGCCCTGGAGGTCGCCGGACTGCCCGTGCCGCGCTGACCCACCCGTACGGAGTAGGGCGCCCTCCAGCGCGCACAAGGGAACCAGCGGTCCTCGTCTGGCGTTGACCAGTACGGGAGCGTCCACTGGAAAGTGGAAGGACCATCAGGCAAAGGGTTCCCCTGCCGCACCATTTGGAGGGCGTACCGTGCACCGCCGGCACAACGGGTTGAGGACTGCCGTCCTTCTCGGAGGACTGTCCGCGCTCATCATCGTCATCGGCAGCTTCTTCGGGCGTACGGGGCTGATCGTCGCGCTGTTCGTGGCGCTGGGCACCAATGCCTACGCGTACTGGAACAGCGACAAACTGGCCCTGCGGGCCATGCGCGCCCGCCCGGTCAGCGAATTCGAGGCCCCGGCGCTGTACCGGATGGTCCGCGAGCTGTCGACGGCCGCGCGCCAGCCCATGCCGCGCCTGTACATCTCGCCGACCCAGGCGCCGAACGCCTTCGCGACCGGCCGCAACCCGCGCAACGCGGCGGTGTGCTGCACGGAAGGGATCCTGCAGATCCTCGACGAGCGTGAGCTGCGCGGCGTGATCGGCCATGAGCTCAGCCATGTCTACAACCGGGACATCCTGATCTCGTCGGTCGCCGGAGCGCTCGCCTCCGTGATCATGTTCCTGGTCAATTTCGCCTGGTTGATCCCGGTAGGCCGGTCCAACGACGACGAGGGCCCGGGCATCGTCGGCATGCTGCTGATCATGATCCTGGGGCCGCTCGCGGCGTCCGTCATCCAGCTGGCGATCAGCCGCTCGCGCGAGTACGAGGCGGACGCGTCCGGCGCCCAGCTGACCGGCGACCCGCTGGCCCTGGCCAGCGCCCTGCGCAAGCTCGACGCGGGCACCAAGCAGCTGCCACTGCCGCCCGAGCCGCGGATCGAGACCGCGAGCCACATGATGATCGCCAACCCCTTCCGCCCGGGCCAGGGTGTCTCCAAGATGTTCTCGACACACCCGCCGATGGCGGAGCGCATCGCCCGACTCGAACAGATGGCAGGTCGCCGCCCATGAAGACAATCCTCAACGTCATTTGGCTGGTCCTGTGCGGCTTCTGGATGTTCCTGGGCTATCTGCTCGCGGGCGTCCTGCTCTGCATCACGATCATCGGCATCCCCTTCGGCCTGGCCGCCTTCCGTATCGGCCTCTACGCGCTCTGGCCGTTCGGGTACACGGTCGTGGAGCGGCAGGACGCGGGCGCCGCGTCGTGCATCGGCAATGTGCTCTGGCTGATCCTGGCGGGCTGGTGGCTGGCGCTCGGCCACATCGTCACGGGCTTCCTGCTCTGCATCACGATCATCGGAATCCCGCTGGGCATCGCGAACTTCAAGCTGATCCCGGTCTCGCTGCTCCCGCTGGGCAAGCAGATCGTGCCGACGGACCAGCCGTTCTACCGGTAGCCGGACCAGGTTTTCCACAGGCAGTCGACAGAGATCACGCAGGTCAGAGCGGTCTGGGGCGAGCTCCGGACCGATTGTCAGTGGCGTGGTCCACCATGGAGCCATGACCGAGAACGAGATGGAGTCCCGGGCTTTTCCCGCGACTTTCCCCGCGGGGTCCAGCGGCCGAATATGAGGCCGCGGCAGCCGTAGCGCGCCGTGGCCTGTCGCCGCGGCCCGTGCGGCCTCAGCGCCGCCGCACGGCGTACGCGACCGCCCCCACGGCCAGCACCGCGCTGCCCGCCACCACTGACGACGGTGGCAGCGCGAAGGCGAGCAGCAGACACCCGGCCAGCCCGCAGGCCGCGAGCAGCCGCCCGCCGCGGCCCGGACCGAGCGTCCAGGCCGACGCGTTGGCGATCGCGTAATAGACGAGCACGCCGAACGACGAGAAGCCGATCGCCCCGCGCAGATCGGCCGTCGCCGCCAGCACCGCCACCACGGCGCCCACCGCGACCTCCGCCCGGTGCGGCACCCGGAACCGGGGGTGCACGGCGGCCAGCGTGCCCGGCAGATGGCCGTCCCTGGCCATCGCGAGGACCGTGCGCGAGACCCCGAGCACCAGCGCGAGCAGGGACCCGAGCGCGGCGACCGCCGCCCCGACCCGCACCACCGGCACCAGCGCCGGCGCGCCCGCCGCCCGCACCGCGTCGGCGAGCGGCGCCGTCGCCTGCCCCAGCCCGTCAGCGCCCAGTACGGAAAGGACAGCGACCGCGACACAGACATAGACGGCCAGCGCGATGCCCAGCGCCAGGGGAACGGCGCGTGGGATCGTCCGGGCCGGATCGCGCACCTCCTCCCCGAGCGTGGCGATCCGGGCGTACCCGGCGAACGCGAAGAAGAGCAGCCCCGCCGCCTGGAGCAGCCCCGCCCCGCCCCCGGACAGCCCGACGTCCAGGTGCCCGGCGGCGGACGACCCCAGGCAGGTCGCGACCACCGCCGCGAGGACCGCGAGCACCAGCGCCACGATCGCCCGCGTCAGCCACGCCGACTTCTGCACACCCCCGTAGTTCACGGCGGTCAGCGCCACCACCGCCGCGACCGCCACCAAGTGGGCCTGCCCCGGCCAGACATAGGCGCCCACGGTCAGAGCCATCGCCGCACACGAGGAGGTCTTGCCGACGACGAACGCCCAGCCCGCCAGATAGCCCCAGAACGGCCCGAGCCGCTCCCGCCCGTACACATAGGTGCCACCGGACGCGGGATAGCGGGCGGCGAGCCGTGCCGAGGCCATGGCGTTGCAGTACGCGACGGCCGCGGCCAGCGCCAACGCGGCCAGCAGCCCGGTTCCGGCCACCTTCGCCGCGGGGGCGAGCGCGGCGAAGACCCCGGCCCCGACCATCGAGCCGAGCCCGATGACCACGGCGTCGAAGACGCCGAGGGTGCGGCGCAGTTCCTGTGTCATGCGCCGCACCCTAGCCACCGGTGCAACCGCGCTCCGGAGGGAGTACGTCTTCCCGTACGCCATGGCATAGGACGACACTGTACGAAAGGCAGGTTCAGGACATGGGCATCGTCAGCTGGATCATCCTCGGCCTGCTCGCCGGAGCAATCGCCAAGATCCTGCTCCCCGGGCGGGACCCGGGCGGCCTGATCGGCACGACGGTCATAGGGATAGCGGGTGCGTTCGTCGGCGGCTGGATCTCGGCCCGCTGGCTGGACCGCCCCGTCACCAACCACTTCTACGACGGCGCCACTTGGGCGGCGGCGGTCGGCGGCTCGCTCGTGCTGCTGATCGCCTACCGCATAGTCTTCGGCAACTCGCGCGACCGCCGCTGAGGCGTCGGCCGGAAGTGCGGCCAGGGGCGCGGCCGGAGGTCACCTGGTCACCCGGTCAACCGGTCAGCTGCTCACGCCTTCAGCCCGGTCTCGCGGAGAGTCAGGTTGAGGCGGCCGCCGGGCAGGCCGGTGATCGCCGGGTCGCCTGTGCCCGGGAGGACCTTCGGTACGCCGTGGTAGGCGAAGCGTGAGGCGCCGCCGAAGACGAAGAGGTCGCCCGAGGCGAGCTCGACATCGGTGTAGGGGCGGCCCCGGTCCTCGGTGTTGCCGAAGCGGAAGAGGCAGCTGTCGCCGACGCTCAGGGAGACCACGGGCGCGCCGGACCGCTCGTCCTTGTCCTGGTGCATCCCCATGCGCGCGTCGCCGTCGTAGAAGTTGATCAGGGCGGTGTCGGGGGAGTACCCGTCCCCGGCGGCGGGGTCGTCGTACGCGTCGGCCACGGCGGCGCGGCCCAGCGCGGCGAGCCAGTCGGGGAAGGGGGCGACGGGGCGGCCGTTCACGTCGTCGGCGGTGCGGGTGTACCGGTAGGGCTGCCAGTGCCAGCCGACGCAGACGGTCTGCACGGACATGACGCCGCCGCCCGGCAGCACGGTGTGCCGGATGGGGACGGGCCCCCGCGCCCACTCCCGGCAGGCGGCCACCAGCTCCCGCTGCCGTTCGGGCGGAAGCCACCCCGGCACGTGCACGGCGCCGGGTGCGACGACGGTGCGCGGCCGGGGGAAGAGGGCGTCGCTCATCTGCCGGGACTGGCGAGGCTGCTGGGGCTGCCGGGTGTCGCCACCAGGGCTCCTTCGAGCCCCAGCAGGCGCTCCTTGCGCTCCAGGCCGCCCGCGTACCCCTTCAGGGTGCCGTCGGAGCCGATGACACGGTGGCAGGGGCGTACGACGAGCGCGGGGTTGCGGCCGATGGCGGTGCCGACCGCGCGCACCTTCACCGAGGAGGCGCCGATCCGGCGGGCGATCTCCCCGTACGAGGTGGTGACCCCGTACGGAATGGAGTCCAGCTCCGCCCAGACCTGCCGCTGGAACTCGGTGCCCGTGCCGGGCGCGTACTCGATGTCGAAGCGGGTCAGCTCGCCGCCGAAGTACGCCCGCAGCTGGCGGGCGATCTCCTCGAAGGCCTCCGGTGCCCGCCGCCAGCCGTCCCGGACGACGGCGGCGCCCTTCTGGCCGGGCATGGAGAGCGAGACCAGCGCGGTCCCGCCGTTCGCGGTGGCCGACTCCTCACCGACCAGGAGCAGTTCGCCCAGCGGGCTGTCGAGGGTCGCGTAGACCGTCATCGCACGTTCCTTTCCTTGCGACGAGTGCTCACGTACGCGTTCTCACGTATGAGGCCCATGAGTCCTCTGAGTCCTCGTGTACGAGTCCTCACGTACGAGACCGAGTCTGCGACCCCCGTCCGGCCCGCGCTGGCGGAAATCGGACAGGACGTCCGAGGGGTCAGCGGTAGTTCACGAACTTCCCCCATGATCCCCTGACCTGCACGGACTCGCAAAGAGCCCGGTTGACGTGCGGAAACTACGTTCAGTAGTTGCCGCCGTTTTCCGGGCTCTTCCTGGCTCTTGTGCCCTGGGTGTGCCCTCGGGCACAAGGGCGCGCCTCTGGTTCCCCGGCCCGTCGCATTGGTCGTACGACGGGGCCGTTCGGTTGCAGGGGTGGGCCGTGCCGCGTTCGTGTGAGGTGTCCGGGAAAGCAGCGCCCCGTGCTGCTCCGGGGCCTAGGGTGGGCGCCGATTCGGCCGGGGCGGCTGCTACCGGTGTCGGTGCGGTCCGCCTCGGAGGGCACGTTGAGCTACCTGCGCTTGCTGCTGCGGCGGTCCGTGTTGGTGCTGTGGCTGGCGCAGAGTCTGTCTGTCCTCGGGGATCGCCTGTACGCGCTGGCGGTCATGTGGGTGGTGTACGCCTCGACAGGCTCGGCGTCCCTCATGGGGCTGGTCGCCGTCGCGGAGTCCGTTCCGTACATCGTGCTGGGGAGCGCAGGCCGACGGCTGGTCGCCCGGTTCTCCTCGTTCGCTTCGCTCGCGTGGGTGGACGGGGCGCGCGCGGTGGTGGCCGTCGCGCTGCCGTTCGTGTGGTCGCCGGACGTGCACGGGTTCGCCCTGCTGCTCGGCGGGGTGCTGCTGCTCGGCACGCTCGGCGCCCTGTTCGACCCGAACCTCGGCGCCCTGGTGCCCGATCTGGTCGAGCCGGAGAAGGTGCAGGAGATCACGGGCCTGCTCGACCTCACGGGGCGCATTGCCCGGATCGCGGGCCCGGCAAGTATCGGCTTGCTGCTGCTCGTCGTCTCCGAGGTGCAGCTTTTCGCGCTGGACGGGGTCACGTTCGCGGTGTCTGCGGTGGCGCTCGGCTGGCTGGCGCGCCGGTACGCCATGGCGGCCGGTGGCGGGGCGGGCGAGCGGCCTCGCAAGGCACGGGCGGCGGTCCGTGCGTGGCCGGTGCTGCGGGCGCACCCCCGCGTCGGGCTCGCGGTCGGGCTGCACGGCGTCGCGCTGTTCTGCTCGGCCGTGACGGCGGTGGGCATGCCCGCGCTCCTCGCCACCCGGTATGGAGCCGGAGCGGCCGTCTACGGGCTGGTGACGGCCGCTGTGGGCGTCGGGGCGCTGCTGGGCAACCCCTTGGCCAGCAACCGGCGTACGGGCGCCTGGCTGGCCGTGTACTGCGGCGCGTGGATGGTGCAGGGTGCCGCGACGGCGTGCATGGGACTGATGTTGCAGCTTCCCGCCTTGATGCTGCTCGCCCTGGTGACCGGCCTGGTCACCCCCGCGACGAGTGTCACCCTGCGGGCGCACCTCGGGGCGTTCGCCCCGGCCGAGCGGCTGCGGCTCATGTCTGTGGACCAGACCGTGATCCGTACCGGGGGCACGGCCGGAATGCTGCTCGTGCCATTCCTCGTCGGTGCCTCGCCGCGCGGCGCATTCGTGGCGGGCGGCATCATTGTGGCGGGGTCGGCGCTCGCCGCCCTGCTCGTCTCCTCGCAACTGCCGCGGTCTGATTTGCCCGTGACGGGGGTCAAGACGCCCGCTCAGATTTAGTAGCTGATAAGGAGTCCATCTCCCGCGGCCGCGCATGAATGATCGAAAGTGATCAGATCCAGAGTCGTTTGGTCGTTTGAGTTGCTAAGTCAACTTCTCGACGCTACCGCTGACTTGATCCAGAAGGCGGCTTCGCTTACATACCGTTCCGAGCCGTTAGAGTGATCCCTCGAAGCCGAAGAAGCGGACGGTTTCTTCGAGAGAGGGATGCACATACATGCGAATTACAGAGCGACTGGACGCACCAAGTGGGCGGTGCCTGAATGAACACAACTGTCCAGCAGTATTCTCGCTATCATCGGGTGACGTTGCCTTTATCGGGCGCACGGCCCCACCCGAGCTTAGAGACACTCTCCCCGTCGGCTCTGGCGTCGGCGAGGGGGAGGAGCTCGTCGTGGTGCCACGGGAGGTTCTCATCAGTGCCGGGTGGAACCCATCCGTCACTTGAGTTGCCCGGTGTGGCCGGATAAGCGCCGTCTATCCGGCCACACCCTCACCCCTTAGCTGGCGCAGATAGGCAAGCTCCACTATTTCGTAGAACTTTCGCATAGTTCCACCATGGGGTGTAGTTCGTGCTCGCGCAGCCCGCGTCCCCTCCCAAAAGCTGCGGACTATTTCGTTACTGAACAAGTGACAGAGGGATGCTTCCACTTCTTCATCGGTGAAGTATCCTAGCTCGTGGCACATGCAGTGGTGCGAGATGATCAAGTTACAGTACATGTACTGCTTCCTGCGGTCGGCAGATGTCCCGGTTTCATGGTCAGGCCAGCATTGCATCAAGAGCGGGTCGTCTATGGCCATCTCGGCCAGCTTTATATGCCGCGCCCGCACCGCTGCCTCCGCGGAACGCTGGGTCGTCTTATGTTGATTTTGTGAGGTTTCACGCTGCAGCGTAATTTCAGCCATCTGCGCTTCGAGAGCTTTGCGCTGAAGAGAAAGCTCCGCCGTCTGGGCTTGGAGGGCTTCACGGTGCAAGCGCGCCTCATCGCCTTGGTGGCGGAACGTCCGTGCCAGGTACACGAGGACTACGACGGACGTAGCCGCTGCGGCAGCGCCGTAAGCTTGCCCGGCATTCCCAGTCGCCGTTGACTGAACGACGGGAAGACTCGTAAGTGCCAACGTGAGGCCGACCGACCCTGCGCACGAGGCCAACGTAGTGAGAGCCAGAATATAGATCTCGCGTGTACGACTCGATGCTGCCACGTCGACCCCGCCCTTACTCTTGTGTATCCCGCTTCGCGATCAGGATATTCCCACAACAGGTACGGGAGGAACGCGGCATTGGAGGCACGCGCGGTGCAGCAGGCGCATGCCGCCCCGGCGGATGGAACTGGAAAGCGTGGCCTGAATTCGACATGCATCGAGACGCCCACCTCTCACTAGCAGCAGCAGAGGTGAACCCTTTTACACCGGCAAGGATTCTGTGCATGCTGGAGGGTCGGGAAGTGAACGAAGGACGTGCATCTGTGCGCCTCCCGTGCGCCGCTTCCCATAAGGTTTAGAATCCCGCAGAGGAAGGCTGTACCCATAGCAGTATCAACCATATTCAACTGACGTCTATCGAGCGCCCACCTGCCTTTCAGATAACCCCTTGCCACTCTAGGGCTTCGCTTTGTCAGCCCCACGGTAGATATGCCATAGTGAAATAGCCTCCAAGCAGCCACGACATCGATACCTCGGCCCCCGCTGCGCGGTGCAGGCGCAACAGGGGCCGAGGGGATTGCGGGGAGGCAGCCCGCTCGGGCGGCCCAGTGCCCAGCGGCTATGCGGTCGGCTGACCGGGCTTCCACTGGGCTACTTCAAGCGCGAGCCAATGGTCGACGGTGACGTTCTCGAAGGGAACGCCGATCTCCTGGTAGATGCGGGTGTGCATGGCGCCGAACCAGGCGCCGCGGCGGTCGTCGAAGAACGTGCGGTCGTACCAGGCGACGCCGAGGATGACGGTCCCGCCACCGTTCTTGTTGTCGGGGTCGGCCTCGAAGTACGTGCACTCCCAGTCCCAGAGCATCTGTTCCTCGGGGCGGGAGCGCAGCCGCTCGTCGCTGGCGCGCAGGTGCTCGACGCACCGCTCGACGGTGGCGGCGTCCGGGCAGTAGTAGCGGCAGTCGCTGAACGCGATCACCTTCTTGCTGCCGCGCCGGGCGGGGTCGGCGTCTTCACCGACGAGGACCCGCACGCGGGTGATCGGCGGGGCGCCGGTTTCGAGGATGGTCACGGTTGTGCTCCTCTCGTTCCCGTGGTGCCTTGTGGGGTTACCAGTCCGATCCCGTGAGCGGGTACAGGCTGGGGTGATGGGGGCCGCTCGACCGGATGGCGCCGGGAGCGACGTAGCGGATGTTCAGGCCGATGCGGACGCCCGCTGCGGTGTTGCTGTCCGAGCGGTGGAGCAGCCGTACGTCCATCAGGCAGGCTTGGCCCGCGTTGAGTGGAAGCCATACGCCCCGGTCGTGGGGCGCGTTGACCATGCCCTGCACGCCGAGTGCCTTGCCCCGGCCCGCGTCGTGCTCCTCGCGGTCGTAGTCGAGGTACCCGGCGGCGTGCGAGCCGGGGATGACCTGTAAGCAGCCGTTGACCGTGGTCGCGTCGGTCACGGCGAGCCAGGCCGCGACGGCGCGTTCGGGGTCGAGCTGCATGCGGGGGTTGGTGCCGTCCTGGTGCCAGGGGACCGCGAAATCACGGCCGGGCCACTTGAGCATCAGGAAGGTGTTCTCGACGGCGACGGATTCGCCGATCGTCGTCTGTACCCGGTGGAGGAGTTGAGGGGAGCGGACGGCGTGCGCGGCCCAGTCGAAGCGCAGGTGGGCGTCGCGTACGACCTCGGTCTGCTCCGCCCGGTGTTCGGCGATCATCTCGGACGCGCGGGCGCGGGCGCGGCTGCTGGTGTTCCAGTCGAGGCCGCTGCGGTAGCCGGTTTCCCCGAGAGGGCTGGGCCCGGCGTAGCTGATTTGCGTGGGACGGCGCGTCACTGGTCCGCCTCCTCGCCGGTGGTGGTCGCGGCGACCAAGGCGGCGGCAAGCTCGTCGGCCGGGGTGTGGTCGGGGCCGTTCGTCGGCTCGCTCACCCACCGAAGCAGCCCGTCCCACCCGGGCGGCGCGAGCACGACCCACGATCCGGCGCCGAGCGCCCGCGTCCCGTCCTGCCGCCAGTCGCGGGCCGTTCCGGGCGGGGTGAGGAAGTACGCCTGTCCGCTGCACAGATCGTGGAGTACGGGGCCGACGGGCACGCCGCGCGTCTCCATGTCCCGGACCGCCCGCACCCCCACGTCGGCCGAGACTCGTACCGCGTCCCAGTCGTCGCCAGCCGCGAGTAGCCTCGGCTCGTTGAGCTTGCGGGTCCATGCGGGTCTGCGCTGCATCGCTGTCGGTCTCCTCGGTGAATGAACGTGGGGAGTTGAGGGAACCGCGCAGGGCAAAGGGCGAACCAGCGTTGATGCGGACGCGGAATACGCGTATGCGTCGGACGCATATCCCGGCTCGCAAACCCGGTGCGCCGTACCTACCGTTGGGGGAGAGGCAGGCACGCATGAACTGGTCGGACAACGCCGCGAGAGAGGCGTCGCGGGCCGGTGACTACGGGCGGGTGATCGAACTCGCGCGCCGGGCCGCTCGATTGACGCAGCGGCAGCTCGGCGACGCCTGCGGCTTGTCCCAGTCAGCCGTATCCCGCATGGAGAAGCGGGGAGCGGCCGAATACAACATGACCACCCTCGCGAGGGCCGCCCACCATCTTGGCATTGCGCCCGGACTGGTCGGCCTCGCCGACACCGGCGCCGCCCCGGGCGCGCTGGGGGAAGGGCTCGACCCAGTGGAACGGCGCAAGTTGCTCGCCGGTGTCGCCGCCGTAGCGGCCACGCCGGTACTGAGCGGGTCCGCGCAGCAGCACCCGGTTTGGGGAGCCGAGCAGGCGGACGTGCTGCGCGTCGCGACGACCGCGTTTCGGCGCATGGATGCCACTGTTCCCGCGCGGCAGCTCGCCGACACCGTGCAGGGGCACATGCGGCTCGTACAGGTCGTGGCGGCACAGGCGCCTGACCAGGCCACCCGGGCGCGGCTCGCGGCCGTCGGAAGCGAAGTGGCCAGCCTGGCCGGTTGGCTGAGCTGGGACATGGCCGACGCGGGCTCGGCTCGTACCTGGTACGGGGCGGCGATCAAAGCGGCCCGGCGCTCGGGTGACCCGTTGCTGATCGCGTATCAGCAGGGCAGTCTCGCGCAGTTCGAGGTCGAGGCCGGGAACGTCGCGCAAGGGCTGAGCCTGATCCGCAGTGCCCGACGGCAGCTCGGCGGCGAACGCCCTGCCATCGCGGCGGCATGGCTGTCCGCCCTCGAAGCGGTCGCGCACGCCACTGCGGGCGACGAGCGGGCCTCCGAGCGGGCGCTGCTCGCGAGCGCGGCCGAGGTCGAGCTGCTCCCGGAGGAACAGCCGCCACCGTGGCCGTGGGTCTTCGCGTTCGACCTGCGTAAAGTCGCGGCGGCCCGGGTGACTTGCGGGGCCCGCCTGGCACGTCCCCGCTGGGTCCTCACCTCACTGGACGACGCCACTGCCGCGCTCTCCTCCCACCACGAGAAGCAGCGCGCCCTGCTTGGCCTCGACGTGGCGAGCGGCCACATGGCGTCCGGTCACCTCGACACCGCGTTCGCGCTCGCCGCCCGCTCTCTCGACGTAGGGCTGCGCCTGCGTTCCGGTCGGGTCGTCGAGAGGGCCCGCACCTTCCGGCGCGGCTACTCCTCGGCGACCCCGCCCGCCATCGTCCGCGACTTCGACACGCGGCTGCATGACGCCTACCTGTAGACGAGAGGGAGACATGAGAGTCGGGATCACTGGTCACCGGGGGCTACCCCCCGAGGTCGAGCGGCAGACACGCCGCGCCCTGGCCGAGGCTGTCGCGGCGTACGACCCTGCCGAACTGGTGGGCGTAAGTTGCATCGCGGACGGGCCCGACGCCTGGTTCGCGCAGGCCGTCCTCGACTACGGAGGCCGGATTGAGGCCGTGGTGCCTGCCGAGCAGTACCGCAGTGATCTCCCCGACTGGCACCACCCGACGTACGACGCGCTGCTGCGCCGAGCGTCGGCCGTGCACCGCACAGGGCTCGACGGCTCCGACTCGAACGCCCACATGGCCGGTAGCGAACTGCTCGTCGACCAGGTCGACACGCTGCTCGCCGTCTGGGACGGACAGCCCGCCCGGGGATACGGAGGCACAGCCGACGTCGTGGCCTACGCCGAAGGCAAGGGCGTGCCGGTACGGGTGCTGTGGCCCGAGGGAGCGACACGGGGCTGATTCTCTTCCCGCGCGCGGGAGGGCGGCGACCGTCCCGGGCGCGTATGGCCCTGGCATTGTCAGTGGGGTGAGGTAATCGCGCGCGCCCGCGCGCAAGGCACGACCGGTCGCAGCGCGACGTTTCGGTGCGGCGGGGGACGTGGGGGACGCGTTTTTCGGGCTGCTCTCTCCCTTACCTCTCCCCCTTCTCGTCAAGACAGAGAGGAAGGAGGGGCGCAGCGTCCCCCGCGTCCTCCGGTGGGGTGCCTCGGACGCTGTAGCAGGCAGAGGCGGGCGCGCAGGGGGACGCTGGGTGATGCGGGGTGCGTCCCCGGCCGTCCCCCACGCGTCCCCGGGCAGAGGTGAGCCCCGGGCGGCGGGATGCCGCTCCGGGGCGCGTCGAGGGCGGGTGTCAGGTCATGACGGCGGGGCGTAGACGACAGTCCACACCTTGCCGTGCTTGTTGCTGCCCGAAGCGCGGGCCATGTGGATGCCCCGTGCGCGGAGCGCGGGGGCGACCTGGCGGATACGGGCGCTGAGGACGGCGGGAGTCTTGGGCCAGCCGTCGGCCAGGCCGCGCCCGTCGCTGCCGAGCAGCCGGTGAAGCTCGGCCATGGTGCCTGTCCAGTCCCCAGGTGGGAAGGCAGGCGAGGCGGCCCACTCGCGCAGCGCGGCGGCGACCGGATGGCCGTCGAGGACCGTCTCGTTCAGGGCGTCTTGCGTGGCGTGGAACGCGTCGAGGCTGCGCCACCCGGTGACGCGGTCGAGGGCGTGCAGCAGCTCGGCGAAGTCGGCCAGGCGCGGACGCTCAGTCAAGTCGGCAGCAGCATAAGGAAGTTCGGCCCAAGCCTCGGCGGCGAGGTCGAGCAGCGCGCCGAGGATGCGCGGGTGGGCCTGCTCGTACGCTGCCCACAAGGCGCCTGCGGTGCGCCGCTTGTGCCGGGGGATGGGGGCGAGTTCGAGCGGCAGCATGCGCTCGGCGAGGTCGTTGCGGAGTGCGCCGAGGTCGATTCCGGTGAGCAGTACGGGACGTTGGTAGGTGAGTACGTTCACGTCGTCGTCGGTGTAGAGGGCACGGGTCACCTGGGCGTCGCCGGTGACGATGCGGCACAGGGCGTCGGACAGCCAGCCAGGCAGCCCCGAGAGGTTGTCGAGGGCGAGCACCCACCCGGCGGCTGTCGTGGGCCCGAGGTCGCGCAGGTTCTCTGGAGCCTGGCGCAGCGGGGCGCGGGCGCCCTCGATGACTCCGGCGAGCATCTGCCCCGACGTGCTCTTGCCCGTGCCCTGCTCACCCGTGAGATAGGCGACCGGGCGCGGGATGTCCGGGCGCAAGGCGGCAAGCAGCCAGCCGACGGCGAGCGGCAGCGTCTCGGCGGTGAACGGCAGCAGCGCGGCGAACTCCTCGATGCCCGCCCGCCAGCCGCCCGCTACCCGGTCCGGACGGGGCAGGGTGCGAACCAGCCGACTGCGGCGCCACACAGGCCCTGTCTCGACGTCCGGGTACGTGAGCGTCCAGCCGTCCGGGGCGAGGCGCACCGACTCACCGTCGGGGCGCCCGAGGTCGAGCCACGTGACGGTGGGGTCGTCCGGGTCGGCGGCGACGCGCAGGGGCAGCTCGACCTCGGCGGCGTGCATGGCGAGCGCGTCGAGCACCGCCACGGCGTCGGCGAGCGCAGACTGCGAGGGTGTGCGGTTGTGCTCGGCGACGTACGCGCGGATGAGGTGCTGCCGCAGGCTGCCCGTACCGGTGTGTGCGGTGGCACGCAGCGGCACGGCGACGGGTGGACCGTCGTACGGCACGGCGTAGGGGGCGCCGTTGTGGTGGAGGTACCGGAAACGGTTCTGCCCGAGTATGCGCAGCACCTCGGCCTGCGGCGGCTGGCGTTCCTGCTGCGGCGCACGCGACGGCTCCGTGTCCCGTTCCGGGCGGCGGAAGGGGACGACGGAACGCGCTGCGGTGGTCGGATCAAAGCTCGGGGCTTGGATCATGCGGCGGCCCCGGTGAGCGCGCGCGGGTGCCGCTCGCCTGCGGCCAGACCGGAGCGGATCGCGGCCTCGGCCTCGCGACTGGGCAGCCCTGCGTGCTGGGCGGCGTCGGCGAGGACATCGGCGACCTGAGCGCGGTCGAGGCGGCCCGCGCCGCACAGGGTGCCGAGGTTGAACGCGGCCCGGTTGAGCGCGTCGTTGCGGGTACCGGGCTGCGCCTCGGCGACGGCGCGCAGCTCGGCCTCGACGGCGGCGGCCACATACCCGCCGCCCATGCCGCGCGAGCGCCACGGCAGCGTGATGCGGGGCCGCTCGGGGCGTACGCGGTGCCCGGTGCGGTCGAGGTCGCGAGCGAGCCATACGGGCAGCTCGGCGACCGTGCGGCAGTCCCCGAGCGCGGTGTACGCGCCCGCACGGGTGACGGTGCCGGGTGCGACGGCGTACGACGATCCGGCACGCACGTCCAACTGCCAGCCGAGCGCCCCCGCCTGCGGGCGCCACTGCGTACCGGCGGGTGCCCGGAACCAGTAGTGCACTCCGCCCGAGGGCGTGCGCACGGTGAGCGTTTCCGGGACGCAGCCGGGCAGGGGGGCGCGGCGCGCCTCGACGAGCAGTGCGAGGACGTCGCGGCCGTCGAGGACGCTGCCCGGGGCGAGGTCGTCAGGCAGTTCGACACCTGGCAGCAGGCGCTCGGGATCGCTCGGAACCTCTCCGCCGTGGGTGTCGACGTCGAGGATCACCAGCCCGGACGGCCCAGCGGCGACGCCGACCCCAGCGGCGGGCGTGCGCGTCCACCATTCGGTGATCCGGTCGGCGTCGGTGGCGGCGGCGAGGACCCCGTGACAGGCGTGCCCGTCGGCGTGGCACGGGCAGGCGTGTCCGTCGTGCTCGACATACGAGGGGTTCGGGTGGTCGGCGGTGCCCGGCGAGCAGCGGGCGCAGCCTCGTACGGGCACCTTCAGGCCGGGGGCGAGCGGGTGCACCGCGTATCCCTGAGCGGCCAGCCACAGGGCTACGCGGAGCGGATCGGAGGGCGAGGCGGTCGAGGGGCGGGCGTGCGTAGTGTGCACGGTGGAGCGTCCTTCCGAGCGGACCGGGTGGTGAGAGACCCGGTGCCGCTGGTGGTCACATACGACGTGGGCGGGGAGGGCGTGAGGGCCGTCGGCGTAGCTGCGCCGACGGCCCTTGTCCGTGGTGCGGGCGCATGGCGCGCGCATCACGCGGCGGGGTCGGTGGCCTGCTCGTCGAGCCACTTCTCGATGTCGGACCAACGGGCGCGCAGGTGGCGGCCGACCTTGATCATGCGGGGACCGCCCCCGCGATGGCTCCACTGGTAAACGGTGGCGAGCGGCACGCCACAGTAGTCGGCGAGTTCCTGCGCGGTGGCGAGCCTGCGGCGGGCAAAGTCGGCGGCGTCGGTGATCTGAGCGCGGGGCAACAGTTGACTCCTATGTCCTTTCGACAACTCCCCATGTCGAGGAGTTGATCTCCGTGTCACCTTGCCGATGGCCCGCGTTGTATGTCAACGTGACTTTTGGAATTGTCGTATCGACATAGGAGTGAGTGTGGCGGTCCCCGAATCTGCGAGTGACGTCGTTGCCCAGCGGGCCCAAGAACTACGGAAGCGCCAGGGGCTCACGGCAAAGGGCCTCGCCGAACGCTGCGCCTTGATGGGCGCGCCCGGCATGACCGCCTCGGTCATCGCCAACATCGAGAGCGGGCGCCCCGACCTGCGCGGCCGTCGACGGCGGCAGATCACCCTCGAAGAGTGGCTGATCCTGGCGCAGGCTCTGCATGTGGCGCCGATCCACCTGCTCGTACCGGTCGACGACGAATCCCCGCGCTACGAACTCACCCCGGAGGAGCCGCAGCCCACGCAGGGGATGCGTCGGGAAGGTGTCGGGTGGGTCCGGGAGTGGATCAGGGGCGAGGCGCCGCTGACCTTCACGAACGAACGCATCTACCGCAGCGAAGTCCCTGCGGACGAATGGAAGTCCCGCCAGCGGCGCGAGCGGGAGGGCTACGAGATCAACAAGCAGATCTGGGAAGCCCTGGGGGCGGCAGGCATCACGCCCAAGTCGCCGACCGGCGAGGCGGACCGAGAAGAGGGCGGGGCGGGCGCGAATGGCTGAGGTCTACGACCGGTGGCACAAGTCCCGTCCGGGCAAAGACGACAAGCCGTGCCCAGAGCACACCAGCAAGACGCGCAAGCTCGTTCCGAGCGGCGAGCACGGGAAAGGGAAGCGCTGGCAGGTCCGTTGGCGCGACGCGAGCGGGAAGCAGCGCAAAGAGAACTTCGACAAGCGGGCCGCAGCCGAGACCCGCGCGGCCACGGTGAAGGCCGACCTAGACCGGGGGCTGTACGTCGATCCGGCTGCGGGCAAAGAGAGCTTCCGAGCCGTTGCCGAGCGGTGGCGCACCTCGGCGGTGCACAGACCGACCACTGCGTCGCGCGTCGAGCGAGGGCTGCGGAATCACGTCTACCCGACGTTCGGTGACCGACCCGTGGCCAGCATCCGGACCTCGGACATACAAGCCTGGGTCAAGGACCGGGCACAGGTGCTTGCACCGTCGACGCTAGAGGTCACGTACGCCTACGTCGTCACGCCCCTGCGGACGGCCGTCCGGGACCGAATCATCGCGAGCAACCCCTGTGACGGGGTACGGCTGCCACGGCAGCGCAAGGCCGAGATCGTGCCGCTGCACGCCGACGCCGTACGGGCGCTCATAGACGCGTCGCCCGCCCGCTACCGCGCCTTGTTCCTGCTCGCCGCATCATCCGGGCTGCGTCAGGGCGAGCTGTTCGGCCTCGAAGTCGACGGTGTCGACTTCCTGCGGCGCGAGGTAACGGTGCGGCAGCAGATCATCGACCCGGAAGACGGCGAGCCCTACCTCGGCGAGCCCAAGACGCACGAGAGCTACCGCACAGTGCCGCTCACCAAAGCGGCGGTGGACGCGCTCGCCGTGCACCTCGAACGGTTCCCCGCGCCCGAGGTGAGGATCGAGGACCGGACCGACCCCCGGAAGCCGAAGCAGCGCACCGCGCGCCTGATCTTCCCGAACCAGGACCGCAAGCCGGTCCGGCGCGGAGCCTGGGCGCACGTATGGCGTAGGGCGAGGCAGAACGCGAACAAGGCCCTCGCGGCGGCGTACGAGCAGGCGCTCGCGGCATGGGTTCGGAGAGGTAAGCCCGAGGGCGCCGAGCCCGTCCGCGTCGAGGTCCCGGACGGGGCGAGCCTGCACGACCTGCGGCACTTCTACGCCTCGCTGCTCATCAAGCACCGCGAGAACGTCAAGACGGTTCAGAAGCGGCTCGGCCACGCCAAGCCGTCGATCACGCTCGACACCTACACGCACCTGTGGCCGGACGAGGAGGACACAACGAGGGCCGCCGTCGAGGCCGCCCTCGGCGATGTGCCCCCGTTGTGCCCTGCTCACTCAGCCTGACAACGTCCGTGCAGGTCAGACCACTTGATCAGCGGTAGTTCACGAACTGCAGCGCGAAGTCGAAGTCCTTGCCCTTGAGCAGGGTCTGAACGGCCTGGAGGTCGTCGCGGCTCTTGGAGGAGACCCGCAGCTCCTCGCCCTGCACCTGCGCCTTGACGCCCTTGGGGCCCTCGTCGCGGATGACCTTGGCGACCTTCTTGGCGTTCTCCTGCGAGATGCCCTCCTCGATGGAGGCGAAGATCTTGTACTCCTTGCCGGAGAGCTGCGGCTCGCCGGCGTCCAGCGCCTTGAGCGAGATCCCGCGCTTGACCAGCTTGGTCTGGAAGACGTCGAGGATCGCGTTGACGCGGTCCTCGGAGTTGGCCTCCATCAGGATCTTCTCGCCGGACCAAGCGATCGACGCGCCCACGTTCTTGAAGTCGTAGCGCTGCGAGATCTCCTTCGCCGACTGGTTGAGGGCGTTGTCGACCTCCTGCCGCTCGACCTTCGAGACGATGTCGAAACTGGAGTCGGCCATGTCCTGTGGCTCCTTGGATCGGGTGCGTGGGGGTACGGCCTGGCTGCCGAACCGCTGCCCCAAAGCCTAGCCACCCGGGCCCGCGCGAAGCGCTGATCAACCGGGTGGCGAAGCACCCCCGGGTATCGGGTATCGTTTACGTCGTTGCCAGGGAGCACCGCGAGAGCGGGACCTCTACCAGCGACATCCCATGGCGGTGTGCCCGAGTGGCCAATGGGAACGGACTGTAAATCCGTCGGCTTAGCCTACCCAGGTTCGAATCCTGGCGCCGCCACACTGGGTGAGACCCCCTCTTATCTGCGGAAACGCAGACGAGAGGGGGTTTTCTCGTTGTCCGCCCGCCATCGTTCGGCTGGAACGCGGGTCGGTGAAGTGCCTCACTCCGAGGACTCCGAGGCACTCCGAGGCACTCGGATCCGCGGGGCGGTGTGGTGCCGGCTGCTGTCGGCCGTCTCTTCCGGTACCGGTCTCCTCGACTACTTCCGCATGCCGACGTCGTACGCAAGCGGGCGCGGCGCGGTATACGGAATTGCTGAATCCGATTCTCTTCCTCGGTCTGCCGCTGCCTCTGCCGCTGCCTCTGCTTTTGGGTGCGTCGACTTCTCCGTAGTTACCCGCTGTTAAAGCGGACAAGGTGGGCGCGGAACAGTGCTCTGCCTCTCTCGGACGACATTTCTGTGGGGCAAGGCGCGTCTTGTATTGGTGAAATGCGCGTTATGTGGCCATGGCGAAGGGTGGCGATTGGAGAGGCGGGTCCGGTGCGGGCCGTCCGTGTGTTTCGGGGGCGGCAGACTTTCTCCTGGCGTCGGGCTGTAATCGCGGCCTGACGTTCCGTGCCGCGAGGCGGTGCGTTGTGAAGGCATTTGTCTTCACATACGCCAACTCGGCGGGGCGTGCTACTGCACCACCAGCAACGTGAGGAGGAGAGCGCACGTCTGTGACGTGCGCTGATTCATTCATGATGAGTTCTGTCATCCATGATGCCGGCGCCCACTACATAGCCGAGGTGATGTTCGCGATCACCGCTGTGGTTGTCGGGGTGCTGCGATCCGTGTGGCGCCGAAGGCCACGAATGGTCCGGCACGCGGGAGGCTCGTCGTCCGAAGGGCCGATCGACGGGCCACCGGACACTTCGCGACTGTGCGCGACTGAACGCGACTCTCTGCCGAATGCGTCGTCCAAAAGACGACAGGGGGAGTCGTCATGAAGACGACACGTGCCGCACGGCGTGCGCAGTATCCCGAGGCGGAGTACAACCGGGACCGGGCATGGGGGCGGTTGTTGGAGTCTCCGGGCGGAGTGCGGCGACATTCCCAGCCGGGGAGTTCCGAGTCCGCTCCGACGCTGCTGGAGGTGGCCCGCGCTTACGACCGCATCTGTCAGCGAGCTCGCGGGATAATCCAGCCCGACGTCGAAGAGACGGACATTCTGGCGACGCTCCTGGTTATCCGTATGCTCCGGGACAAATTGGAAAGCGATGAGCTTCAGCTGATCTCCCTGGCGCGAACCAAGCGGATCACCTGGGAGCGCATCGCCGACGCTCTGGAACTGAGCGGTCGTCAGTCGGCGGAACGCCGCCATCTCCAATTGACCCGCGCGCACAGGCGCGCCGACGGCACTCTGCCTCGTACGCAGAGCGAGCGGGTGGAGTCCGTCCGCGAGCATCGCAGCCGGCGCGCGGAGCGGGATTGGGCGCTGCGCCACGGAGAGCTGATCCGGGACCTGGCCGTACGGCTCGCTTCCGTCGAAGGTCTTCAGGCGCGTGTCGACCGATCGCACGAGGCCCGCATACTCACCGCCCTGGAGGACTCCCGGGAAGGGGGGCCACAGGAACACAGAACGGCCATGCGGCTGGTGTGGCCGCAGGCGCTGTCGGACTGGCTCATCGAAGACGAAAGGTTTCGCACCACTCCACAGGAGAGCGAGGAGTCGGCGGCCGACCCTGCCTGGGAGCGCCAGCAGCAGGAGGCCGACATCTTGCACCAGCTGCTTGGATTGATCAGCTATGCCACCAACCCCAGGAACATCGATCTTTCGGATCTTCCGGATCTGTTCCAGGAAATCGTCAGGGTCCATGGCGAGTATCAGCAGCAGACCAGGATCCGTCGCTAGCGGACGGGCGCGGTGCCGGTGTTCGGGCTTGAGGGGAAGGTCGGGCGCTGGGTGGGGAGAAAACGGCGAAGCAAGATCCCGGGCTGCGGGCCATGGGAGCAGAAACGATCGAGCCATGGCGCAAACCACCGGGTGAGGGGCCTGGCACGGTCGGCGGCCGGAACGGACATCCGTCGGCCTGGCCGACCCGGTTCGAAGTTCCCATCCTGGCGCCGCCAGGCGGCGACAGGCCCTAGCCCCCAGACCCCCGTTAGCCCCCAGACCCCCGTTGAATTGCGGAAACGCGGCTCGGCGGGGGTCTTCTCGCCTCGGGCCCTCAGTTCCCCGCCACGTCCTTGACCGCCACCGTCACCGGCACCGACCCGCTGATCGCTTCCAGGGTCAGGCCCGCCGTGGCGGGGGTGTCGACGAGTTCGGCCAGGAGGGCGGCGACGTCGTCGCGGGGGATGGGGCCGCGGCCCGTCGACGCGGCCATGGTGACCAGGCCCGTGCCGGCGTCGTTCGTCAGCATTCCGGGGCGCAGGATCGTCCAGTCCAGGCCGGGGCGGGCCCGTACCGCCTCGTCGGCCGAGCCCTTGGCGCGCAGATACGCGTCGAAGATCTCGTCGCCCTCGTGGCGCGGGTCCGCGCCCATCGAGGAGACGACCACGTAGCGGCGTACGCCCGCCCGCTCCGCCGCGTCGGCGAAGAGGACCGCGGCCGCCCGGTCCACGGTCTCCTTGCGGGCCGCGTCGCTGCCGGGGCCCGCGCCCGCCGCGAAGACCGCCGCGTCGGCGCCCTCCAGGGTGGCCGCGACCTCGTCCACGGACGCCGACTCCAGGTCGAGTACGACGGGCTCGGCGCCCGCCTTTCGCAGGTCGTCCGCCTGTTCCGGCTTGCGGATGATGCCCGCGACCTCGTCCCCGCGCGCCGACAGCAGCCGTTCGAGCCGCAGCGCGATCTGACCATGGCCTCCTGCGATGACAATGCGCATGCTCACGACCGTACGCCGGTGGGCCGCCCGGCGCGCCCCCGGTGAGCCCCTTCGGGCGCCGAAGCCCCGCCCGGCCGGCGCGTCCGCCCGCGTGCCCGCCCCGCACGCCCCTTCGGCCCCCCAAGGGACCTCACCCGCCGGAGTCCGACCGCCCCTGGCGCGGCAGATCCAGTGCCACCGCCGCCGCCGAGTCGCAGTACTCCCGTACCGCGCTCGTCCGTGCCACCACCCGGCCGCGGTGGATCACGATGCGGCTGTACGCGAGGGACAGTACGCCCGCGATGCGTTCGCCGCGGACCGCCAGGAGCTCCGCCGGGAAGCCCGCCTCCACGCGGACCTCGGGCAGGCCCATGGCCTCCCGGGCGGCCGCGCTCACCGCGCCGTACGCGTCCTCGGGGCGCAGGCCCGCCTGGGAGGCGAGGAGGTACGCGGCCTCCAACGGGTCGCCCCGGCCCACCGGGTTGGCGAGGTCGCGCAGGGCGCCGCTGCCCGCCGCCACGCGCACGCCCGCCGCCTTCAGCATCCGCACGGGCGGCATGTCCTGACGGTCGGTTCCCTGACGTTCCGTCATGCCGCAGCGGCCCTGCGGCAGGCAGACCACCGCGACGCCCGCCGACGCGAGCTGGTCCGCCGCCCGTGCCGCCGCCTCGCGCGGCAGCCGGGACAGGCCCGCACAGGGGCCGATCGCCACGCCCGGGCGCAGCCCGGCGGTCATCGCCGCGAGCCGGGCCAGCCGCGCCGGGTCGTCACCGTCCGTGTGGAGGTCGACCGCGCAGCCGTGCTCGGCGGCGATCTCCAGGACCGCCTCCGTGTACCCGGCCGGGTCCGGGTCGAGGTCCGGGCAGCCGCCGACCACCGACGCGCCCATCTTCACCGCGTCCCGCAGCATCGCGAGCCCGTCCGCGCCCGCCGCGCCGGTCAGCAGCCGGGGCACCGCCACCACGTTCAGCTCGGCGAGCCCGCGCAGCGAGCGGCGGGTCTGCAGGGCAGCCTCCAGCGGCTCCAGGCCCCGTACGTCGTCGATCCGCACGTGCGAGCGCAGCGCCGTCGCGCCGTGGCCGAGCTGGAGCAGGGCGGCCTCGGTGGCGCGGCGCTGGACGTCCTGCGCCGCGTACGAGACCGGGCCCTCGGGGCCGAACGCGGTCAGCGCCGTGTCGCTGTGCGCATGCGGCTCGGCGGGCGCCGGGAGCAGCAGGAAGCCGTTCAGGTCGACCTTGGAGAAGTGCGCGGCGAGGCTGCCCGCGGTCCCGACGGCCTCGATGCGGCCGCCGCCGAGCCGGACGTCCACGGTCCGGCCGTCGGCGAGCCGGGCGCCGGACAGCAGGAGCGTGGCGGCGGCCTCGGCGGGGCCGTCCCCGGTGCCGGGCGAGTGGGCCGGCTGCGACTGGCTGTCGGACATCGCGCTCCAGGTGGTCCTCGGGGCCCCGCGGGGCCTTCAGGGCAAGATCACGCAGCGTGAGAGCCGAGCCTAGGGGCGCACCCCGCGCGCATCGAGGAGGAGCGCAATAGTCGTACCGGTGTGGCCACGAGTGGCGTACGTGACACCTGGGGCGGGGTCGTGCGGAAGCGGTTCGCGATCATGTCCCACCCGCCCCCGGGCCCCCGTGCGCCCCCTGCGGGAGCCGCCCCGCGACGGCCGTCCGAGGGCTCCGAGGCGGCCCGGCGAAACGGATTTGGGCGATCGGCGGCCGACCGTGTAATGTCTTCATCGCTCGCCCCAATAGCTCAGTCGGTAGAGCGTCTCCATGGTAAGGAGAAGGTCTACGGTTCGATTCCGTATTGGGGCTCTGGTGAGAGGGTCCCCGCCCACAAGCGGGGACCGGATCATCAAAGCGGTGTAGCTCAGTCGGTAGAGCAAGCGGCTCATAATCGCTGTGTCACCGGTTCAAGTCCGGTCACCGCTACTCCAAGTAGCAACAGTAGCCGATTGTGGGGTCGGTCTCCCGATCGGCTACTCTTTTATGCGTTCATCCGTCTACCTGTCCGTCAAGGAGCACTCACGTGGCTGCCACCGACGTCCGCCCGAAGATCACGCTGGCCTGCGTGGAGTGCAAGGAGCGGAACTACATCACCAAGAAGAACCGGCGTAACAACCCGGACCGACTTGAGATGAAGAAGCACTGCCCGCGCTGCAAGTCGCACACTGCACACCGCGAGACCCGCTAACCACGGGTTTAGCACTCAGGCTCGTACGAGAGGCCGTTCCCTGTTCTGGGGAGCGGCCTCTCGTCGTATCCCGTTCCGTAGATCACCAAGCAGATCACCAAGCAGGAGGTTGCGAGCCCATGGCGCTCGACCAGTCCTTCGTGGGGCGGACCTATCCGCCCACCGCGCCGTACGAGGTCGGCCGGGAGAAGATCCGCGAATTCGCCGAGGCCGTGGGGGACGCCAACCCCGCGTACACGGACCCGGAGGCCGCCAAGGCGCTCGGGCACCCCGATGTGATCGCGCCGCCGACCTTTGTGTTCGCCATCACGTTCAAGGCGGCCGGCGACGTGATCCAGGACCCGCAGCTGGGCCTGGACTACAGCCGGGTCGTGCACGGCGACCAGAAGTTCGCGTACAAGCGCCCGGTGCGCGCGGGGGACCGGCTCACCGTGACCTCCACCATCGAGGCGATCAAGTCCCTCGCGGGCAACGACATCCTGGACATCCGCGGTGAGGTCCACGACGAGGCGGGCGAGCACGTCGTGACCGCCTTCACCAAGCTCGTGTCCCGCGCGGCCGAGGGGGAGTGACGATGAGCGCCAAGATCCGTTACGAGGACGTCGAGACCGGCACCGAGCTGCCGGCGCAGTCCTTCCCCGTGAGTCGCGCCACACTCGTGCAGTACGCGGGCGCCTCGGGCGACTTCAACCCGATCCACTGGAACGAGAAGTTCGCCAAGGAGGTCGGGCTGCCCGACGTCATCGCGCACGGCATGTTCACCATGGCCGCGGCGATCCGGGTGGTCACCGACTGGGTGGGCGACCCGGCGGCGGTCGTCGAGTACGGGGTGCGCTTCACCAAGCCGGTCGTCGTGCCGAACGACGAAACGGGTGCGCTCGTCGAGGTCAGCGCCAAGGTCGCGGCCAAGCTGGACGACGAGGCGAAGACGGTCCGGGTCGACCTGACGGCGATGAGCGCGGGCCAGAAGGTCCTGGGCATGTCGCGCGCGGTGGTCGCGCTGGCGTGAGCCCGCACAACGGCCGCCGGGGTGGGAAACCCGGCGGCCGTTCTTCGGGGTTGCGAAGTTAGTTATTAGCCACTAACTTTAGATCCATGGTCAGGATGAGTGCGGAGGAGCGGCGCGAGAGCGTCGTACGGGCGGCGATGAGTGAGTTCGCTCACCGCGGCTACTACGGGACGTCCACCGAGGCGATCGCCAAGCGGGTGGGTGTCTCGCAGCCGTATCTGTTCCGGCTCTTCCCGAACAAGCCCGCGATCTTCCTCGCGGCGATGCACCGCTGCATGGAGGACACCGTCCGGATGTTCGTCGAGGCGTCCGAGGGGCTCCGCGGCGAGGAGGCGGTGCACGCGATGGCGAACGCGTACACCAAGGTCATCGCGGAGGAGCCGGAGCGGCTGCTCATGCAGATGCAGGTGTACGTGGCGGTCGCCGCGGCCGAGGCGGCGGGCGACCGGACCTTCGGCGAGGCCGTCCGGCGGGAGTGGATGGAGCTGTGGGACGCGGTGAGCATCCCGCTGGAGGGCTACAAGGACACCACGACGTTCCTGGCGTACGGGATGCTGATCAACACGCTGGTGGCGATCGGGTTCCCTCCCGAGCACCGGGTGTGGGAGGAGATCTATCCCTCCGCACGGGTGAAGGGGCGGCTGGAGAAGTAGCCGCGGGGCTGCCCGGGGCGGTGCGGCGTGTGCGGGCGCACACGTATGAGCTCGAAAGTTAGTAACTGATAACTAACCAGCGATACCAACCAGACAGGGGAAGCGGGGAAGCGATGTCCGAGCAGCAGAAGCAGACGCAGAAGCAGCACGAGCAAGGGCCTGGCCAGGAGTCCGAGCAGGGGGCGGCCCGGCGCGGGGGCGCCGTGTGGGCGCTGGTGATCACCAGCGTCGCCGGGTTCATGGCGGCGCTCGACAACCTCGTCGTCACCACCGCACTGCCGTCGATCCGCGAGGACCTGGGCGGGGCGCTGGACGATCTGGAGTGGACGGTGAGCGCGTACACCCTCACCTTCGCCGTGCTGCTGATGTTCGGAGCGGCGCTGGGGGACCGGTTCGGGCGCCGCAAGCTCTTCCTCGTCGGGCTGACGATCTTCACCGGCGCGTCCGCCGCGGCGGCGCTGGCGCCCGGGATCGACGGTCTTGTCGCGGCCCGCGCGGTCCAGGGCGTCGGCGCGGCGATCATGATGCCGCTGACGCTCACGCTGCTCACGGCTGCGGTGCCGGCCGCGAAGCGGGGCCTGGCGTACGGGATATGGGGCGCGATCAACGGCCTCGCCGTCGCGAGCGGGCCGCTGATCGGAGGCGCGCTGACCGAGCACTTCTCCTGGCAGTGGATCTTCTGGCTGAACGTTCCGCTCGGCGTGCTCGTGCTGCCGCTGGCGCGGCTGCGGCTCGCGGAGTCGTACGGGAGCGGGGCCCGGCTCGACATCCGCGGCACGGTGCTCGCCAGCGGGGGGCTCTTCGGGATCGTGTACAGCCTGATCCGGGGCAACGTCGACGGCTGGAGCAGCCCGACGGTGCTGACGGGGCTCGTGGCCGGTACGGCGCTGCTCGGCGCCTTCGTCTGGCACGGGATCGTCAGCGAGGCGCCGCTGCTGCCGATGCGGCTGTTCCGGAGCCGGGCGTTCGCGGCGATCAACCTGTCCAGCCTGCTGATGTTCGTCGGGATGTTCGGCTCGATCTTCCTGCTCAGCCAGTTCCTGCAGGGCGTGCTCGGCTACTCGCCGACCGAGGCGGGGCTGCGGATGCTGCCGTGGACCGCCATGCCGCTGCTGGTCGCGCCGATCGCCGGCATCCTGTCCGACCGGATCGGGGGACGGCCGGTGGTGGCGGCGGGACTGGCGCTCCAGGCGATCGGGCTCGGGTGGTTCGCCCTGATCCTGTCGCCGGACGTGTCGTACGGGACGCAGCTGCCGGCGCTGGTGGTCAGCGGGATCGGGATGGCGCTGTACTTCGCGCCGGCCGCGAATCTGGTGATGTCGAGCGTGCGGCCGTCCGAGCAGGGGATCGCGTCCGGGGCGAACAACGCGCTGCGCGAGGTGGGCGGGGCGCTGGGCGTCGCCGTCCTGGCGGCGGTGTTCTCCGCGCAGGGCGGGTACGGGTCGGCCACCGCCTTCGTGGACGGGCTGCAGCCGGCGCTGTGGGTCGGGGCGGGAGTGGTGGCGCTGGCGGCGGTCAGTGCGGTGTGCCTGCCGCGGGCTTCTGTGGCGGGGTCGGCGTCGGCTCCGGCCGCGCCGGCGCGGGAGGATGCGCTGGTGGGGTAAGGGCGGGTTTCCCGGGGGCTATGCCCCCGGACCCCGCTCGTCTGCGGACCGTATGCGGCTGGTCGCGCAGCGGCATTTTTAGGGGCGCGGGGAACTGCGCGCTCAGCCCCCACCCACCCGCAGGCGAATCCCGCACCCCGCCGGGGGCCCCGTACGCTGGACCCCGTGCACGTACTTCACGACGCCCCCCTCGCCCCCCTCACCACCTTTCGGCTCGGTGGGCCGGCCGAGCGGCTGTTGACGGCTCTCAGCGATGACGAGGTCATCGACGCCGTGCGGGAGGCTGACGGGGCCGGGACCCCTCTGCTCGTCATCGGTGGCGGCAGCAATCTCGTCATCGGGGACAAGGGGTTCGCCGGGACCGCCCTTCGGATCGCCACCCGGGGCTTCTCGCTCGACGGCACCCGGCTCGAAGTGGCCGCCGGGGAAGTCTGGAGCGACACCGTGGCCCGGACCGTGGAGGCCGGGCTCGCCGGGATCGAGTGCCTGGCCGGGATTCCCGGGTCCGCCGGGGCCACCCCGATCCAGAACGTCGGCGCGTACGGCCAGGAGGTCTCCTCCACCATCCGCGAGGTCGTCGCGTACGACCGGGTCGAGCGGCGTACCGTCGTCCTGGCCGCCGGCGAGTGCGAGTTCTCCTATCGGCACAGCCGGTTCAAGGCGCAGCCCGAGCGGTACGTCGTCCTGCGCGTCCGGTTCGAGCTGGAGGACGTCGGCGGGCTCTCCGCGCCCATCAAGTACGCCGAGACCGCCCGCGCCCTCGGCGTCGAGCCCGGCGACCGCGTCCCGGCCGCCACCGCCCGCGAGACCGTCCTCAAGCTCCGGGCCGGCAAGGGCATGGTCCTCGACCCGGATGATCACGACACCTGGTCCGCCGGGTCCTTCTTCACCAATCCCATCCTGGGGGAGAGCCAGTACCGGGCTTTCCTCGCGAAGGCCGAGCGGCGGCTCGGCGGCGATGTCGCTCCGCCCGCCTGGGACCTCGGCGGTGGGCTGACCAAGACCTCCGCCGCCTGGCTCATCGACAAGGCCGGGTTCACCAAGGGGTACGGCTCCGGGCCCGCCCGGATCTCCACCAAGCACACCCTCGCCCTCACCAACCGCGGCGGCGCCACCACCGAGGACCTGCTTGCCCTCGCCCGCGAGGTCGTCGCGGGTGTGGAGCAGGCCTTCGGGGTGACGCTCGTCAATGAGCCGGTGACCGTCAACGCCGAGATCTGACCGGTCCGCGAGGACGGTCAGTACGACACGCAGACTCCCTGTTTCACCGTGGCCTGGTTGTCGATCATTCCCAGCATCGCGTCCGCCACGTCCGCCCGCCCGATCGTGCGCGCGCTGCGCGGGGTCGCCCCTATGGCCGTGCGGTAGGTGCCCGTCCTCGGCTTGTTGACCAGGCGGACCGGGCGTACCGCCGTCCAGTCGAGCGCCGAGGCGGCGAGCGCGGCCTCCGTGCGGCGCAGGTCCTCGTAGACGTCCTTGAGGACGCGCGTGACGATCGTCAGCGTGAGGCGGTCGAGGAACGGGTCGTCCGGCGCCTCCGGGCCGACCGGGCCCGCGCTGACCACCAGCAGGCGGCGGGTGCCCTCGGCGTCCATCGCCTTCACGATCGAGCCGGTCAGGCGGGCCGTGATGCCCGCTGCCGCGTCCGCCCGCTTGTTCGCGCCGAGCCCCGAGAGCACCGCGTCCCGGCCCGCCACCGCCGGGCGCAGTGAGTCGGGGGACGCCAGATCCCCCCGGACCACCTCCAGGCCCGGTCCCGTCACCGTGAACCGTCCCGGGTCCCGTACCACCGCCGTCACCTGGTGTCCGGCGGCCAGCGCCTGCCCGACCACCTCCGCGCCGATCCGGCCCGTCGCACCGAAAACCGTGAGCTTCATTTTCGTCACCCTCCCCTGGTGGATAGGTAATTACTCTGCCAAGGGTGCCTGAGGTGTTACGCGGCCAGCCAGGAATCCACGCCCGCGAGGAGCTTCGCCTTCACCTCTTGCGGCGCCGCCGACCCCCGTACCGACTGCCGGGCCAGCTCGGCCAGCTCCGCGTCGGTGAAGGCGTGGTGGCGGCGGGCGATCTCGTACTGGGCGGCCAGCCGGGAGCCGAACAGGAGCGGGTCGTCGGCGCCGAGCGCCAGCGGCACGCCCGCCTCGTACAGCGTGCGCAGCGGGACGTCCTCGGGCTTCTCGTAGACGCCCAGGGCGACGTTGGAGGCGGGGCAGACCTCGCAGGTGATCCCGCGTTCGGCGAGGCGCTTCAGCAGCCGCGGGTCCTCGGCGGCGCGCACCCCGTGGCCGACGCGGGTGGCGTGCAGGTCGTCCAGGCAGTCCCGGACGGACGCGGGGCCGTTCAGCTCGCCGCCGTGCGGCGCGGCCAGCAGGCCGCCCTCCCGGGCGATCGCGAAGGCGCGGTCGAAGTCCCGTGCCATGCCCCGGCGTTCGTCGTTGGAGAGGCCGAAGCCGACCACGCCCCGGTCCGCGTACCGCACGGCGAGGCGGGCCAGTGTGCGGGCGTCCAGGGGGTGCTTCATCCGGTTCGCCGCGACCAGGACCCGCATGCCGAGCCCCGTCTCGCGCGCGGCCGACTCGACCGCGTCCAGGATGATCTCCAGGGCCGGGATGAGCCCGCCCAGCATCGGCGCGTACGACGTCGGGTCGACCTGGATCTCCAGCCAGCCCGAGCCGTCCCGCACATCCTCCTCGGCGGCCTCGCGCACCAGCCGCTGGATGTCCTCGGGGGTGCGCAGACACGAGCGTGCGATGTCGTACAGGCGCTGGAAGCGGAACCAGCCGCGCTCGTCGGTGGCCCGCAGCTTCGGCGGCTCGCCACTGGTCAGCGCGTCGGGGAGGTGTACCCCGTACTTGTCGGCGAGCTCCAGCAGGGTCGTGGGGCGCATCGACCCCGTGAAGTGCAGGTGCAGATGGGCCTTCGGCAGGTCTCGTACGTCGCGAACGTGCTCCATCGGCTGATCTTGCCGCACCCCGGGCCCGTCCGACAGCCCCTTTCCCCGATCGGGACCTTGCCCGAACGCAGGAACGGGCCACCGGCTCAGGTGAGTCGGTGGCCCGTTCCCGGGAGTGCCTCAAGCACTCACGTGCCTCAGTCGCGCGCTTCCGCCAGCAGCTTCTGGATCCGCGAGACGCCCTCGACCAGGTCCTCGTCGCCCAGCGCATAGGACAGCCGCAGATAGCCCGGGGTGCCGAAGGCCTCGCCCGGGACGACCGCGACCTCGGCCTCGTCCAGGATCAGCGCGGCGAGCTCGACGGAGGTCTGCGGGCGCTTGCCGCGGATCTCCTTGCCGAGCAGGCCCTTCACCGAGGGGTACGCGTAGAACGCGCCCTCGGGGGTCGGGCAGACCACGCCGTCGATCTCGCTGAGCATCTTCACGATGGTCTGGCGGCGGCGGTCGAAGGCCGTGCGCATCTTCGCGACCGCGTCGAGGTTGCCGGAGACCGCGGCGAGCGCCGCCACCTGGGAGACGTTGGCCACGTTGGACGTGGCGTGCGACTGCAGGTTGGTCGCGGCCTTGATGACGTCCTTGGGGCCGACGATCCACCCGACCCGCCAGCCGGTCATCGCGTACGTCTTGGCGACGCCGTTGACGACGATGCACTTGTCGCGCAGCTCGGGCAGGAGCGCCGGCAGTGACACGGAGACGGCGTCCCCGTAGACCAGGTGCTCGTAGATCTCGTCGGTCAGCACCCACAGGCCGTGCTCGACGGCCCAGCGGCCGATCGCCTCGGTCTCGGCCTCGGTGTACACCGAGCCGGTCGGGTTGGACGGGGAGACGAAGAGGACGACCTTGGTCTTCTCCGTACGAGCGGCCTCCAGCTGCTCGACCGAGACCCGGTAGCCGGTGGTCTCGTCGGCGACGACCTCGACCGGGACGCCGCCCGCGAGGCGGATCGACTCCGGGTAGGTGGTCCAGTACGGCGCCGGGACGATGACCTCGTCGCCCGGGTCCAGGATCGCCGCGAACGCCTCGTAGATCGCCTGCTTGCCGCCGTTGGTCACCAGGATCTGGGACGGGTCGACCTCGTAGCCGGAGTCGCGCAGGGTCTTCTCGGCGATGGCCTTCTTGAGCTCGGGCAGGCCGCCCGCCGGCGTGTAGCGGTGGTACTTCGGGTCGTGGCAGGCCGCGGCGGCCGCCTCGACGATGTAGTCCGGGGTCGGGAAGTCGGGCTCACCGGCGCCGAAGCCGATCACCGGCCGCCCGGCGGCCTTGAGGGCCTTGGCCTTGGCGTCGACGGCGAGGGTCGCGGACTCGGAGATCGCGCCGATGCGCGCGGACACCCGGCGCTCGGTCGGAGAAGTTGCAGCGCTCATACGGCCCATCGTCCCAGACCTGCCGTGCCCCGGGCACACCGGTTTCATGGACCGGACGGGGCAGTTGCACAGTGCTTTCGGTGCGTCCGCGCGGAGCTGTCAGGAGCTATCTGTTCGACGCCGGGCCCCGGACCACGTACACTCACCTGTCGTTGGCCTCCACCAACCGATCGACTGCGGGCACTCGGTGCACTCGGTCGGATGCGGTAGGTTGGGGAACCACAAAGGGTCGTAGCTCAATTGGTAGAGCACTGGTCTCCAAAACCAGCGGTTGGGGGTTCAAGTCCCTCCGGCCCTGCTACACACACCTTCGCCAGGATGTGTGCGCATGTACGTACTTCTATGCACCGCCGTGCGGCTCCACCGGGCGCGGCACGGCCACGACCCGGAATCAGGTGAGAAGCGTGACGGACGCCGTGGGCTCCATCGACATGCCTGATGCCCAGGACGAGGCGTCTGCGGACCAGGAGTCCAAGAAGAAGGCCCGCAAGGGCGGCAAGCGCGGCAAGAAGGGCCCCCTGGGCCGTCTCGCGCTCTTCTACCGTCAGGTCGTCGCCGAGCTCCGCAAGGTGGTCTGGCCGACCCGAAACCAGTTGTCGACGTACACCACTGTGGTGATCGTGTTCGTCGTCATCATGATCGGCATCGTGACCGTGATCGACACCGGATTCGAGCACGTCGTCAAGTACGTCTTCGGCTGATCCACTCGCGTAAGGGCGCCCACCCGGCGCCTTTTTCGCATTGTTCCACCCATCTGTAGCCAGGAAGAAGCAGCCACGTGTCTGACCCGAACCTGAACGACGCCATCGAGTCGGCGGAGTCCGTGGAGGACCAGCTCGACATCGTCGAGGCGGCGGACGCCGTGGACCCGGACCAGGCCGAGGCTGCCGACGCCGATGCGGGCGAGGCGGCCGAGCAGGCCGCGCTCCACGTCGAGGACGCGGACGAGCTGGAGGCCGCCGAGTCCGAGGACGAGGCCGCCGAGGACGTCGCTGACGTCGAGGACGAGGACGCCACCGAGGCTGAGGCCGACGAGGACGCCGAGGACGAGGGCGCCGAGGAGGCTCCCGCGGAGCCCGCCGCGCCCGTCGACCCGGTCGAGGCGCTCCGCCAGGAGCTGCGCGGCCTGCCCGGCGAGTGGTACGTCATCCACACCTACGCGGGCTACGAGAAGCGCGTGAAGGCGAACCTTGAGCAGCGTGCCGTCTCGCTGAACGTCGAGGAGTTCATCTACCAGGCCGAGGTCCCCGAAGAGGAGATCGTCCAGATCAAGAACGGCGAGCGCAAGAACGTCCGGCAGAACAAGCTGCCCGGTTACGTTCTCGTCCGCATGGATCTGACGAACGAGTCCTGGGGCGTCGTCCGCAACACCCCCGGCGTCACCGGCTTCGTGGGCAACGCCTACGACCCGTACCCGCTGACCCTGGACGAGATCGTCAAGATGCTCGCCCCGGAGGCCGAGGAGAAGGCCGCCCGCGAGGCCGCCGAGGCCGAGGGCAAGCCGGCTCCGGCCCGCAAGGTCGAGGTCCAGGTGCTCGACTTCGAGGTCGGCGACTCGGTCACCGTCACCGACGGCCCGTTCGCCACGCTCCAGGCCACGATCAACGAGATCAACGCCGACTCGAAGAAGGTCAAGGGCCTCGTCGAGATCTTCGGCCGCGAGACCCCGGTCGAGCTCAGCTTCGACCAGATCCAGAAGAACTAGTTTCTTCCGGACCACACGTCTTCCGAACAGGTCAGACGGGCTCTTCAAAGCCCGTCTGACCTGCTCGGTTTTTAGCCGCAGACAGATACCCGTTATCGTTGTGCGGTATGCCTCCATCCGGATGATCGGATGCCAGGCGGTTCACTCTCACTAGGACCCGGAGAGAGCAATGCCTCCCAAGAAGAAGAAGGTCACGGGGCTTATCAAGCTCCAGATCAACGCCGGTGCGGCGAACCCGGCCCCGCCGGTCGGCCCCGCGCTCGGCCAGCACGGCGTCAACATCATGGAGTTCTGCAAGGCCTACAACGCGGCGACCGAGTCGCAGCGTGGCTGGGTGATCCCGGTGGAGATCACGGTCTACGAGGACCGCTCCTTCACCTTCATCACCAAGACTCCGCCGGCCGCGAAGATGATCCTCAAGGCCGCGGGTGTGGAGAAGGGCTCTGGCGAGCCGCACAAGACCAAGGTCGCGAAGATCACCGAGGCCCAGGTCCGCGAGATCGCCACGACGAAGCTCGCCGACCTGAACGCCAACGACCTGGACGCCGCGTCCAAGATCATCGCTGGCACCGCCCGTTCCATGGGCATCACGGTCGAGGGCTGATCCCAGCCTTCCCCGTAGTACCCCAGTGGTAGGGCCAAGCGCTGGTCCGCACCACGACTCCATGCCTGAACCAACACAGGAGCAGAAGTGAAGCGCAGCAAGACTCTCCGCGCTGCGGACGCCAAGATCGACGCGGACAAGCTCTACGCCCCGCTCGAGGCCGTCCGTCTCGCCAAGGAGACCTCCGCGACCAAGTTCGACGGCACCGTCGAGGTCGCCTTCCGCCTGGGTGTCGACCCGCGCAAGGCCGACCAGATGGTCCGTGGCACCGTGAACCTCCCGCACGGCACCGGCAAGACCGCCCGGGTCCTGGTCTTCGCGACCGGTGACCGTGCTGCGGCCGCGGAAGCCGCCGGCGCCGACATTGTCGGCTCCGACGAACTGATCGACGAGGTTGCGAAGGGCCGTCTGGACTTCGACGCCGTCGTCGCCACCCCGGACCTCATGGGCAAGGTCGGCCGCCTCGGCCGCGTGCTCGGCCCGCGTGGTCTGATGCCGAACCCGAAGACCGGCACCGTCACCCCCGATGTCGTCAAGGCTGTCAACGACATCAAGGGCGGCAAGATCGAGTTCCGCGTCGACAAGCACTCGAACCTGCACTTCATCATCGGCAAGGTGTCCTTCGACGACGCCAAGCTGGTGGAGAACTACGGCGCCGCGCTGGAGGAGATCCTCCGTCTGAAGCCGTCCGCCGCCAAGGGCCGGTACATCAAGAAGGCGACCCTCACCACCACGATGGGTCCCGGTATCGCGCTCGACTCCAACCGCACCCGCAACCTCCTCGTCGAGGAGGACCCGGCCGCGGTCTGAGCCTGACGGCTCGCATCGGCTAGTCCAGAGCCGGGCCCCGCACCTCTTCGGAGGTGCGGGGCCCGGCTTTTTGTCGCAACCGCGTCCCAACAGCCCCGGGCGGGCGCGGTGTTGTCGTACCCCTGCGCTACCGTCGACGGGCAAGGGAAAAGGTATTCGAGGGGGGACGCATGAACACCAGGTCCGTACGGCGTGCAGGTATTTCGCTGGTGGCTGTGGGTGCGGCGCTCTCGGGGCTCGCCGCCTGCGGTGGCTCCGACAGCGGCGACAAGAAGAGCGCGCCCGCCAAGGAGCAGCACAAGGCCGGGTCGGACTTCAGCCCGGTCGCGGCCCTCCAGGCGGTGCAGAAGAAGACCGACGGGGTGGGCTCCGCCAAGGTCGAGACGACGATGTCCATGGGCACCGTGATGGGCCTGGAGGGCACCGGCACCCTGGCGTGGGGCAACGGGACGACCGGCGCCATGCGGATGAAGTACACCCAGGGCACCATGGCGCAGTCCATGAAGCAGCTGGGCAGCGACAGCATCGACGCCCGCTATCTGCACGACGCCTACTTCGCGAACATGGGCCCGGCGTTCGCCAAGGAGCTCGGCGGCAAGCACTGGATCCGGTACGGCTATGACGACATGGCCAGGCTGATGGGCCCCAGCGGCGCCGTCATGAAGGACCAGATGCAGAACTCGACGCCCCAGCAGGGCGTGAAGGTGCTGCTCGCCTCGGGCGACGTCAAGGAGGTCGGCACCGAGGAAGTCCGCGGGGTGCGGACCACGCACTACTCGGGCACGGTCGACATGGCCAAGCTGGTGGTCAGCAGCTCGGGCCTGGACGCGAAGACGCTGGAGGCCTTCAAGTCCCAGATGACCAAGAGCGGCATCTCCACCGACACGGTCGACATCTGGGTGGACAAGGACGACCTCCTGGTGAAGAAGACCGAGCGCGCCGCGACGAAGAACGGCGAGATGAACACCACCGCCTTCTACTCGGACTACGGCGTGAAGGTCTCCGCCGAGGCCCCGGCGGCCTCCGACACCGTGGACTTCACGAGCCTGATCAAGCCCAAGTCGCCCGCCCAGCAGCAGTCGTAACCGCACAACGGCAGTCGCATCCCACGCAACAGCGGTCATAATCCGTCTCACCCGTCACACCCTTGGGTTACGGTGCAGATGATCGACCCGATCTACGGGATCACGGCACGGGGGAACAAGGGGTGGGGTACATGAGCAGGTCCGGATGGACGCGGGCGGCGCTGGCGACGGCGACGGCCGCCCTGGTGGTGGCCGGGGCCGCGGGCTGCGGTGGCGACGACAAGAAGGCCGACGGCGCGGGGGGCGCCAAGAAGGCCGCCGCCGCGCCGCAGTCCCGTACCGCCGCGTCGCAGGTGCTCGCGGCCGCGTACAAGAAGACCGCCGCGGCCAAGTCCGCGAAGGTCCGGATGACCATGTCGGCGCCCGCGTCCGCGGGGGCGGGCTCGGAGAAGACCGAGACCAGCGGTGTCATGGCCTGGAAACCGACGGCCATGGACCTCACCGTGACGTCCTCGGCCGCCAAGGGCATGGCGGGCGCGCCCGAGAAGACCCGCATGCTCTGGGTGAACAACGTCATGTACGTGGACATGGGCGCCATGGGCGAGTCCGCCAAGGAGCTCGGCGGCAAGCGCTGGATCAAGTTCGACCTGACCGCGCTCGCCAAGCAGTCCGGCAAGGACCAGCTGGTCAAGCAGATGACCGCCGGCATGGAGAACATGAACCAGGACCCGGCCCAGCAGCTCGCCCTGCTGCTCGACTCGCCGAACCTGAAGCACCTGGGCGCCGAGCAGGTCGACGGGGTCGCCTCCGAGCACTACAAGGGCACGCTCACCATCGACGAGATGATGAAGAGCAACAAGATGCTCGACACCCTGGCCCCCAAGGAGCGCGAGCAGCTCCTGGCCAACATGAAGAAGACCGGGGTCCAGGGGTACGACACCGAGGTCTGGGTCAACACGGACGGCTACCCGGTCCGGATGGACGTCAACATGAGCAGCCCCCAGGGCAAGGTCATCACGTCCACGCACTACTCGGACTACGGCACCAAGACCCAGGTCACGGCTCCGCCCGCGGGTCAGACCGCCGATCTGTTCGAGATGCTGAAGGGCCTGGGCGACCTGGGCAAGGACGCCGGGAAGGGCGGTCTCGGCGGCGCCTGACGGCCCGGCCCGACCGCCCCGTACGACCGGATTTGCTCGATCCGCTACCCGTCACGTACTCTTCCACAGAAGCCAAAGACCGCTGGTCGTTGCCGTTCCTTCGCAAGAGGGGGCGGTGGCCGAAGGATCCGCCGCATGCGGACGACCCGCGCAGGTGACTGTGGAAAGTTCCCGGACTCGTTCCGGTCGAGCTACGCCCCGTGCACTTGCGCCGGGGCGTTTTTTATGTCGTGGCCCCTTCTGAGCGGTCCTCATCACCCGGAAGGAGGCCGACGCACTATGCCGACGCCCAACAAGGCTGCCGACGTAGCCGAGCTTGAGGACAAGTTCCGCAGCTCTAACGCCGTCGTGCTGACCGAGTACCGGGGTCTCACCGTGGCGCAGCTCAAGACGCTGCGTCGTTCGCTCGGTGAGAACGCCCAGTACGCCGTGGTGAAGAACACGCTGACCAAGATCGCGGCCAACAACGCCGGGATCACCTCGCTCGACGACCAGTTCACTGGTCCGACGGGTGCCGCCTTCATCACCGGTGACCCGGTGGTGTCGGCCAAGGGTCTTCGTGACTTCGCCAAGGAGAACCCCAACCTGATCATCAAGGGCGGTGTCCTTGATGGCAAGGCGCTGTCCGCCGATGACATCAAGAAGCTTGCGGACCTTGAGTCCCGCGAGGTTCTGCTCAGCAAGCTGGCTGGCGCGTTCAAGGGCAAGCAGTCTCAGGCTGCCTCGCTCTTCCAGGCGCTGCCGTCGAAGTTCGTCCGCACTGCGGAAGCGCTTCGCGTCAAGCTCGCCGAGCAGGGCGGTGCCGAGTAATTCGGCTCGCGCATTGATCCGCGCCGCCTAGTGCGCGGGTCGTAGCGGGCCGTTACGCCCGCCTCTATATACATCCGGCACCTGCCGAATTAGTGGAAGGATCGCCCATCATGGCGAAGCTCTCTCAGGACGACCTCCTCGCCCAGTTCGAGGAGATGACCCTCATCGAGCTCTCCGAGTTCGTCAAGGCCTTCGAGGAGAAGTTCGACGTCACCGCCGCCGCGGCCGTCGCCGTTGCCGGCCCCGCCGCCGGTGGCCCCGCCGCCGAGGCCGAGGAGGAGAAGGACGAGTTCGACGTCATCCTCACCGGTGCGGGCGACAAGAAGATCCAGGTCATCAAGGTCGTGCGTGAGCTGACCTCCCTGGGCCTCAAGGAGGCCAAGGACCTCGTCGACGGCACCCCGAAGCCGGTCCTCGAGAAGGTCAACAAGGAGGCCGCCGAGAAGGCTGCCGAGTCCCTCAAGGCTGCCGGTGCGGCCGTCGAGGTCAAGTGACCTTGTGAGTCTTCTGACTCTTTGTGCGTGACGTCCACGGGCGTGTAACGCGTACACACTGAAGGGCGATCACCCATCCGGGTGGTCGCCCTTCGGCGTACCCGGGCGACGCGTGACGGCTGCCTTGCACGGAGGGCGACAGGGAGTATGGTGATCATCGCCGTACGCCCCGTGTGCGCCTCGTAGCCGTAGCAGCCGTAACGGAGCGATCTCCGCGGAGCTGAGGGGTCTTGACGAACCGCACGCAGCGCGCAATTCTCAGGACGCGTCGTCACAAGGATCCAGATCCGAGGCATGGATCGACGGCGAAGAGGGCAGTAACGATGTGCGTCGTCACGGCGCGTGGCTTGCCGAGGTACTGAGAAGAACAATGAGGGTCGCGAAAAATCCGCCCTGGACATCAGTGGGCCGAGTGGCTACACTGACCCTTTGCGCTGCCTGTTAGCTGCCCCCTGCCCGTCACCAGGGGCATGCCCTCGCTTGAGCATCGTTGATTGAACTGCCCTGACCTGGCCTTTCAGCCTCAATCAGGAAATGTCTCTCTCTGTGCCCTCGTGGGACCGGTACGCGCGTAGTGAGTCCGAGCCCTCGGAAGGACCCCCTCTTGGCCGCCTCGCGCAACGCCTCGACCGCCAATACGAACAACGGCGCCAGCACCGCCCCGCTGCGCATCTCCTTTGCAAAGATCAAGGAGCCCCTCGAGGTTCCGAACCTCCTTGCGCTGCAAACCGAGAGCTTTGACTGGCTGCTCGGCAACGCCGCTTGGAAGGCTCGTGTCGAGTCGGCCCTGGAGAACGGACAGGACGTCCCCACCAAGTCCGGTCTGGAGGAGATCTTCGAGGAGATCTCTCCGATCGAGGACTTCAGCGGGTCGATGTCGCTGACCTTCCGCGACCACCGCTTCGAGCCCCCGAAGAACTCGATCGACGAGTGCAAGGAGCGCGACTTCACGTTCGCGGCCCCGCTCTTCGTCACCGCCGAGTTCACCAACAACGAGACCGGCGAGATCAAGTCCCAGACGGTCTTCATGGGCGACTTCCCGCTCATGACCAACAAGGGCACCTTCGTCATCAACGGCACCGAGCGTGTCGTCGTGTCGCAGCTTGTCCGCTCGCCGGGTGTCTACTTCGACTCCAACATCGACAAGACGTCCGACAAGGACATCTACACGGCCAAGATCATCCCGTCCCGGGGTGCCTGGCTTGAGATGGAGATCGACAAGCGCGACATGGTCGGTGTCCGCATCGACCGCAAGCGCAAGCAGTCCGTCACCGTCCTCCTGAAGGCTCTCGGCTGGACCACCGAGCAGATCCTTGAGGAGTTCGGCGAGTACGAGTCGATGCGCGCCACCCTGGAGAAGGACCACACCCAGGGCCAGGACGACGCGCTGCTCGACATCTACCGCAAGCTGCGCCCGGGCGAGCCGCCGACGCGCGAGGCCGCTCAGACGCTGCTCGAGAACCTCTACTTCAACCCGAAGCGCTACGACCTCGCGAAGGTCGGCCGCTACAAGGTGAACAAGAAGCTCGGCGCGGATGAGCCGCTGGACGCCGGCGTCCTCACCACGGACGACGTCATCGCGACCATCAAGTACCTGGTCAAGCTGCACGCGGGCGAGACCGAGACGACCGGTGAGTCGGGTCGGAACATCGTCGTCGAGACCGACGACATCGACCACTTCGGCAACCGTCGTCTGCGCAACGTCGGCGAGCTCATCCAGAACCAGGTCCGTACGGGTCTGGCGCGTATGGAGCGTGTCGTCCGCGAGCGGATGACGACCCAGGACGTCGAGGCGATCACGCCGCAGACCCTGATCAACATCCGGCCGGTCGTCGCCTCCATCAAGGAGTTCTTCGGCACCAGCCAGCTGTCGCAGTTCATGGACCAGAACAACCCGCTGTCGGGTCTCACCCACAAGCGCCGTCTGTCGGCGCTTGGCCCGGGTGGTCTCTCCCGTGAGCGGGCCGGCTTCGAGGTCCGTGACGTGCACCCGTCGCACTACGGCCGCATGTGCCCGATCGAGACCCCTGAAGGCCCGAACATCGGTCTGATCGGTTCGCTCGCCTCGTACGGCCGCGTCAACGCGTTCGGCTTCATCGAGACGCCGTACCGCAAGGTCGTCGACGGCCAGGTCACCGACGAGGTCGACTACATCACGGCCGACGAGGAAGACCGCTTCGTCATCGCGCAGGCCAACGCCGCGCTCAACGACGAGCTCCAGCTCACCGAGGCCCGCGTCCTGGTCCGCCGCCGTGGCGGCGAGGTCGACTACGTGCCGCCGGCCGAGGTGGACTACATCGACGTCTCGCCGCGCCAGATGGTGTCGGTCGCGACCGCGATGATCCCCTTCCTTGAGCACGACGACGCCAACCGTGCCCTCATGGGCGCGAACATGATGCGCCAGGCCGTGCCGCTCATCAAGTCCGAGGCGCCGCTCGTCGGCACCGGCATGGAGTACCGCTGCGCCACCGACGCGGGCGACGTGCTCAAGGCCGAGAAGGACGGTGTGGTCCAGGAGGTCTCCGCGGACTACATCACCATCGCCAACGACGACGGCACGTACACCACGTACCGCCTGCACAAGTTCTCCCGCTCGAACCAGGGCACCTCGGTCAACCAGAAGGTTGTCGTGGACGAGGGCGCGCGGATCATCGCGGGCCAGGTCCTCGCCGACGGTCCGGCGACCGAGAACGGCGAGATGGCGCTGGGCAAGAACCTGCTCGTGGCGTTCATGCCGTGGGAGGGTCACAACTACGAGGACGCGATCATCCTGTCGCAGCGCCTCGTGCAGGACGACGTCCTCTCCTCGATCCACATCGAGGAGCACGAGGTCGACGCCCGTGACACCAAGCTCGGCCCCGAGGAGATCACCCGGGACATCCCGAACGTCTCCGAGGAGGTCCTCGCCGACCTCGACGAGCGCGGCATCATCCGTATCGGTGCCGAGGTCGTCGCCGGCGACATCCTCGTCGGCAAGGTCACGCCCAAGGGCGAGACCGAGCTGACGCCGGAGGAGCGCCTGCTCCGCGCGATCTTCGGTGAGAAGGCCCGTGAGGTCCGTGACACCTCGCTGAAGGTGCCGCACGGCGAGACCGGCAAGATCATCGGCGTCCGCGTCTTCGACCGTGAAGAGGGCGACGAGCTGCCGCCGGGCGTGAACCAGCTGGTTCGTGTCTACGTGGCGCAGAAGCGCAAGATCACGGACGGTGACAAGCTCGCCGGCCGTCACGGCAACAAGGGTGTCATCTCCAAGATCCTGCCGATCGAGGACATGCCGTTCCTGGAGGACGGCACCCCGGTCGACATCATCCTCAACCCGCTGGGTGTCCCGTCCCGAATGAACCCGGGACAGGTCCTGGAGATCCACCTCGGCTGGCTCGCCAGCCGCGGCTGGGACGTCTCCGGTCTGGCCGACGACTGGGCCCAGCGCCTGCAGGCCATCGGCGCCGACCAGGTCGCCCCCGGCACCAACGTCGCGACGCCGGTCTTCGACGGCGCCCGCGAGGACGAGATCGCCGGTCTCTTCGAGGCCACGATCCCGAACCGCGACGGGGACCGCCTGGTCCAGCCGTCAGGTAAGGCCAACCTGTTCGACGGCCGCTCCGGCGAGCCGTTCCCGGACCCGATCTCGATCGGGTACATGTACATCCTGAAGCTGCACCACCTGGTCGACGACAAGCTGCACGCCCGCTCGACCGGTCCGTACTCGATGATCACCCAGCAGCCGCTGGGTGGTAAGGCCCAGTTCGGTGGCCAGCGCTTCGGTGAGATGGAGGTGTGGGCGCTGGAGGCATACGGCGCCGCCTACGCCCTCCAGGAGCTGCTGACCATCAAGTCCGACGACGTCACCGGCCGTGTGAAGGTCTACGAGGCCATCGTCAAGGGCGAGAACATCCCCGAGCCCGGCATTCCCGAGTCCTTCAAGGTGCTCATCAAGGAAATGCAGTCGCTCTGCCTCAACGTGGAGGTGCTGTCCTCGGACGGCATGTCCATCGAGATGCGCGACACGGACGAGGACGTCTTCCGCGCTGCGGAGGAGCTCGGTATCGACCTGTCCCGGCGCGAGCCGAGCAGCGTCGAAGAGGTCTGACGGGTCTGGTGGGGGCTCTCCCGTAGAGCCCCCACCGTCCCCGGACCCCCCTCAGACCATCTTGAAGAATCGACCCCGAAAGAGGGATTGACGACAAGTGCTCGACGTCAACTTCTTCGACGAGCTGCGGATCGGCCTCGCCACTGCTGACGATATTCGTCAGTGGTCCCACGGTGAGGTCAAGAAGCCGGAGACCATCAACTACCGCACCCTCAAGCCCGAAAAGGACGGACTCTTCTGCGAGAAGATCTTCGGTCCGACCCGGGACTGGGAGTGCTACTGCGGCAAGTACAAGCGCGTTCGCTTCAAGGGCATCATCTGTGAGCGCTGTGGCGTCGAGGTCACGCGTGCCAAGGTGCGCCGTGAGCGGATGGGCCACATCGAGCTTGCCGCTCCCGTCACCCACATCTGGTACTTCAAGGGCGTTCCCTCGCGCCTTGGCTACCTGCTCGACCTCGCGCCGAAGGACCTTGAGAAGGTCATCTACTTCGCCGCGTACATGATCACGTTCGTGGACGAGGAGCGCCGTACTCGCGACCTGCCGTCGCTGGAGGCCCACGTCTCCGTCGAGCGTCAGCAGATCGAGAACCGCCGCGACTCCGACCTCGAAGCCCGCGCCAAGAAGCTTGAGACGGACCTCGCCGAGCTTGAGGCCGAGGGTGCCAAGGCCGATGTGCGCCGCAAGGTGCGCGAGGGTGCCGAGCGCGAGATGAAGCAGCTGCGCGACCGTGCGCAGCGCGAGATCGACCGTCTGGACGAGGTCTGGTCGCGCTTCAAGAACCTCAAGGTCCAGGACCTTGAGGGCGACGAGCTGCTCTACCGCGAGCTGCGTGACCGCTTCGGCACGTACTTCGACGGCTCGATGGGTGCCGCTGCCCTGCAGAAGCGCCTGGAGACCTTCGACCTCGACGAGGAGGCCGAGCGCCTCCGCGAGATCATCCGTACCGGCAAGGGCCAGAAGAAGACCCGTGCGCTCAAGCGCCTCAAGGTCGTCTCCGCGTTCCTGCAGACCAGCAACAGCCCCAAGGGCATGGTGCTGGACTGCGTCCCGGTCATCCCGCCGGACCTTCGCCCGATGGTGCAGCTGGACGGTGGCCGCTTCGCGACCTCCGACCTGAACGACCTGTACCGCCGTGTGATCAACCGCAACAACCGTCTGAAGCGTCTGCTCGACCTCGGTGCCCCCGAGATCATCGTGAACAACGAGAAGCGGATGCTCCAGGAGGCGGTCGACGCCCTCTTCGACAACGGCCGTCGTGGTCGCCCGGTCACGGGCCCCGGCAACCGTCCGCTGAAGTCCCTCAGCGACATGCTGAAGGGCAAGCAGGGTCGATTCCGTCAGAACCTGCTCGGCAAGCGTGTGGACTACTCCGCGCGTTCCGTCATCGTCGTCGGTCCGCAGCTGAAGCTGCACCAGTGCGGTCTGCCCAAGGCCATGGCGCTGGAGCTCTTCAAGCCGTTCGTGATGAAGCGCCTGGTCGACCTGAACCACGCGCAGAACATCAAGAGCGCCAAGCGGATGGTCGAGCGCGGCCGCACGGTCGTGTACGACGTCCTCGAAGAGGTCATCGCCGAGCACCCGGTTCTGCTGAACCGTGCGCCCACGCTGCACCGCCTCGGCATCCAGGCCTTCGAGCCCCAGCTGGTCGAGGGCAAGGCCATCCAGATCCACCCGCTCGTCTGCACCGCGTTCAACGCGGACTTCGACGGTGACCAGATGGCCGTGCACCTGCCGCTCTCCGCGGAGGCGCAGGCCGAGGCCCGCATCCTGATGCTGTCCTCGAACAACATCCTGAAGCCGGCCGACGGTCGTCCCGTCACCATGCCGACCCAGGACATGGTGCTCGGCCTCTTCTTCCTCACCACGGACGAGGAGGAGCGCGAGGTCAAGGGTGAAGGCCGCGCGTTCAACTCCACGGCTGAAGCGATCATGGCGTTCGACGCCCGGGAGCTCTCGCTCCAGGCGAAGGTCGACATCCGCTTCCCGATCGGCACCGTCCCGCCGCGTGGCTGGACCCCGCCGGTGGACGAGGACGGCGAGACGACCTGGCAGCAGGGCGACTCGTTCCGTCTGCGCACCTCCCTGGGCCGCGCGCTCTTCAACGAGCTGCTGCCCGAGGACTACCCGTTCGTCGACTACTCGGTGGGCAAGAAGCAGCTCTCCGAGATCGTCAACGACCTGGCCGAGCGCTACCCCAAGGTCATCGTGGCGGCGACGCTCGACAACCTGAAGGCGGCCGGCTTCTTCTGGGCGACCCGTTCCGGCGTCACCGTCGCCGTTTCGGACATCGTCGTCCCGGAGGCCAAGAAGGCCATCGTCCAGGGCTACGAGGCCCAGGACGAGAAGGTGCAGAAGCAGTACGAGCGCGGTCTGATCACCAAGGACGAGCGCACGCAGGAGCTCATCGCGATCTGGACCAAGGCGACCAACGAGGTTGCCGAGGCGATGAACGCGAACTTCCCGAAGACGAACCCCATCTTCATGATGGTTGACTCGGGTGCCCGAGGAAACATGATGCAGATGCGTCAGATCGCGGGTATGCGTGGTCTGGTGTCGAACGCGAAGAACGAGACCATCCCGCGTCCGATCAAGGCGTCCTTCCGTGAGGGCCTCACCGTTCTGGAGTACTTCATCTCCACGCACGGTGCCCGTAAGGGTCTGGCGGACACCGCCCTGCGTACCGCCGACTCGGGTTACCTGACCCGTCGTCTGGTGGACGTCTCGCAGGACGTGATCATCCGCGAGGAGGACTGCGGCACCGACCGCGGCCTGAAGCTGAAGATCGCGGTCCGGGGCGAGGACGGTGTGCTCCGCAAGACGGAGGACGTCGAGACCTCGGTCTACGCCCGCATGCTCGCCGAGGACGTCGTCGTCGACGGCAAGGTCATCGCGCCGGCCAACGTGGACCTCGGTGACGTGCTCATCGACGCGCTGGTCAACGCGGGCGTCGAGGAGGTCAAGACCCGCTCGGTCCTGACCTGTGAGTCGGCCGTCGGCACCTGTGCCTTCTGCTACGGCCGCTCGCTGGCCACCGGCAAGCTGGTCGACATCGGTGAGGCGGTCGGCATCATCGCCGCCCAGTCCATCGGTGAGCCCGGTACCCAGCTGACGATGCGTACCTTCCACACCGGTGGTGTGGCCGGTGACGACATCACCCAGGGTCTGCCCCGTGTCGTCGAGCTCTTCGAGGCTCGTACGCCCAAGGGTGTCGCCCCGATCTCCGAGGCGGACGGTCGCGTCCGTATCGAGGAGACCGAGAAGACCAAGAAGATCGTCATCACCCCCGACGACGGCAGCGACGAGACGGCGTTCCCGATCTCGAAGCGTGCCCGTCTGCTGGTGGGCGAGGGCGACCACGTCGGGGTGGGCCAGAAGCTCACCGTGGGTGCCACCAACCCGCACGACGTGCTCCGGATCCTCGGTCAGCGCGCGGTCCAGGTCCACCTGGTCGGCGAAGTCCAGAAGGTCTACAACTCGCAGGGCGTGTCGATCCACGACAAGCACATCGAGATCATCATCCGGCAGATGCTGCGCCGCGTGACGATCATCGAGTCCGGCGACGCGGAGCTGCTGCCGGGCGAGCTGGTCGAGCGTGGCAAGTTCGAGACCGAGAACCGTCGTGTGGTCACCGAGGGCGGTCACCCCGCCTCCGGCCGTCCGCAGCTGATGGGTATCACCAAGGCCTCGCTGGCGACGGAATCCTGGCTGTCGGCCGCCTCCTTCCAGGAGACGACCCGAGTCCTGACGGATGCGGCGATCAACGCCAAGTCCGACAGCCTCATCGGCCTCAAGGAGAACGTCATCATCGGTAAGCTCATCCCGGCCGGTACGGGTCTGTCCCGCTACCGCAACATCCGGGTCGAGCCGACCGAGGAGGCCAAGGCCGCGATGTACTCGGCCGTCGGCTACGACGACATCGACTACTCGCCGTTCGGCACCGGCTCCGGCCAGGCCGTTCCGCTGGAGGACTACGACTACGGTCCGTACAACCAGTAAGGCGTACGTCCACTGAAGGGCGCCCACTCCGTTTCACACGGGGTGGGCGCCCTTCGGCGTATCGTGGGTCGCCCTTGTCGAACGCATATGCGAAATGCGAGCAGCGGGAGAGGCGGTGCGGCCGATGGTGGTGGGTGCTCAGGAGCGGCTGGTGGACGTGGTGGTGGCCGCGGTGGAGGTGGCGGCCGAGGCGGGGGAGTCCGGTACGTACACCGCCGATGTCGGCCGGGCGCTCGGGGCGGTCGTGGCCAAGGTGGGGGCGCGGATCGCCGTCGACGGGGAGGCGCGGGGGTTCTCCAGCGGGTGGCGGGAGGCCATGGCGTTCATGTCCGGGGGCGGCGCGGAGGGCGGGGCCCGGGTGGTACGGATGCCGGTGCGCGGGGGAGAGGGCGAGGTCACTCCGGGGTGAGGGGCACGTGCCCGGGGAAGTTGCGGGGGCGCACGCTGGTGGCGTGCGAGCGTGCACGCAAATACGGAGGAGAGCGACAAGGCCCGTAATCCCGGCACAAAATCCTTACAGTGGGGGCCGGGTGGGCCATTAATTCCTTGCGCGCAAGCGCGATAGTCTGGTCCTTGCCGCGGAGGAGGCGATCATCATGACCACCAGCGAGCTGGACCGGTTCGCGACCTGGATCGAAGATCTGATCCGTCGGCGCGGCTTCGACATCGACAGCCCGCGCGGCGGCGGCAGGTCGCGCCTCGCCGACGAGGCCGGGGTGCACCGGGCCGCCGTCACCCGTCTGCTGCAGCGCCAGAGCATGCCCGACCTGGAGACCACCCGGCGCCTGGCGCATGTGCTCCAGGTGCCGGTACGGGAGATGCTGATCCGCTCCGGGCGGCTCACCGAGGACGATCTGCCGCTGCCGTCGCTCCGCGCGGGTGGCGCGCCGTCCTGGACGCTGACCCTGGAAGAGGCGGCCGTGGGGCTCGGCGTGCCGCCGGAGCAGCGGGCGATGTTCATCAAGGTGGCGGGGCAGTTCTTGCCGGACGCGGCGTCCAGGGGGTCGGTGGAGTCCCGCTGACCGCTTCGCGGAGAGGCGTGGTTTTCGCCCGCGGCCCGTGCGCGGCTGATGGGTCCCCCAAGTTCTCGGCTTCGCCCGAACAGGGGGACCCCCATCGCGGCAGGGCCGCACAATGTCACAGCCCCGCGCCCCTTTTGGGCCCCGCCCAGTAAGCTGTCACGGCCTGTCCCACGTCCCATGGGCGGGATTGGCGGCGAGGGGACGCGAGAGAGAGCCGTGCATGGCTGAGAGCGACGGGTTCTCCCGGCCCAGCGGCGACCGAGCCGGTCGTGCGGGCCGCGATCCCGGGTCCCGTCCGCCCGACGACCGCCGCGACCCGCGCCCCGCCTCCCCGTACGACCGCCCGGAAGGCGCCTCGCCGGGCGCTGGGGCCTCCGGGGGCCTGCCGCCGCCCCCGGACAGCCTGTCCGGGCTGCTGGCTTCCTTAGGGGCCCATCTCGAACGCCACTCCGCCGAGGAGCTCATCGTCCTGCTCCGCGACGAGCTGGAGCGGCGCGAGCTGCGGGCGTACGCGGCGGGCTGGCGCGACGCGGCCGCCCAGTACCAGCGCGCCCTGGACGAGACCGCCTCGGCCGCCCGGGCGCGGAGCTTACGGAGGGTGGGCCGCCGGCCCGGCCAGGGCGAGGTCATCCCGCTGCACAGGGAGTCCCGTACACCGCCGGACCCGGGCGAGATACCCGACTCCCCGGAAGACCCCGAGCCGCCCGCCTCCCCGCCGCGGCGCCGTGCCGACGGCGCCGCGCCCGGGGCCGCGGCCGATCCCGACGCCCCGCCCGGCACGCCGGGGCTCGTGCCCAAGAGCCCTCGTTCCAGGGCGCCGACGATCCCCCGGCTGGCCGCGCCCCGGCGGGAGCGGGGCCGGGGAGCCGCGGAGTCTCCGGAGGAGGGGCCCGCGTGAGACGCGTCTCACCGGGTCCGCACGGTGTCCCGCGTGTGGGTATTTGTTTTGACCCAAGTCGATGAGGTAGGTACGCTCAGACCTTGTGCCTGGGGTGTGCCTGGGCTCCCCTGCGTGCCTACGTCCGCAGGGCGAGCCAGATACGGCCACCGCAATCTGCGCCCTCTCCGTGCCCACGGCGAGACCTCGCAGTATTCGACACACCCGACCGCGTGGGTCGGTGACGTTCCAGGTTAGTTTTACGATCGGCACACAGAAACCGGAGAAGTAGTGCCTACGATCCAGCAGCTGGTCCGGAAGGGCCGGCAGGACAAGGTCGAGAAGACGAAGACGCCCGCGCTTGAGGCTTCGCCCCAGCGTCGTGGCGTCTGCACGCGTGTGTTCACGACCACCCCGAAGAAGCCGAACTCGGCGCTGCGGAAGGTCGCGCGTGTGCGTCTGACCTCCGGCATCGAGGTCACGGCCTACATTCCGGGTGAGGGACACAACCTGCAGGAGCACTCGATCGTGCTCGTGCGTGGTGGCCGTGTGAAGGACCTGCCGGGTGTTCGCTACAAGATCATCCGCGGTGCGCTTGACACGCAGGCTGTCAAGAACCGCAAGCAGGCCCGCAGCCGCTACGGCGCCAAGAAGGAGAAGTAAGAATGCCTCGTAAGGGCCCCGCCCCGAAGCGCCCGGTCATCATTGACCCGGTCTACCAGTCTCCTCTTGTCACCTCGCTGATCAACAAGATCCTGCTGGACGGCAAGCGCTCCACCGCCGAGCGCATCGTCTACGGCGCCATGGAAGGCCTCCGCGAGAAGACCGGCGCTGACCCGGTCATCACGCTGAAGCGCGCGCTGGAGAACGTCAAGCCGTCGCTTGAGGTCAAGTCCCGCCGTGTCGGTGGCGCGACCTACCAGGTGCCGATCGAGGTCAAGCCCGGCCGCGCCGCCACCCTCTCGCTGCGCTGGATCGTGGGTTACTCCCGCGCCCGCCGCGAGAAGACCATGACCGAACGCCTCATGAACGAGCTGCTCGACGCCTCCAACGGCCTCGGCGCTGCCGTCAAGAAGCGTGAGGACACGCACAAGATGGCCGAGTCCAACAAGGCCTTCGCGCACTACCGCTGGTAGTCGTACCCACATCGAGACCGAGAGAAGACTGAGCCTTATGGCCACCACTTCGCTTGACCTGGCCAAGGTCCGCAACATTGGGATCATGGCCCACATCGACGCGGGCAAGACGACCACCACCGAGCGGATCCTGTTCTACACCGGTGTTTCGTACAAGATCGGTGAAGTCCACGACGGCGCTGCCACGATGGACTGGATGGAGCAGGAGCAGGAGCGCGGCATCACGATCACGTCCGCCGCGACGACCTGCCACTGGCCGCTTGAGGACGTCGACCACACCATCAACATCATCGACACCCCGGGTCACGTGGACTTCACGGTCGAGGTGGAGCGTTCGCTCCGCGTCCTCGACGGTGCCGTCACCGTGTTCGACGGTGTCGCCGGTGTGGAGCCGCAGTCCGAGACGGTCTGGCGTCAGGCCGACCGTTACGGCGTGCCGCGCATCTGCTTCGTGAACAAGCTCGACCGCACCGGCGCTGAGTTCCACCGCTGCGTGGACATGATCGTGGACCGCCTCGGCGCGACCCCGATCGTGATGCAGCTGCCGATCGGCGCCGAGATGAACTTCGAGGGCGTTGTCGACCTCGTTCGTATGAAGGCGCTTGTCTGGTCCGCCGAGGCCACCAAGGGCGAGATGTACGACGTCGTCGACATCCCGGCCACGCACGTCGAGGCTGCTGAAGAGTGGCGCGGCAAGCTGGTCGAGACCGTCGCGGAGAACGACGACCAGATCATGGAGCTGTTCCTGGAGGGCGTCGAGCCCACCGAGGAGCAGCTGTACGCCGCGGTCCGTCGTATCACCATCGCGTCCGGCAAGGGCGGGGACACCACGGTGACCCCCGTCTTCTGCGGCACCGCGTTCAAGAACAAGGGCGTTCAGCCCCTGCTCGACGCGGTCGTGCGCTACCTGCCTTCGCCCCTGGACGTCGAGGCCATCGAGGGCCACGACGTCAAGGACGCCGAGGTTGTCGTCAAGCGCAAGCCGTCCGAGGACGAGCCGCTGTCGGCCCTCGCGTTCAAGATCGCGAGCGACCCGCACCTCGGCAAGCTCACCTTCATCCGGATCTACTCCGGTCGCCTGGAGGCCGGCACCTCGGTGCTGAACTCCGTCAAGGGCAAGAAGGAGCGCATCGGCAAGATCTACCGCATGCACGCGAACAAGCGTGAGGAGATCGACGCGGTGGGCGCCGGCGACATCGTCGCCGTCATGGGCCTGAAGCAGACCACCACCGGTGAGACGCTGTGCGACGAGAAGAACCCGGTCATCCTGGAGTCCATGGACTTCCCGGCGCCGGTCATTCAGGTCGCCATCGAGCCCAAGTCCAAGGGTGACCAGGAGAAGCTGGGTGTAGCCATCCAGCGTCTCGCGGAGGAGGACCCCTCCTTCCAGGTGCACTCGGACGAGGAGACCGGCCAGACCATCATCGGTGGTATGGGCGAGCTTCACCTCGACGTCCTCGTCGACCGTATGCGTCGCGAGTTCAAGGTCGAGGCGAACGTCGGCAAGCCGCAGGTCGCGTACCGCGAGACGATCCGCAAGGCCGTCGAGCGTCACGACTACACCCACAAGAAGCAGACCGGTGGTACCGGTCAGTTCGCCAAGGTGCAGATCGCGATCGAGCCCATCGAGGGCGGCGAGGCGTCGTACGAGTTCGTGAACAAGGTCACCGGTGGCCGCATCCCCCGGGAGTACATCCCGTCGGTGGACGCGGGTGCGCAGGAGGCCATGCAGTTCGGCATCCTGGCCGGCTACGAGATGACTGGCGTCCGCGTCATCCTTCTCGACGGTGGCTACCACGAGGTCGACTCCTCCGAGCTCGCGTTCAAGATCGCCGGCTCGCAGGCCTTCAAGGAGGCCGCGCGCAAGGCTTCCCCGGTGCTCCTTGAGCCGATGATGTCCGTCGAGGTCACCACGCCCGAGGACTACATGGGCGACGTCATCGGTGACATCAACTCCCGCCGTGGCCAGATCCAGGCCATGGAGGAGCGCAGCGGCGCTCGCGTCGTGAAGGGCCTCGTGCCCCTCTCGGAGATGTTCGGCTACGTCGGAGACCTCCGCAGCAAGACCTCGGGTCGCGCAAGCTACTCGATGCAGTTCGACTCCTACGCCGAGGTTCCGCGGAACGTCGCCGAGGAGATCATCGCGAAGGCCAAGGGCGAGTAACTCTTCCGAGTTCAATCGCTTTAGGCTTGTCACCGGAGTCCGGCGGGGCATTCGGCGCAATACGGGAGTATTGCGTCGGATGCCCCCGGGCCCGGCATCCCAGCAAAGATCACCTGGCGCCGATGAAGCAAGGCGTACAGAACCACTCCGCAGGAGGACTCAGTGGCGAAGGCAAAGTTCGAGCGGACTAAGCCGCACGTCAACATCGGCACCATCGGTCACATCGACCACGGTAAGACGACCCTCACGGCCGCCATTACCAAGGTGCTGCACGACGCGTACCCGGACCTGAACGAGGCCTCGGCCTTCGACCAGATCGACAAGGCTCCTGAGGAGCGCCAGCGCGGTATCACGATCTCGATCGCGCACGTCGAGTACCAGACGGAGTCGCGTCACTACGCGCACGTCGACTGCCCGGGTCACGCCGACTACATCAAGAACATGATCACGGGTGCGGCGCAGATGGACGGCGCCATCCTCGTGGTCGCGGCCACCGACGGCCCGATGCCGCAGACCAAGGAGCACGTGCTCCTGGCCCGCCAGGTCGGCGTTCCGTACATCGTCGTCGCCCTGAACAAGGCCGACATGGTGGACGACGAGGAGATCCTGGAGCTCGTCGAGCTTGAGGTCCGTGAGCTCCTCTCCGAGTACGAGTTCCCGGGCGACGACCTTCCGGTCGTCCAGGTCTCGGCGCTCAAGGCCCTTGAGGGCGACGCCAAGTGGGGCCAGACCGTCCTCGACCTGATGAAGGCCGTCGACGAGTCCATCCCGCAGCCTGAGCGTGACGTCGACAAGCCGTTCCTGATGCCGATCGAGGACGTCTTCACGATCACCGGTCGTGGCACCGTCGTCACCGGTCGTATCGAGCGTGGTGTCCTCAAGGTCAACGAGACCGTCGACATCATCGGCATCAAGACCGAGAAGACCACCACCACGGTCACCGGCATCGAGATGTTCCGCAAGCTGCTCGACGAGGGCCAGGCCGGTGAGAACGTCGGTCTGCTCCTCCGTGGCATCAAGCGCGAGGACGTCGAGCGCGGCCAGGTCATCATCAAGCCCGGTTCGGTCACGCCGCACACCGAGTTCGAGGCCCAGGCGTACATCCTGTCCAAGGACGAGGGTGGCCGTCACACGCCGTTCTTCAACAACTACCGTCCCCAGTTCTACTTCCGTACGACTGACGTGACGGGCGTTGTGACCCTCCCCGAGGGCACCGAGATGGTCATGCCGGGTGACAACACCTCCATGACCGTCAACCTCATCCAGCCTGTCGCGATGGAAGAGGGCCTGAAGTTCGCCATCCGTGAGGGTGGCCGGACCGTGGGCGCCGGCCAGGTCGTCAAGATCAACAAGTAATCACTTGTTGTCTGACCTGGTAGCTCGCAACTGAGCACCAAGAGAGGGCCCCGCACCGAAAGGTGCGGGGCCCTCTTGCTGTACGCGTCTTTGCTGTACGCGCCTTCTCTGTACGCGTCTCAGCCCGCGGCCCGCACCGGCGGAGCTCCGGCCGACCCCAGCGCCCACACCCAGGGCGCCCCGTCCACACCGAGCCCGACGGCGACCGGCCCGCGCGCGGTGAGGTGCAGGGTCGGGGCGTCGACGGGGACCACGCCCTGCGTACGGGTGTGCCGCTCGCCCCCGACGAGGGCCTGCACCCGCCCCTTGACGTCCTTGCCGAGCACGACGAGCCCGTCCTTGGGCGACAGGAGCGCGCCGACGGGCCCGTACCCGGCGAAGTCGTGGGGCGGGGGAGTGCGGCCGGTCCCATCGGCGCGTACGGAGACGAGCCGCGGGTCGGCCGGAGCGAGCCCCTTGCCCTTGGTCTTCCGCGGATCGGTGAGCGTCCGGTAGAGCAGTTGCACGCCACCCTCCGGCAGGCCCACGGCGGTGGGGGCGTCGACGGCGAGCGGCAGCCGGGGCCCGCGCGCGACGTACGCGAGGGGCTCGCCGGGCGCGTCCTGCGTCCAGTGGTGGACGAAGTCGTACCCCGGCGCGAAGACGTGCACGCGGCCCTGGGCGTCCACGGTCGCGCCGAGCCCGTCCTGCACGGTTTCCCCACCGAGCGCGCGCCAGGCCCCCCAGGAGCCGTCCGCCTCCCGCACGCGCGTACTGACCCCCTTGTCGGCATTGCGTACGAACAGATGGACGCGGCCGTCGGGGGCGGTGACGGCGACGGGCGAGCCGATCCTGCGCCCCCGGTCGTCACCGGCCTCCGGGTTCCCGAGCCCCCGCCAGGCCCGGAAGGGCCCGCCGGGGGAGCCCTGCTCCAGGAGGACGACCTCCCTCGTGTTGGCGCCGGCGCGCCCGGCTATCGCGGCGAACCGCACCCCGAAGAGCAGCTGCCGCCCGTCCCTGAGCGCGGCCCCGCCGAGCACCGGCGCGAGCGGCCCGCCGCCGAGGTCGTCCGCCGCCCCGAACCGCCCGCTGCCGGGCGCGGTCTCCCGCCACCGCACGGCGCGCAGCCCCAGCACCCCGTACGCGGCGAGCCGCCCGTCGGGCTCGTTGCCGACGACCGGCCGGGGCCCGGGGAAGCGGTAGTGGGTGGAGCGCACCCACCCCTTCCAGTTGGTCAGCGGCCGCTTCCCGCCGACGTTGTAGTCCCCGCAGCCGCCGGGGTTGCCGCACCGCCAGTCGGGGGCGCCGCCGTAGGGCTTGAGGTGGGAGGCCTTCTCGGCGAGGACGGCGGGAGGGAGGTTCTTGGGCCAGTGCCGGTTGTAGTAGGCGCGATAGGAGGTGACGGCGAACCCGGGCACGCCCCTCTTGTCGCGGGTGGCCTGGGCGACATACCGAACCATCCCCGCCCAGGCGAAGGAGGCGGCGGCGGTGTGGTCGGCGTGGTCGGCGTACCCCGGCTGCTCGCTGTCGTGCTGGCGGGCCTTCTCGGTGCTGTGCTGGAGATCGGGGTCGGGGTCGAGGGTCTGGACGAGGGTCGGCGCGTACGTGTCGAGCAGCCCGGCGACGACCTCGACGAGTTCGTCGTACGTGTACGGGGCGGCCGCACGCAGGGGCGACCCCTCGGCGATCACGACGGGCAGCGACAGCGCCCGGTCCTCCCAGAGGCTGGGCAGCCCCATGCGCCCGCCGCGCAGGGTGTGCATGGCGGTGTTGAGGAACACCAGCTCGGCGTGGCGCCCGTTGTGGACGAGCGTGTTGACCTCGGCGCGGTGCCCGCCGCGCAGGTCGAGGACGGACTTCTGCCAGGGGGTGAACACCGGCAGCCCGAGGAGCGAGGCGTAGGCCTGCCGGAGCCCCTGGTGCCGGGCGGAGGAGTAGGCGGCCTTGTTGTAGATCCGATCGGAGGGATCGCTGACGACCCGGTTGTCCCCGTTGGCCTCCCCACCGGTGAGATACACGCTGACGATCTTGGCGCCGCCGTCCAGGGCGTGCTGGGTGTCGGGGTTCATGAAGTACAGGTCGTCATCGGGGTGCGCCACGATCTGCAACAGCACGGCCCGCCGCCCGGCGGACACGGGCTGGCCCGGGGCGGCGGTGGGGTTGTCGCTGCGGTGCCGCTGGCTGCTGGGGACGGAGCACGACCCGACGGCTGCGGCAAGCCCGACGGCGGCCGAGGCGCCGAGCACGGCGCGTCTGCTGGGACGCCGATACCTGCTTGCTCCGAACACGTACGTTCCCCGTCCCCGTCCGCTGATTCCACTGTTTCGGATCGCTTTTCTTGGTCGCCGGACTAGACGAGGAGAGGGGGGTGCTGGTTGCTCGGGGGAATTCGATTGGCGGGTGATTTACGGGGTGGTCGGAATTGGTTTGATTGGAGTTTTCTTTGTGGATGCTTTCTATTTGCCGGGCGGGGGCTTGGTGGGGCCCAGGCGGTGAGGACGGCCCGTCGCTACGCGTAGCGGGGCAGGCCGTCCGTCGGGATCGTCCAGTCGGCGATCGTCACGTCCTCGCCGTACACGAAGTCCTTGCGGGTGGCGTAGCGGGGCCCGTCGGGGGTGGGGTGGATGTCGGTGAGGACGGCGCCCGTGCCGGTGCGCGGGTCGAAGATCGCGTAGACCGGGATCCCGAGCAGGGGGTAGTCCTTGACCTTGCCCACCCAGTCGTTGTCCGGGTTGGAGCGGGAGACGACTTCGATGGCGGCGATGAGGGTGCGGGGGTCGAAGGAGTCCTGGCCTTCCATATCGGCAAGGGCGATCATGATGATGTCGGGGAGCCGCAGGATGCTCTCTGGCTCGTCCTCCACATCGGGCGCCCCTGTGTGGGCCACCAGTTCCTCCGGCATGACCTTCTCAAGCCGTTTCCGCAGGTGCAGAGCGGTCAGCTCATGAGGTCGACTCGGGGACATCATGTCGTGGACGATCCCTTCCTTGGTGATTTCGAACTTGCCGGGAATGGTGTCGTCCATCGACTGAAGGAATTCCCGCATGGCCCGGTACAGGGGAGAGGCGTCCTGCTGTGCGTCGTCAGCGGCGATGCTCATGGCGTGCGCTCCTCGTCTGTGCCCGGAGGCAAGGGTCGTCACGTTCATGCTAGGCGGCCTCCAAGGCGGCGGTTCGGCAGTCGCGGCAGCGGCCGGGGCCGGTGTCGCGGAAGGCCCGGTCGCAGTCCTCGCACGTCTGGAGGGGGTCCGGACGTGCGATTGCCCGGGGTGCGGGGAGGGGTGGCGGCAGCAGTGTGGTCAGGCGGTGCGCGAGCAGGGCGGTCGGGTGGCGCAGGGGCTCCGGGAGGTTCGCCGTGAGGGTGCGGCGTACGGCGTCGGGCGCGGCCCCGCGTTCCAGCCAGGCCGCGACGTCGGGCGCGAGGCGGTGGACGTCCCGCTCGGAGAGCAGGAGGCGGGGGTCGTGGCGGCGGAGGTCTGCCAGCAAGTCGGCTGCTGGGTGCGGGAGTTGAGGCGCATGGGTGCCGGGCAGGCTGGCCGGTGGGGCTGGGGTCGGGCGTACGTCTGCCGGTGTGGTGGCGCGGGCCGGAGCCTTCGAGACCTCCGGGGCGGGAGGCGTGGCGGCTTCCGCTCGGGCTCCCGGCTGGTTGTACGACACCGTCCGCGTCACGACCCGCCCGCTGGGCAGCCGTTCGCGGGTCCGCTCCAGGTACCCGTACGCCTCTAACTCCCGCAGAGCCGCCGCGATGCGCGTCTCGCCCTCCGGGAAGCGGTCCGCCAGCGTCTTGATGCTGATGCGGGCGCCTGCGGGCAGCGACTGGATGTGGACGGCGAGGCCGATCGCGACGAGGGAGAGCCCGCGGTGCTGGGCGAGGTGGTTGCCGACGACGGTGTAGCGGCTGGTGTGCCGGGTGTTGACGTGGATGACACCTGAACGAGGGGTGCCGCCGGGAACGGGGGACGTGGCGCGCGAGGGCGCGCTAAGGTGCTGAAGAGCCATCGGGAAGGGTTTGTCTTCCTTGGTGGTAGCCACGGGAAGGTGCTACTTCCTTGGTGGTTAGGCCCTCGATCGGGATCGCTAGTCCCGGCCGGGGGCCGACGCATGTCTGGAGTTGTTGCTCGGTCGTGGTGAGCATATGCCGCTCAACCGGCCCGAAATCCAGCCCAGTTGGCACAGATCACCCGTGTGGGTGATGGGAGGCTGGAGGGGTTGGGAAGGGTGATTTCCCTCCGGGATTGAAAGCTTTTGATGTCGCGCGGCACCGGGTTGCGGCCCGCCGGGTCGCGGTTGCCGGGGTGGCCGAGACCGCTCCCCTTTGACACCTTTCGGTCATCCTGCTCGGTGCGCGCGTTGCACAACGAAATATCTCCATGTGAATGTATGCCGCATGGGAATGTCCGGCTGCCCAGAGCGGCGCCAGCGACTGGTGGATCTGGTGGCTGCCTCACCTGGACCTCGGTCCGGCGCGATGCCCGCCGTAGGAGTTGGCCACCGCGAATTCAGCGCACGACTTGCCGAGTTCCGGGGCGCGGCGGTGTTGGTTCCGCTGGTAGACGGACACGCGCCGTGGTCGGCGTACTGGGGCGGGGTCCGGTGGATCTGCGCGTTCTCGGACGAGGCGGCGCTGGCTCGGTTCGGGCACGCGCGGCGCGAGGCCGAGGTTGAGTGGACGTACCGCCGGATGCCCGGCGCGCGGCTGCTGGACGTGGTGGTGCCCGCGCTGGGCGTGGCCACCGGGGTGGCCCTGGACGCGGGGAGTGAGGACGGCACGCTCTTCCCGCCGGTCGCGGGGATCGTGCCGGAGCGCGTGGCGGTACTGGACGGACAGGGACGGGCGATGCGTTACGGGGGAGCGGTGTGAGCGACAGGGGCATCCCGAATCCGAATCCCGGGGGCGATCCCGACCTCTCCGCACCGAGGCAGGCACTCGCGTCGATCACGGCGGGGATCAACGACTGCCTGGGTGAGTTGAAGGACATCGGCATGGTCGGGCAGGGGTCCGTGGGCCGGGGGTTCACGGCGCTTGAGGTGTCCGGCCTCGACATGGGGCACGAGGGGCTGACGAGTGAGTTCAAGACTTTCTGCGAGCGCTGGGAGTGGGGCGTCCGCGCTCTGGTCCAGGAGGGCAATCGCTTCGCGGCAGACGTGGGGCTTTCGGCGGGCATGCTTCACGAGCAGGACCAGTACCTCAGCGGCAGCCTGAAGACGCTGGTCAACTCGGTGAACGGTGACCCCAACCTGAGCGAGGAGGAGATCGCCAAGAAGGGCTGGGGCGATGTCCTGACGCAGAGCCCGACCGACAACGCGGACTACAGCGCCGACTCGTTCAAGCAGGCGCACGAAGACGTCAAGCGGACCGTCCACAACTCTGCCTACGACGTGCAGGCCGGGCTCATGGACCATCTCGCCGATTACGGGGTCATCGACGAGCAGACGCGTGCGCAGGTCGACGAAGTGAGCCGGGAGGCCATGGACCCGGACCAGGCGGTGCTCGACCGAGCACACTGGGAGCGGGAGCGCCGCTGATGTCGGGCATCGGGCACCTCCTCGATTCGGGGCTCGGCAAGATCGAGCACGGGGTCGGCTGGGGCAAGAAGAAGCTCGGCGAAGGCGCCGACTGGGCCGCGCACCAGACCGGCGACATGCTGGAATCTGTGGGGGCCGACGGGGTCGCGGACGCCATCGAGGACGCCGGCGACAGGATCGCCTCCGCAATGGGCGCGGCGGTGGACGAACAGCAGCTCGGCCAAACCGAGCAGCCGAACGAGCTGATCCATGGCAGAGCGTCGACGATCCGTGAGAAGGCCAAGCATCTGAACGCCTTCGAGGCGGCGTTCGAGCGAGTCGGCCAGGGCATGAAAGGCCTGGATTCCTGGCATTGGCGCGGGGAATCGGCCGACGCATTCCGTACCGAATTCTCGATGCATCCGGTCAAGTGGCTGTACGCGGCCGAGGCTTGCGCCGGTGCTGCCCAGGCACTGGAGTCGTACGCTTCCACCGTCTCGTGGGCGCAGGGCAAGGCCCAGGAAGCCATCGAGCTCTACAAGCAGGGCAAGCACTCCTCCGAGACGGCGCGCGACGAGTTCAACGAGAAGATCGGTGCCTACAAAGCTCTGGTGAAGGCCGGAGCGAAGCTGGGTTCGCCGCCAGCCCCCTTCAATGACCCGGGTAAGGCCCAGCGCGACCGGGCACACGAGATCCTCGAAGAAGCCAGGCGCCAGCGCGACGAGGCGGCGGATCTCGCGAAGACCGCGGTGATGGCGGCGATGGCGCATGCTCCGCAGAAGCCCCCACCGATGCAGCGGGCCGTGGCCGATGTGGTGGACCAGAATCTCGGCACGAGTGTCGAGGTTGCCCACCTGGGGGGCGGTCTCGCCAAGGGCACTGCGGACCTGATCAATTTCGTACGGGGTGTCAATCCGCTGGATCCGTACAACGTCACGCATCCGGCCGACTACTACCGTCACTCCACCATGACGCTGGCCGGTCTGGCCTCCACGGCTGTCCATCCGGACCGGGCGGCTTCCGACATGCGGCAGGAATTCCAGCAGGATCCCGCCGACTTCACCGGTCGGATGGCCCCCAACTTCGTCCAACCCGAGGCCCTCGCTGCCGCCGGGGCACGGGCCACCTTGAAGGCCGGCGCGAAGGAGGGGCTGGAAGAGGGGGTCGCGCTGGGCTCTGCTGCCGTGCGCGCAGAAGTCCGCGCGGAAGTCCGAGCAGAGGCTCGGGAGGCGCCGGAGTGGTCTGCCGCAGAGGAGGTCTCCGGACCTCCCGCGGAACCCCACGATCCATTGGCGGCCGCCGCGGACCGGACGGTGGACGTCGCGAAGCTCCCGGATCACGTCGTATGGCGCGCCACGCGGGAACCCGTGTGGCGCTTCGACACCCGCCCTCCCGAGAGCATCTTCGACGAGGGGTTCATGCCGCGGAATCCCTCGAACACCGATCTGGAGGGCTACGTCCGCGACAACGTGGGCTCGGCCTACGTCGGCACGAGCCGCGATCCCGAATTGGGCGGGGCGCTGTACAGGTACGAAATCGATGCCCCGGGCGGAATCGATGTGAACAAAACGATCCCCGACAACACGTTCTCCGCAGAGCGGGAGGTCGCTTTTCCAGGGGGCGTCCGCGCCGATCACATCAAGGGGGTCTGGAAACTAACGCCTGATCGAAGCTGGGGGGAATACCTACCGAATCCCCATTACGAACCACCCGCTCCGGCGGTACCCCCGCCGCTTCCGAAAGACGTGCTACCACCAGGATGGACCTTGTGACCGAGATGCTGATGGAGCACCGTGACGACGCCGTCGCGGGGGGCTTGCAGGCCGCTGAGGAGGATCTCTTCGCGGCGCCGGCGGAGGTGCGGCCGCAGCTCGCGGCCGCCGGGCGGCGGCTGTGGGTGAACGGGGCCAGGCCCGATGACATGGTCGAGCTCTTCGACGACGCCGGGGGCGCGCCCGTGGTGTCGGTCGAGGAGCAGCGGACCGTGCACACGGCATGGCAGGCGTCACTGTGACGCCCGGTGGCGGACCGCCGTCGGAGCCCCTGCTCACCGACGCGCTACTGGCGCAGGCCCGGCGAGCCCCCGGGACCTGGCTCTACTCGATCGACCCCGCGTACGACCCGGCGGGCCAGGTGCCCCCATACGCGATCCTCGGGGCCTGGCCGGTGGACGCGGACGGGCGGCCGGGGCCGTTCCAGCACAATCCGAACTACCGGCCGTCCCCGGCGAGCCTCGGCCTGCCCGTGCCCACCGACGCCGTCGAGGCGGCGATGCAGCTGGCGGCTACGGGACACGGGTCGGACGGTGACGTGGTGCGCCTGCTCGCCGGGGCCACGGTGTACCTGATGTCCGATGGTCCCGGGGCCGAGCCGGGGATCACTCTGTACGCCGACGACGAGGGCCGCTTCGTTCCTGTCCTCACGGACGCGCGGCACGCGCCCGCTACCGCGCCGGGCCTCCGTGCCGTGCCGTGCCGCGCCCTGCTCGACGCGCTCCCCGCGGACGTGGCGCTGAAGCTCAACCCGGGGAGCCGGGTCTCGGTGCGGATCCCGTCGGAGGACGTGCGCGCTGCGGCGGGGTAGCTGGGGCGGTCCCCGCCACCACTCGGGCGCACCCCGTCCCCCCGCCAGTGCGTAGCCTCCTGTGACGTGGGGTACGATCCTCGGCTCGATTGGCCAGGCCACCGCCCCGTATGGCAGACTGTCGGGGTTGCTCGGTTGAGTGCCGATGCTGCGCGCCTCCCGCCGGGAGGACCGGAAGCGAGTCCCACAGTACTCGTCGCCCCATCTGTCGCCTGCGGCAGCGCTGGGGCGGACGTACGGGAATCTTTCGGGAAGTGTCAGCGGGGCTCCGACCAGGCGTCCGGTGGGTGTTCTGCCCCCGACTGCTCTTCACTGAGCACGCTCTTCATTGAGCACAGCGCGGTCCCACGGCCCGCATCCCCTTGGTTGGGAAATCCTTATGGGATTTCTGCGTAGAGGGAGTGCGACACGCCCGACCGCGTGGGTCGGAGACAGAGTCGGTAGAACCCCCGGGTTCCAGAGCGTTACGAGACAAAGGACTACTAGGTAGCCATGGCGGGACAGAAGATCCGCATCCGGCTCAAGGCCTACGACCACGAGGTCATCGACTCCTCGGCGAAGAAGATCGTCGAGACGGTGACCCGCACTGGTGCGTCGGTCGCGGGCCCGGTGCCGCTGCCCACTGAGAAGAACGTGTACTGCGTCATCAAGTCGCCGCACAAGTACAAGGACTCTCGCGAGCACTTCGAGATGCGCACCCACAAGCGCCTCATCGACATCCTCGACCCCACGCCGAAGACGGTTGACTCGCTGATGCGTCTCGACCTTCCGGCCGGTGTCGACATCGAGATCAAGCTCTGAAGGGACGGGCCGAGATGAGCAAGAACATCAAGGGCGTCCTGGGCGAGAAGCTCGGCATGACGCAGGTGTGGGACGAGAACAACCGCGTTGTTCCGGTCACCGTCGTCAAGGCCGGGCCGTGCGTCGTGACGCAGGTTCGCACGAACGACGTCGACGGCTACGAGTCGGTCCAGATCGCCTTCGGCGAGATCGACCCGCGCAAGGTGAACAAGCCCCTCAAGGGCCACTTCGCCAAGGCCGACGTGACCCCGCGCCGCCACCTGGTGGAGCTCCGCACCCCTGACGCCAGCGAGTACACGCTGGGCCAGGAGATCACTGCCGAGGTGTTCGAGTCCGGCGTCAAGGTTGACGTCACGGGCAAGAGCAAGGGCAAGGGCTTCGCCGGTGTCATGAAGCGTCACAACTTCAAGGGCCTGGGCGCCGGTCACGGTACCCAGCGCAAGCACCGCTCGCCCGGTTCCATCGGTGGCTGCGCCACCCCTGGCCGTGTGTTCAAGGGCCTCCGCATGGCGGGTCGCATGGGCAACGAGCGTGTGACCACCCAGAACCTGACCGTCCACGCCGTTGACGCCGAGAAGGGTCTGCTGCTCATCAAGGGCGCCGTCCCCGGCCCCAACGGTGGCCTCGTCCTGGTCCGTACTGCGGCCAAGGGGGTTTGAGGAACCGATGAGCACCATTGACATCCTTTCGCCGGCTGGCGACAAGGCCGGGACCGTCGAGCTCCCCGCGGAGATCTTCGACGCGAAGACCAGCGTTCCGCTGATCCACCAGGTCGTCGTCGCTCAGCTCGCGGCTGCCCGCCAGGGCACGCACAAGACCAAGACCCGCGGCGAAGTCCGTGGTGGTGGCAAGAAGCCTTACCGCCAGAAGGGCACCGGCCGCGCCCGTCAGGGTTCGACCCGTGCGCCGCAGTTCGCCGGCGGTGGCGTCGTCCACGGCCCGCAGCCGCGTGACTACTCGCAGCGCACCCCCAAGAAGATGAAGGCCGCCGCCCTGCGCGGTGCCCTCTCCGACCGGGCGCGCCACTCCCGCATCCACGTCGTCACCGGCGTGGTCGAGGGTGCGGTTTCCACCAAGGCCGCCAAGACGCTGTTCGGCAAGATCTCGGAGCGCAAGAACCTGCTCCTGGTCGTCGACCGCGCCGACGAGGCCGCGTGGCTGTCCGCTCGCAACCTGCCCCAGGTTCACATCCTGGAGCCGGGCCAGCTGAACACGTACGACGTGATCGTCTCTGACGACGTGGTCTTCACTCAGGCCGCTTTCGAGTCCTTCGTGTCTGGCCCCCAGACCGCTGAGACCGAAGGGAGCGACGCCTGATGTCTGAGGCGACCGTTACCAGCAAGACCTTCTCGGACCCGCGCGACCTGCTGATCAAGCCGGTCGTCTCGGAGAAGAGCTACGCGCTGCTGGACGAGAACAAGTACACGTTCATCGTGAAGCCGGGCTCCAACAAGACCCAGATCAAGCAGGCCGTGGAAGCGGTCTTCTCGGTCAAGGTCATCGGGGTCAACACGATCAACCGCCAGGGCAAGCGCAAGCGCACGAAGACCGGTTTCGGCAAGCGTGCCGACACCAAGCGCGCCATCGTGACCCTTGCTGAGGGCGACCGTATCGACATCTTCGGCCAGGCCTCCTAACGGAGCGCCCTGGTCCGAATATCGGACGAGGACTGAGAAATGGGTATCCGCAAGTACAAGCCGACGACTCCGGGCCGTCGTGGCTCCAGCGTCGCCGACTTTGTCGAGATCACGCGGTCCACGCCGGAGAAGTCGCTGGTCCGCCCCCTGCACAGCAAGGGCGGCCGTAACAACACCGGTCGTGTGACCGTCCGCCACCAGGGCGGTGGCCACAAGCGCGCCTACCGAGTGATCGACTTCCGTCGTCACGACAAGGACGGCGTGCCGGCGAAGGTCGCTCACATCGAGTACGACCCCAACCGCACCGCGCGCATCGCGCTCCTGCACTACGCGGACGGCGAGAAGCGCTACATCATCGCCCCCCGTGGCCTGAGCCAGGGCGACCGTATCGAGAACGGTCCGTCCGCCGACATCAAGCCCGGTAACAACCTGGCGCTGCGCAACATCCCGGTCGGTACGACCATCCACGCCATCGAGCTGCGGCCCGGCGGCGGCGCGAAGTTCGCCCGTTCCGCGGGTGCCTCCGTGCAGCTGCTGGCGAAGGAGGGCACGATGGCCCACCTTCGTATGCCGTCCGGCGAGATTCGCCTGGTCGACGCCCGCTGCCGCGCCACCATCGGCGAGGTCGGCAACGCCGAGCAGTCGAACATCAACTGGGGCAAGGCCGGCCGTATGCGCTGGAAGGGCGTTCGCCCGACCGTCCGCGGTGTCGCGATGAACCCGGTTGACCACCCGCACGGTGGTGGTGAAGGCAAGACTTCCGGTGGTCGCCACCCGGTCTCGCCGTGGGGTCAGAAGGAGGGTCGTACTCGCTCGCCGAAGAAGGCATCGAGCAAGTACATCGTCCGCCGCCGCAAGACGAACAAGAAGCGCTAGGAGCGGGTTTAGATGCCGCGCAGTCTCAAGAAGGGGCCCTTCGTCGACGGACACCTCATCAAGAAGGTGGACGTACAGAACGAGGCAGGCACCAAGAACGTCATCAAGACCTGGTCCCGTCGCTCGATGATCATTCCCAGCATGCTGGGTCACACCATCGCGGTGCACAACGGCAAGATCCACGTCCCGGTGTTCGTCACCGAGTCGATGGTCGGCCACAAGCTCGGCGAGTTCTCGCCGACTCGCACCTTCCGCGGCCACGTCAAGGACGACCGGAAGTCGAAGCGCCGCTAACGCGGGGTGACTGACTATGACTTACACCGAAGGGACAACCATGGAAGCCAGGGCCCAGGCGCGGTACATCCGCGTCACGCCCATGAAGGCCCGCCGCGTGGTGGACCTCATCCGTGGCATGGATGCCACGGAGGCTCAGGCGGTCCTGCGCTTCGCCCCGCAGGCCGCGAGCGTGCCGGTTGGCAAGGTGCTGGACAGCGCCATTGCCAACGCTGCACACAACTACGACCACACCGACGCCTCTTCGCTGGTCATCAGCGAGGCGTACGTGGACGAGGGCCCGACCCTGAAGCGGTTCCGTCCGCGTGCTCAGGGCCGTGCCTACCGGATCCGTAAGCGGACCAGCCACATCACCGTGGTCGTCAGCAGCAAGGAAGGAACCCGGTAATGGGCCAGAAGGTAAACCCGCACGGGTTCCGGCTCGGCATTACCACGGACTTCAAGTCCCGTTGGTACGCCGACAAGCTGTACAAGGACTACGTCAAGGAAGACGTCGCCATCCGCAGGATGATGACGTCCGGCATGGAGCGCGCCGGCATCTCGAAGGTTGAGATCGAGCGCACCCGTGACCGCGTGCGGGTGGACATCCACACCGCGCGTCCGGGCATCGTCATCGGCCGCCGTGGCGCCGAGGCCGACCGCATCCGCGGCGACCTCGAAAAGCTCACGGGCAAGCAGGTCCAGCTGAACATTCTTGAGGTCAAGAACCCCGAGATGGACGCTCAGCTGGTCGCGCAGGCCGTTGCCGAGCAGCTCTCCTCCCGCGTCTCCTTCCGTCGCGCCATGCGTAAGAGCATGCAGGGCACGATGAAGGCCGGCGCCAAGGGCATCAAGATCCAGTGCGGTGGCCGCCTCGGCGGCGCCGAGATGTCCCGCTCGGAGTTCTACCGCGAGGGCCGTGTGCCCCTGCACACGCTCCGCGCGAACGTGGACTACGGCTTCTTCGAGGCCAAGACGACCTTCGGCCGCATCGGCGTGAAGGTCTGGATCTACAAGGGCGATGTCAAGAACATCGCCGAGGTCCGCGCCGAGAACGCAGCGGCCCGTGCGGGTAACCGCCCGGCCCGTGGTGGCGCCAACGACCGTCCGGCCGGTGGCCGCGGTGGCCGTGGCGGCGAGCGTGGCGGTCGCGGCCGCAAGCCGCAGCAGGCTGCGCCGGCTGCCGAGGCCCCCAAGGCCGAGGCTCCCGCCGCTGCCGCTCCGGCTGAGAGCACCGGAACGGAGGCCTGACCGAAATGCTGATCCCCCGTAGGGTCAAGCACCGCAAGCAGCACCACCCCAAGCGCCGCGGTATGGCCAAGGGTGGTACGACGGTTGCGTTCGGCGAGTACGGCATCCAGGCCCTCACGCCGGCGTACGTGACCAACCGCCAGATCGAGGCGGCTCGTATCGCGATGACCCGCCACATCAAGCGTGGCGGCAAGGTCTGGATCAACATCTACCCGGACCGCCCCCTGACGAAGAAGCCTGCCGAGACCCGCATGGGTTCCGGTAAGGGTTCTCCGGAGTGGTGGGTCGCGAACGTTCACCCGGGTCGGGTGATGTTCGAGCTGTCCTACCCGAACGAGAAGATTGCTCGTGAGGCGCTCACCCGCGCTGCTCACAAGCTCCCGATGAAGTGCCGCATCGTTCGGCGCGAGGCAGGTGAGGCGTGATGTCGGCCGGAACCAAGGCGTCCGAGCTGCGCGAGCTGGGCAACGAGGAGCTTGTTGCCAAGCTCAGCGAGGCCAAGGAAGAGCTGTTCAACCTCCGCTTCCAGGCGGCGACCGGCCAGCTCGAGAACCACGGTCGGCTCAAGTCCGTCCGTAAGGACATCGCCCGGATCTACACCCTGATGCGCGAGCGCGAGCTGGGCATCGAGACGGTGGAGAGCGCCTGATGAGCGAGAAGAATGTGACTGAGACGACTGAGCAGCGCGGTTTCCGCAAGACCCGTGAGGGTCTCGTCGTCAGCGACAAGATGGACAAGACCGTCGTCGTCGCTGTCGAGGACCGTGTGAAGCACGCGCTGTACGGCAAGGTCATCCGCCGTACGAACAAGCTCAAGGCGCACGACGAGCAGAACGCTGCCGGTATCGGCGACCGCGTCCTCATCATGGAGACGCGTCCGCTGTCGGCGACGAAGCGCTGGCGCATCGTCGAGATCCTCGAGAAGGCCAAGTAATTTCCTGAGCTTTTGCTCAGGATGAGTTCCGCCAGGCTCGGCCGGGGCTTGAGAGATCAAGCCCCGGCCGGGAACCGGCAGACGATCAGGAGATAGACGTGATCCAGCAGGAGTCGCGACTGCGTGTCGCCGACAACACTGGTGCCAAGGAGATCCTTTGCATCCGTGTTCTCGGTGGCTCCGGTCGCCGCTACGCGGGCATCGGTGACGTCATTGTCGCCACCGTCAAGGACGCGATCCCCGGTGGCAACGTGAAGAAGGGCGACGTCGTCAAGGCTGTCGTCGTGCGCACCGTCAAGGAGCGTCGTCGTCAGGACGGCTCGTACATCCGCTTCGACGAGAACGCGGCCGTCATCCTCAAGAACGATGGCGACCCCCGCGGCACCCGCATCTTCGGCCCGGTGGGCCGGGAGCTGCGCGAGAAGAAGTTCATGAAGATCATCTCGCTCGCGCCGGAGGTGCTGTAAGCATGAAGATCAAGAAGGGCGACCTGGTTCAGGTCATCACCGGTAAGGACAAGGGCAAGCAGGGCAAGGTCATCGCGGCCTTCCCCCGCGAGGACCGCGTCCTGGTCGAGGGTGTCAACCGGGTCAAGAAGCACACGAAGGCCGGCCAGACCGCTCGCGGTTCGCAGACCGGCGGCATCGTGACGACCGAGGCCCCGATCCACGTGAGCAATGTTCAGCTCGTCGTGGAGAAGGACGGCAACAAGGTCGTCACGCGTGTCGGTTACCGCTTCGACGACGAGGGCAACAAGGTTCGCGTTGCCAAGCGGACGGGTGAGGACATCTGATGGCTACCACCACCACTCCGCGTCTCAAGACGAAGTACCGCGAGGAGATCGCGGGCAAGCTGCGTGAGGAGTTCTCGTACGAGAACGTCATGCAGATCCCCGGCCTCGTCAAGGTCGTCGTCAACATGGGTGTGGGCGACGCCGCCCGCGACTCCAAGCTGATCGACGGCGCCATCCGCGACCTGACCACGATCACCGGCCAGAAGCCGGCCGTGACGAAGGCCCGGAAGTCCATCGCGCAGTTCAAGCTGCGTGAGGGTCAGCCGATCGGCTGCCACGTCACCCTCCGTGGTGACCGCATGTGGGAGTTCCTGGACCGTACGCTGTCGCTCGCGCTGCCGCGTATCCGTGACTTCCGTGGTCTGTCGCCGAAGCAGTTCGACGGCCGTGGCAACTACACCTTCGGTCTCACGGAGCAGGTCATGTTCCACGAGATCGACCAGGACAAGATCGACCGTACCCGGGGTATGGACATCACCGTGGTCACCACGGCGACCAACGACGCTGAGGGCCGCGCGCTCCTTCGTCACCTCGGCTTCCCGTTCAAGGAGGCGTAAGCGAGATGGCGAAGAAGGCTCTTATCGCGAAGGCTGCCCGTAAGCCCAAGTTCGCTGTGCGTGCGTACAACCGCTGCCAGCGCTGTGGCCGGCCGCACTCCGTGTACCGCAAGTTCGGCCTGTGCCGCGTGTGCCTCCGTGAGATGGCTCACCGTGGCGAGCTGCCGGGCGTGACCAAGAGCTCCTGGTAAACCCCGTAATTTCGGGTTTTTCCGGAGTCTCTCGGTAAGTAAAGGGTGGGCGGAGGCCCCTCTCTCCATGGCTTAGGCTAGGAGGGTTGGGCGTCCGCCGCCCAGACGACTTACTACGCCGTAGGTCCCCGTGCCGCACCCGTCCCGCCCATGAGTGGGGAGAGGGATGGCGCATACAGGAAACCCCGGCGAGAGAGGCCGAAGGCCAATTCATGACCATGACTGACCCCATCGCAGACATGCTCACGCGTCTGCGTAACGCGAACTCGGCGTACCACGACTCCGTCGTGATGCCGCACAGCAAGATCAAGTCGCACATCGCGGAGATCCTCCAGCAGGAGGGCTTCATCACCGGCTGGAAGGTCGAGGACGCCGAGGTCGGCAAGAACCTCGTCCTTGAGCTGAAGTTCGGCCCGAACCGTGAGCGCTCGATCGCTGGCATCAAGCGGATCTCGAAGCCGGGTCTGCGTGTGTACGCGAAGTCCACCAACCTGCCGAAGGTCCTCGGCGGCCTGGGCGTGGCGATCATCTCCACGTCCCACGGTCTCCTGACCGGTCAGCAGGCAGGCAAGAAGGGCGTGGGTGGGGAAGTCCTCGCCTACGTCTGGTAGTCGGGAACGGAGGAAAAGCTAATGTCGCGAATCGGCAAGCTCCCCATCCAGGTTCCCGCTGGTGTGGACGTCACCATCGACGGCCGTACGGTCAACGTGAAGGGCCCCAAGGGCACCCTCACGCACACCGTTGCCGCGCCGATCGAGATTGTTAAGGGCGAGGACGGCGTTCTCAACGTCACCCGTCCCAACGACGAGCGTCAGAACAAGGCCCTGCACGGCCTGTCCCGCACGCTGGTGGCGAACATGATCACCGGCGTGACCCAGGGATACATCAAGGCGCTCGAGATCAGCGGTGTCGGTTACCGCGTCCAGGCGAAGGGCTCCAACCTGGAGTTCGCGCTCGGATACAGCCACCCGATCACCATCGAGGCTCCCGAAGGCATCACCTTCAAGGTCGAGTCGCCCACGAAGTTCTCGGTCGAGGGCATCGACAAGCAGAAGGTCGGCGAGGTCGCGGCGAACATCCGCAAGCTGCGGAAGCCCGACCCGTACAAGGCCAAGGGCGTCAAGTACGCCGGCGAGGTCATCCGCCGCAAGGTCGGAAAGGCTGGTAAGTAAGCCATGGCATACGGTGTGAAGATCGCCAAGGGCGACGCTTACAAGCGTGCGGCCAAGGCTCGCCGACACGTCCGCATCCGCAAGCACGTGTCGGGTACGGCGGAGCGTCCGCGCCTCGTCGTGACGCGTTCCAACCGCGGTATCACCGCTCAGGTCATCGACGACATCAAGGGTCACACCCTGGCGTCGGCGTCGAACCTGGACGCTTCGATCCGTGGTGGCGAGGGCGACAAGTCCGCGCAGGCCAAGTCGGTCGGCGCCCTGGTCGCCGAGCGCGCCAAGGCCGCCGGTGTCGAGGCCGTCGTGTTCGACCGTGGTGGCAACAGGTACGCCGGGCGCATTGCCGCTCTGGCTGACGCCGCCCGCGAAGCCGGGCTGAAGTTCTAAGCCCCGGTTCCGGGACTAACGGACGTAACAGAGAGAGGTAAATCCAATGGCTGGACCCCAGCGCCGCGGAAGCGGTGCCGGTGGCGGCGAGCGGCGGGACCGGAAGGGTCGCGACGGTGGCGCTGCTGCCGAGAAGACCGCCTACGTTGAGCGCGTTGTCGCGATCAACCGCGTTGCCAAGGTTGTCAAGGGTGGTCGCCGCTTCAGCTTCACCGCGCTGGTCGTGGTGGGCGACGGTGACGGCACTGTAGGTGTCGGTTACGGCAAGGCCAAGGAAGTTCCCGCGGCCATCGCCAAGGGTGTCGAGGAAGCCAAGAAGAACTTCTTCAAGGTTCCCCGCATCCAGGGCACCATCCCGCACCCGATCCAGGGTGAGAAGGCCGCGGGCGTCGTCCTGCTGAAGCCTGCTTCCCCCGGTACCGGTGTTATCGCCGGTGGCCCGGTGCGCGCCGTCCTGGAGTGCGCCGGCGTTCACGACATCCTGTCGAAGTCGCTCGGCTCCGACAACGCGATCAACATCGTGCACGCGACCGTGGCGGCCCTCAAGGGCCTGCAGCGTCCCGAGGAGATCGCGGCCCGCCGCGGTCTGCCCCTTGAGGACGTCGCCCCCGCGGCTCTGCTTCGTGCACGTGCCGGGGCGGGTGCGTAATGGCCCGCCTCAAGATCACGCAGACGAAGTCGTACATCGGTAGCAAGCAGAACCACCGCGACACCCTGCGTTCGCTCGGGCTCAAGCGCCTGAACGACACGGTTGTCAAGGAGGACCGCCCCGAGTTCCGCGGAATGGTGCACACCGTCCGCCACCTCGTGACGGTTGAGGAGGTCGACTGACATGGCGGAGAACAAGCCGCTCAAGGCCCACGACCTCCGTCCCGCCCCGGGCGCCAAGACCGCCAAGACCCGTGTGGGTCGTGGTGAGGCGTCGAAGGGTAAGACGGCCGGCCGTGGTACCAAGGGTACGAAGGCCCGTTACCAGGTTCCGGAGCGCTTCGAGGGTGGCCAGATGCCCCTCCACATGCGTCTTCCGAAGCTGAAGGGCTTCAAGAACCCGTTCCGCACCGAGTTCCAGGTCGTGAACCTGGACAAGCTCGGCGCCCTCTACCCCGAGGGTGGCGAAGTCACCGTTGCCGACCTGGTCGCCAAGGGTGCCGTGCGCAAGAACAGCCTCGTCAAGGTCCTGGGCCAGGGCGAGATCTCCGTGGCGCTGCAGGTGACGGTCGACGCCGTCTCCGGCTCCGCCAAGGAGAAGATTGCCGCCGCTGGCGGCACCGTCACCGAGCTCGTCTGAGACAGCTCGTTGGCCTGAACATCCGACCGGGGATGCCCTCTCAAATGGGGCATCCCCGGTTGGTCGTTCCTAGGGGGGCAGGGTCGCCGGTAAGGTGGCGTGCACTGTCTAAGTTTCCGTGCGGTATGCCGTGCGGTTCCGCTGACTCATCCGTATCCGTCGATCCTCAAGACCGTCACCTCTGACGCACCTAGCGCGGGGGTCGCAGGAGGCACCGTGCTCACCGCGTTCGCCCAGGCGTTCAAGACGCCTGACCTGCGCAAGAAGCTGCTCTTCACGCTCGGCATCATCGTGCTCTACCGGATGGGGACGCACGTCCCGATCCCCGGTGTGAGCTACAAGAACGTGCAGATCTGTGTGGACCAGGCCCAGCAGGGCAACAGCCTTTTCGGCCTGGTGAACATGTTCAGCGGCGGCGCGCTGCTGCAGATCACGATCTTTGCGCTGGGCATCATGCCGTACATCACGGCGAGCATCATTCTGCAGCTGCTGACCGTGGTGATCCCGCGCCTGGAGGCCCTCAAGAAGGAGGGCCAGGCCGGCACGGCCAAGATCACGCAGTACACGCGTTATCTGACCGTGGCGCTGGCGATCCTGCAGGGCACCGGCCTGGTGGCCACCGCCCGCAACGGCGCGCTGTTCAGCGGCTGCCAGGTCGCCACCGAGATCGTGCCGAACCACTCGATCTTCACCACCATCACGATGGTGGTCACCATGACCGCCGGCACCGCCGCCGTCATGTGGCTCGGTGAGCTCATCACCGACCGCGGCATCGGTAACGGCATGTCGATCCTGATGTTCATCTCGATCGCCTCCAGCTTCCCGACCTCGCTGTGGGCCATCAAGAAGCAGGGCCACCTGGCGCAGGGCTGGATCGAGTTCAGCACCGTCATCCTGGTCGGCCTCGTCATGGTCGCCCTGGTGGTCTTCGTGGAGCAGGCCCAGCGCCGCATCCCGGTGCAGTACGCGAAGCGCATGATCGGCCGCCGTTCCTACGGCGGTACATCGACCTACATCCCGCTGAAGGTCAATCAGGCGGGTGTGATTCCCGTCATCTTCGCGTCGTCGCTGCTCTACATCCCGGCGCTGGTCGTGCAGTTCTCCAACTCGACCGCGGGCTGGGCGACCTGGGTCAAGGACAACTTCGTCAAGGGCGACCACCCGTACTACATCATCACGTACTTCCTCCTGATCGTGTTCTTCGCCTTCTTCTATGTGGCGATCTCGTTCAACCCCGAGGAAGTCGCTGACAACATGAAGAAGTATGGTGGCTTCATCCCGGGCATCCGGGCTGGTCGACCTACTGCTGAGTACCTGAGCTACGTGCTCAACCGGATCACCTGGCCGGGGTCGCTGTATCTGGGACTGATCGCGCTCGTACCGACGATGGCGTTGGTGATCTTCGGGGCCAACCAGAGCTTCCCGCTGGGCGGGACAAGCATCCTCATCATCGTGGGTGTGGGTCTGGAGACCGTGAAGCAGATCGAGAGCCAGCTCCAGCAGCGCAATTACGAAGGGTTCCTCCGCTGATGCGAATCGTCCTCGTCGGGCCGCCCGGTGCCGGCAAGGGAACGCAGGCCGCGTTCCTCGCCAAGAACCTCGGGATCCCGCACATCTCCACGGGCGACCTCTTCCGTGCCAACATCAGCCAGGGCACGGACTTGGGCAAGCAGGCCAAGTCGTACATGGACGCCGGCAACCTGGTGCCGGACGAGGTCACCATCGGGATGGCCAAGGACCGCATGGCCCAGGCGGACGCCGAGAACGGCTTCCTGCTCGACGGGTTCCCGCGCAACGTGGTGCAGGCCGAGGCGCTCGACGAGGCGCTGAAGGCGGACGGTCTGGGGCTCGACGCCGTCCTGGACCTCGAAGTACCCGAGGACGAGGTCGTGAAGCGGATCGCCGGCCGGCGCATCTGCCGCACCGACTCCGCCCACGTCTTCCACGTCACCTACAACGCGCCGAAGACCGAGGGTGTCTGCGACACCTGCGGCGGCGAGCTGTACCAGCGCGGCGACGACACCGAGGACACGGTCCGCAAGCGCCTTGAGGTCTACCACAGCGAGACCGAGCCGATCATCGACTTCTACCGGGCCCAGGGCCTGGTCGTCACGATCTCGGCGCTCGGCAAGGTCGACGACGTCACGGAGCGCGCAATGCACGCCCTGAAGGCCGAGAACACGGCCTGATTTCCGGTACTTCCGGTACGCAGTTGAACGGCCGCGGTGCCCCTCCGGGCGCCGCGGCCGCTGCCGTGTCCGGGCCCGGGTGGCCGTATCGTGGACGTACCCCCGTATCCGTTCCTCCTTCCCCCGCACTCGTTCAGAAAGGCGTCAGTCGCCATGGTGGAGATCAAGACCCCCGAGCAGATCGCGAAGATGCGCGAGGCGGGGCTGGTCGTCGCCGCCATCCACGCGGCGACCCGCGAGGCCGCGGTGCCCGGCGCCACGACGAGGGACCTGGACGAGGTCGCCCGCAAGGTGATCGCCGAGCACGGCGCCAAGTCGAACTTCCTGGGGTACGGCGGGTTCCCCGCGACCATCTGCACCTCGGTCAACGAGGTCGTCGTCCACGGCATCCCGGACGAGAAGACGGTCCTGAAGGACGGCGACGTCATCTCCATCGACGCGGGCGCGATCATCGACGGCTGGCACGGCGACGCGGCCTTCACGGCCTTCGTGGGCTCGGGTCACGCTCCGGAGCTGATCGAGCTCTCCCGGGTGACCGAGGAGTCGATGTGGGCCGGTATCGCGGCGGTGAAGAAGGGCAACCGCCTGGTGGACGTCTCCCGGGCGATCGAGAGCTACATCCGCCGCCAGCCGCGCCCGCCGAAGGGCAAGTACGGGATCATCGAGGAGTACGGCGGCCACGGCATCGGCTCCGAGATGCACATGGACCCGCACCTCCTGAACTACGTGGACAAGCGCCGCCTGCTCGGCCGCCACAACCCCAAGCTGATCCCCGGCTTCTGCCTGGCCATCGAGCCGATGGTGTCGCTGGGCACGCCCCGCACCGAGGTGCTGGAGGACGACTGGACGGTCATCACGACCGACGGCACCTGGTCCTCGCACTGGGAGCACTCGGTCGCCCTGACCGAGGCGGGCCCGATCGTCCTGACCTCCCCGGACTGCGGCAAGGCGAAGCTGGCGGAGTACGGCGTGACGACGGCGCCGGACCCGCTGGGCTGACCCGTCCGGGGCTGTCCGCTTAACGATCTAGTGTTGAGGGCAAACTTCCCTGATTCGTCTTTTCGGGTGCCCTGACGTAGACTGATGCGTCGGCTCTGGTGTACCCGTGTGTCCGCACACGAACGCGAGAGTCGATCAAGGTAGCCGATTCGAAAGGCGAAGCGTGGCCAAGAAGCAAGGTGCCATCGAAATCGAGGGCACCGTGATCGAGTCCCTCCCGAACGCCATGTTCAAGGTGGAACTCCAGAACGGTCACAAGGTCCTCGCGCACATCAGCGGCAAGATGCGGATGCACTACATCCGTATCCTCCCGGATGACCGGGTCGTGGTGGAGCTCTCTCCCTACGACCTGACGCGTGGCCGGATCGTCTACCGGTACAAGTAGATCTCACGACCCGGAGAACCTGAATCCCATGAAGGTCAAGCCGAGCGTCAAGAAGATCTGCGACAAGTGCAAGGTGATCCGCCGTCACGGCCGGGTCATGGTCATCTGCGACAACCTGCGCCACAAGCAGCGCCAGGGCTGACGCACGCCGACCGACCTGCATTTACGCAGTTCTTCGCGCGACGCACGTAAACGTACATACGCAGAGCCCGTCGGGCCGTGTTCCACGGTTGACGACACCTCCGGCGGGGGCCGGGGACCCGGACGTACCACCTCTCAGCAGAGACGGTCGGCGGTCGGGAGTGGTTCTGCGGAAGACCCCCGAACACACAGGAGCCATTGAATGGCACGCGTTTCCGGTGTTGACATCCCCCGCGAAAAGCGGGTGGAGATCGCACTCACCTACGTCTTCGGTATCGGGCGCACCCGGTCCAAGGAGATCCTCGACTCCACCGGCGTGAACCCGAACACCCGCGTTCGTGACCTGGCCGAAGAGGACCTGGTCAAGATCCGCGAGTACGTGGACGCCAACCTCCGCACCGAGGGTGACCTCCGCCGCGAGATCCAGGCCGACATCCGCCGCAAGGTCGAGATCGGCTGCTACCAGGGTCTGCGTCACCGTCGTGGCCTTCCGGTCCACGGCCAGCGCACCAGCACGAACGCGCGTACCCGCAAGGGCCCGCGTCGCGCGATCGCCGGTAAGAAGAAGCCGGGCAAGAAGTAGTCCTCAGCAGGACGCTTACTCAGCGGTCTTCGCTGTAGGACCGACCACCTCCCGTAGGAGATTTAGATGCCCCCCAAGGGTCGTCAGGGCGCTGCCAAGAAGGTGCGCCGCAAGGAAAAGAAGAACGTCGCTCACGGGCACGCCCACATCAAGAGCACGTTCAACAACACGATCGTCTCGATCACGGACCCCTCGGGCAACGTGATCTCCTGGGCGTCCGCCGGCCACGTCGGCTTCAAGGGCTCCCGCAAGTCGACTCCGTTCGCCGCGCAGATGGCCGCCGAGTCGGCCGCCCGCCGCGCGCAGGAGCACGGCATGCGCAAGGTCGACGTCTTCGTCAAGGGTCCGGGCTCCGGCCGCGAGACCGCGATCCGCTCCCTCCAGGCCACTGGCCTTGAGGTCGGCTCGATCCAGGACGTCACCCCGACGCCGCACAACGGCTGCCGTCCGCCCAAGCGCCGCCGCGTCTGACGCACGGCTGCTGGACTGAGGTTTTCGGGCGGTACGGCTCTTCGGAGGCGTGCCGCCCGTACCCTTGCAGTACGTATCACCACGAGGGCGTCAAATAGTGGGCGCCCACGACTGAAGGAACACACATGCTTATCGCTCAGCGCCCCTCGCTGACCGAAGAGGTCGTCGACGAGTACCGCTCGCGGTTCGTGATCGAGCCGCTGGAGCCGGGCTTCGGCTACACCCTCGGCAACTCCCTGCGCCGCACCCTCCTGTCCTCGATCCCGGGCGCCGCTGTCACCAGCATCCGGATCGACGGCGTTCTGCACGAGTTCACCACCGTGCCGGGCGTCAAGGAGGATGTGACCGACCTCATCCTCAACATCAAGCAGCTGGTCGTCTCCTCGGAGCACGACGAGCCGGTCGTGATGTACCTGCGCAAGCAGGGCCCGGGTCTCGTCACCGCCGCCGACATCGCGCCCCCGGCCGGTGTCGAGGTGCACAACCCCGACCTGGTCCTCGCCACGCTGAACGGCAAGGGCAAGCTGGAGATGGAGCTGACCGTCGAGCGCGGTCGCGGCTACGTCTCCGCCGTGCAGAACAAGCAGGTGGGCCAGGAGATCGGCCGTATCCCGGTCGACTCCATCTACTCGCCGGTGCTCAAGGTCACGTACAAGGTCGAGGCGACCCGTGTCGAGCAGCGCACCGACTTCGACAAGCTGATCGTCGACGTCGAGACCAAGCAGGCCATGCGCCCGCGTGACGCCATGGCGTCCGCCGGTAAGACCCTGGTCGAGCTGTTCGGTCTGGCGCGCGAGCTCAACATCGACGCCGAGGGCATCGACATGGGCCCGTCCCCCACGGACGCCGCCCTCGCCGCTGATCTCGCCCTGCCGATCGAGGAGCTTGAGCTCACCGTTCGGTCGTACAACTGCCTCAAGCGTGAGGGCATCCACTCCGTGGGTGAGCTCGTGGCGCGCTCCGAGGCCGACCTGCTCGACATCCGCAACTTCGGTGCGAAGTCGATCGACGAGGTCAAGGCGAAGCTGGCCGGTATGGGCCTCGCGCTGAAGGACTCGCCTCCCGGCTTCGACCCGACCGCTGCCGCCGACGCCTTCGGCGCCGACGACGACGCGGACGCCGGTTTCGTCGAGACCGAGCAGTACTAAGAGAAACTTCCGGCCCGCACTAGCGGGTCGGTAACTGACACCGGTACCTGACACGGCCGGTGCAGACACTAGGAGAAACACCATGCCGCGTCCCGCAAAGGGTGCCCGTCTGGGCGGCAGCGCCGCGCACGAGCGTCTGCTTCTCGCCAACCTGGCGAAGTCGCTGTTCGAGCACGGCCGTATCACGACGACCGAGGCCAAGGCCCGCCGCCTGCGTCCGGTCGCCGAGCGCCTGATCACCAAGGCGAAGAAGGGCGACATCCACAACCGTCGCCTGGTGCTGCAGACGATCACCGACAAGGGCATCGTCCACACCCTCTTCACCGAGATCGCGCCGCGCTTCTCGGAGCGTCCGGGTGGTTACACCCGTATCACCAAGATCGGCAACCGCCGTGGTGACAACGCGCCGATGGCCGTGATCGAGCTGGTCGAGGGCGAGATCGCCAAGAAGGCGACCGTCGCCGAGGCCGAGGCCGCTGCGAAGCGCGCCGTCAAGGAGGCCGACGAGGCCAAGGCCGCCGAGGCGACCGAGGTCGAGGACGCCGCTCCGGCGGAGGAGTCGAAGGACGCGTAAGCGTTCCGCAGACTGACGGACGGGTCCGTTCCCTTCGGGGGACGGGCCCGTTCCGCTTTTGCTGCCGGTCCGGGAGGGCCGGTCTGAGAGGATCTGTTACGTGAGTGATGAGGTGGAGCCCGGCCGCGTCCGGGTGCGTCTTGACCTGTCGTACGACGGCAAGGACTTCTCCGGCTGGGCCAAGCAGCCCAGCGGTCGGCGGACGGTCCAGGGCGAGATCGAGAACGCGCTGCGCACGGTGACGCGGGCGTCCGAGACGTACGCCCTGACGGTCGCCGGGCGCACCGACGCGGGCGTGCACGCGCGCGGGCAGGTGGCCCATGTCGACCTGCCCGAGGAGGTCTGGGCCGAGCACCGCGAGAAGCTGCTGCGGCGGCTCGCGGGACGGCTGCCGCACGATGTCCGGATCTGGCGGGTCGGGGAGGCCCCCGGCGGGTTCAACGCGCGCTTCTCCGCGATCTGGCGGCGGTACGCGTACCGGGTGACGGACAATCCCGGCGGCGTCGACCCGCTGCTGCGCGGCCATGTGCTGTGGCACGACTGGGAGTTGGACGTCGAGGCGATGAACGCGGCCTCGGCCGCGCTGCTCGGCGAACACGACTTCGCGGCGTACTGCAAGAAGCGCGAGGGCGCCACCACCATCCGCACGCTCCAGAAGCTGTCCTGGGTGCGGGGCGAGGACGGCATCGTCACGGCGACCGTGCGGGCGGACGCGTTCTGCCACAACATGGTCCGCTCGCTGGTGGGCGCGCTGCTGTACGTCGGTGACGGGCACCGGGGCGTGGAGTGGCCGGGCAAGGTGCTGGCGGCGGCGGTGCGGGACTCGTCGGTGCACGTGGTCAAGCCGCACGGGCTCACCCTGGAGGAAGTCGGCTACCCCGCCGACGAGTTGCTGGCCGCGCGCAGCCGCGAGGCGCGGAACATGCGGACGTTGCCGGGGGCGGACGCGGGGGCGGGCTGCTGCTGACGGGGGTGCCGCTCGGGCGGGGGTGCTGCTCGGGCGGGGTGTCCGCGACGGCGTGATCCTCTCCGTCCGGGCCACCCGGGGCCTGGATCTGGCGCAGCACTTCTCCAACTGCGATTACAGCGACAGCAAGTGGCACTCGTACGAACGCCGGCTCCTGTGCTTCGTGCCGGGTGCCGTCGAGGCGGGCGCGGCCTACGAGTTGTCGTCGAAGCTGGATGTGGCGGCGGGTCACATCGCGTACAAGGAGTGGCTCCACGCCACCGCGCTGCCGGACACGGCGGCCAACCGGGCGGAGCTGCGCGGTGATGCCAAGGCGGTCAAGGGCGAGGGTCCCGAGCTGAAGCTGAACAAGCTGCCACAGGGCGCGCCGGACCCGAAGCCGTTGGGCGAGGACGAGTTCATCTTCGCGAACAAGGCCGACTTCGCGGTGACGGGCGGCCGGGTGAAGGGCGCGCCGGGTCGGACCGTGAAGGCGACCGTGGAGTTCCGCAACCTCGGGCCCGCGTGGGTGAACGAGCTCTGGCGCCAGCGGTCCATCACGGGCGTCGCGATCGACTTCCCCGCCGGTGTCGAGGTGACCAAGGCGCCGGCCCACTGTGCCCCGCCGAGCCCCCCGGACCTCCCGTCCAAGGCCGGTGTCGACTACACGTGCTTCACGAGTTACATCGTCACCGAGGACGAGCGGGACGCGTTCACGTTCGAGGTGCGGCTCGGCAAGAAGGCCGGGACGGCCAAGGGGAGCGCCGAGATCACCGCCGCGCCGATCGACGCCGACAAGAAGAACAACGTGGCTGAGCTGGTCTTCGAGACGGCGGCCGAGGGCTCGGGCACGGGTGGCGCCACGGGCGGCACATCCGGGACCACCGGCGGATCCGGTGGCCGTCTCGCCGCGACCGGTACCTCGGTCACCCCCGCCCTCGGCGGTGGGGCGCTGCTCCTGGTTGTCGCGGGCGCGGCCGCGAGGACCGCGGTCAAGCGCCGTCGGGGCTGAGGTTCCGCTTCGGCCGCGAGCCGTCCGTGGCCGGCCGCGCCCACGCGGCGGAGCCGCACATGTCACAGCCCCGCGCCCCTATGGGGCGCTCGGTGCCGTCGCGGCCGCCTGGGCCTGGGCCTCGCCGCGGGCGACGATCTGGCGGAAGGTGAATTCGGCCAGATCGTCGCCGGCGGCGAAGGCGTTCTTGTCGCCCTTGGTGACGCTCTTGCCGTCGGTGTAGCCGCTGATACTGAAGTAGGCGTACCGGCCGTACGAGTTGGAGAGGTTGCGGCAGACCGCGTGGCCGCCGTCGCAGAACCCGGAGACCCCGTCACCCGTGAGCGGGGCGAGGCCGATGCCCGCCTGCTGCTTGGCGCGCAGCGCCTTCGCCTCGGTCTCGAAGGTGGCTACACCTATGGTCACGGCGACGCCGTCCCTCACATAGGTGGCCCGGATGACCTGGTCGCAGCCGTTGGACGTGAGGGCCGAGCCGAGCGAGCCGCGGGTCGCGGCGGCGCAGTCGGTGGTCCGGGCGGTGGGGCCCTTGGTGTAGGTGCGGTCGCCCATCTTCAGCGTCTTGCCGGGGAAGAGCGTGTCGGCGCTCAGCGGCGCCTTGTCCTTCTTGGCGCTGGATATGAAGTCGTGCGGGTTGGGCGGGGGCGGCGGCGCCACCGACGAGAACGACGGCTGCGGCTCGGCGGTGCCGCTGGGCAGCGTCTGCGCGGAGGGCAGCTCGCTCGCGGACTTCCCGTCGGCGCCGTTCTTGGAGTCACCGGTGCTCACGATGGCGGTCGCGACGATGGCCACCACCGCGGCCGTGGCGATCGCCCCGCCGCCGATCAGCAGCCAGCGCTTCTTGCGGCCGCGCGCCGCGGCCTCGTCGGCGAGCGCCGCCCAGTCCGGTGTGCCGTTGCCGTTGTCCCCCGGGCCCCATGCGGGTCCCCCTTGCCCAAAGCTCATGGCGCGCATCTTAATTCGGTTGTGGGCGGACGTACGGAGTGGGCGACAATCCGCGTATGGGACATGTAGAGGCCGCACACCTGGAGTACTACCTGCCGGACGGGCGGGTCCTGCTCGCCGACGCGTCGTTCCGGGTGGGGGAGGGTGCGGTGGTGGCCCTGGTCGGGGCGAACGGCGCCGGGAAGACGACCCTGCTGCGGATGATCTCCGGCGAGCTCCAGCCGCACGGCGGGACCGTCACCGTGGGCGGCGGACTCGGTGTGATGCCGCAGTTCGTGGGCTCGGTGCGGGACGAGCGTACGGTCCGTGACCTGCTGGTCTCGGTGGCCCAGCCGAGGATCCGGGAGGCGGCGGCCGAGGTGGACCGGGCCGAGCACCTGATCATGACGGTCGACGACGAGGCCGCGCAGATGGCGTACGCGCAGGCGCTGAGCGACTGGGCGGAGGCGCGGGGGTACGAGGCCGAGACGGTCTGGGACATGTGCACGATGGCCGCGCTCGGCGTCCCGTACGAGAAGGCGCAGTTCCGGCAGGTGCGCACGCTCTCCGGCGGTGAGCAGAAGCGGCTCGTCCTGGAGGCGCTGCTGCGCGGCCCGGAGGAGACGCTGCTCCTGGACGAGCCGGACAACTATCTGGACGTGCCGGGCAAGCGCTGGCTGGAGGGGAAGCTGAAGGAGACCCGCAAGACGGTCCTCTTCGTCTCCCACGACCGCGAGCTGCTCTCGCGGGCCGCCGACAAGATCGTCAGCCTGGAGCCGAGCCCCGCGGGTACGGACGTGTGGGTGCACGGCGGCGGCTTCGCCACGTACCACGACGCCCGCAAGGAGCGGTTCGCCCGCTTCGAGGAGCTCAAGCGGCGCTGGGACGAGGAGCACGCGCGGCTGAAGGCGCTGGTGCTGCGGCTGCGCAACCAGGCGGCGATCAGCCCGGACATGGCGTCGCGGTACCGGGCGATGCAGACGCGCTTCAGGAAGTTCGAGGAGGCCGGGCCGCCGCCGGAGCCGCCGCGCGAGCAGGAGATCTCGATGCGGCTGCGGGGCGGGCGTACCGGTGTACGTGCCGTGACCTGCGAAAACCTTGAGCTCACCGGACTCATGAAGCCGTTCTCGCTGGAGATCTTCTACGGCGAGCGGGTGGCGGTCCTCGGGTCGAACGGTTCCGGGAAGTCCCACTTCCTGCGGCTGCTGGCCGGGGACGCGTCGGTGGCGTCCACGGGCACGTGGAAGCTGGGGGCGCGGGTGGTTCCCGGCCACTTCGCGCAGACCCACGCGCACCCGGAGCTGCTGGGGCGCACGCTCGTCGACATCCTGTGGACGGAGCACGCGAAGGACCGGGGCGGGGCGATGTCGGTGCTGCGGCGGTACGAGCTGGAGCGCCAGGGCGACCAGGCCTTCGAGAAGCTCTCCGGCGGCCAGCAGGCCCGCTTCCAGATCCTCCTCCTGGAGCTGTCCGGGACCACGGCGCTGCTCCTGGACGAGCCGACGGACAACCTCGACCTGGAGTCGGCGGAGGCGCTCCAGGACGGGCTTGAGGCGTACGAGGGGACGGTCCTCGCCGTCACCCACGACCGCTGGTTCGCGAAGTCCTTCGACCGCTACCTGGTCTTTGGCTCGGACGGGGTCGTGCGGGAGACGGGGGAGCCGGTGTGGGACGAGCGGCGGGTGGAGCGGGCGAGGTAGGCCCCCAGGGGGATCACCCCACCCCGCCCGCGCTCAGCCCCCACCCACCCGCAGCCGAAGGCCGGGCCGTTTTGACCCGCACGGGGGACCCCGGGTATTCTTCTGGTTCGTTATGCGTATTGGCTTGCGTCGTTCTCACGCGAGGGGCCATTACGTAGGTTCTCTGGAGCAGTTACCAGTGGCTCGCATACGGGCAGTGTCCCCGGCATTTGTGAGTCCCAGCTGCATGATCGCTTCAGGGTGCAATGTGTCTGGACCCCATCCACTGAAGAAGCGAAGGCATACGACAGTGCGTACGTACAGCCCCAAGCCCGGCGATGTTACTCGCCAGTGGCACGTCATTGACGCGCAGGACGTTGTCCTGGGCCGTCTGGCGACCACCGCTGCGAACCTCCTCCGGGGCAAGCACAAGCCCGTCTATGCGCCTCACATGGACATGGGCGACTTCGTCATCATCATCAACGCCGACAAGGTTCACCTGTCCGGCAACAAGAAGACCCAGAAGCTGGCCTACCGCCACTCCGGCTACCCGGGCGGTCTCCGCGCGGTGCGCTACGACGACCTCCTGGCGAACAACCCGGAGAAGGCCGTCGAGAAGGCCATCAAGGGCATGATCCCCAAGAACACCCTGGGCCGTCAGATGATCTCCAAGCTGAAGGTCTACTCGGGCGACCAGCACCCCCACGCTGCCCAGCAGCCGGTGCCGTTCGAGATCACCCAGGTCGCGCAGTAGTTCCGGCCACACCCCCTAAGACAGAAAAGAATCTGAGGAGCATCGTGGCCGAGACCACTGTCGAGACCCCCGTCGAGGGCGAAGAGACCTACGCGGAGGTCACCACCTTCGAGTCCGAGGTCCCCGTCGAGGGCGAGTACACCACCGAGTCGCTGGCGTCCCGCTTCGGCGACCCGCAGCCGGCCGCCGGCCTGGGCCGTCGCAAGAACGCCATCGCCCGCGTCCGGATCGTTCCGGGCACCGGCAAGTGGAAGATCAACGGGCGTACGCTTGAGGACTACTTCCCGAACAAGGTCCACCAGCAGGAAGTCAACGAGCCCTTCAAGGTGCTTGAGCTTGACAACCGCTACGACGTCATCGCCCGCATCTCGGGTGGCGGCGTGTCCGGCCAGGCCGGCGCCCTGCGCCTCGGCGTGGCCCGTGCGCTGAACGAGGCGGACGTCGAGAACAACCGCCCGGCGCTGAAGAAGGCCGGCTTCCTCTCCCGCGACGACCGTGCGGTCGAGCGCAAGAAGGCCGGTCTCAAGAAGGCCCGCAAGGCCCCGCAGTACAGCAAGCGCTAAATCGCGCCTGCCGCCTGTACGGCTCTCGTCCGCCCCGGCAGCACTCTTCGTGCTGCCGGGGCGGGCTTGTTTTTGGCACCAGTGGTGGGCGCCCGGGTGCGGCGCCTGGCGGATCTCAATGGAGGACAGCAGTGGGACGACTCTTCGGCACGGACGGTGTACGCGGTATGGCCAACGCCGATCTGACGGCTGAGCTCGCGCTCGGCCTGTCGGTCGCGGCGGCTCATGTACTCGCCGAGGCGGGTACCTTCGCGGGCCATCGGCCCACCGCGGTGGTCGGGCGCGACCCCCGCGCGTCCGGGGAGTTCCTGGAGGCCGCGGTCGTGGCGGGCCTCGCCAGCGCGGGCGTCGACGTGCTGCGCGTCGGCGTGCTGCCGACCCCGGCCGTGGCGTACCTCACGGGCGCGCTCGGCGCGGACCTCGGCGTGATGCTCTCCGCCAGCCACAACGCCATGCCCGACAACGGCATCAAGTTCTTCGCGCGCGGCGGCCACAAGCTCGCCGACGAGCTGGAGGACCGCATCGAGCGCGTCTACGAGCAGCACCGCACGGGCGAGCCGTGGGAGCGGCCGACCGGCTCCGGCGTGGGCCGCGTCCGCTCGTACGAGGAGGGCTTCGACAAGTACGTCGCCCACCTCATGGGTGTGCTGCCGAACCGCCTCGACGGCCTGAAGGTCGTCCTCGACGAGGCGCACGGCGCGGCCGCCCGGGTCTCGCCGGAGGCATTCACGCGCGCCGGTGCCGAGATCGTCACGATCGGCGCCGAGCCGGACGGGCTCAACATCAACGACGGCTGCGGCTCGACCCACCTCGACCTGCTGAAGGCCGCCGTCGTCGAGCACGGCGCCGACCTCGGCATCGCACACGACGGCGACGCGGACCGCTGCCTGGCCGTCGACGCGCAGGGCAACGAGGTCGACGGCGACCAGATCCTCGCCGTGCTCGCGCTGGCCATGCGCGAGGCGGGCACCCTGCGGGGTGACGCCGTCGTCGGCACGGTCATGTCCAACCTCGGCTTCAAGATCGCCATGGAGCGCGAGGGCCTCCAGCTGGTCCAGACGGGCGTCGGCGACCGGTACGTCCTGGAGTCGATGAAGGAGCACGGCTACGCGCTGGGCGGCGAGCAGTCCGGCCACGTGATCATCCTCGACCACGCGACCACCGGCGACGGCACGCTCACCGGTCTGATGCTGGCGGCCCGCCTCGCCGCCACCGGCCGCACCCTGGCCGACCTCGCGGGCGTCATGGAGCGCCTGCCGCAGGTCCTGGTCAACGTGCCGGACGTCGACAAGTCCCGGGTGTCCACCTCGGCCGAGCTGACCTCCGCGGTCACCGAGGCCGAGCGCGAGCTGGGCTCCACCGGCCGGGTGCTGCTGCGCCCGTCGGGCACCGAGCCGCTGGTGCGCGTGATGGTCGAGGCCGCCGACATCGACCAGGCGCGGTCGGTGGCGGGCCGCCTGGCGGACGTCGTGAAGTCGGCGCTGGGCTAGGCCGGTCGCGTACCTTCGTACGCCCAACGAGCGGGCCCGCCGGGGGAGTTCCCCGGCGGGCCCGTGCGTTTGTGGAGCGCTACAGCTTGCGCAGGGAAAGCTTCTGGACCTTGTGGTCGGCGCCCTTGCGGACGACGAGGGTGGCGCGGCCGCGGGTGGGGGCCACGTTCTCCAGCAGGTTGGGCCGGTTGATGGTCCGCCAGGCGGTGCGCGCGTAGTCGAGCGCCTCCTCCTCGGAGACCTGGGTGTACTTGCGGAAGTACGAGGACGGGTTCTGGAAGGCCGTCTCGCGCAGCTTGCGGAAACGGTTCAGGTACCAGGTCTCGATGTCCTCGGTCCGGGCGTCCACGTACACGCTGAAGTCGAAGTAGTCGGCGAGGCCGACCCGGGTGCGGCCGTCCTGGCCCGGCAGGGCGGGCTGGAGCACGTTGAGGCCCTCGACGATGAGGATGTCCGGGCGGCGCACGGTGAGCACCTCGTCGGGGACCCTGTCGTAGATCAGGTGCGAGTAGACGGGCGCGGTGACCTCGTCCTTGCCCGCCTTGATGTCGGCGACGAACCGTGTCAGCGCGCGGCGGTCGTACGACTCCGGGAAACCCTTGCGCGACATCAGGCCGCGCCGCTGGAGCTCGGCCATCGGGTAGAGGAACCCGTCGGTGGTGACGCGCTCCACGCGCGGGTGCTCGGGCCAGCGGGCCAGCATCGCCTGGAGGAGCCGGGCCACCGTGGACTTGCCGACGGCGACCGATCCGGCGACGCCTATGACGAACGGGGTGCCGCGCTGGGCGCCGTGCCCGTTCTTTCCCGCGTCGCCCAGGAACGTGTTGAGGGCGCCGCGCAGTTCGGCGGTGGCCTGGACGTACAGGTTGAGCAGCTGGGACAGCGGCAGATAGATGTCCCGGACCTCGTCCAGGTCGATGACGTCGCCGAGTCCGCGCAGCCGCTCCACCTCCTCGGCGGTCAGCGGCAGTGGCGTCTTGTCCCGCAGTGCGCTCCACTCGCTGCGGGTCAGGTCGACGTACGGCGTCGAGTCCGCCCGGCGTTGGGCGCTTCGTGGCGGCGAAGTGATCACAGGCCCATTGTCGGGGCTGGCGGCCGGATGTGGGGGGTGGGGTGGGTCACGCGGCGGACGCCCCGGGCGGGGGCGCGGGAGTGGACCCGATTCGCGGCCGTACGGTCGTAGGCTGCCGCCATGTGCGGAATCGTCGGGTACGTGGGAGCGCAGTCAGCGCTCGATGTTGTCATCGCCGGGCTGAAGCGGCTCGAATACCGGGGCTACGACTCGGCGGGGATCGCGGTCCTCGCCGACGGCGGGCTGGCCGCGGCCAAGAAGGCCGGCAAGCTCGTCAACCTGGAGAAGGCCCTGGTGGACCGGCCGCTGCCGAGCGGCTCCACCGGCATCGGGCACACCCGCTGGGCCACCCACGGCGGGCCGACCGACGCCAACGCGCACCCGCACCTCGACAACGCGGGCCGGGTCGCGGTCGTCCACAACGGCATCATCGAGAACTTCGCGGCGCTGCGGGCGGAGCTGGAGGAGCGCGGCCACGCACTGGCCTCCGAGACGGACACCGAGGTGGTGGCGCACCTGCTGGCGGAGGCGTACTCCTCGACCGAGGACCTCGCGGAGGCGATGCGGCAGGTGTGCCGACGGCTCGACGGGGCGTTCACGCTGGTCGCGGTGCACGCCGACGAGCCGGACGTGGTGGTCGGGGCGCGGCGGAACTCCCCGCTGGTGGTGGGCGTTGGAGAGGGTGAGTCCTTCCTCGCCTCGGACGTGGCCGCGTTCATCGCCCACACGCGGTCCGCGATCGAGCTGGGCCAGGACCAGGTCGTGGAGCTGCGGCGGGACGGTGTGACGGTCACCGACTTCGACGGGGCTCCCGCACAGGTGCGGTCGTACCACGTGGACTGGGACGCGTCGGCCGCGGAGAAGGGGGGCTATGACTACTTCATGCTCAAGGAGATCGCCGAGCAGCCCAAGGCCGTGGCCGATACGCTGCTCGGCCGGATCGACGGCGCGGGTTCGCTGACGCTCGACGAGGTCCGCATCCCGGCCTCGGTGCTGCGCGAGGTCGACAAGGTCGTGATCGTCGCGTGCGGTACGGCGTACCACGCGGGCATGATCGCCAAGCTGGCGATCGAGCACTGGACGCGAATCCCCTGCGAGACGGAGCTCGCCAGCGAGTTCCGCTACCGGGACCCGATCCTCGACCAGCGCACGCTGGTGATCGCGATCTCGCAGTCCGGCGAGACCATGGACACCCTGATGGCGCTGCGGCACGCCCGCGAGCAGGGCGCCAAGGTACTGGCGATCTGCAACACCAACGGCTCGACGATTCCGCGCGAGTCGGACGCGGTCCTCTACACGCACGCGGGCCCGGAGGTCGCCGTCGCGTCCACGAAGGCGTTCCTGACCCAGCTGGTGGCGTGCTATCTGGTCGCCCTGTATCTGGGCCAGGTGCGCGGGACGAAGTGGGGCGACGAGATCCGGGCGGTGATCCGGGACCTGGCGTCGATCGAGCAGGACGTCGACCAGGTGCTGGAGACGATGGAGCCGGTGCGGGAGCTGGCGCGGTCGCTGGCGGAGAAGAACACGGTGCTGTTCCTGGGCCGTCATGTGGGCTACCCGGTGGCGCTGGAGGGCGCGCTGAAGCTCAAGGAGCTGGCGTACATGCATGCGGAGGGGTTCGCGGCGGGGGAGCTCAAACACGGCCCGATCGCGCTGATCGAACCGGATCTGCCGGTGGTCGTGGTGGTGCCGTCGCCCCGGGGGCGCTCGGTCCTCCACGACAAGATCGTGTCCAACATCCAGGAGATCAGGGCGCGCGGGGCGCGGACGATCGTGATCGCCGAGGTCGGGGACGAGGCGGTGGTGCCGTACGCGGACCATCTGATCCGCATCCCCGCGACGCCGACGCTGCTGCAGCCGCTGGTCGCCACCGTCCCGCTCCAGGTCTTCGCCTGCGAGCTGGCCACGGCGCGGGGCAACGAGGTCGACCAGCCGCGCAACCTGGCGAAGTCGGTCACCGTCGAATGATCATCGGGGTCGGGATCGACGTGGCGGAGGTCAAGCGCTTCGGGGAGTCCCTGGAGCGGACGCCCGGGCTGCTCCAACGGCTCTTCGTGGAACAGGAGTTGCTGCTGCCGAGCGGGGAGCGCCGCGGCACGGCGTCCCTGGCGGTCCGCTTCGCGGCGAAGGAGGCCCTGGCGAAGGCGCTGGGCGCGCCGGCGGGGCTGCACTGGACGGACGCGGAGGTGTACGTGGAGGAGAGCGGGCAGCCGCGGCTTCGGGTGCGGGGGAGTGTGGCGGCTCGGGCTGAGGCGTTGGGGGTTCGGGGGTGGCATGTTTCGTTGAGCCATGACGCGGGGGTGGCTTCGGCGGTGGTGATCGCGGAGGGGTGACGTTGCCCCACCCCGCCCGTTCCCGCTGTGACATTTGCGGCTCCGCCGCGTGGCCTCCGGGGGTGGGTGGGGGTGGAGGCTCGTTTCCCGGGGGCTGCGCCCCGGACCCCGTTCGTCTGCAGGCCGTCTGTGGCTGGTCGCGCAGTTCCCCGCGCCCCTAAAAATGCCGCTGCGCGGCAATCCCGCTTCTAGGGGCGCGGGGAACTGCGCGACCAGCCCCCGCCGAACCCGCAGACGAACGCCGGGCCCACTACATCGCCGGGGTGGCACGAGGGGGTGGGATTCGGAAGGGTGGGGCCATGCGTATCGCCTATCGCGTCGAGACCGTCCGTGCCGCCGAGCAGGAGCTCATCGAGCGGCTTCCCGAGGGCGCGCTCATGCAGCGCGCCGCCGCCGGGCTGGCTGCCGCCTGTGCGGGGATGCTCGGGCGGGTGTACGGGGCCCGGGTCGTCGTTCTCGCGGGCAGTGGCGACAACGGCGGTGACGCGCTGTACGCCGGGGCCCGGCTGGCGCGGCGTGGTGCGGGTGTCAGTGCCGTGCTGCTCGCCCCCGACCGAGCCCACCCGGATGGCCTCGCCGCGTTCCTGCGCGCGGGCGGGCGGGTGGCCGACGACCCGTACGAGGTGCTCGCCGGGGCCGATCTCGTCCTCGACGGGATCACCGGCATCGGCGGGCACGGCGGCCTGCGCCCCGACGCGGTCCCCGTCACCCGTGCGGCCCGCGGGTCGAACGCCCTCGTCGTCGCCGTCGACCTCCCCAGCGGGATCGAGGCCGACAGCGGGGAAGTCCTGGGGGAGGCGCTGCACGCCGACGCGACCGTGACCTTCGGCGCGTACAAGCCGGGCCTGCTCGTCGACCCCGCGTACGCCTACACCGGCGCCGTCCGCCTCGTCGACATCGGCCTCGAACCCCACCTCCCCTCCGTACCGGACTGCGAGGCGCTGCAGCACGCCGACGTGGCGCAGCTGCTGCCGGTGCCGACGGGGGAGAGCGACAAGTACCGGCGCGGGGTCGTCGGCATCGTCGCCGGGTCCGCGCGCTATCCCGGCGCCGCCGTGCTCGCGGTGGCGGGCGCGCTGCACGGCGGGGCCGGGGCCGTCCGGTACGTCGGGCACGCCGCCGACGACGTCATCGCCCGCTTCCCCGAGACGCTGGTCTCGGCGGGCCCTCCGGCCAAGGCGGGCCGCGTCCAGGCCTGGGTCGTCGGCCCCGGCCTCGGGGACGCCCCGGGGGTCGAGGACGTCCTCGCCGCGGACGTTCCCGTGCTGGTCGACGCGGACGGGCTGCGCGGTCTGGACCCGGCGGCGGTACGGGCGAGGACCGCGCCGACCCTGCTCACCCCGCACGCGGGGGAGGCGGCGGCGCTGCTCGGGGTGAGCCGGGCGGAGGTGGAGGGCGCACGGCTCCGCTCCGTACGCGAACTGGCCGACCGGTATGGCGCGACCGTCCTCCTCAAGGGTTCGACCACGCTCGTCGCCGATCCGGGCGGCCGCGCGCCGGTCCGGGTCAACCCGACGGGTACGCCCTGGCTCGCCACGGCGGGCAGCGGCGACGTCCTGTCCGGCCTGGCGGGTTCCCTGCTGGCCGCGGGCCTCTCCGCCCGGGATGCGGGCTCGGTCGCGGCGTACCTCCACGGCCTGTCCGCCCGCCACGCCGCGAAATCGGCCCCCCTGACGGCGTCGTCCGTCGCGTCGTCCCTGACGAACGCCTGGCGAGACGTGTACGCGTAAGCCTTCCGGGGCCCGGTGTTCGTCTGCGGCCCGGTGGTGGGTTGCTCGCGCAGTTCCCCGCGCCCCTAAAAGCGCCCCTTCGGGGCGCCCCCGGGGATTGCCGCGGAGCGGCACTTCTAGGGGCGCGGGGAACTGCGCGACCAGCCACACTCAGCCCGCAGACGAACACCATCCCCCGGAGGGTTCAGGGAAGGGGCGGGGTGGGGGAATCAACCCCCCGCCACCCGCGCGGCGCCCCCCACACCCCACCCCCCACCGCTTCCCTGACCCCATGAGCGAACACCACCCCCACCCCCGCCGCCCCAAACGCATCGCCGTCCGCCTCGCCCTCACCCTCGCGACCTCCCTCGCCCTCTGCGCCGCCTACCCCGTCCCCCCGCACCCCGGCCCCGGCCCAGGCCCCTCCGCCCCGGCCCCCGCACCCCCCGCCCCGGAGAGTCCCGTCCCCGCCGACTCCCTCGTCCCGGGCGAGCCGCGGGCGCCGGGGCAGGTCGCGTATCTCATGGACACGCCCGACCAGGTGCTGCCGCCGCTCGTGTACGAGCCCACCGCCGCCGAGGAGGCCGTCGAGCCCGCGGCGCCCGCGGCGGGTGTGGAGCGGCTCGTCGAGTACGTGCCCGGCAACGAGGTCGGGGCCGCCGCGTGCAGCCGGAACGCCGGGCCGTATCAGCGGCAGGTCGAGCGGTGGCTGAAGCTGGCGGCCGACGGGAAGCAGTCCGCCGCCGACTGCGCCGCGATCCGCCGCTTCCAGACCGACCACGGCATCCGGCCGAACAGCGGCTTCGCCGGGCCCGCCACCTGGGGCACCATGCGGCTGCTCTCGGCCCGGGCCGCCCCCAACGCCGCCGGCCGCTGCCCGGTCCGCAAGGGCCGGATCGCCTGCGTCGACCTCGACCGGCAGCTCATGTGGGTGCAGAACCGCACAAAAGTCACCTTCGGGCCCGTCGCCATTCGCAGCGGGCGGCCCGGGTACGCCACCCGTACCGGTACCTACCCCGTCTACTGGCGGCACAAGAACCACTGGTCGACCATCTACAACGCGCCCATGCCGTACGCCCAGTTCTTCAGCGGAGGGCAGGCGTTCCATGCCATTTACGACAACATCTACTCCACCGTCGGGTCACGTGGATGCGTCAATCTGACCTACTCGGAGGCCAAGCGGCTGTGGGGCGCGCTCGCCAAAGGTGACCCGGTCCACATCTGGGGGCGCAGGCCCGGCGCCTGAGCCGGGGGCGGAGCTCTGAGAGACTTGGCGCGATGACCGCGATGACTCAGACAGTGCACACGCGAGCCCGCGCCGAGATCGATCTGGCCGCCCTGCGCGCCAACGTCCGTGCGCTGCGCGCCCGTACCCCCGGCGCGCAGCTCATGGCTGTCGTGAAGGCGGACGCGTACGGGCACGGCGCCGTGCCGTGCGCCCGGGCCGCGATCGAGGCGGGCGCCGCCTGGGTCGGCACGGCCACCCCGCACGAGGCCCTGGCGCTGCGCGCGGCCGGGATCGGCGGGCGGATGCTCTGCTGGCTGTGGACGCCGGGCGGGCCCTGGCGCGAGGCCGTCGAGGCCGACATCGATGTGTCGGTGAGCGGGATGTGGGCCCTGGAGGAGGCCGTGGAGGCCGCCCGCGCCGCCGGGCGCGTCGCCCGTGTCCAGCTCAAGGCCGACACCGGGCTCGGGCGCAACGGGTGTCAGCCCGCCGACTGGCCCGAGCTCGTCCAGGCCGCCCTCGCGGCCCCCGAGGTCCGCGTCACCGGCCTCTGGTCGCACTTCGCCTGCGCCGACGAGCCCGGTCACCCCTCCATCGCCGCCCAGCTCACCCTGTTCCGCGAGCTGGTGGCGTACGCCGAGAAGGCGGGCATCGAGCCCGAGGTGCGGCACATCGCCAACTCCCCGGCCACCCTCACCCTCCCCGAGTCCCACTTCGACCTGGTGCGGACCGGTATCGCCATGTACGGCGTCAGCCCCGCGCCCGAGCTCGGCGCCCCGGGCGACTTCGGGCTGCGGCCGGTGATGACGCTCGCCGCGTCCGTGGCGCTGGCCAAGCAGGTCCCGGCGGGTCACGGCGTCAGCTACGGGCATCACTACGTCACAGAACGCGAGACGACCCTCGCGCTGGTTCCGCTCGGTTACGCCGACGGCATCCCGCGGCACGCCTCCGGGCGCGGCCCCGTGCTCCTCGGGGGCCGGGTGCGGACGGTGGCGGGCCGGGTCGCCATGGACCAGTTCGTCGTCGACCTCGAAGGGGACACCGTCGAGCCGGGCGCGGAGGCGATCCTGTTCGGGCCGGGCGACCGGGGCGAGCCGAGCGCCGAGGACTGGGCGCGGGCCGCGGACACCATCGCGTACGAGATCGTCACCCGGATCGGTTCGCGGGTGCCGCGCGTCTACCGACACGAGAATTCCGACAGCTGAACCCGCGGACCACAAGGAGCGGCACGGTGAGCGAGACCAGCACGGGGGACGTGGCGCAGGCTGCCGTGGGCAGCTGGCGGCTGGCGGGTCTGGCCGGGGCCGCGATAGGTGTGGTCGCGGCGGGGGCCGCCGCCGGGGTCGCGGTCGAGCGGCTCACCGTCGGGCGCGGCATGCGCAGGAAGGCCCGCCTCGCGCTGGACGCGGCGGGGCCGTACGGCGCGCTGCGCGGCACGCCGGGGCGCGCGTACTCCGACGACGGCACCGAGCTCTACTACGAGACCGACGAGGCCGAGCCGTCCGCCAAGGTCAACGGGGCGCGCAAGCGGCGGCTGTTCGGCCGCAAGGCGCCCGCGCCCGTCACCGTCGTCTTCTCGCACGGCTTCTGTCTGAGCCAGGACGCCTGGCACTTCCAGCGGGCCGCGCTGCGCGGGGTCGTGCGGACCGTCCACTGGGACCAGCGCAGCCACGGCCGCTCGGCGCGCGGCGAGGCGCAGGCGCAGGGCAGGCCCGTCACCATCGACCAGCTGGGCCGCGACCTCAAGGCGGTCCTCGACGCGGCCGCCCCCGAGGGGCCGCTGGTGCTGGTGGGGCACTCGATGGGCGGCATGACGGTGATGGCGCTCGCCGACCAGTACCCGGAGCTGATCCGCGACCGGGTCGTCGGCGTCGCCTTCGTCGGCACGTCCTCGGGCAGGCTGGGCGAGGTGAGCTACGGGCTGCCGGTGGCGGGGGTGAACGCGGTGCGCCGCATCCTGCCCGGCGTGCTGAAGGCGCTCGGCTCGCAGGCGGAGCTGGTGGAGCGGGGGCGGCGGGCCACGGCCGACCTCTTCGCCGGGATGATCAAGCGGTACTCGTTCTCCTCGAAGGACGTGGACCCGGCGGTGGCCCGGTTCGCGGAGCGGATGATCGAGGGGACGCCGATCGACGTGGTGGCGGAGTTCTACCCGGCCTTCGACGACCACGACAAGGAGGCGGCGCTCCAGATCTTCGCCGAGGTGCCCGCGCTCGTCCTGGCCGGCGACCGCGACCTGGTCACGCCCAGCTCGCACAGCGAGTCCATCGCGGACCTGCTGCCCGACGCCGAGCTGGTCATCGTCCCGGACGGCGGGCACCTGGTGATGCTGGAGCACCCCGAGACGGTCACCGACCGGCTGGCGGACCTGCTGGTGCGGGTCGGCGCGGTGCCGGAGGCGACTAACGTTGGCACGTATGGAAGCACCGCACAGCCAGGCCACTGACGCCACGACCCGGCTCACCCTCGACTCCCCCGCCGAGATGCAGGAGTTGGGCCGCAAGATCGCCAAACTGCTCCGCCCGGGCGACCTCGTCCTGCTCACCGGCGAGCTCGGCGCGGGCAAGACGACACTGGCGCGCGGCCTCGGCGAGAGCCTCGGGGTGCGCGGCGCGGTGACCTCCCCCACCTTCGTGATCGCCCGGGTCCACCCGTCCCTGACGGGCGGCCCGGCCCTGGTGCACGTGGACGCGTACCGGCTCGGCGGCGGTCTGGACGAGATGGAGGACCTGGACCTCGACGTCTCGCTGCCGGACTCCGTGGTGGTCGTGGAGTGGGGCGACGGCAAGGTGGAGGAGCTCTCCGACGACCGGCTGCACGTGGTCATCGACCGGGTGGTCGGCGAGACGGACGACGACCGCCGGGTGGTGACCGTGACCGGTCTGGGTGCGCGGTGGTCGGGGGCCGGGATCGAGGGCCTGTAGCCGCCTGTGGCCGGGCGGGGCGCGTGGGACACGTACGTTCCGACAAGGCGTCGGCAAAATGTTGCGCGGGTCCCGCCGGGCGTGGTCACATGGTAGGAGAGACCTGGTTAGGTCTACCTAACCACGCCTTCTCCAGGAGCCGGGAGGCCGCCATGACCGTGTCGGAGCGCGAAGCGCAGCCGCGGCGTACGCAGGGTGTGTCCATGAGCGATCTGCTGGCCTCCTGCGCGGCAGCGAGCGCCGTCTCGACCCCGCCGAATCCGGCGGAGCCGGACGAGGAACGGCCGCCCGCCAAGACCGAGGAGAAAGGCGTGCGGCGCGATGCCGCTTAACTCTTTCAGGTGTAACTGACGGTACGGGTGCGGCAGTGCGCACTCAGGGGCGCGGGGCTGTGCCCTACGGCACCACGACGATCTTCGAGCCGATCGTGGCGAACGTCCACAGCGCGTTGCCGTCCTCGCGCTTCATCCGGATGCCGCCGGTGCGCTTGCTCGGGTCCGGGCTGGCCACCTTGCCGTTGACGGCCGCGCTGAAGCCGATCGTCACGGAGTCGACGGTGGCGAACCGGACGACGTGCTCGATCCGCACCCCGTCCGAGCCGGGGACGGACGCGGCCCGCGAGGTCACCGCGTAGTTGCCGGGCTTGGGGCTGACCGTCGACGGCATGACCTCGAAGGTCTTGGGCGCCAGGCCCTTGAGCGTCTTGGTGCCGACCAGCCAGACGCGCTTGCCGCCCAGCGAGTACACGACGCGCGGGCCCACACCGGAGTTCTGCGGCAGCGCCGTCACGTTCTTCGCGGGCACCTTGCCCTTGGGGGATGCCGGCGTCGAGGAGCTCGGGGCGGGCGAGACGGTGGTGCCCGGCGCGGCCAGATCGGCAGCGGAGGGGGCGTTCGCCGACGCCTGGTAAGCGAGGAAGCCGACCGCCGCGAGTGCCGCCGCGGTGAGCCCGGCCACAAATCCCGAGCTGCTCCTTGCCACCTGACTCGCCCCTTTCGTACGTACAGGCTTACGGATGTCTACAAGCCTGCGGTCATATCTGCGGCTGACGGTAGCAGCCGGGGGCGGCCGGGGCGGGACGCCGTGCCCCCGGCGCCGTGGCCGTAGGCTGTTCGCGTGCTCTTGCTCGCCGTTGATACCGCCACCCCCGCCGTGACCGTCGCCCTGCACGACGGCACGGACGTCGTCGCCGAGACCAGCCGGGTGGACGCCCGCCGGCACGGGGAGCTGCTGCTGCCCGCCGTCCACCAGGTGCTCGCGGACGCCGGGCTCACGCTCGACGCCGTCACGGACCTGGTCGTCGGGGTCGGCCCCGGCCCGTACACGGGACTGCGCGTCGGCCTGGTGACGGCCGCGACCTTCGGCTCGGTGCTCGGGGTGCCCGTCCACGGCCTGTGCACGCTCGACGGCCTCGCCTACGCCTCCGGCATCGAGGAGCCGTTCGTCGTCGCCACCGACGCGCGCCGCAAAGAGGTCTACTGGGCCCGCTACGACGACTTCCGCACCCGTGTGAGCGAGCCGTCCGTCGACCGGCCCGCCGACATCGCCGAGCAGGTCGCCGGGGTGCCGGTGGTCGGCGCGGGCGCGGTCCTCTACCCGGAGGCGTTCCCGGACGCCCGCGGGCCCGAGCACCAGTCGGCGGCGGCGCTCGCCTCGCTGGCGGCGGAGAGGCTGGCGGCGGGCGCGGAGTTCCTGGCGCCGGTGCCGCTGTATCTGCGCCGCCCGGACGCGCAGGTGCCCAAGAACTACAAGGTGGTCACCCCCCAGTGAGCGTGGTGCTCCGTGAGATGCGCTGGTGGGACATAGAGCCGGTGCTCGCGCTCGAACACGACCTGTTCCCCGAGGACGCCTGGTCGGCGGGGATGTTCTGGTCGGAGCTCGCACACGCCAGGGGGCCGGGCGCGACCCGGCGCTATGTGGTCGCGGAGGACGGGTCGGGCCGGCTGGTCGGCTACGCGGGCCTCGCGGCCGCGGGCGGCCTCGGTGATGTCCAGACCATCGCCGCGGCCCGCGACCAGTGGGGCACGGGCCTCGGCGCCCGGCTCCTGACCGACCTGCTCAAGCACGCCACCGCCTTCGAGTGCGACGAGGTCCTGCTCGAAGTGCGGGTGGACAACAAACGGGCCCAGAAGCTCTACGAGCGCTTCGGCTTCGAGCCCATCGGATTCCGGCGGGGCTACTACCAGCCGGGCAACATCGACGCGCTCGTGATGCGCCTGATCGTCCAGGAACACGACCGAGAAACAGAAGAGACTGACTGATGGCTGACGAACCGCTGGTACTCGGCATCGAGACCTCCTGCGACGAGACCGGCGTCGGCATCGTGCGCGGCACGACGCTGCTCGCCGACGCCGTCGCGTCCAGCGTGGACACCCACGCCCGGTTCGGCGGCGTGGTGCCCGAGATCGCCTCGCGCGCGCACCTGGAGGCGATGGTCCCCACCATCGAGCGCGCCCTGAAGACGGCCGGGATCTCCGCCAGGGACCTCGACGGCATCGCGGTGACGGCCGGGCCGGGCCTCGCGGGCGCGCTGCTCGTCGGCGTCTCGGCCGCCAAGGCGTACGCGTACGCCCTGAACAAGCCGCTGTACGGGGTGAACCACCTGGCCTCGCACATCTGCGTCGACCAGCTGGAGCACGGGCCGCTGCCCGAGCCCACGATGGCGCTGCTTGTCAGCGGCGGCCACTCCTCGCTGCTGCTCGCGCCCGACATCACCGCGGACGTCCGCCCGATGGGCGCGACGATCGACGACGCGGCGGGCGAGGCGTTCGACAAGATCGCGCGCGTGCTCAACCTGGGCTTCCCCGGCGGCCCGGTGATCGACCGGCTCGCCAAGGAGGGCGACCCGACGGCGATCGCGTTCCCGCGCGGTCTGAGCGGCTCGCGCGACCCGGCGTACGACTTCTCCTTCTCGGGGCTGAAGACGGCCGTGGCCCGCTGGATCGAGGCGAAGCGGAACGCGGGCGAGGAGGTGCCGGTGCGGGACGTGGCCGCCTCCTTCCAGGAGGCGGTGGTCGACGTCCTGACCCGCAAGGCCGTACGGGCCTGCAAGGACGAGGGCGTGGACCATCTGATGATCGGCGGCGGCGTCGCGGCCAACTCGCGGCTGCGGGCGCTCGCCCAGGAGCGGTGCGAGAAGGCGGGTATCCGGCTGCGGGTGCCGCGGCCCGGTCTGTGCACGGACAACGGGGCGATGGTGGCGGCGCTCGGCGCGGAGATGGTGGCGCGCAACCGGCCCGCCTCGGACCTGGACCTGTCGGCGGACTCCTCGCTGCCGGTGACGGACCCTCACGTGCCGGGCACGCACGGCCACGCGCACGACCACGACCATGTGCACGAGATCAGCAAGGAGAACCTGTACCCGTGACGGTCGCGCTGATGTGGGAGGCGCGGGCGGTCCAGGGCCGCGGCGGGGACCTCCTCGCCTGGGCCCGGGCCCAGCCGCTGCCGCAGGTGCCGGTGCGCCGGGAGGTCTTCGCGGCGCACCAGGACCGGGTGCTCGTGATCACCTGGTGGGAGGCGGCGTACGACGCGGAGCTGCCCGAACTGCCGGAGCCGGACGGGGAGTTGGTGACCCGGCCCGTACACCGCTGGCGCTTCGAGTCACTCGGAGTGGAACCTCCGGCCTGAATTCTGCATCGATCTGTACGCAGGGGACGTATCGGTCGGCGGTTCGGGGTTGGTTCCACAGTGGGTAAGAAGAGCGCGGCAGCGGCGGGACTGGTGCTGTCCGGAGTGCTGCTGGCCACGGGGTGCTCGTCGTCGGGCGGCTCCGGGAGCGGCCCGGCCAAGACCGGCGGCAGCGGTACGGCGCCCACCCCCTCCGCGCCGGCCTCCGGCCCCGCGCAGGGCGCCGAGGACGGCGTCGCGAGCGCGTCCGCTTACCGCAAGTGGGGCCTCAAGCCGCTGCCCGCGGCTCCCGCGCCGCCCGCGCAGAAGCCGGTGAAGGCGAAGCCCGGGGAGGTCCCGGTGATCAGTGACATCCCCACGAAGCAGAAGATCGTCTTCGTGACGTTCGACGACGGGGCCGAGAAGGACCCCAAGTTCGTGGAGATGATGCGGGACCTGAAGATCCCTTTCACGATGTTCCTCACCGACGCGGCGATCAGCAGCAACAAGGGCTACTTCAAGCCGCTGCAGCAGCTCGGCAACGGGGTCCAGAACCACACCCTGACGCACCCCAACATGCGGACCGAGAGCGGCGCCCAGCAGCAGCACCAGATATGCGGCCAGCAGGAGAAGCTGACCAAGGAGTACGGCAAGGCTCCCCGGCTCTTCCGGCCGCCGTACGGCAACTGGAACGAGGGGACGCGCGCGGCGGCCAAGGCGTGCGGGATCCAGTCGATCGTGCTGTGGCGCGAGTCGATGCAGATCCAGAACATGCAGTACCAGCGCGGCGACAAGAAGCTCCATCCCGGCGACATCATCCTGGCCCACTTCCGCGGCAAGAGTGAGCTCAAGGGCCACACGATGACCGAGATGACGGCGAACATGCTCCGCCACATCCAGGAACAGGGCTTCGCGGTGGCGCGCCTGGAGGACTACGTCTAGGCCTGTGACCTGTTGGCCGGGCAGCCGGAAAAAATCTTCGGAAGAAATCCGCGGGTCGTGTCGAATCCGGGTCCGGCCGTTCGACGTATGAGTGAGAGGCGGGGAACAGCCCCGCAGCCACCCCTCCGGGCTTCCGGACGTTTCGAGGAGAACACCATGCCGCGCTACCTGTCGATGGTCCGCATCAACGAGACCGACGCCCCCGCCGAGGGTCCGAGCGCCGAGCTGATGGAGCGGATGGGCAGTCTGATCGAGGAGATGACCAAGGCCGGGGTCCTGCTCGACACCGCCGGGCTCACCCCCACCGCCCAGGGCACCAGGGTCACCTGGTCGGGCGGGAAGCTCTCGACGACCGACGGGCCGTTCACCGAGTCCAAGGAGGTCGTCGGCGGCTACGCGCTCATGCAGTGCAAGGACAAGGCCGAGGCGATCGAATGGGCCAAGCGGTTCCTGACGATCCACGAGGAGCACTGGACGGTCACCTCCGAGATCCGCGAGATCTTCGAGGGCTGAGAGCCTGTCTTCGAACCCCCGCCTGCGCCCCGACGCCCGGCACGCACGGCTCTGAGGCCGCGTCCCCGGCCCGGCGCCGATTGCCGATGCGCCGCGCGGGTGCTCTGATGACTGCCCGTGAGCACAGAAAAGGACGCGGTCGAAGCCGTCTTCCGGATCGAGTCCCCGCGCGTCATCGCGGCCGTCGCCCGGATCGTCCGGGACGTCGGCATCGCCGAGGAGCTGGCGCAGGACGCGCTGGTCGCCGCCCTGGAGCGGTGGCCGGAGACAGGGGTCCCGGACAACCCGGGCGCCTGGCTCACGGCCACCGCCAGGCACCGGGCCGTCGACCTGGTGCGCCGCCGCGAGACGTACGCGCGCAAGCTCGCCGAGATCGGCCGCGACCTCGACGAGGCGGTGGCGGAGCCGGAGTTCGCGGTCGCCGAGGACCCGGACGCGATCGACGACGACCTGCTCCGGCTGATCTTCACCGCCTGCCACCCGGTGCTCTCCACCGAGGCGCGCATCGCCCTGACGCTGCGGCTGCTCGGCGGGCTGACGACCGACGAGATCGCCCGCGCCCTCCTCGCCCAGGAGCCGACCGTCGCCCAGCGGATCTCCCGCGCCAAGCGGTCGCTGGCCAGGGCGGGAGTGCCGTTCGAGGTGCCGTACGGCCCGGAGCGCGCCGCGCGGCTCGCATCCGTCCTGGAGGTCGTCTACCTCGTCTTCAACGAGGGTTACTCGGCGACGGCCGGTGACGACCTGGTGCGCCCGGCGCTGTGCGAGGACGCGCTGCGGCTCGTACGGGTGCTGGCCGGGCTCGTGCCCGAGGAGCCCGAGGTCCACGCGCTGGCCGCGCTCCTGGAGATCCAGGCGTCGCGGACGCACACGCGCACGGACGCGACGGGTGCCCCCGTGCTGCTCGCCGACCAGAACCGCTCCCGCTGGAACCGGCTGCTGATCCGGCGCGGCTTCGCGGCGCTGACCCGCGCGGGCGAACTCGGCGGCGCCCCCGGCCCGTACGCGCTCCAGGCCGCCATCGCCGCCTGCCACGCACAGGCCGCCTCGTACGAGGAGACCGACTGGGCGGCGATCGCCACGCTCTACCGGCGGCTCGCGGCGATCGCCCCCTCCCCGGTGGTGGAGCTGAACCGGGCGGTCGCCGTGTCGATGGCCGAGGGCCCCGCGGCGGGCCTGGCGATCGTGGACGCCCTCGCCGCCGACCCGGCCCTGCGCGGCTACCACCTGCTGCCGAGCGTCCGGGGCGACCTGCTGAGACGCCTCGGGCGTACGGAGGAGGCCCGCGCGGAGTTCACCCGCGCGGCGGAGCTGACGCGCAACGAACGCGAGCGGGAGCTGCTGCGGGCGCGCGCGGCGGGCTGATATCCGGGCGGCGGACGCGGGCCCGGCGATGAGTTTCCCGTACGGCCCCGGTCTACCTTCCAGACCCGCCGGCACCCGCGCCGGAGGGCCGGTCGAGAGGGAGGCGGCACCCATGTCCGCTCAGAAGATCACGACGTTCCTGTGGTTCGAGGACAAGGCCGAGGAGGCCGCGCGGTTCTACGTCTCCGTCTTCGGCGGGGACTCGCGGATCGTCGAGACCACGCGGTACCCGGAGGCCATCCCGGACCAGGGCGGCTCGGTGATGACGGTCGTCTTCGAGCTGGCCGGCCAGCAGTACACGGTGCTCAACGGCGGCAAGCAGAACTGGTCCTTCAACGAGTCCATCTCGCTCTCCGTCGACTGCGGGTCCCAGGAAGAGGTCGACGACCTCTGGGCCAAGCTGACCGCCGACGGCGGCGAGCCGGGGCCGTGCGGCTGGCTGAAGGACAAGTACGGCCTGTCCTGGCAGATCGTGCCGCGCTATCTGAGCGAGAGGATCAGCTCGGACGACCGGGCGGCGGTGGACCGCATGGTGGGCGCGATGATGAAGATGGGGAAGCTGGACGTGGCGGCGCTGAAGGCGGCGTACGAGGGGGAGTAGGGGGCGCGGGGGGTTTGCCCATGGGTCCGCTCACGGCCGGTGCAGCAGCTCCACCACACCGGCCAGGCCCTCGTCGCCGTGCCCGTCCGCGACACGGCGGCGCATCAGCTCGAAGAGCGGGGCGAGCAGTTCGGTGCTCACGCCCTGGGCGCGGCCGAGGTCGCCGAGCGCGTCGTGGGCGACCTGCATGGCGAGGTTGGACCCCGCCGCCGGGTACGCGCCCTTGGCGGCCTGGGCCGCCATCTCCGGCAGGGCGCCGGTCATGGCGTGCAGCCACGGGACGAGCAGCGCGGTCGTGAACTCCTCCACGTCCGCGTCCGCCGACCGCACCAGCGCCGCCGACTGGAGGAACCCGGCGAACATCCCGTACATGCCGGTCAGCAGCGCCAGGTCGTACAGCGGGGCCCGGCCCGCGTCGTCGCCCAGACAGACCGCGCGGCCGAACACCTTCAGCACCTCGCGGTGCCCCTCGAAGGCGGGGGTGGAGCCGCTGTAGAGCACGAGGGCTTCCGGGCGGCCGATCATCGCGGGGACGGCCATGATGCCGCCGTCGAGGTACTCGGCGCCCAACGCCCGTACCTTGTCGGCCAGTTCGCGGGCCTCGTCCGGCGACCCGTTGGTGAGGTTCACGACGACGCGCCCGCGCAGGGCGTCCTGGGCGGCGTCGACGAGGGTGTGCACATCGGCGTACCCGAGGACGCAGAAGACCACCACCTCGGCGGCCCCGGCGGCCTCGGCGACGCTCCCGGCCCGCCGCGCCCCGCGCTCGACGAGCGGGTCCGCCTTCGCGGGGGTGCGGTTCCAGACGGTGGTGGTGTGCCCGGCGGCGAGGAGGGCGTCGGCGAGGGCGGTGCCCATGGCGCCCAGACCGACGACGGAAACGGAACTCATGGCGGAGTTCTCCTTGGGGAGGGGGAGTGGGATGGCGGAATCGCCGTGGTTCCGAGTCTCATGTGACGCGCCGGGGGCGACAAGTACCGACTTTTAAGTGCGTACTTACCGAAAGGTGCGTACGGCTGAGTGCGACTGCGTACGGAGGCGGGGCCCCGGGGGCGCCGGTAATCTCGTGCTCATGTCACCCCGCACGCCCCTGCCGCCACCCCCGCCCCCGGTCGAGATCCGTGCCTGGCCCGACCGGAACGCCCTGCTCGTGGACCGTGCGGGCGTCCTGAACGACCTGGTGGCACGGCAGTTGGGGCCGGGTCGGATCGCGGCGCACTGGGGCTGGGCGGTGCTGCTGGCCACCGGCTGGGCGTTCGTGGGGACGGCGGTCATCGCCTTCGCCGAGGCGCTGGACGTGCTGTCGATGCTGTTCGGCGTGATCTGCCTGGTGATCGGGCTGGGTGCGGTGGTGCCGACGGGAGTGGCGATCGTGGCGGGCCTGCGCAAGGACGCCAGGATCCGCCGACTGCTCGCCCAATGGGCGGAGTTGGACCGTCACCCGGCGGCCGACGCCCGGCTGCGTGCGCCCGGCCTGAGCCTGGCGTGGCTGCTGCCGGGCGGGCTGATGTGCGCGCTCGGCCTGTTCGTGTGCGTGACGGTCCCGGCGGCGGCGCGGCCGGGCCACGACACGTACGGCATGGTGGTCCTGACGATGGGCCTGGGCCTGGTGTGCTGGCTGACGGGCCTGATCGCCGTCACCAAGGCGCTCGCCCACCGCCGTTGGGCCCTACGACTCCTGCCGCCCGCGCACCTATCCTGAACGCACGTGCGTACGCCGCACGGTCTACGGGGGAAAGGCGGCAAATGATGGCATGGTACTGGTGGGTCCTCATAGTCTTCTGGATGGGAGGCTTCGGCTGGGCGGCCGACACGGGCCGCACGGCCCTGCGCACCCGCCACGAGCGCAAGCTCGAACGCCTGGAAGCGGCCAAGCGGGAACGCCTCGCCATCGAGACGGCCAACCGCCCCCCGGAGCCCGTCTGCGGTTGCACCCACCACCTCGCCAAGCACGACAAACAGGGCAAGTGCCACGAGCGCGTCGAGGTCCCGGTCGCCTGGGACGAGTCCAAGCACCCGCTCCGCTACGAGTCGGGCCAGTGCAACTGCCAGCAGTACGTGGGGCCGCAGCCGCTGTCCCAGGTGTTCGCGGAGGAGCTCACGGACTTGGCGTAGCCGGGGAAGTCCGGCAGGGCCGCCGGGTACGGCTGGACGGGGTCACCCCTGCCGTACCGGTCGGCCGATCAGCATCGTCGGGGCGCCCGCCACCCGGGTCAGGAACACCGTTGCCGAGCCCCGCCCCTGCAGCTTCATCTTGCGGCGCAGTTCCTCCGGTTCGACCGCCGAGCCGCGCTTCTTTACCGTCAGGATGCCGATCCCGCGCTCCCGCAGCAGTGCCTTCAGCTTCTTCATGTTGAAGGGGAGTTCGTCGGTGATCTCGTACGCGGTGGTGAACGGCGATTCGTACGGCTCGTCGCTCGTCACGTACGCGATGGTCTCGTCGATGAGGCGGCCGGCGCATGCCGTGACGATGTCGGCGACGAGGTGCGCGCGGATGACCGCGCCGTCCGGCTCGTAGAGATAGCGCCCGACCGGTCCGACCGGCGGCGCGGGCAGCGGGGCGGGCGTTCGCAGGGTGGCCTCGGCCGGGAGCAGGGTGGCGCGGACCGTGCCGGGCGTGCGGGCGTGCAGGGGGGCGTGCGCGCCCCCGAACCACAGCACCGCCTCCTTGACGTCGCCGCCGTCCGAGATCCACTCCGCCTCGGCCTCCGGCGGGACCGACTCGTGGGGGATGCCGGGGGCGATCTTCAGGGCGGCGAAGGGAGCCTTCTGGGCCGCGCCGACCGCCCAGGAGAGGGGAGGTGAATACGCCTCGGGGTCGAAGATCCGGCCGCGCCCGCCCCGCCGCGCTGGGTCCACGAACACCGCGTCCCACCCCGACGTGTCCACGTCCGTCACGTCCGCGCACCGCACCTCGATCAGCTCCGCGAGGCCCAGCGCCGCCGCGTTGGCGCGGGCGACCTCCGCCGTCAGCTCGTCGCGGTCCACCGCGAGTACGGAGATGCCCGCCCGGGCGAGGGCCAGCGCGTCGCCGCCGATGCCGCAGCACAGGTCGGCCACGCTCCGTACGCCCTGGGCGGCGAAGACGCGGGCGCGGTAGGCGGCCACCGAGGCGCGCGTCGACTGCTCGACGCCGTTGGGCGTGAAGAACATCCGGTACGCGTCGTCCGCGCCGAACTTCGCGACCGCGCGCTGCCGCAGCCGCGCCTGGGCCAGGGCGGCCGAGACCAGCTCGGGGGCGTACGTCCGGCGCAGCCGGGTCGCCACCGCCAGCTCCTGGGACGGGTCGTAGTCGCGGAGCGAGTCCAGCAGGCCCGTGCCCTCGGGGGTGAGCAGGGTGCGGAAGGTGTCGAGGTCGTTCACCCGCCCCATTGTGGGCCAGGCGGGGGACGGCGCGCGTCCGGTGTCGGGTGTCGCCTCCGGTATACCGCCCCGCACTGACAGGATGCGGCGGCATGCAGCTTGTACGACAAAAGGAAGATTTCAGGCGCGGTGGTATGCCGAAAGCGCCGCTCGTTCTGGTGGCCGGGCTCGTCGTCACCGCGCTCGCCTCCGGGTGCGCCGCCGAGGAGCCCCCCACCGGCCGACACGGGCACGGGCCCGGCGGCAAGGCCGCCGCCGGACCACAGGCCTACGACAACGACGCCGCCCGCGCCCTCGCCGGCTACTCCGCCCAGCTCAAGGAGGCCCAGGCCGCCCGGGTCGTCGCCGCCAAGAAGTGGAAACTGGCCAAGGTGCCGCTGGCCGCGCCCGCCCCGCCCGCCGTCAAACCGAAGATCACCAACCGGCCCGGCTTCGAAACGGACGGCGGCGACTCCCTGCCGCCCGTCTTCACGACCGTGCCGACCAAGGACCGGATCGTCTTCCTCACCATCGACGACGGGGCCGAGAAGGACCCCGAGCTGCTGAAGATGATGCGGGAACTGCGCATCCCCTACAGCGCGTTCCTCAGCGACTACCTCGTCCACACCGACTACCCGTACTTCAAGCGGATGCAGGGCCTGGGCGTCACGCTCAACAACCACACGCTCAACCACCGCTATATGCCCGCGCTCTCGTACGAGGAGCAGCGGCACGAGATCTGCGACCAGCAGGACAAGATCGGGAAATGGGCGGGCAAGCGGCCCCGGCTCTTCCGGCCGCCGTACGGCAACTACAACGAGGACACCCTGCGCGCGGCCCGGTCGTGCGGCGTCCAGGCGGTGCCGCTGTGGGCGGCGGAGGCGTTCCCCGACCACATGGAGTGGCGCGAGTGGGACCGGGATCTGCACCCCGGGGACATTGTGCTCACGCACTTCCGGGGGCGGGGGGACTGGAAGGGGACGATGCCGGACATGGTTCGGCAGGTGATGAAGGTGATTACGGACAAGGGGTATGCGGTGGCCCGGCTGGAGGATTACGTCTGACGCCGGTGGGGTCGGGGGCGTTTTCCCCCCACCCCGCCCGTTCCCCTAGACCCTCCGGGGGTGGGTGGGGGTGGAGGTGGGTTTCCCGGGGGCTGCGCCCCCGGACCCCGTTGCGGGGCCTGCGGCCCCTGCACCCCGCTTTCGGGGCTCCGCCCCGGACCCCGCTCCTCAAACGCCGGAGGGGCTGAATGTGCCCGGGCCCAGCCCCTCGCACGCCGGAGGGGCTGAATGTGCCCGGGCCCAGCCCCTCGCACGCCGGAGGGGCTGATTTTTGGCCGGTCCCCATCCCCCTAAGGGGCGCGGGGAACTGCGCGACCAGCCACACACAGCCCGCAGCCGAATCACACCGCCCCCCGAAGGGGACTGCGCCACCAGCCACACACAACCCGCAGCCGAATCACACCGCCCCCGAAGGGCTCGCCCGCCGTCTCCCCGCCCCATCGCTCACCCGGATCAGCAGCGCGATCATCACCCAGTTCGCCACCAGCGACGATCCCCCCTTCGCCAGGAACGGGAGCGCCTTGCCCGTGAGGGGGATCAGGCCGGTCACCCCGCCCACCACCACGAACACCTGGAGCGCGAGCGCCGCCGCCAGGCCCGTGGCCAGGAGTTTGCCGAAGGCGTCGTGGGCCGCCAGGGCCGTCCGCAGGCCCCGCTGGACCAGCAGTCCGTACAGCAGGAGCACCGCCATCACCCCGGCCATGCCCAGCTCCTCCCCGACCGTGGTCAGGATGAAGTCGCTGCGCCCCGCGAAGCCGACGAGTTCGGGGTGGCCCTCGCCGAGGCCCGTGCCGGTCATCCCGCCGCTGCCGAAGCTGAAGAGCCCTTGCGCCAGTTGGTCGGAGACGAGGCCGGGCGGGCGCTGCTCCGGCGGCAGGAAGACGTCGAAGGGGTGCAGCCAGGCCACGATCCGGCCTTTGACGTGCGGCTCGGTCGAGCCGACGACGTACGCCCCGACCGCCGCCATCAGCACCCCGCACACGACCCAACTGGTGCGTTCGGTCGCCACGTACAGCATGACCACGAAGAGCCCGAAGAAGATCAGCGAGGTGCCCAGGTCGCGTTCGAAGACGAGCACCAGCAGGCTCAGCACCCAGATCGCCACCAGCGGCGCCATCTGGCGGCCAGGCGGCAGCCTGATGCCCAGGACCTTGCGGCCGGTGAGCGCCAGCGAGTCGCGGTGGACCACCAGATAGCCCGCGAAGAACACCGTGATCATGATCTTCACGAACTCGCCGGGCTGGAGCGAGAACGGGCCGAGGTAGACCCAGCGCTTGGCGCCGTACGTGTCCGCGCCGAAGAACGACGGTGCCATCAGGAGGATCAGCGCCACCGCCATCGAGACGTAGATGTAGCGCTGGAGGCGCCGGTGGTCGCGCAGCAGCACCACGGTCAGCAGACAGCCCGCGAGCCCGATGACCGTCCACACCAGCTGCCCCGACGCGGTGGGCGCCGACTTGAACGCCTTCGCGTACGCCGGGTCGAGCCGGTAGAGCAGCACCAGGCCGAGCCCGGACAGGAGCACCGCCAGGGGCAGGATCAGCGGGTCCGCGTACGCCGCGAACCTCCGTACGGTCAGATGCCCGGCCAGTGACATCAGCGTCATGCTGACCGCGAACTCGGCCGTGGCGCGCGGCAGCCCGCCCGTCATCGCCGCCGACACACAGGCGTGGCCGCCGACCGTGACGATCACGACCAGCGCGAGCAGCAGCGCCTCGGTGCGGCGGCGGGCGGACGCGAGCGCCCGCCCCGGCCCGGCCTCACCCTGGCCGTCGCCGATGTCGATGTCGATGTCGCCGTCCGCTCGGGGCCCGGTTCCCGTATCCGTACGCATCGTCCTCATCGGTCTGACCTTAAGGACCCTTTCGTCCGAGTGGCGACGGTTTTTCCGAAAGAGGCCGTGTCGCGAAGTCCACAGGGGTACGGGCGAACCGGATGGGTGAATTCGTCGTCGGACCGGGCCGGGGGCCTGGAGAGGGAGCCGGGCGGACCCGGCGAACAGGCGGCGCCGCACCTGCGAAATCCGGCCGCCACGGTCGTCGGCTTGGCACTCCGCTTGACCGAGTGCTAATCGCCGTCCTAGTCTCGGCTCTGGCACTCCCCACTGGAGAGTGCCAACACAGCGACGGGCAGGTCCGGCACCCGCGACGACGGATCCACCTGGTCGCCACCCAAACAGTTAACCCCGTGAGATCTCCGAAGGGGGAGACCGGATCGTGACGACCGCCAGCTCCAAGGTTGCCATCAAGCCGCTTGAGGACCGCATTGTGGTCCAGCCGCTCGACGCCGAGCAGACCACGGCCTCCGGCCTGGTCATCCCGGACACCGCCAAGGAGAAGCCCCAGGAGGGCGTCGTCCTGGCCGTGGGTCCGGGCCGGATCGAGGACGGAAAGCGCGTCGAGCTCGACGTGTCCGTCGGCGACGTCGTGCTCTACAGCAAGTACGGCGGCACCGAGGTGAAGTACAACGGCGAGGAGTACCTCGTCCTCTCGGCTCGCGACGTGCTCGCGATCATCGAGAAGTAATTCATCTCGAAGCGAATGCTTCTGAGCTGCGCCCCTGGCCACCCCGCTGACAGCCGGGCGGCGAGGGGCGCAGTTTTCGTATCACCGAGTTTCCGAGAGGGCTGAACCGCTCCCATGGCGAAGATCCTGAAGTTCGACGAGGACGCCCGTCGCGCCCTTGAGCGCGGCGTCAACAAGCTTGCCGACACTGTGAAGGTGACGATCGGCCCCAAGGGCCGCAACGTCGTCATCGACAAGAAGTTCGGCGCCCCCACCATCACCAACGACGGTGTCACGATCGCCCGCGAGGTCGAGCTCGACGACCCGTACGAGAACCTGGGCGCCCAGCTCGTGAAGGAGGTGGCGACCAAGACCAACGACATCGCGGGTGACGGCACCACCACCGCCACCGTGCTGGCCCAGGCGCTGGTCCGCGAGGGCCTGCGCAACGTCGCCGCCGGCGCCTCCCCGGCCGCCCTGAAGAAGGGCATCGACGCGGCTGTCAAGGCCGTCTCGGAGGAGCTGCTCGCCACCGCGCGCCCGATCGAGGACAAGTCCGACATCGCCGCCGTGGCCGCGCTCTCCGCGCAGGACACCCAGGTCGGCGAGCTCATCGCCGAGGCGATGGACAAGGTCGGCAAGGACGGTGTCATCACCGTCGAGGAGTCCAACACCTTCGGCCTGGAGCTGGAGTTCACCGAGGGCATGGCCTTCGACAAGGGCTACCTCTCCCCGTACATGGTGTCCGACCAGGAGCGTATGGAGGCCGTCCTCGACGACCCGTACATCCTGATCAACCAGGGCAAGATCTCCTCGATCCAGGACCTGCTGCCGCTCCTGGAGAAGGTCATCCAGGCCGGCGCCTCCAAGCCGCTCCTGATCATCGCCGAGGACGTCGAGGGCGAGGCCCTGTCGACCCTGGTCGTCAACAAGATCCGCGGCACGTTCAACGCCGTGGCCGTCAAGGCCCCGGGCTTCGGCGACCGCCGCAAGGCGATGCTGCAGGACATGGCCACCCTCACCGGTGCCACCGTCATCGCCGAGGAGGTCGGCCTCAAGCTCGACCAGGCCGGTCTGGACGTGCTGGGCTCGGCCCGCCGCGTCACGATCACCAAGGACGACACGACCGTCGTCGACGGTGGCGGCAGCCACGAGGACGTCGTCGGCCGCGTCAACCAGATCAAGGCCGAGATCGAGTCCACGGACTCGGACTGGGACCGCGAGAAGCTCCAGGAGCGCCTGGCGAAGCTTGCCGGCGGCGTCTGCGTCATCAAGGTCGGCGCCGCCACCGAGGTGGAGCTGAAGGAGAAGAAGCACCGTCTGGAGGACGCCATCTCCGCGACCCGCGCCGCGGTCGAGGAGGGCATCGTCTCCGGTGGTGGCTCCGCGCTCGTCCACGCCGTCAAGGTCCTGGAGGGCAACCTCGGCCTGACCGGCGACGAGGCCACGGGTGTCGCGGTCGTCCGCCGCGCCGCGGTCGAGCCGCTGCGCTGGATCGCCGAGAACGCCGGTCTTGAGGGCTACGTCATCACCTCGAAGGTGGCGGAGCTGGAGAAGGGCAACGGCTTCAACGCCGCCACCGGCGAGTACGGCGACCTGGTCAAGGCCGGCGTCATCGACCCGGTCAAGGTGACGCGCTCCGCCCTGGAGAACGCCGCCTCCATCGCCTCCCTGCTGCTCACGACCGAGACCCTGGTCGTCGAGAAGCCGGCCGAGGACGAGGGCGACGCCGGTCACGGCGGTCACGGCCACAGCCACTGACGTACGCATGGCAGGGGAAGGCCCCTGTTCCGCCGGAAGCGGCGGAACAGGGGCCTTCCCTGTTGTACGCAGGTTTCTCAGACGGCGCCGAGCTGCTTCATCAGGCTGAGCGCGTCCTCGTGCCACCAGCCCTCCTGGATCTTGCCGTCCTTGCAGCGGAAGACCGTGGTGCCGGTCATGGTGCACACCTTGCCGGTGGGTGCGATGCCCATGAAGTCGCCCTTGTGGGTGCCGGTCCAGGTCCACAGCGTCACCACGTCGTCGCCCTCGCAGATCTGCCGGTCGAGCGAGAAGGTGAAGTCGAAGGCGGCCCGCCACGAGCTCACGTCCTGGCGGATGACGTCGGCCCCGACGACGGTCTCCTGCTCCTTGATGATGTCGTGGTCGGCGTAGTCGGCCGCGAAGATCTCGTCGATGGCGTCGAGGTTGCCGCCGACGGCGACCTCGTGGAAGAACCGGCGGACGGTTGCGGCGTTCAACTGTTCGTCGCGGACCACATCGAGGTCGGTGAAGGTGGGCATGCCGTCGCAGAGAGCCACCATCTCCTCGAAGATACGGTTCGTCTCCGGGAGCTTGGAGTTCGCCATGGCCTCGTCGTACGAGGGAAATTCGATGACCTCGACGAAGTGCGACCCGTCGGCGCGGTCCTTGCCGACGAGGCCGCGCGTGGCGGTCCGCTTGCCCTTGGTCTGTTCGACCCACCGGTCCAGAAGCCGGTCCAGGTCGTCGAAGTGATCGGTTTTGAAGTCGATTATCTGTGCGAATTTCATGGCGTCTCCCTCGGCTGTGGTCGGGCTGTGGTCCGCGTGGGAATACGTCCAGTTTAGTGTGATTTGACCAAGCCGGGCCGCTCAGGCCGAGTGGCGCAGGGCCGCCGCGTGGACGGGGTCCGCGAACGGCGTCCCGGCCGCGAACCGCTCCACCTCGTCCAGCGCCAGGTCCGCCATCCGGTGCAGCTCGTTGCCGAGCGACCCGGCGATGTGCGGGGTCAGCAGGACGTTGGGCAGGTCGTACAACGGGCTCTCGCGGGACGGGAGTTCGGGCTCGGTGACGTCCAGTACGGCATGGAGGCGGCCGGAGAGGAGCTCGCCCAGCAGGGCGGCCCCGTCCACCAGGGAGCCGCGCGCGGTGTTGACCAGGGTCGCCCCGTCCGGCATCGCGGCGAGCTGACGGGCGCCGATCATGCGCTCGGTGGCCGGGAGCTGCGGCGCGTGCACGGAGACGACGCTGCTGCGGGCGCACAGCTCGTCCAGGGCGACGAGCTCGACACCCAGCCGGGCCGCCTCGGCCGCGTCCACGTACGGGTCGTGGAGCAGGACCCGGAAGTCGAAGGGGCGCAGCAGCTCGATCACCCGGCGGCCGATCCGGGAGGCGCCGACCAGGCCGACCGTGCGGTGGTAGTTGCCGGTGCCGTCGCCCTCGCGCAGCCAGTCGTGCGGGGCGCGCAGCTCCGCGTACCGCTGGGCCGAGGCCAGGACGCGCTTGCCCGCGAGGAGGATCGCCGCCAGCGTGTACTCGGCGACTGGCAGCGCGTTGGCCGCCGCCGCCGAGGTCACCGCGATGCCCCGCTCCCAGCACGCCTCGGTGATGTGGTGCTTCACCGACCCGGCGGCGTGCACGACGGCCCGCAGTCGGGGCGCCGAGGCGAGCACCTCGGCGGTGAGCGGCGGCGCGCCCCAGCAGGTCAGCAGCACCTCGGCCTCGGCCAGCGCCGCCGCCACGGCCGGTGCGGGCGCGACGAGCTCATGGGCGACGAGGTACGGGTCGGTACGGGCGAGGGCGGCGAGGCGGGCGCGGTGCCGCTCGGCGAGCAGGCGCTCGGCGATCCCGGGGCCCATGGCGAGGAGGACGGCGGGGCGGTTGTCAGTGGCGTGGTGCATGGTGGAACTCGGGCTCCTCACGGGGGCGTTGTCCATGGGTAACCGGCTGTGCGTCCGTCCGGTCACTTGACGCTGCCCGCCGTGAGGCCCGCCTTCCAGTGCCGCTGGAGGGCGACGAAGGCGACGACGAGGGGGAGGACGGCGAGGAGGGAGCCGGTGACGACGAGGGGGTAGAAGGCGGGCTCGGCGTGGGTGTTGGAGTTCCACGCGTACAGACCGAGGCTCAGCGGGAAGAGCTTCTGGTCCGAGAGCATCACCAGGGGGAGGAAGAAGTTGTTCCAGATCGCGGTGAACTGGAAGAGGAACACGGTGACGAACCCGGGCATGACCATCCGGAGCCCGATCGACCAGAAGGCGCGCAGCTCGCCGGCCCCGTCGATCCGCGCCGCCTCCAGCGCCTCGTCGGGGATGTAGCTCGCGCTGAACACCCGGGAGAGGTAGACCCCGAAGGGGTTCACCAGGACGGGGACCAGCACCGACCAGTAGGTGTTGACCAGCCCCGCCTTGCTGGCGAGCAGATACATCGGCAGCGCCAGCGCGGTGGACGGCACGAGCACGCCGAGCAGGACCACCCCGAAGAGCTTCTCCTTGCCCCGGAAGCGGTACTTGTCGAAGGCGTACCCGGCGGCGACGCTGATCAGCGCGCAGACGAGCGCGCCCCCGCCCGCGTACAGCAGGGAGTTGAGGTACCAGCGCAGATAGACGCCGTCGTTGTAGGACGCCAGCTCGGAGAGGTTGTGGCCGAGGTCGAAGCCCTTGAAGGAGAAGGCGTCACCGGTGAGCAGCCCGCCGGTGTCCTTGGTGGCGGCGGTGACCAGCCAGACGAGGGGGAAGAGCGTGTAGAGGGCGGAGAGCAGCAGCGCGCCGTTGACGGCGGCCTTGGAGAGCCAGCGGCCGGGAGCGGGCGCCGCCGTCGTGGTACGGACGGTGGCGGCCGTACGGGGAGCGGGCTCGGCGCCCGCGGGTGCGGCGGTGGAGCCGGTGGTGGCCGGGGAGGTCATGCCCGCGCCCCCTTCCGGGTGGTGAGGCGGGTGACGGCGAAGGAGAGCAGCGCCGCGGTGAGGGCGAGCAGGACGGCCGCGGCCGCGGCGAGGCCGTAGTCGTTGCGGGCGAAGGCCGCGGTGTAGGCGTACATGTTGGGTGTCCAGGTGGAGGTGACCGCCGAGCCGGAGCCCTGGTTGAGGATCAGCGGCTCGGTGAACAGCTGGAGCGAGCCGATGACGGTGAACAGCGCGACCATCCCCAACGAGGCCCTGACCAGCGGGATCTTGATGCTGAGCGCGGTGCGCCAGGCGCCCGCGCCGTCCACCGTGGCCGCCTCCAGGACGGAGCGGTCGATGGCCTGGAGGGCCGCGTAGAAGATCACCATGTTGTAGCCGAGCCACTCCCACAGCGCGATGTTGACCACCGAGGGGAGGGTGCCGCCGGAGGAGAAGAAGCTGAAGGCGATGCCGCCGGAGCGCATCGCGCCGACGACCGGGCTGAGGCCGGGCATGTAGAGGTACACCCAGATCAGCGCGGCGATGATGCCCGGCACGGCGTGCGGCAGGAAGAGCGCCAGCTGGAAGAAGCGGCGGGCCCGGGCGAGCCCCGAGTCGAGCAGCAGGGCGAGGGCGAGCGCCCCGATGACCATCAGGGGGATGTAGACGGCGCAGTAGCCGAGCAGGATCCAGAAGCCGTCGCGGAAGGCCCGGTCGCCCAGGGCGGCGGTGTAGTTGTCGAGCCCGCTGAAGACGGACTCGGCGCCGCCGAACCCCAGCCCCGACTGCTTCTCGGTGAACAGGCTCAGCCAGACCGCGTATCCGATCGGCACCACCGTCACCGCGGTGAACAGGACGAAGAAGGGAGCGAGCAGGACGCCCGCGGCGGCGCCCGTGCGGTGTCCCGTGCGGCGGGTGGTCCGGGCCTTCGCTGCCACGGTCAGCCCTCGACCTTCAGCCCGCGCTTCTTCAGCTCGGCCACGGTGGCGTCATGGGCCGCCTTCACCGCGCCCTTGACGGTGACCGAGCCGCCGGAGACCTTGCCGAACTGGTCCTTGAGCGTGGTGTTGGTGGTGCCGGTGGTCGGGCCCCAGCTCCAGCGGGGGTTGATCGAGGCGCCCGCCCCGTCGAAGAGCCGGTAGATGTCCTGGCCGCCGTAGAACCCCGCGTCGAAGGCCTTCTTGGCGGCCGGGCGCAGCGAGACATCGGCCGGGAAGGCGCTCGAAGTGCCCGGCGCGATCCGTGCCCTGACGCCGTCCTCGGTGGTCGACATCCAGGTGGCGAACTCGACGGCCGCCGCGGCCTTCTTGCTGCCCTTGGTCACCGCCCAGGTCGAGCCGCCGAGCATGCCGCTTGCGGGCTTGCCGTCCCAGGTGGGCACCGGTGCGATGCCCCACTTGCCGCTCTGGTCGGGCAGGGTCGACTTGAGGACGCCCGCGCCCCAGGAGGCGCCGAGGTAGCCGACGGTCGAGCCGTCCTTGAGCGCGGCCGTCCACTCCGGACTGAAGGAGGCGGCCGTCTGCACGAGCTTGTCGTCGATCAGCCCCTGCCAGTAGTCGGCGACCTTGTCGGTGGCGGCGTCCGAGGTGTTGAGCTTCCAGGTGTCGCCCTCGGCCTTGAACCACTGGGCGCCGGCCTGCCAGGCCATCGCCTCGAAGGTGGTCGGGTCGTCCGGCATGAAGGTCGCGATCCGCGCCTTCGGGTCGGCCTCCTTCGCCTGCTCGGCGGCGGCGCGGAACGCCGCCCACGTCCTGGGCACTTCGATCTTGTTCTTCTCGAAGAAGTCCTTGCGGTAGAAGTACGTCTGGGGCGCGGCGTCGAACGGGACGGCCCAGCTCCTGCCGCCCAGCGTGGTGAGGTCGACCGCCTGCGGCAGGAACTTCTTCTTCACGTCGTCCGTCAGGTACGAGCCGATGTCCTGGAGCGCGCCCTGGCTGACGAACTCGGGAAGCATCGGGTACTCGACGGCGACCAGGTCCGGGGCGTTGCCCGCCTTCACGGCGTTGGAGATCTTGGCGTAGCCGCCGCCGTTGCCGGACGGTATCTCCTCGAACTTGACCCGGATGTTCCGGTGCGAGGCGTTGAAGGCGTCCACGACGTCCTTCGACCCCTTCTGCCACGCCCAGAAGGTCAGAGTGACGGGCTTGTCGGCGGTGCCCTTGCCCGCGTCGGAGGAGTCGCCGTCACCGCCCCCGCATGCCGTGAGCAGGGCGAGGGCGGTGACGGCGGAGACGGCGGCGGTCGATCTGGTCCAACTGCGGCTCACGGAACGGCTCCTGAACGTGAGGGGACGAGGCGATGGCCGCGATCCTTGAGCCGGTCCTGACCGAAGTCAAGAGCGAAAGTTCGATTGATCGAAAAATGATCGAGTGGGGTGTGGGGTGGGGTGGAGGTCTAGACCACTTGAGGGTCGGTGCTTGCGGCAGCGGGTACGGCGGATGTGGAGACGGCGGGCGTGGCTGCGGGCCCGCCCGCCCGTGGTGCCCCGCACGACGACCGCACCCGCAGCCGGGGCAGCAGGTCCACATGGCGGCGCGGCTGCCCGCCCGGCCCCGCCGGAGCCCCGCGCAGCCGCTCTATCAGCAGCTGCGCCGCATACCGACCCACCTCGTGCTTGGGCGGGGCCACCGCCGTCAGCGGGATGTCCGCGAGCGCCGCCACCTCGTCGTCGTACGCCACGAGCGCCAGGTCCTGCGGCACCCGTATCCCCAGCTCGCCCAGGCGCTGGGCGATCCGGATCGCGTCCACGTCGTTGTGGACCAGGGCGGCCGTCGCCTCCCCGGTGCGGACGGCCGCGAGCAGCGCCCGCACCGCCGCCTCGAACCCCGCCGGATCCGCCTCCGCCGGGACCGAATCGATCACCGGGCACGGCGCCACGAGCCCCAGCGCGTCCAGCGCCTGCCGATACCCGGCGCGCACCGCCAGCGCCGTCGGGCTGTCGGCCCGCGCCACCAGGAGCGGCGCCCGGTGCCCGAGCCCGGTCAGATGGCGTACGGAGAGGAGCACCCCGTGCCCGTGGTCCGAGCAGACCCGGTCCAGGTCGTCCAGCGCCCCGCCCGGCACCCCGCGCCGCTCCAGGAGCACGGTCGGGACCGGCAGTTCGGTGATCCACCGCCCGTGCTCGGCCGGGTCGTGCGGCTCCTTCCAGCCCGGCGCGACCAGCAGCCCCTCGGCCCCGGCGGCCAGCAGCCCGGCCGCCCGGGCCGCGTCCTCCTGCGGGCGGTAGTCCGAGATCCGCAGGATCAGCCGCGCCCCTGCGGCGGCCGCCGCCTCGTGCGCACCCCGGATGACCTCGGCAAAGTAGTACGTGGCGTTGGGCGCGATCATGCCGAGCACCACCTCGCGGCCGCCCCCGCCGGGACCGCCCGGCGCGGGTATCCCGGGCGCGCCCTCCTGATGCGGCCAGGAGACCTTGCCGTGCACCCGGTCGAGCAGTCCCCGTACGGCCAGCGCCTCCACGTCCCGCCGCGCGGTCACGGGGGAGACGCCCAACTGGCCCGCGAGGTCGGAGACTCGGGCCGAGCCGCGCCGGCGCACCAGCTCCAGCAGTCGGTCGTGACGTTCAGCAGCACTCTCTCGCACGGCGGCAGTCCCCCTCGCAGTGTGGCTCGCAGTGTGGCGACCGGTCTCCCGGGGCCACGACCCTAATGCACCGTGATCGAACGACGAGAGTTTCGATCAATCGGTCCAACTCCATTGACGCTCGATCAACCAGAGCCCTAAATTCCGGACTCCGGATCCCGCCCGACGCCACCGGTCGCCAGCCGCCAGCCGCCGGTGGCCGGTCGCCAGTCGGCGTGTGTCGGCCGACACCTGGCCGTCGACCGTCGGTGTCGACGGCCCGACCGGGATCGTCGGCCCGACCGGTATCGACGCGATGGGGGAGCATCATGCCGACACCGTCCGCGAACCGTGAGCTCAGCCCGTACACCGGCTGGACCCGCGGCCACTGGGAGCACACGGCCGACCAACTCCTGCTCGCCGTACGCCCCCACGCCTCGCCGCGCCACGGCCTGATCAACCTGCCCGGCGACCGCCCGAGCTGGTCCGGGCCCCGCTCCGACGGCCTCGAAGGGTACGCCCGCACCTGGCTGCTGGCCGCGCTGCGGATCGCGGGCGCGCACGGCGACGACCCGCACGGCCACCTCGACCGCTACGCCGAAGGTCTGGCATCCGGCACCGAACACCCGCTGCCCACCGGGGAGTTGGGCAGCGGCGCCCCCGACGCGTGGCCCCGCATGGCCGAGGTGCGCCAGGCTGTCGTCGAGTCCGCCTCCGTCGCCCTCGGGCTGCGCCTCACCCGCCCCTGGCTCTGGGACAGGCTCGACGACCGCGTGCGCCAACGGGCCGTCGACTGGCTGCTGCCCGCCCTCGGCCCCTCGCCCGTCGACAACAACTGGTGGTTCTTCGGCCTCACCGTCGCCGGATTCCTCCAGGACGCCGGTATCGAGACCGACCGCGCCGCGGCCACCGTCGAACGCGCGCTGGAACACGTCGATCAGTGGTACCTCGGCGACGGCTGGTACAGCGACGGCCCCAACCGCTCCTTCGACCACTACAACGGCTGGGCACTCCACTTCTATCCCGTCCTGCACGCTCATTTGGGTGACAACCGGGAACTCCTCGACCGCTACGGCCCCCGGCTGCACGCCCATCTCGACGCGTACACCCGGATGTTCGGAGCCGACGGCGCCCCCCTGCCGTACGGGCGCTCCCTCACCTACCGCTTCGCCGCCGCCGCTGCCCCCTGGCTCGGCGCGCTCACCGGCCACACCCCACTCACCCCCGGCGCCACCCGCCGCCTGACCTCCGGGGCGCTGCGGTACTTCACGGACCGCGAGCCCGGCCGGGGCGCCACCGACGAGCGGGGCCTGCTCACCCTGGGCTGGCACGGCCCGTACCCGCCGATCGTGCAGAGCTACTCGGGCCCGGCCTCCCCGTACTGGGCGGCGAAAGGATTCCTCGGGCTGCTCATGCCGCCGGAGCACCCGGTGTGGACGGCGGTGGAGGAGCCGCTGCCGGCGGAGAGGGGGGACGCGGCGGTGGTCCTGCGCCCGCCCAACACCCTGATCCAGTCCACGGCTTCGGACGGCCTCGTACGCCTCCACAACCACGGCACCAACAACCACGTGGGTGCCGACGAGGACCCCTGTTACGCCCGGTTCGCGTACTCGACCCGTACCGGCCCCGCCTCGGCCGAGGTGCGCGACAACCACTTCGGGCTCGTCCTGGACGACGGCACCGTCACGGCCCGGGGGCCCGCCGAGCCACTCGGCCACGGTGTCGGCTGGGCCGCCTCCGCGTCACGGCCGCTGCCCGGCGTACGGATCGTCTCGGCCACCCTCGTCCACGGCCGCGCCGAGGTCCGCGCCCACCTGGTCGACGGCGCCCCGCCCGGTACCCGGGTGCGCCAGACGGGGTGGGCCGTCACCCGCCCGGACGAGACCGGCCAGCTGCACGCCGTCGAGGGGTACGAGCCCCACGCGCGCGTAGTGGCCGCCGGATCCACGCTGTTCGGCTCGCGCTCACACGTGGCCGTGCTCGACGGGGCGACCGGGGACGGTCCGTCCCTCTTCGTCGCGCTCGCCTCGCTCACGGGAGAGGAGCACCCGGCCCCGCTGCCCGGCCTGGTCACGCGTATCCGGCTCGAAGGTCACACGGTCCGGGTGACCTGGCGCGACGGCGCCGTCTCCGAGCTCGCACTCGACGGCATCGCCTCCGAGTCCGCGCCCGGAGACGCCAATCGCCTCACTGAGGGCCGTACTTGCGGCCCGTCCGGGACGTGACCCCGCCCAGGAGACCGCGCGGGGCCAGCTTCACCACACCCATCAGCGCCTTGTAGCGCGGGTCCGGGATCGACAGCGTCTTCCCGCGCGCGAGGTCGGAGAGCGCCGCCGACACCAGCTTGTCGGCGTCCAGCCACAGCCAGCCGGGGATGTTGTCGGTGCCCATCCCGGCCCGCTGGTGGAACTCCGTCCGTACGAAGCCCGGGCACAGCGCCATCAGCCGCACCCCCGACCCCGCCAGGTCGCGCGCCGCGCCCTGGGTGAACTGCACGACCCACGCCTTGGAGGCGCCGTAGGTCCCGCGCGGCACGAACGCGGCGACCGAGGCGACGTTGACGACCCCGCCACGCCCGCGCTCGCGCATGCCCTCGGTCGCGGCCGACGTCAGCCGCAGCACCGCTTCGACGTGCACCTTCAGCATCTTGAGCTCGTCGGCCATGGACACGTCCAGATAGCGGCCCTTGTTGCCGAACCCGGCGTTGTTGACCAGCAGGTCGACCGGCTTGCGGCGCTCCGCGAGCCGCGCCTCGACCGCCGCGATGCCGTCCTCCGCGGACAGGTCGGCGGACAGCACCTCGACCTCCACGCCGTGCCGGTCGTGCAACTCGGTGGCCTGGTCCCGCAGCCGCTTGCCGTCGCGGGCGACCAGCACCAGATCGTGCCCGTCCCTGGCCAGCTGCCGTGCGAACGCGGCCCCGATGCCCGCCGTCGCTCCCGTAATCAGTGCAGTCGTCATACGCGCACGTTAGTGCCCAGACGTGACAGCGGTGTGACGCCCTGTCCGGTCAGGAAGCCCGCCGGGCGGCCTGCTGCTTCAGGTACGTACGTACCTTGTCGTGGGACTCCGGCGCCATCGCCTCGCCCGCCGCCAGCGTGCGCGGCATCAGCTCCCGTTCGGTGGTGAACGCGCGGAACCAGAACGCCACCGACACCTCGTGTGCGGGCCGGTGGACGACCTCGATCGCGTCGCCCCCGCGGATCTCGCCCTCCTCGATCACCCGGAGGTAGGCGCCGGGGGCCGCGGCCTGGGTGAACCGCTTGACCCACCCCTGCTCGTCCAGGGCGCCCGCGAACGTACGGCAGGGAATGCGCGCGCAGGAGACCTCCAGGACCACGTCCGGACCTATCCGCCAGCGCTCGCCGATCCGGGCGTCGCTGACGTCGATGCCGTACGTGGTGAGGTTCTCGCCGAAGATCCCGCCGGGCAGCTCGCGGCCCAGCTCCTTCTCCCAGACGTCGAGATCCTCGCGCGCGTAGGCGTAGACGGCCTGGTGGTCGCCGCCGTGGTGGCGCTTGTCGCACACGTCGTCGCCCGCGACACCGCTGGCGCCCACGCCCTTGGGGCCGGGCCGGAAGATCCGTACGGAGCCCTCCACCGGGCGCTTGCCGATGCCGGTGAGACCGCCCTCGGCGTCGGTGTACCCGACGACCGTGGCGCGCCCCGTGTTCACAGACAGAAGCTTCATGAGGCGCAACGCTAACCCGAACTGTCTCAAAGCAGCTAGTCAATATCCCGCGAGATCCCCAAGCACCCCTTATGCTCGGAGGGTGATCGAGGCCCGTCATCTCCGCGTCCTGCGCGCCGTCGCCGCCACCGGCTCCTTCTCGGCGGCCGCGCGCGAGCTCGGCTGCACCCAGCCCGCCGTCAGCCAGCAGATGAAGGCCCTCGAAGCGTCCGCGGGCACCCCGCTGCTCATCCGCACCGGCCGCGAGACCCGGCTCACCCAGGCCGGTGAGGTCCTGGTGCGCCACGCCTCCGGCATCCTCGCGGGCCTCACCGCCGCCGAGGAGGAGGTCGCGGCCATCGCGGGCCTGCGCGCGGGCCGCGTCCGGCTCGTCTCGTTCCCCAGCGGCTCCTCCACCCTGGTGCCCAGCGCGCTGGCCGCGCTGCGCGCCGCCCACCCCGGCACCCGGGTCTCCCTGGTCGAGGCCGAGCCGCCGCGCTCGGTGGAGATGCTGCGCGAGGGCGACTGCGACATCGCGCTCGCCTTCCGGTACGGGGCGGCCACCGCGGAGGAGTGGGACGACCTGGTCGTACGGCCGCTGCTGATCGACCGCCTGGTCGGGCTCGTCCCCGACGGCCACCGGCTGGCCGAGAGTGGCACGGTCGACATCCGCGACCTCGCCGACGAGCCGTGGATCGCGGGCTGCCCGCGCTGCCGGCGCCAACTGGTCGACGTCTGCGAGGAGTCCGGCTTCACCCCGCGCATCGACTTCGCCACGGACGACTACCCGGCGGTGATCGGCCTGGTCGGGGCGGGGCTCGGGGTCGCGGTGCTGCCGGAGCTGGCGATCGCCTCGGTACGCCCCAAGGGCGCCCGTACGGTCACGGTGGAGCCCGCCGTGGAGCGCGAGATCGTCGCGCTCACGCTGCCCGACCTGGCCCGGGTCCCGGCCGTCGCGGCCACCCTGGACCAACTGGCCGGAGCCGCCGCCCGCAACTGAGCGGCGGCGGGCGGCCGGGCGGGCGCCCGGACGGCGCCACCCCCGCGGGAAGCGCCCACGCGCCACCGCCGCGCGAAGCGGCCTCCTACCTCCTGAAGGAGGCCTCCGCGCCGCTGTCTCACCGCTGCTGCTCGGCGCTGTGGTCTTCGGCGCTGTTGTCCGGTGCTGCGCCATACGGCGCAGGAACGTTTCTGCGAATCCGGGCTCCGGCGCTAGCCGTGGCCCCGCTCGCCCACCGCTCCCGCGCTCGCCGCCGTCACCAGCCGGTTGCGCGCCCTGCCCATCAGCTCTTCGCGCTCGTCCTCCGTGAGCCCGCCCCACACGCCGTAGGGCTCGCGGACGGCCAGGGCGTGGGCCGCGCACTGGGCGCGCACCGGGCAGCGCATGCACACCTCTTTCGCCGAGTTCTCGCGCGCACTCCTGGCCGCGCCGCGTTCGCCCTCCGGGTGGAAGAAGAGGGAGCTGTCGACCCCGCGGCATGCGGCGAGGAGCTGCCAGTCCCACAGATCGGCGTTCGGTCCGGGAAGGCGGGAGAAATCTGCCATTGCTCATATCCCCTTGAAGCCGTGCCTGAGGCGGATGTGCCGGGTACCCCGGATCACTGGGGTGTACCGACGAACGTACATCTACGGTGTAAGTAGATGTAAATATGACTCATTGCGAATCTAGCCACAGACACCAGAAAAAGGGAAGAAAAGCCGCTAAATGGGGCATACCTCCGAGCGAAGGACGGGCAACCCGCGATGCGCGCCCGGCGCACACGCTTCCTCACGTAGAGTGCCGAAGGCCCCCGTCCGACCCGTAACTCTTTCGAGTGACCGTCGTTGAGAGTGCGGAGCGGTTGAGAGAACAAGCGCTCGGGCAGGTGTCCGAGAGCGTCAATCGCACAGGTGACGATACGTAACCAGCCTGGAGGCTCAAGGTGACGCGCATCAGCTGCGGAGGGCGGCCATGACATCCGTCCTCGTCTGCGACGACTCCCCGCTTGCCCGAGAGGCGCTCCGACGTGCGGTAGCGACCGTGCCGGGCGTCGAGCGTGTGACGACGGCGGCCAACGGCGAGGAAGTCCTCCGCCGCTGGGGTGCCGACCGCTCGGACCTCATTCTGATGGACGTACGCATGCCCGGTCTGGGCGGCGTGGAGACCGTCCGGCGGCTGCTGTCCGCCGACCCCGGCGCCCGCATCATCATGCTGACGGTCGCCGAGGACCTCGACGGGGTGGCGCTCGCCGTCGCCGCCGGCGCCCGGGGCTATCTGCACAAGGACGCCTCGCGCGCGGAGCTGCGCGCGACCGTCACGCAGGCGCTCGCCGATCCGACCTGGCGGCTGGCTCCGCGCAGACTGCGCTCGGCCGAGATGGGCGCGGCGCCCACGCTCACCGCGCGCGAGATCCAGGTCCTTGAGGGCATGAGCCATGGCCGGTCCAACGCCGAGATCGGGCGCGAGCTCTTCCTCTCGGAGGACACCGTGAAGACGCACGCGAGGCGGCTGTTCAAGAAACTCGGCGCCTCGGACCGGGCGCACGCGGTGGCGCTCGGATTCCGTTGGGGCCTGGTGCGCTGACCTGCCCGCGGAGTGGTCGGCCGGATCCCCGTTCGTCGTCGGCGGACGGGTCCGACCCCCCGCTCCGTGGAGCGGCGTGTGACGCTTCGCGCGCGATGCCGCATCCTTGAAGGTGTGGAGTTCCTCGGGGACGAGTCGGTCGAGCGGGAGGGGAGGGCGCAGGAGATGACTTCCGGCGCACCTGCTCATAACGCTTCGGTGCACAACTATGGACGCGGTGCCACGGATTCTGCGACGCCGGGGCACCATGGATCGATGCGCGACGACGAGCCAACGGTGATCGGTGCACTCGTTCACCGTGCCGTCGATGGCGACGAACAGGCCACGCATGACCTGCTGGCCCATGTTCACCCGCTCGCACTGCGCTACTGCCGCACCCGGCTGAACCGTCTGCCGGGTGATGCTCGCCACTTCGTGGAGGACCTCGCGCAGGAGGTCTGCGTCGCCGTGCTCATGGCGCTGCCGCGCTACCGGGACACCGGCAGGCCCTTCGAAGCCTTCGTGTTCGCCATCGCCTCGCACAAGGTCGCCGACCTCCAGCGGGCCGCGATGCGCCACCCGGGTTCCACGGCGGTGCCCTCGGACGAGATGCCCGAGCGGCCCGACGACTCACTGGGCCCCGAGGAGCGCGCACTGCTCAGCAGCGACGCCGCGTGGGCCAAGAAGCTGCTCGCCAACCTGCCGGAGAACCAGCGCGAACTGCTGGTGCTGCGGGTCGCCGTCGGCCTCACCGCCGAGGAGACCGGCCAGATGCTCGGCATGTCGCCGGGCGCGGTCCGGGTCGCCCAGCACCGGGCGCTCAGCCGTCTGAGGGCGCTCGCCGAGCAGTGACGTCACCCGGTGCGCGTGATGCCACCGGGGCGTGCGCTGATGCCACCGGGCGCGCCGGGGCCGCCGGGAGCGCACCTTCGCGCCGTCACGCGCGCGCGGCCGCACTGACGCGCGCCCCGCCCCTGCCTCACGCACGTGTGAACGTACAAAGAATTCGGTTGATCTTGTTCATGGAATGAGACACCGCGCCAGCCCGTTAGCATGGACATCCGCACCGATCAAGGCCATGGGGAAGGTGTCATGACTGCAAACGTCGACGGAGTGCCCGACAAATTCGCGATGCTCGGGCTGACGTACGACGACGTGCTGCTGCTGCCGGGCGCGTCCGACATGGCGCCCGACCAGATCGACACTTCCTCGTACCTCTCGAAGAACGTGAAGGTGAACGTCCCGCTGCTGTCCGCGGCGATGGACAAGGTCACCGAGGCGCGCATGGCCATCGCGATGGCCCGCCAGGGCGGCGCCGGTGTCCTCCACCGCAACCTCTCGATCGAGGACCAGGCCAACCAGGTCGACCTGGTGAAGCGCTCCGAGTCCGGCATGGTGACCGACCCGATCACGGTCCACCCGGACGCGACGCTGGGCGAGGCCGACGAGCTGTGCGCCAAGTTCCGCATCAGCGGCGTGCCGGTCACCGACCCGGCGGGCAAGCTGCTCGGCATCGTCACCAACCGCGACATGGCCTTCGAGTCCGACCGCTCGCGCCAGGTGCGCGAGGTCATGACCCCGATGCCGCTGGTCACGGGCAAGGTCGGCATCTCCGGTGTGGACGCGATGGAGCTGCTGCGCCGCCACAAGATCGAGAAGCTGCCGCTCGTCGACGACGCCGGCATCCTCAAGGGCCTCATCACGGTCAAGGACTTCGTCAAGGCCGAGCAGTACCCGAACGCGGCCAAGGACAAGGGCGGCCGGCTCGTGGTCGGCGCGGCCGTCGGTGTCGCGGGCGACGCCTACGAGCGCGCCCAGGCGCTGATCGAGGCCGGCGTCGACTTCATCGTCGTCGACACCGCCCACGGCCACTCCCGGCTGGTCGGCGACATGGTCGCCAAGATCAAGTCGAACGCGGCGGGCGTCGACGTCATCGGCGGCAACATCGCCACCCGCGACGGCGCCCAGGCGCTGATCGACGCGGGCGTCGACGGCATCAAGGTCGGCGTCGGCCCCGGCTCCATCTGTACGACCCGTGTCGTCGCCGGCATCGGCGTCCCGCAGGTCACCGCCATCTACGAGGCCTCGCTCGCCGCCAAGGCCGCGGGCGTCCCGGTCATCGGCGACGGCGGCCTGCAGTACTCGGGCGACATCGCCAAGGCCCTGGTCGCGGGCGCCGACACGGTGATGCTCGGCTCGCTCCTGGCGGGCTGCGAGGAGTCCCCGGGCGAGCTGCTCTTCATCAACGGCAAGCAGTTCAAGTCCTACCGGGGCATGGGCTCGCTCGGCGCGATGCAGTCCCGCGGCGACCGCAAGTCCTTCTCCAAGGACCGCTACTTCCAGGAGGGCGTCGCCTCCGACGAGAAGCTGGTCCCCGAGGGCATCGAGGGCCAGGTGCCCTACCGCGGCCCGCTCTCCGCGGTCGTCCACCAGCTGGTCGGCGGTCTGCGCCAGTCGATGTTCTACGTCGGCGGCCGGACCGTACCGGAGCTTCAGACGAACGGCCGGTTCGTCCGGATCACCTCGGCGGGCCTCAAGGAGAGCCACCCGCACGACATCCAGATGACGGTCGAGGCGCCGAACTACACCAGGCGCTGACCACGCCCACGCGCGCGTGGACCGAGCGAGGGGCGGCCCCGGATTTCCGGGGCCGCCCCTCGCCCGTATGTCGGGGACACACATGTCGGGGATACTGGGACCGCAGACGTAGAGGGAAAGGCCCACACAACGTGACTGAGATCGAGATCGGGCGCGGCAAGCGCGGCCGCAGGGCGTACGCGTTCGACGACATCGCCATCGTCCCGAGCCGGCGCACCCGGGACCCGAAGGAGGTCTCGATCGCCTGGCAGATCGACGCCTACCGGTTCGAGCTGCCGTTCCTGGCCGCCCCGATGGACTCGGTCGTGTCGCCGCAGACCGCGATCCGCATCGGTGAGCTCGGCGGGCTTGGCGTGCTCAACCTCGAAGGCCTGTGGACCCGGTACGAGGACCCGCAGCCGCTGCTCGACGAGATCGACCAGCTGGACGAGGCCGCCGCGACCCGCCGCCTCCAGGAGATCTACGCGGCCCCGATCAAGGAAGAGCTGATCGGGCAGCGCATCAAGGAGGTGCGCGACTCCGGTGTGGTCACCGCGGCCGCCCTCTCGCCGCAGCGCACGGCGCAGTTCTCCAAGGCCGTCGTGGACGCGGGTGTCGACATCTTCGTCATCCGCGGCACGACCGTCTCGGCGGAGCACGTCTCGGGCGCGGCCGAGCCGCTCAACCTCAAGCAGTTCATCTACGAGCTGGACGTCCCGGTGATCGTCGGCGGCTGCGCCACGTACACCGCGGCCCTGCACCTGATGCGCACCGGCGCGGCCGGCGTCCTGGTGGGCTTCGGCGGCGGCGCCGCGCACACCACGCGCAACGTGCTCGGCATCCAGGTCCCGATGGCCACCGCCGTCGCCGACGTGGCCGCGGCCCGCCGCGACTACATGGACGAGTCCGGCGGCCGGTACGTGCACGTGATCGCGGACGGCGGTGTCGGCTGGTCCGGCGACCTGCCCAAGGCGATCGCCTGCGGCGCCGACGCCGTGATGATGGGCTCCCCGCTGGCCCGTGCCACGGACGCGCCCGGCAAGGGCCACCACTGGGGCATGGAGGCCGTTCACGAGGACGTGCCGCGCGGCAAGCTGGTCGACCTGGGCATCGTGGGCACCACCGAGGAGATCCTCACCGGCCCGTCGCACATCCCGGACGGCTCGATGAACTTCTTCGGCGCCCTGCGCCGCTCGATGGCCACCACCGGCTACAGCGAGCTCAAGGAGTTCCAGCGCGTCGAGGTGACGGTGGCGGACGCGCAGCACAAGCGCTGACGCCCGCCGTGCGCGTACGTCTCCCACGTACGTAGTACGTATGTGAAAGGGCCCGGACCGTTCGACGGTCCGGGCCCTTTCACATGTATGGCGGTTACGCGGCGGCCTTCTTGGCGCCCGAGAACGCGGCGGCCGCGGCGATCGCGAAGAACAGGAACGTCATCGGGTCGGCGTCGGACTTCCAGGCCTCGTTCACGACGTCGAGGTGCTGGAACAGCAGTTCCGAGAGGCTGACGGGGAAGTGCTTGGAGATGAGGATGGCCTCACCGACCAGCTGGCCCGCGTAGACGGAGCCGAGGGCGAGGACCGCGCCGAGCACCGGCAGGGCGGGGTTGCGCCCGCCGACCTTGCCCGAGGCCCAGCCGATCAGGAAGCCGACACCGACGGCCGCGTAGCCGATCTCGTGCTTGGTGGCGCCGACGATCGCGCCGTAGACGCCCGCGCAGACGACAGCGGCGGCGAACGCGGTGATCAGCCCGCCGGCGAAGTTGTCGCGGACCGGGGCCGGCGGCGGGACCGGCGCGAAGCCCGGGAACTCCGGCTGGGGCTGGTGCTGCGGTGGCGGAAAGGACTGGCTCATCTTCGGATCCCCCCGAGGTAAGTGAACGCACGAGCCCGTGAATGCGCACGGCTGTGCGATCGGGCGACCCGAAGAGTAGCAACCGGCCGAGGGTGGCGGAGGCCGGATTTCAGAGTCGGTGCGCGGCGCCCCCGGGTGTGACGCCCCGGGTGTCGAGCAGCAGCTGGGCCTTGACCGACAGCCCCTGGAGGTCGTACGTGCGGTGGTGCTGGAGCAGCACCGTCAGGTCGGCGTGGGCGGCGGCTTCGTAGAGCGAGTCCGCGCGCGGTACGGGCTGGTCGCGCACGCGCCAGTCCGGGACATACGGGTCGTGGTAGCTCACCGCCGCGCCGAGGTCGATGAGCCGTCCTGCGATCTCGGCGGCCGGGGAGCCCTCCAGATCGGCGAGGTCGGGCTTGTAGGTGACGCCGAGCAGCAGCACGCGCGCGCCCCGGGCGGACTTGCCGTGCTCGTTCAGGAGCGTGGTGGAGCGCTGGATGACGTACTGCGGCATGTGCGCGTTGATCTCCCGGGCCAGCCCCACCATCCGCAGGCCCGTGTACGGCAGCGGGGTCGGGTCGAGCGGGACGCCGTGGCCGCCGACGCCCGGACCCGGGCGGAACGGCTGGAAGCCGAACGGCTTGGTCTCGGCGCACCGGATCACGTCCCACAGGTCCACGCCCATGTCGTGGCAGAGCACGGCCATCTCGTTGACGAGCGCGATGTTGACCTGGCGGTAGTTGGTCTCCAGGAGCTTGGCCATCTCGGCCTCGCGGGTGCCGCGCGCGCGGACGACCTTGTCGGTGATCCGGCCGTAGAACGCGGCGGCGGACTCGGTGCAGGCGGGGGTGAGGCCGCCGATGACCTTGGGGGTGGTGGCGAAGCCGTGGGTGCGGCTGCCGGGTTCGAGGCGGCCGGGGGAGTACGCGAGGTGGAAGTCGCGCCCGGCCCGCAGCCCCGAGCCCTCTTCGAGCAGCGGGCGCAGGAAGTCCTCGGTGGTGCCGGGGTAGGCGGCGGACTCCAGGATCACCGTGGTGTGCGGGCGCAGCCGGGCCGCGAGCGTGCGGGCGGCTTCGGCGACGGCGCCGAGGTCCAGGGTCCGGTCCGCGCCGAGCGGGGTGGGGGCGCAGATCACAGCGGTACGGACCCGGCCGAGCTCGGCCGGGTCGGTGGCCGTCCGGAAGCCCCCCGAGAGCATCCGGCGCAGCTCGGCGGCGGTCAGGGCGCCGTCGACCGGGGGGCGGCCGGCGCGGAGTTCGGCGAGGACGCGGGGGTCGGTGTCATGGCCGACGGTCTCGATGCCGGCGGCGGCAGCGGCCTGGGCGAGGGGCAGGCCGAGGTGGCCGAGTCCGATGACAGCGAGGTCTGCGGGCATCCGGGTGACCGTCCTTCCCATAACCGGAGGGGACATGGCGCGCAAGCCCTGTGGACAGAATGGGCGGACGCAATGTCAGACTAAGAGTAAATATGACCGTTATGCCGTATTGCGGGCCCGGGGTTGTCCGAGTGTTGTCCACAGGCGGTGGCCGATGTCGGTGGTCGCGTCCAGAATCGAGTGTGTGAGCCAGACCACCCCGATCAACGGGAGGCATCCGTGAGGACAGCGACACTGGGACCGGTGCAGCGTGCCGAGGCGCTCGCCGCGATGGCGGAGCGCGAGCTCGACGTGCTGGTCGTCGGCGGCGGGGTGGTCGGCGCGGGCACCGCGCTGGACGCCGTGACCCGAGGGCTCTCGACCGGCATCGTCGAGGCGCGGGACTGGGCCTCGGGCACGTCCAGCCGGTCGAGCAAGCTGATCCACGGCGGGCTGCGCTATCTGGAGATGCTGGACTTCGCGCTGGTCCGAGAGGCGCTGAAGGAGCGCGGACTGCTCCTGGGGCGCCTCGCCCCGCACCTGGTGAAACCGGTGCCGTTCCTCTACCCGCTCCAGCACAAGGGCTGGGAGCGGTGGTACGCGGGATCGGGCGTGGCGTTGTACGACGCGATGTCGGTCTCGTCCGGCCACGGCCGGGGCCTGCCGGTCCACCGCCACCTCTCCCGCCGCGGCGCCCTGCGGGTCGCGCCCTGCCTGAAGAGGGAAGCGCTGGTCGGGGCGCTGCAGTACTACGACGCGCAGATGGACGACGCCCGTTTCGTGGCCACACTGGTGCGGACGGCCGCGAGTTACGGGGCACAGGCCGCCAACCGGGCCCGGGTGACCGGGTTCCTGCGCGAGGGCGAGCGGGTGGTCGGGGCGCGGGTGCGCGACGTGGAGGGCGGTGGGGAGTACGAGATCCGCGCCAAACAGATCGTCAACGCGACGGGGGTGTGGACGGACGACACCCAGGCGATGGTCGGCGAGCGCGGCCAGTTCCACGTCCGGGCCTCCAAGGGCATCCATCTGGTGGTGCCCAAGGACCGGATCCACTCCACGACCGGGCTCATCCTGCGCACCGAGAAGTCGGTGCTCTTCGTGATCCCCTGGGGGCGCCACTGGATCGTGGGCACGACCGACACGGACTGGGACCTGGACAAGGCCCACCCCGCCGCCTCCAGCGCGGACATCGACTACCTCCTCGAACACGTCAACTCGGTGCTCGCGGTGCCCCTGACCCGGGACGACGTCCAGGGGGTCTACGCGGGCCTGCGCCCGCTGCTCGCCGGGGAGTCGGACGCCACCAGCAAGCTCTCCCGCGAGCACACGGTGGCGCACCCGGTGCCGGGCCTCGTGGTCATCGCCGGCGGCAAGTACACGACGTACCGGGTGATGGCGAAGGACGCGGTGGACGAGGCGGTGCACGGCCTGGACCAGCGGGTCGCGGAATGCGTCACCGAGGACGTGCCCCTGCTCGGCGCGGAGGGCTACCGGGCGCTGTGGAACGCGCGCGCGAGGATCGCCGCGCGCACCGGGATCCATGTGGTCCGCGTGGAGCACCTGTTGAACCGGTACGGATCGCTGACCGAGGACCTCATCGAGCTGATCGTGGCCGACCCGTCGCTGGGGGAGCCGCTCGGCGCGGCGGAGGACTATCTGCGCGCCGAGATCGTCTACGCCGCCTCGCACGAGGGCGCCCGCCACCTCGATGACGTCCTGACCCGGCGCACCCGGATCTCCATCGAGACCTTCGACCGGGGCACGCGGTCGGCCCGGGAGTGCGCGGAGCTGATGGCGCCGGTCCTCGGCTGGGACAAGGAGCAGATCGAGAAGGAGGTGGAGCACTACGAGAAGAGGGTGGAGGCGGAGCGTGAGTCGCAGCGTCAGCCGGACGACCTGACGGCGGACGCGGCGCGGCTGGGGGCGCCGGACATCGTGCCGATCTAGGGAGAAACCGGGGCGCCGGACTGGCCCTGGCGGGCAGTCGGGCAGAACTCGGCGTCGAGTAGCGAGAGTTCAAGGGAGGGGCTGAGGGCGATGTCCGTGTTGATACGGAAAACGGCGGTGTGGCGGCCGTCGGCGGTGGCTGCCGCACGGACCAGGCTGCCGGATATATGCCCGTTGTGGCCCCAGACGGTGAGGCCGCAGGAGAGCCGCCGCGGGTAGACGCCGAGGCCGTAGACGCCGTGGGTGGCGGCGGTGTCGAGCAGTTCGCGCTGCTGGGGCGCGGGCAGCAGGGCGCCGCCGAGCAGGGCCGCGTAGAAGCGGCTCAGATCGGCGAGGGTCGATATGAGTTCACCGGCGGCGCCGGCCTGGCGCGGGTCGAGGTCGGTGACCTCACGGCCGTCGGGGGAGTACGCGCGGCTGTGCGGGGTGGGGAGCGTGGTGCGGGCACCCGGAAAGGAGGTGCCGGTGAGACGGAGGGGGGTGATGATGCGGCGTTCGGCCTCGGCGGCGTACGTATGGCCGGTGACCTGCTGAACGACCATGCCGAGGACGACGTAGTTGGTGTTGGAGTAGGCGTCGGTGCCGAGCGGCCCGGGGGAGTGGGCGAGCGCGGTGCGGACGGCTTGTGAGGGGGTGAGCGGAACCGGGACGGTGCTGTCGGCCGTGTAGGGGAACAGACCGCTGGTGTGGGAGAGCAAGGAGCGCAGGGTGAGGTGGCGGCCGTCGTTTCCATGGCCGCGTATCAGGCCCGGCAGATGTTGTTCCACCGTGTCGTCGAGGCGCAGCCTGCCCTCGGCGGCGAGCTGGAGCACCACCGTCGCGACGAAGGACTTGGTGACGCTGCCCGCCCGGAAGCGGTCGTCGCGGCCGAGCCCGGATCCGGCCGTGCCGAAGCGGGAGCGGTGGCCGTCGTCGGCGAGCAGGGCGGCGGCCGGGGCGCCCGTGCCGGTGACGAGCCTTGCCAGCGCTGTGGCCTGCGGGTCTTTCAGGCCGTCGCGGTCCGGGCGGTCCGGCTCGCCCGGCAGGATCGGCGTGCCCAGGCCGCAGAGCACCACGGTCAGGGGCACGGCGAGCAGCGCCCGGAGTGTCGGCATGGTGGTGGTCCCCCTTCCGGAGCCATCTTGGCGGACGGCGGACCCGGGACAATCATTGGTCCCGACGTGAGAGACAATGGACGCTCTGCCAGGGCGGGTGCCGCTCCCCCGGGGGCCAACCCCCGGACCCCCGGCAGGAGAAGCAGGTCGGAGCGGTGAACCGGGCCGCCTCACGAGGCAAGTTGCGGGGAGTCGTCGGCCGGGACGCGGTCGGCGCGGGCGCGGATCAGGGATCGCAGAGGGGACGCATGTCGGAGGCGGAGCAGTCACGGGAGCCCCAGCGGGACGAGCGGAAGGAGTCCGGCGGGAAAGCCGAGGGCCGACTCCTGGCCGATCGGTACCGGCTCGGGGATGTGCTCGGCCGTGGAGGCATGGGCACGGTCTGGCGTGCCGTCGACGAGACGCTGGGCCGTACCGTCGCCGTCAAGGAGCTGCGCTTCCCCACCAGCATCGACGACGAGGAGAAGCGCCGGCTGATCACGCGCACCCTGCGCGAGGCCAAGGCGATCGCCCGGATCCGCAACACCAGCGCGGTGACGGTCTACGACGTCGTGGACGAGGACGACCGGCCGTGGATCGTCATGGAGCTGGTCGAGGGCAAGTCGCTCGCCGAAGCGGTGCGCGAGGACGGGGTGCTGACGCCGCGCCGGGCCGCCGAGGTCGGGCTCGCCATCCTCGACGTGCTGCGCTCCGCGCACCGTGAGGGCATCCTGCACCGCGATGTGAAGCCGTCCAACGTGCTGATCGCCGAGGACGGCCGGGTCGTGCTCACCGACTTCGGCATCGCCCAGGTCGAGGGCGACCCGTCCATCACCTCGACGGGCATGCTCGTCGGCGCGCCCTCGTACATCTCGCCGGAGCGCGCCCGCGGCCACAAGCCGGGCCCGGCCGCCGACCTGTGGTCGCTGGGCGGCTTGCTCTACGCGTGCGTGGAGGGCGTCCCGCCGTACGACAAGGGCTCCGCGATCGCGACGCTGACCGCGGTGATGACCGAGCCGGTGGACCCGCCGGCGAACGCGGGACCGCTCCTGGAGAAGGTCATCTACGGGCTGCTCGCCAAGGACCCCGAGCAGCGGCTCGACAACGAGGCGGCGCGTGCGCTGCTCACCGAGGTGCTCCACGCCCCGGAGCAGACCGTGCGGGCGCCGGAGCCGGTGTCGTCCGAGGTGACCCGGGTCGTCGCGCTGCCCCCCGTGCCCGGCGAGGCCAAGGGCGACGCGGGCGCCAAGGCGAAGGAGGTGGCCGACGCGGCCGCCGACCGGATGCGCGGCGCCTTCAAGTCCGTGCGGAACGCGGCGGCGGCCGCACAGACCACGGCCAAGGAGAAGGCGAAGGACAAGGCGAAGGACAAGGCGGCGGGCAGGACGGCCGCCAAGCCGCTCGCCTTCGCCGGGTCGGCGCCCGTCGCGCGGCCGGCGCCGTCCGGGCCGCCCGCGCCGGTGCGGGCCCCGCTCACCGATGTCGTCCCGCGCCGGACGCTGGTGATCATCGCGGTCGTCGCGGCGCTGGCCGTGATCGGGACCGTGCTCGCGGTCGTGCTCAGCGGCGGCGATGACGACAAGGGCAACGGCGGCAAGAGCGACAACAAGGCGTCGAGCGGTGCCACCGCGGGCGGCGACGGCAGCGGCAAGGGCAAGACCGGCGGCGCCCAGGGCACCGGTCAGGGCAACGGCCAGCAGCAGGGACAGGGGCAGACCCAGACCCAGACCCAGGGGCAGAGCGGCGGCAAGACCTCCACGTCCCCCCAGACCCCCGGGGCGGGGTCCGGTTCCGGGGGCAGCGGCACGGGCGCCGGGCTGCCCAGCGGGTACTCCACGGTGACCGACGCCACCTTCCACTTCTCCATGGCCATGCCCGCCGGGTTCCACCGCACCGGCATAGCCGGGGACAACTCCGGCGGCATATACAGCGTCAACGGCGGCTTCCCGCGCATCCAGGTCGACTTCAACGCCAAGCCGACCGACGACGCCCGGCGGGCCTGGCTGGAGCTCGCCGGCGCGGTCGCCGGGAGCAGCAGCAACTACCACCTGCTCGGCATCCAGAAGGTCGACTACAAGGGGTACCCGACGGTCGCCGACTGGCAGTTCGAGCGGGACCAGAGCGGCGAGCGGGTACGGATACTCAACCGCGGCTTCAAGGTCGACGGGTCGCACGGCTACGCCATCATGGTCACCTGCAAGACGGCCGAGTGGGACACCGACGCGTGCGTGACGCTGCGCAAGACGGCGTTCGACACGTTCAGCCCCAAGGACTGAGCAGGCCACGTATCGTGAGAGCTCGCGGACCGTACGCAGCCACAATGGGCCGGTAATCGACCGGAATTGACGGGTTCGGGGGAACAGCGCGCTGTGGGGAGGCGTCGTGGACGACTACGCGGGTCGAGTGCTCGCTGACCGCTATCGGCTGCCGCTGCCGTCCTCCGACGAGTACGAGCCGGTCGAGACCCGGGCCTTCGACACCTACAGCGGACAGGAAGTCCTGGTGCGGCAGGTGCCGTTGCCGGAGGTCGTGGACGCGGAGGTGCAGGGCGCGGACGGGCGGTACGGGGACGGGTACGGCGTCGGAGCGGCGCGGCGGCCCGCGGACCCCGCCCTGCGGCGCGCGATCGAGGCGGCCCAGGCGGCCGCGCAGATCCCCGACCACCCCCGGCTCGACCAGGTCTTCGACGTCTTCGCGGAGGACGGCTCGCTGTGGATCGTCAGCGAGCTCGTCATGGCCCGGCCGCTGGCCGCGCTCCTCGCCGAGCAGCCGATGGCGCCGTACCGGGCGGCGGAGGTCGCCTCCGACGTACTGACGGCGCTGCGCGTGCTGCACGCGCACGGCTGGACGCACCGCAACATCACCGAGCGCACGGTGTTGATATGCGACGACGGCCGCGTGATGCTGACCGGCCTGGCGGCCGGCGCGGCGGAGGAGGCGCTGTGCGGCTATGTGGTGCCGCCGCCGCCGCTCGGTGAGGAGAACGACGACTTCGGCGTGCCGGGGGCGACGGGGGCGGCCGACGACGCCGAGGCCGATTGGCCGGATGCCCCGGACTCCGGCCCGGGCTCCCGGGACTTCGGCGGCCCGGACGTGCCCGGCGACCTCTACGACGACCGGGGCCGGTCCTCCGGCACTCCGGACCCGCTGCCCGGTGACCCGTACGGCGACCCCTACGGCGGCTCTGACGGGCCCGCCGCCGACCCCGGCCGCCCCGCCGGGGCTCGCCCCGACGCGCACTTCGGCCCGGCCGCCCAGGCGCCGCCCGCGCCGCACCCCACCCCCCTGCCCTCGACCAGGGCGCCGGCCCTGCCCGCGGGGTGGTCTCCGGCGGGGCCGAGCGGTGAGGAGCAGGGAGTGGTGCCCGTGCCCCCTTCCGGGGCGTCCTCGGGGGCCGCGCGGGCCGGGGCCATCGCGGCGTACCGGGCCGGGGCGCGGGCCGCCGCGCGCGTGGGCGACGACGGGGCCGCGCTGCCGGTGCCGCGGTCCGAGCTCACCCAGGCCGAGTTGGAGGGCGTCTGGCGCGACGCCGCCGACCAGGGCATGTACGACCCGGTGAGCGGGACGCGGGTGCCGCGTACACCCGCGCCGGGGACGTCCTCGGCGGCCAGTCCGTACGCCGTGGAGGAGGGCCCGGACTCGGGGCGTACGCGGCGTGCGTACGACCCGGTGACCGGGCGCTGGGTCCCGCGCCCCGCGCAGCCCCGCCCGACCGGCGCCCACCCCGAAACCTCCGCCCACCCGACGGACACGCACGCCGAGACCCCGCACGCCCGACACCCCCACGCCCCGACCCCCCACCCCCAACTCCCGCGTCTCGAAGTCCCGCACGCGCAGCCCGCGCACCCCGACGCGTCCCGGACCGGTGGGCACCCCCGGCCTCCCGCCACCACCGGGCCGCGGCCCTCCGCAGAGCCGCGGCCCGCGCTTCCGCACGCCGTCGGGGCCGGGGCCGAGGCGCTGCGGGCCGATGCCCAGCGGCAGACGCATGTCAGCGCGCCCGTGCCCGCCCGGGAGGGCGGCTGGGAGGCGGCCGTCCCGCAGCGGCACGTGGGCGGATACCGGGGCCCCGCCACGCGGCTCGCCGCCGAGCGGGCGCGACAGACGCGGATCGCCGTCGTCGGGGCCGTCACCGAGCGGTGGGCGCCCGAGCAGGCCGGGCCCGTGCACGAGAACTGGCGCCTGGCGCCGCCGATCGGGCCCGCCACCGATCTGTGGGCGCTGGGCGCGCTGCTCTTCCGGGCCGTGCAGGGGCACGCGCCGTACCCGGAGGAGAGCGCCGTCGAGCTGGTGCAGATGGTGTGCGGCGAGCCGCCCGCGTTCGCCGAGGAGTGCGGCCCGCTGCGGCCGGTCGTCGAGTCGCTGCTGCGCCAGGACCCCACCGAGCGCCCGGACTTCGAGGAGCTGCGCGGCTGGCTGCGCTCGATCGTGCGGTCCGCGCCCGAGCCGGACGTGGGCACCGAGGCCGTCCCGCTGCCCGCGCCCGACGCGACCCGGCTGCCGATCGTGCGCCGCCGGGGCGAGCTCGTCCGGCGCCGCCGCGCGGCCTCCGGCGAGCACGGCCGCCACCGCCAGCAGCGCCGTACGCAGCCCCGCAGGCCCGACCGGCGGCCCGCGCCCGACGTGTTCGAGGGGCCGCGTCAGGCCAGGCTGCGCTCGGCGGAGTCCCGCACGCCCAAGTCCCGCCAGTCCGCCACGCGTACGCGCGCGCCCCGCTCGCTCGGCCGCACCCTCGTCCTGCTCGTCCTGTTACTCCTGGCCGCCGCGCTCGCGTACGCCGTGTTCTTCATGCCCAAGTCCGGGACGAAGGACGAGGGCAGGGCCGACAACGGGGGCGCCCCGACGGCCCGTACGAGCGCGCAGCCGGGCACACCGGCGCCCAGCACCTCTCCCCGGACCGGTACGCCCTCGGCGCCGCGGACGCAGACCACCGCGCCCGGCGGACAGCCGCCCGCCAAGGGGTACGTGCTGCGCACCGACCCCGAGGGATTCCGGACCGCGGTCGATCCCTCCTTCCAGCGGCGGCCCATCAACGACGCCGGACAAGTCCGTTATGTCGGCGGCGACTTCACTCTGCTCGTGGTGCCCGGCCGGGACGCCGTCAAGGACGTCGGTGACGACCCGCTCGCGTACCAGCGGGACAAGGAGCGCGAACTCCAGCCGTTCCGGGACTCGGCCTGGGCCACCGCGACGGGGATGCGGCGGGTCGACATCGGCCGGAAAGTGACGGCCGAGGGGCAGTTCACCTGGCGGGACAGCACCGGCCGGACGGTTTACGTACGCAATCAAGTCACGATTATCAATGGCCGATATCACCTCGTCGTGGTCATCGGCCCGGAGCCCCAGCGGGACAAGGTGACGGAGATCTACACCCAGGCCACGGCCGCCTACAGCGCCACTCGTTGACGCTTCACAGGTTGCCTCAGACACATACCCCTTGGTAGGTGCGGCACAAGGTGCCCCCGAGGTTCCCTGGCCGGAATCCGCTCCGTAACCTTGCCCCCTAAGGACCGGCCGGGCGGGGGACGTGGAACAGAACCAGAGCAACAGCGGCAAGGGCGCGGAAGTGGTGGCGACAGGGCTGCTGCTGGCCGGGCGCTACCGGCTCGGCGACACCATCGGCCGCGGCGGCATGGGCAAGGTCTGGCGCGCCCACGACGAGGTCCTGCACCGCACGGTGGCCGTCAAGGAGCTGACCGCCGCGCTGTACGTGGCGGAGGCCGACCGCGTCGTGCTGCACGCGCGTACGCAGAAGGAGGCGCGGGCCGCCGCCCGCATCACCCACCCCGGCGTGGTCACCGTCCACGATGTGCTCGACCACGACAACCGCCCCTGGATCGTGATGCAGTACGTCGACGGGCCCTCGCTCGCCGACGCCGTGAAGGCCTCCGAGACCGGGCGGATCGAGGCCCGCGAGGCCGCCCGCATCGGACTGCACGTCCTGGGCGCCCTGCGCGCCGCGCACGCCGCGGGCGTGCTGCACCGCGACGTCAAGCCCGGCAACGTGCTGCTCGCCCGGGACGCGCGCGTGCTGCTCACGGACTTCGGGATCGCCGCCATCGAGGGCGACTCCACCATCACCCGGACCGGTGAACTGGTCGGTTCCATCGACTATCTGGCGCCCGAGCGGGTACGAGGAGGGCAGCCCGGTCCCGCCTCCGACCTGTGGTCCCTCGGCGCCACGCTCTACGCGGCCGTCCAGGGCGAGTCGCCCTTCCGCCGTTCCTCGCCCATATCCACCATGCAGGCGGTGGTGAACGAGGAGCCGCGGCCCGCCACGCACGCGGGCGCGCTGGCGCCGGTGATCACGGCCCTGCTGCGCAAGGAGCCCGAGGACCGCCCCTCGGTCGAAGAGGCCGAGCGGATGTTCCTGGAGGCGATGGAGGGACGCGAGCCGAAGGCGGCGCACGAGTTTGTGCCGACCCGTCAGGTCTCCGAGTCCGAACTGCGGGCCGCCACCGCCCCGGCGGGCGCCTCCGGGACGGTCCGCACCCCCGCGCCCGAGGCGGTCGCTCCTGCCCGCCCCGCCCCGAGAAGGCGCGGGCGGACCATCGCCCTGGTGGTCGCGCTCGCTGCCGTCCTCGGCGGCGCGGCCGGTCTCGCCGCCCTGAAGTACCGCGACAGCGGCGGCGACTCGGGGACCACCCCCACGTCCCCGTCGCCGGTCGTCAAGCCGGGCAAGACGGGCAAGGGCGACGCGTCCGTGCCCGACGGCTGGAAGCGGGTGAAGGACCCGGCCGGGTTCAGCCTCTTCGTGCCCGAGGGCTGGCGGCGCCAGATGTTCGGGAAGGAGACCGACTACACGCCGGACAACGGCCGCCACTACATACGCGTCAGCATCGGCAAGCCCGACTTCGAGAACCCGTACACGCACCAGCTGGACCTGGAGAAGACGCTCAAGAAGCGGGTGCCCACCTACCAGCGGGTGATGCTGAAGCCGAACACTTTCCGGGATCAGGTGAACTCCTCGCTCTGGGAGTTCGCCTTTGTGGAGAAGACCCGCTTCCCGGGCAAGCGGCACGCGATCGACCAGATGTACTTCGCCGACAACGGCGCTGTCGAGTACGCGATCTACATGTCCGGGCCGGAGTCCGACTGGGCGACCACCCGCGAGCAGTTCGACACGGTGCTGCGCGGCTGGCGGCCGCCGCCGCTGAACTGAACGGTCGCGCGCCCCCGTCGCGCGCCCCCGTCCCTCGTGCCCGCCCCCTCTTCCCGCGCCCGCCCGGTCGAATCCGTCTCGTGACCTCGCACCCCGCTCCGGCGCGGCCCCGTGCGGCATGATGGCCACAGGACCAATGAGCGAGGGGAAGCGGTGCCCGCACCAGCCAGTGATCCGCGTGGTGGCGCGGCCGAGGACCGTCTCATCGCCGGGCGTTACCGGCCGACGGCCCGGCTCGGCCGTGGTGGCATGGGCACCGTCTGGCGCGCCACCGACCAGCTCCTGGGCCGCCAGGTCGCCGTCAAGGAGCTGCACCCCGACGGCGGCGCCCCCGCCACCGCGGCGCTGCGCGAGGCGCGTGCCGTGGCGCAGTTCAAGCACCCGCACGTCATCGTCGTCCACGACGTCGTCGAGCAGGACGGGCGCTCGTACATCGTGATGGAGCTGGTCGAGGGCGGCTCGCTCGCCGACCGGCTGCGCGGCACCGGACCGGTCGACGCCCGCGAGGCGGCCCGGATCGGCATCGCGCTGCTTGGCGCGCTGAGCACCGCGCACCGCCAGGGCGTGCTCCACCGCGACCTCAAGCCCGCCAACGTCCTCCTGGAGGAGGGCACCGGCCGCGTCGTGCTCACCGACTTCGGCATCGCGCAGCTGCCGGGGTCCACCACGATCAGCGAGGACGGGGCGTTCGTCGGCTCGCCCGAGTACACCTCGCCGGAGCGGATGCAGGGCTCCGCCGCCGGACCCGAGTCCGATCTGTGGTCCCTCGGCGCGCTGCTGTGCGCCGCGCTGAGCGGCGAATCCCCCTTCCACCGCGACTCGTTGGGCGGCGTGCTGCACGCGGTGGTCACCGACGAGATCCGCCCGCCGCAGGCCGCCGAACCGCTGCTGCCGGTCGTGCGCGGGCTGCTGGAGCGCGACCCCGGGCGCAGGCTCGCCGCCGACGAGGCGCGGGAGCTGCTGCGCGCGTACGTGGCGACCGGCTCCACTCCCGTCGCACCGAGGCACTACACACCGACCGAGCGGGTCGCCGTGGCGAAGCCGGGGAGCGGGTCCCGGACCAGGACCGTACTGATCGCGGCGGCCCTGGTCGTCGTCCTCGGCGGCGCGGGCGCGACCGCCGCGGTGCTGCTGAGCGGCGGCGACGACGGCGGACGGGCCCGGGTCGCGGCGGGCGGCGGCGGGACGACGGCGACGGTCACCGCGTCCGCGTCCTCCTCGGTGAAGCCGGGGCCGCCCGGCCCCACGGTGACGGTCACGCGCGCCGACGAGCCGGCCCCGGCCGGCACCGCCCCCGCCGGGTACCGCCACGTCCGCGACCCGGACGGCTTCCGCCTCACGGTCCCGGCGGGCTACGTCCGTACCACCGACGACAGACGCGTCTTCTACGTGTCGCCGGACGGGGCCTTCCGGCTGGGCATCCGGCTGCAGCACTCCGTCTCCGGCGGCCCGCTCGGCATCATGCGCGCCGCCGACGCCAACGGGCCCTCCACCAACCCCGGTTACCGGGGCGGCAAGGTCGTCGCCACCACCCACCAGGGCCATGACGCGGCGCTGTGGGAGTTCAGCTGGAACGGCTTCAGCGCGGCCGAGGGCCCCCGGCACACCTACGACGAGTGCTGGGACGAGAACGGGAAGATGTACGACGTGTGGGTCTCGGCGCCGGTCGCGCGGCTCGACGAGGCCAAGCGGCACTTCGACACCGCGCTCGACTCCTTCACACCGTCGGCCTGACCCGTCCGCATCCGCCCTGGCCGTGTCACGGGTCCGCATCCCTCACGCCCCTCGGTTGGTGTCGGCACGGGCCGTTCGACAGGATGTGCGCATGACGAACGATGGGGGACGGGCGCCCGAGCCCACCAGCTACGACCTCCGGCCGCCGCGGTCCGTACCGCAGGAGCAGCCGGTGCCCGGGCGACCGGCCGTACCGGGGCAGTACGAGCCGACGCAGGTCACCGGCGGGGACGGGAGGCCGGAGTCCGGCGCGGGCCGGATACTCGGTGGCCGCTACCGGCTCGTCGACCGCCTCGGCCACGGCGGGATGGGCACGGTCTGGCGGGCCCACGACGAGGTGGTGGACCGCGACGTGGCGGTCAAGGAGCCGCGCGTGCCGGATCACCTGGGCGAGCGCGAGCGGGCCACGGTCCATCTGCGGATGCAGCGCGAGGCGCGCGCCGCCGCCCGGATCGACCACCCCTCCGTGGTCACCGTGCACGATGTGGTCGTCGAGGACGACAAGCCGTGGATCGTCATGGAGCTGGTGCGCGGCCACTCGATGGCCGACCGGCTCCAGGAGGGCACCCTCGACGTCCGCGAGGCCGCCCGGATCGGGCTCGCGGTGCTCGGCGCGCTGTCCGCCGCGCACGAGGCGGGCGTCCTGCACCGCGATGTGAAGCCCGCCAACGTGCTGCTGGGGCGCGGCGACCGGGTCGTGCTGACCGACTTCGGTATCGCCCAGGTCGAGGGCGAGCAGGGCCTCACCGAGACCGGGGGGTTCGTCGGCTCGCCCGAGTACATCGCCCCGGAGCGGGTGCTCGGCCAGCGGCCGGGCCCGGAGTCCGACCTGTGGTCGCTCGGCGTGGTGCTGTACGCGGCGGTCGAGGGCGTGTCCCCGTACCGGCGCAGCAACACCCCCGCCACCCTCCAGGCGGTCCTCTCCGCCGAGCCGCAGATGCCGGCGAGGGGCTCGGGCGCCTTCGGCACACTGGTGATGCAGCTGCTGCGCAAGGACCCGGCGGCCCGCCCGGCGCCCGCCGAGATCCGCCAGACCCTGGAGTCGTTCGCCCACCCGGCGCCCGCCTCGCTCGCCGCGACCCGGCTGCTCGCCGACGCGGGCGCGGGCGCGGCCGCGGGGCTGCGCGCCTGGGTCCCGCCGGTCCTGGCCCGCAGCCGGCGCGCCCGGTACGGCCTGGGCGGCGGGGCGCTCGCGGTGGCGGCGGCCCTGGTGCTCGCCCTCGTCCAGCCGTTCGGCGGCGAAGGGCTGCCGTCCGGCTGGCAGGTGCGGCCGGAGACCGAGGTGCTCGACGCGGACGTGGCGGTGCCCGGCGACTACAGGCGGGTGCAGGACGAGAAGATCGACGCGCTCTGGTACTACGACCCCAGCGGGGTCTTCGAGATCGACTTCTGGCGCACCGACCCCGCGAGCGAGAAGGACGTGGTCGGGGGCTCGGCCACCGACTGGAAGGCGCACTACGAAGCGGGCGGTGACCAGAAGACGGAGATGAGGGACGCCCAGGTGACCTCCACGAAGACCAGGTTCCACGGCAGGGACGCCGTCGAGCTGGTCACCGACTACGTCCCGTACAGCACTTCGTCGAGCGACACCGACCCGTACCACTTCAAGTACTTCGAACTGCTCATCCCCGGCGAGGGCTCGGCTTATTGGAAGTTGCGGGTGAAGACACCCGCCGAAGGACAGGCTGCGCAGGACGGCGCAAAGCTGTTCGCACAGGTGCGTGACGGGCTGAAAATTCATAACCTCTGAGCAGGTTCTTCGGGCACAACGCGCTGATCAGCGCTTATGTCGCCAGTAGTCGCTGGCGCGGTGGTGAGGGTTCCGAAAAGTGTTACCGGCGGGTACCCAAACCGCCGTGCCCGGCATACGCTCGCTCCCATGACGGACTCGCAGGCCACGCCCACCAGCACCCGTACGAATCCGGTCGCCGCCGCCCCGGCGGGCGCCCGCACCGCCGCCGATGTGGTCACCCCGGAGGTGGTCGCCAAGCTCACCCGGGGAGTGGTCGGCTCCGGCCGTACGGCCAACCACACGCCGTTCACCGGCGAGAAACTGGCGGACCTGCCCGAGTCCACACCCGACGACGTCGCCGGGGCCTTCGCCCGCGCCCGCGCCGCCCAGCCCGCCTGGGCCGCGACGCCGGCCCGGCAGCGCGCCGCCGTCCTGCTGCGCTTCCACGACCTGGTCCTCGACCGCCAGGCCGAGGTCCTCGACCTCATCCAGCTGGAGACCGGCAAGGCCCGTCTGCACGCGCACGAGGAGGTCCAGGCCGTCGCCGTGGCCGCACGCCACTACGGCCGCAAGGCGCCCGCGTATCTGCGGCCCAAGCGGCACACCGGTGTGGTGCCGACCCTCACCAAGGTCACCGAACTGCGCCAGCCGCGCGGGGTGGTGGGGCAGATCGCGCCCTGGAACTACCCGTTCGAGCTGTCCGTCGGCGACGCGCTGCCCGCCTTCGTCTCCGGCAACGCCGTGGTGATGAAGCCCGACACCGAGACCGCGCTCACCGCGCTGTGGGCCCGTGACCTCCTGATCGAGGCGGGGCTTCCCGCCGAGGTGTTCCAGGTGGTGCTCGGTGAGGGCCCGGTCGTCGGCCCCGAGGTCGTCAAGCACGCCGACTACGTCTCCTTCACCGGCTCGACCCGCACCGGCCGCGAGGTCGCCCAGGGCGCGGCGGCCCGACTGGTCGGCGTCACGCTGGAGTTGGGCGGCAAGAACGCGATGCTGGTGCTGCGCGACGCCGATGTGGAGAAGGCGGCGGCGGGCGCGGTCCGCGCCTGCTTCTCCTCGGCGGGCCAGCTCTGCATCTCGATCGAGCGGCTGTACGTCCACGAGTCGGTCGCGGACGCCTTCGTCGAGCGGTTCGCCGCCCGCACCAGGGCGATGCGGCTCGGCAACTCCCTCGCGTACGGCGCCGACATGGGCTCGCTGGTCGGCGAGGGCCAGCTGGAGACCGTGACCCGGCACGTCGAGGAGGCCGTCGCCAAGGGCGCCCGGCTGGTCGCGGGCGGCGTCGCCCGCCCCGACATCGGCCCGCTCTTCTACGAGCCGACGATCCTGGACGGGGTGGAGGCGCCGATGGCCGTGTGCACCGAGGAGACCTTCGGGCCGGTCGTCTCCCTCTACCGGTTCACCGACGAGGACGAGGTGATCGAGGCCGCCAACGCGACCCCGTACGGCCTCAACTCCTCGGTCTGGACGAAGGATTCGCGGCGCGGCCACGAGGTCGCCGCCCGGCTGCGCACCGGCACGGTCAACATCAACGAGGGGTACGCCCCGGCGTACGGCAGCGTCCAGTCCCCGATGGGCGGCATGAAGGACTCCGGCCTCGGCCGCCGCCACGGCTCCGAGGGCATCCTCAAGTACACCGAGGCCCAGACCGTCGCCCAGCAGCGGATCCTGCCGCTCGCGCCGTCCTTCGGGATGGACGACGAGAAGTACGCCGCGTTCATGAGCCGCAGCCTCAAGGCGATGAAGGCCCTGCGGCTGCGCTGACCCCCGTCCGCTGCCCGTTCCGCCCCGCCCTTTCTGTTTCGTACGAGGAGAGCCGATGCCCCAGGAGACGCGCGCCCGGAATCAGGAACTCCGCCCAGACGACGACTCGTCGTACGACTACGACGTGCTGGTCGTCGGCTCCGGCTTCGGAGGCTCGGTGACGGCCCTGCGCCTGACCGAGAAGGGCTATCGGGTAGGGGTCCTGGAGGCGGGCCGCCGCTTCACGCCCGCGACGCTGCCCAAGAACTCCTGGGACATCAAGAACTACCTCTGGGCACCCAGGCTGGGGATGTACGGGATCCAGCGCATCCATCTGCTCGGCAATGTGATGGTGCTCGCGGGCGCGGGCGTCGGCGGCGGGTCGCTGAACTACGCCAACACCCTCTACGTACCGCCGAAGCAGTTCTTCGACGACCCGCAGTGGAAGGACATCACCGACTGGCAGGAGGAGCTGACCCCGCACTACGAGCAGGCCAAGCGCATGCTCGGGGTCCGGCTCAACCCGACCATGACGCCCTCCGACGTCCACCTCAAGGCGGCCGCGCAGCGGATGGGTGTGGGCGACACCTTCCACATGGCGCCGGTGGGCGTCTTCTTCGGGGACGGGGAGGACGCGCAGGGCACGGTGAGGGCGAGGCCGGGGGAGTCGGTCGCCGACCCGTACTTCGGCGGGGCGGGCCCGGCCCGCAAGGCGTGCACCGAGTGCGGCGAGTGCATGACGGGCTGCCGACACGGCGCGAAGAACACCCTCAACGAGAACTACCTCTACCTGGCCGAGAAGGCGGGCGCGGTCGTGCACCCGATGACGACGGCCGTCTCGGTCACCGACGACTCGCAGGGCGGGTACGCGGTCGCCACGCTGCCCACGGACAACCGCAAGAAGGACGCGGGCCGCCTGTTCAAGGCGCGGCGCGTGGTGATCGCGGCCGGGACGTACGGCACCCAGACCCTGCTGCACCGGATGCGCTCGGGCGGCCAGCTCCCGTACCTCTCCAAGCGGCTCGGCGAGCTGACCCGCACCAACTCGGAGGCGCTGGTGGGGGCGCAGACCAACAACCGCCGCTACCGCAAGGCGCACGGCGCGGCCAAGGCCGACTTCACCCGTGGCGTCGCCATCACCTCCTCGGTCCACCCCGACGAGAACACCCACATCGAGCCGGTCCGCTACGGCCGGGGCTCGAACGCGATGGGCGGCATGTCGATCCTCCAGGTCCCGTACGCGGAGGGCTCCTCGCTTGCGCTGGGCTGGCTGGCGAACGCGGTGAAGCACCCCGGTCTCCTCGCCCGCTCGCTCAGCAACCACCGCTGGTCGGAGCGGACCATCATCGGTCTCGTCATGCAGTCCCTGGACAACTCGCTGACGACGTATCTGAAGCCGGACGGCGTCGGCAAGGGCCTGCTCACCGCCCGCCAGGGCCACGGCGCGCCCAACCCGAAGCAGATCCGGGCGGCGTCCAAGGCGGCGACCGAGCTCGCCGCCGAAATCAACGGCTTCGCCGGCTCGAACGTCGGCGAGCTGATGGGCACCCCGCTGACCGCGCACTTCCTGGGCGGCTGCCCGATCGGGGCGTCGGCGGAGGAGGGCGTGATCGACCCGTACCACCGCCTCTACGGGCACCCGGGCATCTCGGTGGTCGACGGCGCCGCCGTCTCGGCGAACCTGGGCGTCAACCCGTCGCTGACGATCACGGCGCAGGCCGAGCGGGCGATGTCGCTGTGGCCGAACAAGGGCGAGGCCGACCCGCGCCCGGCCCAGGGCCGGCCGTACGTACGGGTCGAGGCCGTGGCGCCGAAGGCTCCGGCGGTCCCGGCGGACGCGTTCGGCGCGCTGCGGCTGCCGTTCCTGGGGATGCCGACGGTGCCGCCGAAGAGCGCCGAGTAGGTCAACTTCGGCCAAATGGAAAACGAGGAGCGCTGCACCCCCCTCCGAGTGCAGCGCTCCTCGCTCGTCCGTGGGCCGCGCGCCGAACAGGCGGGGCCGTTGGTTCCGCAGAGATGACCTGCCAATCCTGTCAATGGTTGTCCCAGGACTCACAGAATTCTTATGTGCTCCCTGTCACACCGGTGGCGCGGGGACATGCGAATCACGCCAAAAGCGGAGGGCAAGGCAACCGGTCGGCAGCGGCCGCGTCCGGACAGCGCGAAGGGCCCCGCATCGGGTCATCCGTCCTGGGGATGGCTCGCGGGGCCCTTGGCCGTCAGCACCGACGTCAGGGCAGCGTCGGTGCTGCGGGAGGCGGCGCCGGGGGGTAGCGCCGCTGGTGGACGAGCGCCGGGTGGCCGACCCGGCGCGCGGGGGGCGCGCGGGTGGTATCGACCACTGGCAGTCGCTCTGCGCAGTGATGGGGACCTGTCTCTGCATCGTGAAGGATGGGCTGCGGAGCACGCAACCGTTTGGACCGGATGCGGCCGGCCCCGGGCGTCCCAGGAGCCGACCGCATTGAAGGGGTGACCGGGCTGCTGTCCCCTGCCGACCGGTCACGCGCGCTGGGGCGAGGTCCCACGACGTGCCATCGGCACGTCACACGCTCCAGCGGAGCCACGCGTGGTTTTTTCGGGCCCGCCCCTGGCTGACACGGACACCCTGCCCAACGAAGTGGGGCACCGGCCGGTCACGGCGCCGGACGGGTGAGGCTGCGGCGAACTCGGATCCGTGCCGAACCCGGATACGTGTCGAACCCGGATGCGCGGCGAACTCAGATCCGGCCCCGGCACAGCTCCAGCATCGTCATCGCGAGCGCGGTGCCGGGCTTGCCCAGGGCGTCTCGGTAGTGGGCGAGGACCTCCATCTCGCGGTTCAGGTTCACCCGGCGCCCGCCGGAGGCGATACGGGACTCCTGGATGACGGCCGAGACGGCCATCCGTTCCTGGATCAGACCGATGATGCGGTCGTCGAGCGCGTCGATGCGCTCCCGGGCACCGGTGATCACGGAGGCGGCCTCGTCGGTGCGGGCGCCAGTCTTCTCGGTCTGGGTGACGGACATGTGGGGCTCCTCGGGTGTCTGGCGCCCCGGAGCGGCAAGGCCCGGAAATGACAGAACGCCCCGGGCCTTGTCGGCCCGGGGCGCCTGGGAAGTCGCTTGTCAGTTGCTCAAGCAGCACGACCATGGCAGCCGGACGGGCCGGTGCCATAGGTAAAGACGAAGGTCTGGTGCTTGAGCATGCGCACAGTATGGACCGGTGCCACCGGGCGGGGCCAATCCCGGTTCGGATGGTGAGACGAAAGGGCCCGGCTCGCGCCCCGGTAGAATCGACAAATACCGACCCCTCCCACCGCCGGAAGGCCGCCAGTGTCCTCAGCGTCCCCAGCTGCCGCGCCCGCATCCAACCCGGACGTAGTCCTCGTTGTCGACTTCGGCGCCCAGTACGCCCAGCTCATCGCCCGCCGCGTCCGTGAGGCCCGGGTCTACAGCGAGATCGTGCCGAGCACGATGCCCGTGGCCGAGATGCTGGCCAAGAACCCGAAGGCGATCATCCTCTCGGGCGGCCCCTCGTCCGTGTACGCGGAGGGCGCCCCGCGCCTGGACCGCGCGCTCTTCGAGGCCGGCGTCCCCGTCTTCGGCATGTGCTACGGCTTCCAGCTGATGGCGACGACGCTCGGCGGCACGGTCGACGACAACGGCGCGCGCGAGTACGGCCGTACGCCGCTGCACGTCACCAAGGTCGGCTCCACGCTCTTCGAGGGCACGCCCGCCGAGCAGTCGGTGTGGATGTCGCACGGCGACGCCTGCTCGGCCGCGCCCGAGGGCTTCACCGTCACCGCGTCCACGGACGTCGTACCGGTCGCCGCCTTCGAGAACGACGAGAAGAAGCTGTACGGCGTGCAGTACCACCCCGAGGTGCTGCACTCCACGCACGGCCAGCAGATCCTTGAGCACTTCCTCTACCGGGGCGCGGGCATCGAGCCGACCTGGACCACGCACAACGTCGTGGAGGAGCAGGTCGCCCTCATCCGCGAGCAGGTCGGCGCCAAGCGCGCCATCTGCGGCCTGTCCGGCGGCGTGGACTCCGCGGTCGCCGCGGCCCTCGTCCAGAAGGCCATCGGCTCCCAGCTGACCTGCGTGTACGTCGACCACGGCCTGATGCGCAAGGGCGAGACCGAGCAGGTCGAGAAGGACTTCGTGGCCGCCACCGGCGTCCAGCTGAAGGTCGTCGACGCGCAGGAGCGATTCCTCACCGCGCTCGCCGGCGTCTCCGACCCGGAGACCAAGCGGAAGATCATCGGCCGCGAGTTCATCCGCGTCTTCGAGCAGGCGCAGCTGGAGATCCTCCAGGAGGACGGCCCCGAGGTCGCCTTCCTCGTCCAGGGCACGCTGTACCCGGACGTCGTGGAGTCCGGCGGCGGCACCGGTACCGCGAACATCAAGTCGCACCACAATGTGGGCGGCCTGCCCGACGACATCGAGTTCGAGCTCGTCGAGCCGCTGCGCCAGCTGTTCAAGGACGAGGTCCGCATGGTCGGCCAGGAGCTCGGCCTGCCGGAGGAGATCGTCCAGCGCCAGCCGTTCCCCGGCCCGGGCCTCGGTATCCGTATCGTCGGCGAGGTCACCAAGGACCGCCTCGACCTGCTGCGCGAGGCCGACGCCATCGCTCGCGAGGAGTTGACGGCGGCCGGTCTGGACCGCGAGATCTGGCAGTGCCCGGTCGTGCTGCTCGCGGACGTCCGCAGCGTCGGCGTCCAGGGCGACGGCCGCACCTACGGCCACCCGATCGTGCTGCGCCCGGTCTCCTCCGAGGACGCCATGACGGCGGACTGGACGCGCATGCCGTACGACGTGCTGGCGAAGATCTCGACGCGCATCACCAACGAGGTCGCCGACGTCAACCGCGTCGTCCTCGACGTGACGAGCAAGCCCCCGGGCACCATCGAGTGGGAGTAATCCCGCATCGGCCGATCGGCGCCGCCGCACCGGGTTCCCGGTGCGGCGGCGCCGTCGTATCCGCTCCCGCACGACTCTGTTCACCTGCCGAACCGCGCGGTAACTTCCGGCCATGACCGAGATCCCGCAGCCGTCCGGGCAACGGCCCGCCCCCGCGCCGATACCCGTCGACCGGCTCCACTTCGCCCTGCCGCCCGTCCACGCCACCCCGGCCGAGGAGCGGCGGCACCGCAAGGAGCGGCTGGCGGGGGCCCTGCGGCTGTTCGCACGGTCCGGCTGCGAGGAGGGGGTCTCCGGGCACATCTCGGCGCGCGACCCGGAGTTCGAGGACTGCTACTGGGTGAACCCGTTCGGGGTGCCGTTTGCGCGGGTCACCGCGGGCGAGCTGGTCATGGTCAACGGGGACGGCCAGGTCGTCGAGGGCCGCTACCACGTCAACCAGGCGGCCTTCGCGGTCCACGCCCAGGTGCACCGGGCCCGCCCCGAGGTGGTCGCGGTGGCGCACACCCACTCGGTGCACGGGCGGGCGCTGGCGGCGCTCGGCGATCTGATCGAGCCGTACACCCAGGAGGCCTGCGCCTTCTTCGAGGACCACGCCCTGTTCGACGCCTATACGGGAGTCGTCGTCGACGCCGAGGAGGGGCGCCGGATCGCGGCCGCCCTCGGCCCGTACAAGGCGGTGATCCTGCGCAACCACGGGCTGCTGACCGTGGGGGACTCGGTGGACGCGGCGGCCTGGTGGTTCCTTTCGATGGAGCGGTGCAGCGAGGTGCAGCTGGCCGCGCGGGCGGCCGGGAAGCCGGTGCTCATCGAACGCCGGGACGCGGTCGCCACCCGCGACCAGCTGGGCAGCGACCTGGTCGCGTGGATCAACTACCAGCCGCTGTGGCACCAGATCAGTGAGTCGGAGCCCGAACTGCTGTCGTAGTACGTCAATTTGATGGTGCGTCAATCACTCGCGCCGCGTGCCCCTGTCGACCGCGGGACGGTTTTAGTACGGCACAATTCCCTGACAGTCGACATGACTTGAGGGAAGGGCGAGATTTCCGTGGCGGTGCAGGAGGCTCGGCAATGCGGTGGTGACTGCGGTCCCGGGACGCGGAACGGCCACCGGCGCGCGGTGGCGGCGTTCCTGGCCAAGCGCGACGGGCTGGCCGCCGGAGAAGGGCTGCCCGCTGCCGTCGCGCACTCCGCCGGGGCGTCCCGCCAGTGGGTGTCGGACGAGCTCACCCAGTCCGCCCGGGCGCTCGCCGAACGCGGCCGGGAGGCGGGGCGGGCCTGGCCGGCCGCGGTGCTGCTGGCCACCCTCGTGACCGTGTGGGGGAGCGTCGCCGTGCTGGCGCTCGTGGAGGCCTTCACCGCGATCGGCGCCGGCTGGACCCACGCCAGGACCGCCGGGCTGCTCGCCGCCCTGGCCGTGGCGGTCGCGCTGACCGGCGCCGCGTGGCTGCACCGGGCGCGCGGCGGACTGCTCGCGCCGGTCGTCGGCGAGGACAACCGGCTCTCCACCTCGCGCGCGGTGGCCGCCGCCTGGGTGCTGCTGGTGGCCTTCGCGGTGCTGCTCCTCGCGGTGCGGCTGGCCGGGGCGTCCGGCGCGAAGGAGCGCGACGCGCTGATCGAAGGCCTCGGACTCTCCCACGGCGCGGGCCTGCTGGCGGTGGTCGCGCTGGTCAGCGCGGTGAGCGTGGTGGTGCGCCGGGTGGTGGCCGTACGCATCGCGGGGCAGCGGCTGCAGAAGGTGCGCGCGGAGCGGCCGCGCGCCGCCGACCTGCTCACCGACGACGCCGGGCGCGGCAGCTTCGCGGACGTCCAGTACGTCCTGGTCTCCACGGTCGCCGTGCTGTTCGCCGCCGTGCGGCTGGCCCGGCGGCCCGACCGGCTGCCCGATCTGCCGTGGGCGCTGGCCTTCCTGGTGGCCGTGTCCGCGCTGACGTACTTCGCCGGGAAGTACGCCGAAGGCGGTCGTCCCGTCGTGCTCTCGGTGGTCCGGGCGCGCGAGGCGGGCGATCTGGACGCGCCGATCCGTACCGGTGACGACATCGAGATCCGCGGCGCCGGATTCGTGCCGCCCGGAGCGGGCACCCCCGACCGGCTCGCCCGGATGGTCGTGCGGATCGGCGCGGTCCACGTCCATGTGCCGCTGATCCCGGTCACCGGCGGCTTCGCCAACCCCAGCGACACCGTGCTGACCGTGCCGGTCCCGGTGGACGTCGAGCCGGGCCGGGTGGAGGTGCGGGTGGTCACGGCCGCGGGCGTCGAGACGAACCGGGTCGCGATCGACGTCACCGGCGACTGAGCCGACGGCACCGACCGAACCGACATCACCGACCGAACCGGCGCCGCCACCCAGGGAAACCAGTTGAGGGGTGAACCGGTTGAGCCGCGCGCCGCTCCCGTACGTATGGTCAGGTGACAGGGGTTACGGAAGGCGGGAACGGCGATGGCACACGGAAATCTCACCCGGGCGCGAGGCGGGGCGGCCACCGGCGGGGGCCTGCGCGGGCTGAAGGAGACGGCCGGCAGGTACGCGCTGCTGCCGCTGCGCGTCTTCCTCGGCGTCACCTTCGTCTACGCCGGGTTCGACAAGCTCACCGGCGGCACCACCACCCTCAAGGCGAGCGGCAGCGGCTCGCTCGGGGAGCTGATGCACTCGGTGCGCGACAGCTCCGCGATCCCCGCCCTCGTAGACCTCGCCCTGAAGAGCCCGGTCGGCTTCGGGTACGCCATCGCCATCGGCGAGATCGCCGTCGGACTCGGCATCCTGATCGGCCTGTTCGGACGGCTCGCGGCGACCGGCGGCGCGCTGATCTCGCTGAGCCTGTGGCTGACCGTGAGCTGGGCGACCACGCCGTACTACTACGGCAACGACCTGGCCTACTTGATGGCCTGGCTGCCGCTGGTGCTCGCCGGGACGCCGCTGCTCTCCGCCGACGCCTGGCTGGCGTCGCGGCGGCGCTTGCGCATCCCGTAGGCGACCCAGCTGGCGAGCCCGGCGAGGCCGAGCCCGCCGCAGACCAGCGGGATCACCGCGTACCAGGGCGTCTGCCACTCGTCCGCCGCGTCGCCCGCGAACAGGACGGCGGTGGCCACCATCACCGCCCCCGCGATCAGCCGTCCGGGACGGAACTCATGACGCGGCACGGTCCACCTCCGCCTGGCCGATGGAGACGTGCAGATCGAGCTCCAGGGTCCCGGCCGGTTTCGCCCCGGCGGGCGGCGGCAGGGTCACCGTCTTCTTCTGGTTCGGCTGGATGTCGACATCCTCCGGCTTCTCGGTCGGCAGCTGTACGTCGCCGACGCCCACCACGATGTGCGCCTTCACGGTCGCGCCCAGGGGCACGACGACCTTGAGCCGCCCCGCGCCGACCTCCGCGCGCGTCTTCACACTCTGCCCCACGGGCACCACGACCTTGCTCAGATCGAGGGTGCCCTCGCCCGACCCCAGGGCGTACGACGGCTGTACTTCGGCCGCGGCGGCCGGGGTCCAGTCGGTCCTGGTCCAGTGGGTCGTGATGGTCTTGGGCATCGCCGAGGCCCCGGCGAGCAGGGCGGCCGTGAGCACCGCCATGAACAGCGTGCCGAACCCGGTCCGCCCCACGAACGCGCTGATCAGCAGGCCGAGGCCGAACACCACGAGGGCCGCGGTGAGGCCGATCTGGAGCGCGGTGCCCAGCGGCTGGTGCCCCCAGGCGCCCGCGGTGCCGACGCCGCCCGCGAGCAGCGCGAGCAGGAAGACGAACCCGCCGATGGAACGTGGGCCACGGGTGGCCCGGTCGGCCGCCTTGTCGGCCCGGTCCGCCTTCTTGGCGCGCGCCCCGGCCCCGAAGGCGGGCGCCGCGTCGGCGCCTTCGGCTCCCCACAGATAGCCGGTGCCGACCGGGCCCGTGGTGCCGTCCTTGACGATCGGGTCGCGCCACCAGGAGGGCGGGACGGGTGTGGGCGGCGCCTTGGTCTCGGGCGGGGCCGTCCCGGGGCCGAAGGGCGGGGAGGTGCCCCCGGCCGCCGTCTGGGCGGTCGCCGTGTCCGGCGGGGCGTCCGGGGGCGTGGCCGAGCGGCGCCGGGACCAGACGCCGATGCCCGCGACGGCCAGCGTCAGCAGCCAGGCGAAGCTCATCACCGAGCCGTTGCTCAGCATGGACAGGAAGATCCCGCAGCCCGCCAGCGCCATCAGCACGGCGGCCAGCGCCGGGCCCTCCACCCGCCCGGACAGCAGCCGCCGGGCCTCGTTCTCGTCCTCGTCGTCCAGCGGGAGCAGCAGCCAGCCGAACCCGTAGAAGACCAGGCCGAGGCCGCTGATGACGGTGAGCACGCCGAACGCGATCCGGAAGATCACCGGGTCGATGTCGCAGTACCGCCCGAGCCCGCCGCAGACGCCGCCGATCACCTTGTTGTGACCGCTGCGGCGCAGCTGCGCGGCGGGCGCCGGGTCCGGATCCGGGTCCGGCGGCGCGACGGGGGTCTCGGTCGGCTGAGTCATGACTCCATGGTGACGGGCGGTCCGCGGGTCCGGCACCCGCCCCGACCCTGGCCTCTCCCTGAGATTGCCCCTGATGCGGGGGTGGGGCCTCCCCCGTGCGGGGGAAGTCGGCTCCCCCGTGCGGGGATCGCGGATCAGGGGCGTCCTGGGGGCTTACCCTGATGCCCGCACCCGCACGGACGTGTGACGATCGGTCCATGCCAGTCGCCGCTTCCCGAACCGCGCCCCCCGAGGCCGACGAACCCCCCGTGCGCAAGCTCTACCGCTCGGCCGAGGGGCGGATGCTCGGTGGCGTGGCGCGCGGCCTCGCCGGACACCTCGGGCTGCCGGTCGTCTGGGTGCGGATCGTCTTCCTCGGCCTGTTCATGATCGACGGGCTGGGGGCGCTGCTGTACGCGGTGTTCTGGTTCGTGGTGCCGCTGGGCCTGGGCGGCACGGCCGCCGAGCCGCGCTCGGCGTTCGAGGTCAGCCCCGACGGCCGCAGACGGCTGCGCAAGCCCGACAAGGGCCAGGTCGTCGCCCTGATCGCGCTCTGCATCGGCGCGGCGATCTTCGCGGGCAATGTGAACGTGGGCGGCTGGGCCAGTCCGTACATCTGGCCGACGCTGCTGGTCGGCGCCGGAGTGGTCCTGGTGTGGCGCCAGGCGGACAACGCCCGGCGGGCCCGCTGGACCGAGGGCGCCCGGCGCAGCCGACTGCTGCCGCTGGCCCGGGGGCTGGCCGGGGTGGCGCTGGTCGGCGCCGGCTTCACCGGGTTCGTGGTGGTGCGCGGCTCGGCCGCCCAGCTCGGCAACGTACTGACGGCGGCGCTCGCGGTCATCGCGGGTATAGCCCTGCTGGCGGGCCCCTATCTCGTCCGGATGACCCAGGACCTCTCCGAGGAGCGCCTGATGCGCATCCGCGCCCAGGAGCGCGCCGAAGTCGCCGCCCATGTGCACGACTCGGTGCTCCACACCCTCACGCTGATCCAGCGCAACGCGGAGAACGTGGGCGAGGTGCGGCGGCTCGCCCGCGCCCAGGAGCGCGAGCTGCGGGCCTGGCTCTACAAGCCGGGGGGCACCGGCAAGGACGAGTCGGAGGAGCCGGAGACCCTGGCCGAGGCGGTGAAGAAGGCCGCGGCCGAGGTCGAGGACAAGCACGGTGTGCCGCTGGAGGTCGTGGTCGTCGGCGACTGCCCGCTCGACGAGGGGCTGTCCGCACAGATGCAGGCCGCGCGCGAAGCGATGGTGAACGCCGCCAAGTACGGTGGCGAGGGCGGCGCCGTCCAGGTCTTCGCGGAGGTCGAGGGCCGTACGGTCTTCGTGTCCGTACGGGACCGGGGCCCCGGCTTCGATCTGGACGCGGTGCCGGACGACCGCATGGGCGTACGAGAATCGATCATCGGCCGGATGCAGCGCAACGGCGGAACGGCGCGGCTGCGTTCGGTGCCCGGTGGGGGCACCGAGGTCGAGTTGGAGATGGAGAGGGCGGACGGATGACGACGGAGCAGACCCAGGGAACCCAGAGCGGTGCCGAGCGGCGGGTGCGGGTCGTCCTGGTCGACGACCACCGCATGTTCCGCACGGGTGTCCAGGCGGAGATCGGCCGTACCGAGGAGACGGGCGTGGAGGTCGTCGGGGAGGCGGCCGACGTGGACCAGGCGATCACGGTCATCACGGCGACCCGGCCGGAGGTCGTCCTCCTCGACGTCCATCTGCCGGGCGGCGGCGGTGTGGAAGTCCTGCGCCGTTCGGCCCCGTTGATGGCGGCCGCGGAGAATCCGGTGCGCTTCCTCGCGCTGTCCGTCTCGGACGCGGCGGAGGACGTGATCGGGGTGATCCGGGGCGGCGCCCGCGGCTACGTCACCAAGACGATCACGGGTACGGACCTGGTCGACTCGATCTTCCGGGTCCAGGAGGGCGACGCGGTGTTCTCGCCGCGGCTCGCGGGCTTCGTCCTGGACGCCTTCGCGTCGACGGACGCGCCGCCGGTCGACGAGGACCTGGACCGCCTCACCCAGCGCGAGCGGGAGGTGCTGCGGCTGATCGCGCGCGGCTATGCGTACAAGGAGATCGCCAAGCAGCTGTTCATCTCCGTGAAGACGGTCGAGTCGCACGTCTCGGCGGTGCTGCGCAAGCTCCAGCTGTCCAACCGCCATGAGCTGACGCGCTGGGCGACGGCTCGACGGCTGGTCTGAGGGGGCCGGTCGACCGGGGGGAGGGGTGCGGGAACCGGGATTGTCAGGACGGCGTCAAAACTCAACGTGCGCTCCTTGCACGGTAGTTACGATGCGAGATGATCGTCGGACACGGGGGAGGGGTCGTCCATGGGCTTTGACGAAGAGTGGGCGTCGAGCAAGGCGGCAGCGGCGGGGCAGCCGGTGGGCACGCGGCTCGACGGGGCGTACGACGGGCCGTTTCCGCCGTCGGGGCCGGGCGGTGACAAGGACCTGAACTCCAGCGCCTCGCGAAAGAAGACCGCCGCCAACGACATAGAGACCGACTTCGAGCCGAACACGAAGAAGGCCGGCGCCTGGGCGGACGAGGCGAACGGGACGGCGGTCAAGGCCTTCGCCGGGTGGGCGGCCGCGGCCGGGCTGACGAAGGCCCAGGAGACCTGGGGCAAGTCGGTCACCGCGTTACTCGGCCGGCTGGCCGGGGAGAAGTCCGCGCTGCGCGGCACGACCGGACTCTTCCTGAACAACGACATAGGCGTCGGCAACGACTTCGGGCCGCTCGTCAAACCGTCCTCGCTCAGCCAGGTCTCGCCGCCGCCGCACTCGTAGGAGTCCCGCAATGCTGACCTACGAACTGATCATGAAGACCGACCTCTCGCAGCTCACCACGGCCGCCACCAAGTGGGACGACATGGCGGGCGAGCTGAAGAAGCTTGAGGAGCGCTACCGGACCCAGGTCCAGAGCGTGAGTCTGGACGGCACCTGGACCGGCCAGGCCTCGCTCTACTCCCGGCCGAACTTCGCCGCCACGCACACGCAGTACGTCGCCGCGCAGACGGAGGCCAAGGCCGTCGCCTCGCTGCTGCGTGACGCCCACGCCCAGTTCGTGGACCTGAAGAAGAGGGTGGAGTCCGCGCGGGACGACGCCGTCAAGGCGGGGATGAAGGTCTCCGAGACGGGCGCCGCGACCTTCGACTACAGCAAGGTCAGCGCCGCGGAGGCCAACACGGTCCGCCATGACCCGGACCTGCGCACCACCGAGAACTCGTGGTCGCAGCACATCGGGCAGGCCGTTACCGCCATGAACGACGCCGACCAGGGCGTGAAGATCGCCCTGGAGGCGGTCGGCGCCGACACCGATCTGTTCGACGACACGAGGAACGGCTTCAACGCCAAGGCCAGCGGCGACGTGGAGCACTACGAGGCCCAGGCCATGATCCAGCTGGCCGACAAGGTCAACGACGGCAAGAAGCTGTCCCCCGAGGAGCTGGCCGAGGCCGAGTCGCTCTTCCGGGACAACTCCCACGACACGGTCTTCACCCAGACCCTGCTCCAGAGCCTCGGCCCGGACGGCGCGATCAAGTTCACCCAGCACGTGAACGACTGGTCGCTCTCCGACAAGTCCCACAAGGACGACTACGCGGCCCTGGAACGCGGCTTCGCCACGTCCCTGGCCACCGCGACGACGGTCCCGGGCAAGGTCACGGACATGCCGCCGGGCTCGGCCAAGTACAACGAGTGGCTGAACAGCCCCGACGGGAAGTTCTACAAGGGGTGGATGGAGGGGATGGAGAAGGCGGGGGTCCACAACTACGGGGACAACCTGCGGCCGCTCAGCGGCTATCACGTGCTGGCCAGCCTCATGGGGCATGCGGACGCCAAGTACGACGACCAGTTCCTGTACGCGCTCGGCGACAAGATGATCGACGCCGAGAAGAAGGACCACAACCTCTTCAAGGTGTGGGGCGCCGACTACAAGGGCATCGAGCCGGACCCGATCGACACGCTGCTCGGCGTGATGGGCAAGAACCCGGACGCCGCCACGGCCTTCTTCGACCCGTCAGGCAACGGCGCGGGCACCGACCACGTCGGCAACGACCACCTCAAGTACCTGGCAGGCCACGGGGACGGGACCCGCCAGTGGCCGAACCACTCGTACTCCGGGGGCGTCGGCGTGGCGAACTACGACAACCCGACGAGCCGAGCCGGGCTGGGCGCGGCGCTGGAGGCGGCCACCACGGGGCATCCGCCGCTGCACGACGGTGAGCGGGGCGGTGCGCCCGGCCCGCACACCCCGGCGCAGGCGCGGGTCATGCAGAACATGCTGACGACGCTGGACGCGGGCCTCAGTGGCGAGAAGCTGGACCCCGACATGCAGAAGAACATCGGCCACGCCCTGGCGGACTACGTCCAGGACACCCATCACATCCTGGCCGAGAGCGGTTCGAAGTACGGGAGTCCGGACGGCCTGGACCACATCTGGAGCCAGGGCGACGACGCGGGAATCGCGGTCAGCAAGGGCACCCTGATGCGTGTGATGCGTGGTGCCTCGTCGGACTCGCAGACCTTCTCGCTGCTGTACGACACCCAACAGCAGTACGCGATCGACCAGTTGTCCAACGCCCCGCATACCGGCGGTGAGGGTTACGAGCGCTGGAAGAACCCGGCGAGCGAGATGGGCTCGGTCATGGGCGCGATGAACTCCATCGGATCCGATGTCATCTTCGACGAGCGCAGCGGCAAGATCCAGGCCGCCAACGACATGGCGAAGTACGCCTACCACTTCGCGGGCGCCCCGGTGACCGGCCTGCCGGTGCTGGGCGACACGGCGCAGCGCCTGATCGACGCGAGCACCTACGAATGGTCGAAGGATGTCATCTCGGCCGCACAGTCCAAGGCGCAGGAGATGAACTCCCACCAGTACTCGTCGGGCGTCACCGGCACGTACAACTACATCGACCAGTGGGCCACCGCCCACGGCGTGGACATCAACGACGAGACGAACAGCAAGGGCAACCCGAACTGGGACGCGTGGCAGTCGATGAGGCGCGAGGCCAAGCAGTCGTACACATCGTCCCGGGGTGACGCCGCCGCGTACCTCGGTTGGGAGTAGCGCGTGGCTGTCCGGCTGTTCTCCGCCTCCGCGGGGAGGAAATGGGTGCTCGGCGCGGTGCTGGCCGTGTTGGTGGCGGGCGGGCTCCACACGGGGTTCAACACCAATGCGTTCGGGCCGGACAGGCTGTGCGGGGGATGGCTGAAGTCCTCGGACGTGGAGCGGGTGCTCGACGGACCCGGACGGCTGTCGGACTCCGGTACGGACACGGTGTGCACGGTGAAGAAGTCGGGCCTCCTGGTCGGCGGCGACGCCTCCGTCACGGTCCGGATAGCCGCCGAGCCGAGCAAGTTCCCGTTCGCGACGGGGAGTTGGACCGCGTCGGCGACTCAGCGGCTGTTCACCGGACAGGCCGGTGGCGGCGTCGACGGGTACGGCGGCTGGGCGCTGCTGCCTGCCTCGTGCCGGATTCCGGCCGGTGTCCCCAGTGACAAGTCGGATGCCAGGGTGGCGGTTGTGGCGTCTCTGGCGGGCGGTTCGACGGAGGAAGGGGCGTTGGTGCGCCTGCTCTCCGCCGCCGCCGAGTCCGCCGCCGCCCGTTCCGGCTGCGCCGCCGAGGGGCGCCCGACCGAGCTCGCCTCGGCCCGGACCTCCCCGGCCGACTTCGCCCGGGTCTGTGCGCTGCCGGGCTTCACGATCCCAGCGGTGACCGGCGACAAGGGCCGTGCCGGCCGCGCGCAGGTCACCGGGGACCTCGGCACGGCCTGGATATGCGACTTGTCGTTCGCCGGCGACAAGAGCGGTCCGTATGCCCGTTTCGCGGCGGTGCGGGATCCGCTGCTGGCCCAGGGCCTGTCCACCAGCGGCGCGGTCCGGCTGGACTGCCCGGGCGGGCCCGTCTACGCAACCGTCGACAACAACACGTATCCCTGGGACCCGGCCGAGCGGAAGGCGGCGGGCCTGTTGCCGGAGAAGGACCTGCGTGACCGGTTCGCCACGGCGGTCGCGGGCGCACTGCACTGCCCGGCGGCGCGACGAACGTAAAAACCCGGCAAATCAGTCAACTCGGACATGCCTGTCACCCCTCTCCCCGCGTGTGACGCCCCTGACCGACCTGACCGGCACCCCCCTCGCCAGGCCTTCCGCCGGCCCAGCGGGGTCGTCGGGGGGCCGGTGGGCGCGGAATCAAGCACCGGAAGAGTAAAGCCCTGGCAAAGTGGGGCAACTCCAGTTAACGCATCCGGCTCTTCCCGTCCGTGATGAGCCTGACCGGTACCCCCTTTCTGCTGACCGCCGTCCTCGTGGCGGCGGCGGCCCTGCTGCTGCCCCTGTTCCTGTGGAGCAGGATCGGCGGGCCGGCCGTGGTGCGCGGGGCCTCGCGGCTGTTCATGCTGCTGTTCGCCCAGTTCACCGCCGTCCTCGTCGTCTTCGTGATGGTCAACAACGCCAACGGGCTCTACGACACCTGGGACGACCTGCTGGGCACCGGCAACCACGTCAACGCCGCCCCCGACCTCGGCCCCGACGGCACCGGCGGCAAGAAGGCCGCCTCCGCGCCCAAGGTCAAGCAGAACTTCAAGGAGTACAAGGGCAAGGTCGGCAACGGCGTCATGAAGACCACGCTCAAGGGCGCGATCTCCGGTGTCGAGGGCGACGTGGCGGTCTGGCTGCCGCCGCAGTACAACGACCCCGCGTACAAGGACAAGACGTTCCCCGTGGTCGAGCTGCTGCCCGGCTACCCGGGTTCCATAGGCGCCTGGTTCGGCTCGCTGCACACCCAGCGGCAGCTCACGCCGATGATGCAGCGCGGCGAGGTCGCGCCGTTCATCCTCGTCTCGCCGCGCACCACGCTCCTGGACGGCCGCGACACCGGCTGCGCCAATGTGCCGGGCACCGTCAACGCCGACACCTGGATCAGCGTGGACGTACGGAAGATGATCACCGACAACTTCCGGGCCGCGACCGGGCCCGAGGGCTGGGCCGTCGCCGGGTACTCGGCGGGCGGCCACTGCGCCGCCAAGCTCGCCGTCGCGCACCCCGACCGCTACCGCGCCGGCGTCGACCTCTCCGGCTACAACGACCCGGCCGCCGAGGGCGTCTCGATCACCGCGCACGACCCGAAGCTGCGCCGCGAGTCCAACCCGCTGTGGATCCTCAAGAACGCCAAGACCCCGCCGCTGACCTCGCTGTTCGTCTCCGGCGACAAGGGCGACGGCTACAACGACGGCCTGGCCCTGAAGAAGGCCGCCAAGGCCCCGACCACCGTCCACGTCGTCCGGCTGAACGGCGGCGGCCACCGCAGCAGCGTCTGGGAGCACCAGGTGCCCGACGTCTTCCGCTGGCTCACCAAGGAGCTCGGTCAGGCGGGCCGGGTCGCGCCCGCGAACGGCATCTGATCGATCGGCGCGAGCCGCACCGGCGCCCCCGGGTGCGGCGCGTGGATCATCTGGCCGCCGCCGATGTAGAGCCCGACGTGGCTGATGCCCGAGTAGAAGAAGACCAGATCGCCGGGGGCCAGGGCGGAACGGGCCACCCGGGCGCCGGAGTTGATCTGCGTGTACGTGGTCCGGGGCAGTGAGACGCCCGCCGCGCCCCAGGCCGCCTGGGTCAGCCCCGAGCAGTCGAACGAGGACGGCCCGGTCGCGCCCCACACGTACGGCTTGCCGAGCGCGGTGTAGGCGTACGCCACGGCGGCCGCCGCCCGACCGCTGGGGGCCGGGAGCAGCGCGGCGGGCGCGGCGGGCGCACCGGGGGCCGAGGAGCGGCCGGCGCGGCCGGTGCTGCCCGCGTCGGTACGGGCGCCGTCCTGGCCCTCGTACGCGGCCCGCTGCTCGGCGGTCAGCTGCGTGAGCAGCGCCTGCGCCGAGTCGAGCTTCGACTTGATGGTCTCCTTCTGGCGCTTGAGCTCGGCCTGCCGGTCGCGCAGCTCGGCGAGCCTGCCGTCGGCGGAGGTGTGCAGCCGCTTCAGCTCGGCGAGCTGCTTGCGGACCCCGGCCACCGCGTTCGCCGTCCGGTCCCCGGCCCGCTCCTGGAAGGCCGCGTCGTCCAGATACCGCTGCGGGTCGGACGACAGCATCAGCTGGAGCGCGGGGGCGATCCCGCCGGTGCGGTACTGGGCGGTGGCGATCGAGCCCAGCGCGTTGCGCGCGCTGTTGAGCCGACCGGTCTTGCGCGCGGCCTCGTCCTGCATCGCGTCGACGGACTTCTGGGTGTCGTCCGCCTTCTCCTTGGTGCCGTTGTACGCCTCGGTGGCGACCTCCGCGTCCTGGTAGAGCCTGTCCACCTTGGCCTTGACCTGGGCCGGGGTCAGGCGGGGCTCGGCGTGGCCGGAGCCCTCGAAGGCGGTGGCGGTGGCGGCTCCGGCCAGTGCGAGGGTCGCCGCGGTACGGGCGGCGGGGCCGGTGAGCGGGTGCTGCCTGGGCTTTCGGTGTGCAGCCACTAGGGCCTTCACGTCCTTCCGTGCACATCCGGCGACGGACCGCACAGGGGGGACGGCCCGCCGCCGGATCTCTCGGCTTGGCGACCGATGACCGCCCTTGAGGGGGCGGCGATGGGGAGTCGGTCACCTGGGGGAGGACGCTAAACCTGGGTGACACGGGGGAGTGACGCAATGCGCGAAGTGATCTGTTCCGGCAGTCGTGTGACCGTATGTGACCGGTCCGCCGTCGATTGGGTCCGCTTCCCGATGCCGCTGTGACCGAGGAGCCTGACGAGGACCCACCTGCCCGCCACCCCGTGATACGGCCTGGCTAGGCTCCCCAACCATGGACGTACTCATCAATGTCTTCGTCGCCCTGCACATCATCGGCATCGCCTCGCTGCTCGGAGGCTTTCTGACCCAGATGAAGGCGATGGGTGCCGGGACCGCGCGGTTCGTGCCCGCGATGCTGCACGGCGCGCTGACGATGCTGGTCACCGGCGTGGCCCTGGTCGGCCTCAACCAGGCCGACGACAACTCCGTGAACACCGCCAAGATCGGCCTGAAGCTGGCGGTCCTGGTGGTCATCCTCGGCCTCGTCTATGTGAAGCGGGACGACGAGAAGGTGGAGAAGGCGCTGTTCGGCGCGGTGGGCGGCCTCACCGTGGCGAACATCTTCATCGCGACGCTGTGGACGTGAGCGCGGCCGCGAGCCGCGCCCACGCCTAGGGCCTGTCCGGCGGATCTTGTCTGGGACGCGGGGTCCTGGCACGCCCATCTGCGGCGTTGTCGTCGGTTGCCGACGCTCCGCGTCGACGCCCTCCTCCGCCTTGCAGCTGGACGCACCAGGACCCCGCTCACCAGGACCGAAAGGCGGAGGCACTTCGCGGGCGACCAGATCCGCCGGACAGGCCCTAAGCGGGCCTGACCGACCCGTAGATCGGCATGTAGTAGATCGACTCCTCGCGGACGTACGCACCCGGCTTCGGCGCGTGGATCATCATCCCGTTGCCGATGTACATACCGACGTGGCTGATGTCGTCGTAGAAGAAGACCAGGTCACCGGGGCGCAGCTCGGCCGTGGCGACCCGGGTGCCGGTCTTGACCTGGTCCCAGGTGGTGCGCGGCAGATCGACCCCGGCGGCCTTCCAGGCGGCCTGGGTGAGCCCGGAGCAGTCGTACGAGGACGGCCCGGTCGCGCCCCACACGTACGGCTTGCCGATCTGGTCGCGGGCGAACGCGAGGGCCTTGGCGGCCTTGGTGGAGGCGGACGGGGTGCCGGTGCCGGTGCCGGTTCCGGTACCCGTACCGGACCCCGTGCCCGGCCCCGTCGGAGGCTTCTTCGCGGCCTCGGCCGCCTCAGCGGCTTCGGCGGCCTTGCGGGCCGCCGCCTGCCGCGCGGCCAGCTCCGCCGCCTTCTTCCGCGCCTCCTCCTGCTTCTTCTCCTCCAGCGCCGCCAGCCGCGCCTTCTCCTGCGCGGTCAGCGTGCTCAGCAGCGTGCGCGCCGCCGCCAGCTTCGTCTGTACGTCCTTCTTGCCGGCCCGCAGTGTCTCCTGCGAGGCGGTCAGCCGCTCCAGCCCCCGGGCCGCGTCCGCGCGCTTCTTCGCGACGCCCGCCCGCTCGGTCTCGAAGTCCCGCAGCGCCTGCTCCTCGCGCCCGGTCAGCTGCTTCATCAGGTGGTTGCGGTCGAAGAAGGCCTGCGGGTCGTCCGCGAGCATCAGGGTCACGGTGGAGGCCATGCCGCCGGTGCGGTACTGCTCGGCGGCGTAGTTGCCCAGCACCCGGCGGGTGTCGTTCAGCCGGGCGGTGCCCCGGGCGACCTCGTCGAGCAGACCGTCGGCCTTCTCGCGCTGGTCGTCGGTGGCCTCCTTGGCCCGGTTGTACGACTCGGTGGCCGTGCCCGCCTGCCGGTAGAGGTCGTCGACCTTGCGCTGGACCTCCTCGACGGTCGGCTTCGGCTTGCCCGGGGCCGCGCCGGCGCTCTGGGCCAGCAGGCTCACCGAGGCGAGCGCGGCCGTGGTGATGCCGACGGCGGGCGCGGCCGTACGAATGCGGGTGCGCGGCTTGCGGTGGGAGGGCAAGGCCGACACCTCCTTCCGGATCGTTCCGGACGGGGGCGGTCCCCGGACGGGGGTGTTCCCCCGTTGAGGCGGCACGCTAGCCAACTCGTGTGGCCGCTGGGAAGGTTGATGTCCGACAGGCCCGATACGTTCCCGTGACCTTTACGCTCCGTAGTCGTTGGTTCGTCTCCGCGAAGGCGGCAGCGGGCTGTCAGAGCGGGGTCCTAGACTCGGTAGACGATGAGCAGCCTCTTTGACGACAGCTTCCTGGCGGACCTCCAGCCCTCCGAGGAGGAGCACCCGCCGCCGCCCGAGGACGGCCCGGTCCGGGAGGAGGTGCCGGACGACCTGTTCCAGGGCCGTTTCGACGCACCCCCGAGCCACGACCCGTACTACCGGGACGGCGCCCCGCGCCCGGTGGTCGACCCGGCGACCCTTCTGGAGGGGCTGAACGGGAACCAGCGGGCCGCCGTGGTCCACGCCGGCTCCCCGCTGCTCATCGTGGCCGGCGCGGGCTCCGGCAAGACCCGGGTGCTCACGCACCGCATCGCCCATCTGCTGGCGACCCGGGGTGTCCACCCCGGCCAGATCCTCGCGATCACCTTCACCAACAAGGCCGCGGGCGAGATGAAGGAGCGCGTCGAGCAGCTCGTCGGCCCGCGCGCGCACGCGATGTGGGTGATGACCTTCCACAGCGCCTGTGTGCGGATCCTGCGCCGCGAGTCCAAGAAGCTCGGCTTCACCTCGTCGTTCTCGATCTACGACGCGGCCGACTCCAAGCGCCTGATGGCGCTGGTCTGCCGCGACCTCGACCTGGACCCCAAGAAGTTCCCGCCGAAGTCCTTCAGCGCCAAGATCTCGAACCTGAAGAACGAGCTGATCGACGAGGAGACCTTCGCCGGCCAGGCCGTCGACGGCTTCGAGAAGACCCTGGCGCAGGCGTACGCGATGTACCAGGCGCGGCTGCGCGAGGCCAACGCGCTGGACTTCGACGACATCATCATGACGACGGTCCATCTGCTCCAGGCGTTCCCGGACGTGGCCGAGCACTACCGCCGCCGCTTCCGCCACGTGATGGTCGACGAGTACCAGGACACCAACCACGCCCAGTACACGCTGGTGCGCGAGCTCGTCGGCCCGGCCGGGCAGGACGAGGCGCCGGGCGAGCTGTGCGTGGTCGGTGACGCCGACCAGTCGATCTACGCCTTCCGCGGCGCGACGATCCGCAACATCCTCCGGTTCGAGGAGGACTATCCGGACGCGACGACGATCATGCTGGAGCAGAACTACCGCTCGACGCAGACGATCCTCTCCGCCGCCAACGCGGTCATCGAGCGCAACGAGAGCCGTCGCCCCAAGAACCTGTGGACGGACGCGGGCGCGGGCGCGCAGATCACCGGCTATGTGGCCGACACAGAGCACGACGAGGCGCAGTTCGTCGCCGACGAGATCGACCGGCTCACCGACGCGGGCGACGCCAAGGCGGGCGACGTCGCGATCTTCTACCGGACCAACGCCCAGTCCCGTGTCTTCGAAGAGATCTTCATCCGGGTCGGCCTGCCGTACAAGGTCGTCGGCGGCGTGCGCTTCTACGAGCGCAAGGAGGTCCGCGACGTCCTCGCCTATCTGCGCGTCCTCGCCAACCCGGAGGACGTGGTCCCGCTGCGCCGGGTCCTCAACGTCCCCAAGCGCGGCATCGGGGACCGCGCCGAGGCGATGATCGACGCGCTCTCGCTGCGCGAGAAGATCACCTTCCCGCAGGCGCTGCGCCGCGTCGACGAGGCGTACGGAATGGCGGCCCGCTCGGCCAACGCCGTCAAGCGCTTCAACCAGCTCATGGACGACCTGCGCACCATCGTCGACTCGGGCGCGGGCCCCGCCGTCGTCCTGGAGGCGGTCCTGGAACAGACCGGCTATCTGGCCGAGTTGCAGGCCTCCACCGACCCGCAGGACGAGACCCGGATCGAGAACCTCCAGGAACTCGCCGCCGTGGCCCTGGAGTTCGAGCAGGCGCGCGGCGAGGCCGAAGGGGCCGAGGGCGCGGTCACCCCCACCCTCGCGGAGTTCCTGGAGCAGGTGGCGCTCGTCGCCGACTCCGACCAGATCCCCGACGAGGACGAGGAGGGCTCCGGCGTCATCACGCTGATGACCCTCCACACCGCCAAGGGGCTGGAGTTCCCGGTGGTGTTCCTGACCGGCATGGAGGACGGCGTCTTCCCGCACATGCGCGCGCTCGGCCAGGTCAAGGAGCTGGAGGAGGAGCGCCGTCTGGCGTACGTGGGCATCACCCGCGCCCGCGAGCGGCTGTATCTGACGCGCTCCTCGATGCGCAGCGCCTGGGGCCAGCCCTCGTACAACCCGCCGTCCCGGTTCCTGGAGGAGATCCCGGTCCAGCACCTGGACTGGAAGCGGACGGGCCCGATGGCCGCCCCGGCCGGCCCGGTCTCGGGCAAGGGCCTGGGCGGGGGACCGTCCTCCTCGCGGGCGCGCTCGGGCCCCTCGGGCTTCGCGACCCGGCGCACCAGCGACAAGCCGGTGATCGCGCTGACCATCGGGGACCGCGTCACCCACGACCAGTTCGGTCTGGGCACGGTGGTGTCGGTGACCGGCTCGGGCTCGGACGCGCAGGCCACGATCGACTTCGGGGACGAGCGCCCCAAGAAGCTGCTGCTGCGGTACGCGCCGGTAGAGAAGCTGTAAATCGTTTTTTCTACAGGCGTGGTGACGGGCTCGGCCTAGGTCGGGTCGAGCCCGTGGCCGCGCAGCCACGGCAGCGGGTCTATCGGCGACCCGCCGCCGGGGCGCACCTCGAAGTGCAGATGCGGACCGGTGGAGTTGCCGGAGTTGCCCGAGTACGCGATGACCTCACCGGCCTTGACCGGGCCGGACCGCAACTTGGTGCTGGAGAGGTGGCAGTACCAGGTCTCGGTGCCGTCGGCGGCGGTCACTATGGCCATGTTGCCGTAGGCGCTGTTCCACTGCGTACGGACGGTGCCGTCGATCGCCGACATCACCGGGGTGCCGTAGTCGACCGGGAAGTCGATGCCGGTGTGCACCGACATCCAGTTGACGCCCGCCTGGCCGTAGTACGCGCTGAGGCCCCGCTGCGTCACCGGCAGCAGGAACTTGGGGCGCGCGGCCTCCTTGCGGGCGGCCGCCTCGGTCTTGCGCTGCCTCTCCGCGTCCTGGCGGGCCTTGAGGTCGAGACGTTCCTGCGTACGGCTGGCGCGGTCGGCGAAGTTGCCCGCCTCCGCGCTGAGGTTGGCGAGCTGGGTGTCCAGCTTGCTGTTGGCGGCGACCGGCTTGACCGACGACGGGTCGGACGCGGTCACGGCCGTGCCCTCGTCCTTGTTCTCACCGCCGAGCCCGCTCACGGACGCGGCCGCGACCCCGGCGACACCCATCACACACACCGACGGCACCGCGACGGTGAGCAGCGCGGACCGCTTGGCCGGACTGCGCCGACGACTGCGGGCACCGGCGGGGCGGCGGGGGGTGACGGGCGCGGCGGCCGCGACGAGCGGCTCCGCTGCGGGCCGACCGTCCAACTCCTCCTCGGAGGAAGGGGTTTCGAGGTTTCCGGAGTCGAGGTCGAGCGCGGGGAACTGCGCGGTGCTCTCCGCCGGCGCCTCGACGTGCTCGTGCTCGTGCACGTTCTCGTACGCGGGCTCGTAGCCGTGCTGCTCGTACGCCTGCTCATGCCCGGCTTCATGACCGGCGCCGGGCTGGGCGACGGCGTCGTGCCCGCCCATGCTCTCGACACCGACGTTCCAGGCGGCCGTGTTGTACGTGCCCGTCTCGTCGTACGCACCGGCCGCGTACCCCGCACCGGGCACGGTCCACTGCCCGGTCGTGTCGTAGGCGGCGCCGTACGCGAAGGCGGTGGTCTCGAACTGCCCGGTCTGCTGCGCCTGGTTCCAGGCGCTGGCGTCCCACTGCCCGGTGACATCGGGCCCTGCCGACTGGGCCGGGATGGTCCACTGCCCGGTGGTGTCGTACGAGGTCTGCTGGTGCTGGTACTGCTGCGCGCCGTAGGCGTCCCACTGGCCCGTGTCGTACGTGCCGGTGTGGCTGGTGTCGTAACCGCCGGGCAGAGCACCGAAGAGCGGGTCGGTGTTGAGGGCGCCGGTGGCGTCCGCCGTGGAATAGCCGTCGTATCCGGCGTATCCGGCGTGGGCGTGTTGGTCGGTCACCAACTTCTCTCTCGCCTCGGCAACAGGACCTGGTCCGGAGGCCCTGGGGAGGGGCTCCCGGTGGGGGAAGCAGTGGCGTGACTGTACCCGGCGGTACGCGACAGCGACAATCTTCCGCAGGTTTTATTGGATGAGGAAACGGGCAATCAGCGTCTTTCGGCGGACTGTGGGCAGAGCCTTGGTCTTTCGTTCGAGAAATGTTCGAGAAAACGGGTGTTGAGCGGGCCGTTCGGACGGCTCGGGCTCAAGCAACCGAGAACGCCTCGCGCGCGCTGCCCGTCTCTTCCTTCTCGGCCTCTTCCACGGTCAACGCCTGACGTATGCCGGTGGCGACGGCCGGGTGGACCGGCAGGGCCAGGTGCCCGATGCCCGAGACCCGTACGTTGTGAACGGTCAGATCCGGGTGGTCGATACGGGCGGTCTCCACCGGGACCATCAGCGTGTCGAGGTCGCTCCAGAAGCTCACGAACCGCGTCCGGCAGCCGGGGGCGGGCCGGCGCAGCTCCTCGACGACATCGGAGCCGGGGCACATCTGGCGGACGATCGGGTGCGCGCTGATGAGCTGCGCCGAGCGGGTGCCCTCGTGCGGCGTGCCGAGCGTGACGAGCGTACGGACGCGCGCGTCGCCGCCGAGGCACTGGACGTAGTAGCGGGCGATCAGACCGCCGAGGCTGTGCCCGACGACGTCCACCTCGGCGTGCCCGGTACGTGCGCAGATCTCCTCGACATGGCGGCCGAGCAACTCGGCTGCGGTACGGATGTCGCAGGTCAGCGGCGAGTAGTTGAGCGATTCGAGATGGCGCCAGCCGTGCCGGGACAGCGAGCGGCGCAGCAGGACGAAGACCGACCGGTTGTCGACGAAGCCGTGCAGCAGCACGACGGGCGGCCGGGCGCGCCCGGCGGTGGGCAGCTGTGGGGCCCCGTCCGGGGCGGGCTCTCTGCGCTCGGCCGCCATGCCGGATGGATACAGGACGAGATGGCCGGCGAGCACGGCGAGGTCGAGTGCGGTGGCGCGCAGCATCGCGGCGGAGACCCAGGCGCGGCGCAGACACAGCGGAAGGAGCGGAAAGAACTGCACGGACGACCTCCCGAACGGCACGCCAGGAGGACGACTCCGTCCCCCGTGTGCCCTCATGGGGCGCCCCCGCGAAAACGCGCTCGTCCAGAACGCTGTGGCCGGACCTCCGTGCTGTGCGGCTGACGGCACGGTGGTCCGGCGCCTTCAGAGCGGCTCCCCTTGCAGCCGACCCGGCAGGTCCGGCCGACGAGCGGCGGACAAACGGGTGCGGCGACGCAAAACGAACATGTCCCACCGTGTGATTTCCCCCTCCCCGGCCACCGCGAAACGGCGGCGTGCGCGATGCTGGAGATAACGTTCGTTCACTTCAGTTCGTCCACTTCAGTTTGTTCACCTCGTGTGGAGGCAGTGATGGGTGTATCCGGTCCGATCCGCGTGGTGGTGGCCAAGCCGGGGCTCGACGGGCACGACCGGGGCGCCAAGGTCATCGCACGGGCGCTGCGCGACGCGGGCATGGAGGTCATCTACACGGGCCTGCACCAGACGCCCGAGCAGATCGTCGACACGGCCATCCAGGAGGACGCCGACGCGATCGGCCTCTCCATCCTCTCCGGCGCCCACAACACGCTGTTCGCCAAGGTCCTGGAACTCCTGAAGGACCGCGACGCGGAGGACATCAAGGTCTTCGGCGGCGGCATCATCCCCGAGGCGGACATCCCCCCGCTGAAGGCCCTCGGCGTGGCCGAGATCTTCACGCCCGGGGCGACGACTACGTCGATTGTGGAGTGGGTCAATGCGAATGTCCGCGAGGGGGCGGGGGCGTAGGGGTTCGTCTGCGGACCGTGGGTGGCTGGTCGCGCAGTTCCCCGCGCCCCTAAAAGCGCCCCTGCGGGGCGCCCCTTTAGGGGCGCGGGGAACTGCGCGAGCAACCCAGCACGGTCCGCAGACGAACGAAGCGGGGTGCAGGGGCCGCAGGCCCCGCCCGGGGGTCCGGGGGCGCAGCCCCCGGGAGCGCCACCCTCACCCCCACCCACCCCCGGAGGGTTTAGGGAACGGGCGGGGTGGGGGCTCAAGCGTCCAGTTCCGCCAGCATCGCCCCCCGCAACCGCAACGTCCCCACCAGCCGCTGAAACGCCTCCGCCCAGTACCCCCCCGCCCCCGGCGACGCCCCCTCCTCCTCCACCGGCACAGCCGTGAGCGCGTCGAGCCGCCCCGCCTCCCCCGGAGACAGGCACCGCTCCGCCAGCCCCATCACCCCGCTGAAGCTCCAGGGGTAGCTGCCCGCGTCCCGCGCGATCTCCAGCGCGTCCACCACGGCCCGCCCCAGCCCCGCCGACCACGGCACCAGACACACCCCCAGCAGCTGGAACGCCTCCGACAGCCCGTGCGCGGCTATGAACGCGGCGACCCACTCCGCCCGTTCCCCCTCCGACAGCGTCGACAGCAGCTTGGCCCGCTCGGCCAGCGACACCGTCCCCGCGTTTCCGCCCGGCGGGGAGGACGGGGTGCCGAGGAGCGCACGCGCCCACTCCGCGTCCCCCTGCCGCACCGCCGCCCGGCACCATGCCGCGTGCAGCTCGTCCCCCCAGTCGTCGGCGACCGGCAACGCCACGATCTCCCGCGCCGAACGCCCCCCGAGCCGCCCAGCCCAGCCCCCCAGCGGCGCGGCCTCCACCAACTGGCCGAGCCACCACGACCGTTCGCCCCGCCCGGTCGGCGGCTTGGGCGCCACCCCGTCGCGCTGCATCCCCGCATCGCACTCGTGCGGTGCCTCCACCGCTATCCGCGCGCCGTCCCCGTCCCCCGACCGGTCGAGCGCGACGCACGACGCCGCCCGCGCCGCCATCCGCCCGGCCAGCGCGGACGCGGGCAGCGCCGAAAGCAGTTCGGCGGCCGTGGCCCGGACGTTACGGCTGCGGTCGGCGAGCGCCCGCTCCAGGAACGGCTCGTCCTCCCCGCAGAGCCCGGCCCGCAGCGAGTCGAGGAACATCAGCCGGTCCTCGGCCCGTTCGGCCGCCCATGTCGTGGCGAGCAACTCCCGTGCGGCCCCCGGCTCGTACGCCCGTACCGCCGCGAGCAGCGCCACCCGCTCGGCGAACAGCCCCTCGTCCCACAGCCGCCGCACCGCCTCGGTGTCCGAGGCGTCGGGCAGGACCGCGCTGCCCGACCCGCCGCGCAGCGCGAACCGCCACTCCGGGTTCAGCCGGGCCAGCCACGTCCCGCGCGGCCCGGCGAACGCCAGTGCCTGCGGCCGCAGATCCGTACGCGCCCGGGCCGCGTCGAGCAGTGCGGGCAGCAGGGCGGGCGGCGCCCGGAAGCCCCGTTCGGCCGCCGCGCCCAGCCACTGCGGCAGCAGCTCCGCCAGATCCGGCGCCGCCCCGCGCCGTCCCCCGGAGTGCGCCGACGCCGAACGGTCCGCGAGCAGTTGCCCGAGCCGTCGCCGCGCGGCCTCCGGCAGCTCCGGCCGCCCGTCGTCCGGCGCCCTCTCGGGCCGTATCGGAGCCGGCGCGGGCAGCAGTCCCGCCCGGCGGCGTACGGTTCGCAGCGCGGCCTCGTCGAGGAGCGCGGCGGGCTCCCCGGCAGCGGGCCGCCGCTCGGTGCCGAGCAACGCGGCGGTGACGAGCTCCTCCCAGGAACCACCCCCGGCCCTGGTCGCGGTAGCGGACATCGTGGCCTCCCCTCCATACATATGCGCAACTTCCTGCACAGCAGCCCTCGAACCCGCAGCACTCACAGCAGCCGCACCGCCTCCGCCTCGTCCTGCGCCCACCCCGCCAGCGGTGCGAACCCCCGGTGTCCGCACTCGCCGAACACCGTGACCGGGCCGCCGCCCGACAGCGCGACGAGCTTCCACAGGCCCGCCCGGTCGGCCGCGCCCGGGGCGACGGGAAGTGCCAACTCGCCGTTGGAGTCGGCTAGTTGCCACCCTTGCCCGCCGCCCTCGCCCGGCGGCACCGGTATCACCCCGCTCAGCGTCACCGGCCACGCGTCCAGCCACGGGTCGTCCCGCAGTGCCCGCCCGTACCGCTCCATCGCCTCGGCCGTGGTGCCGCCGGGTGGCGGGCCCCCGGCCGCCAGTGGCGCCCCGAACCGCTCGCCCAGCGCGGCGCGCAGCTGTCCGCCGCCCGGGTACGGCGTGAGCTCGGCGTCGATCGCGAGGCCGACCGGCAGGGCGAGCTCGGGCGCCCGGCCCGCCGCGCCGAAGTCGAGAAGCATCGCCGCGCGGCCCGACTCCCGTCCGTACAGCCAGATCCGGCGCGTGGTCAGCTTGGCGTCGGCCGTGTCGTACTGGGCCAGGACCTGCCATATGTCCCGCACCAGCGGCCCCTGTGGCGGCGCGGGCACACCGACGCGCGCCCGGACCGTGGCGGCCAGTGGCTCCGGCAGCCCCTCGCGGCCCATCCACGCCCGGTCGAGCAGATGCAGCAGCGCGCACTCCTCCAGGAGCCGCACCGGCCAGCCCGGCCCGGAGCCCGGTATCGCCCCCAACTCCCTTACTCTGCCCGCCAGTCCCGGCGCCTGCGCGTCGACCATGCGGGCGGCCGTCTCCTCCCACAGTCCGTACCCGGGCCGCTCGGCCGCCGCCAGGCCGCCGCGCAGCAGGTCCTCAAGACGCTGCTCCAGCTCGGCCGCCCCGGCCGTGACCCGCTCGGCGCGCTTCTCCGCGCGGCGCCGGGCCGCCTCCGGATCGGCGGTCCTCGCCTCGGCGGGGCCCGCCTCCTCGCTCCCCTTCTTCGCCGCCCGCTCCCGCCGGCCGCGCAGCCACTGCCCGGCCCAGTCGGGCACCTCCCCGTCCGCGACGACCGGCACCGCCTGCTCGTCCGCCGCCCAGAGCAGCAGCAGCCCCAGCGCGTGCTTGCACGGGAACTTACGGCTCGGGCAACTGCACTTGTATCCGAGCCCGCTCGTGTCGACCACCGTCTGGTACGGCTTGCTGCCGCTGCCCTTGCACAGGCCCCACACGCTTGAGTTGTCGCAGCCGCTCTCCGACCACGGCCCGGCCGTGCCCAGCTTGCTTCCCGTCTTGCGTGACGCGGCGTCAGGAGCCAGGGCCAGCACCTGTTCCGCAGTCCAGCGCACCCCCTGCTGATTCATGCTTCCGAAGGTAGATGCCCCCACTGACAATCGCCCCGCCCACAGCTTTGACCTGCGCTTTCACCCTCGCCGAGGTCGATTGTCAGTGGCGTGGTGCACGGTGGAGTCACATCGGGTCGACTGATCTGGAGGGGGATCCATGACCGTGTCCGAAATCAACTCCGCGGACGCCGTAAGCGGTGTCGAGGCGGCCGCCGCCGAGGCCCTGCGCCCGCACGCCGAGCATGCGTTCGCGCACGAACTCAAGGCGCTGGCGGCCGCCGACGACCGGCCCAGGCCCGCCCGTTGGCAGCTCTCGCCGTGGGCCGTCGCCACATATCTGCTCGGCGGCACCCTGCCCGACGGCACGGTGATCACGCCGAAGTACGTGGGCCCGCGCCGCATCGTCGAGGTCGCCGTCACAACGCTCGCCACCGACCGGGCGCTGCTGCTGCTCGGCGTCCCCGGCACCGCCAAGACCTGGGTGTCCGAGCACCTCGCCGCCGCCGTCAGCGGCGATTCCACGCTGCTGGTCCAGGGCACGGCCGGCACCCCGGAGGAGGCGATCCGGTACGGGTGGAACTACGCGCAACTGCTGGCGCACGGCCCCAGCCGGGACGCCCTGGTGCCCAGCCCGGTCATGCGGGCCATGGCCGAGGGGATGACGGCCCGGGTCGAGGAGCTGACCCGTATCCCCGCCGACGTACAGGACACGCTGATCACGATCCTGTCGGAAAAGACGCTGCCCATCCCCGAGTTGGGCCAGGAGACGCAGGCGGTGCGCGGCTTCAACCTCATCGCCACGGCCAACGACCGCGACCGGGGCGTCAATGAGCTGTCGAGCGCGCTGCGCCGCCGCTTCAACACGGTGGTGCTGCCGCTTCCGGCGACCGCCGACGAGGAGGTCGACATCGTCTCGCGCCGGGTCGACCAGCTCGGGCGCTCGCTCGACCTGCCCGCGGCCCCCGAGGGCATGGACGAGATCCGCCGGGTCGTCACCGTCTTCCGCGAGCTGCGGGACGGGGTGACCGGCGACGGCCGCACCAAGCTCAAGTCCCCTTCGGGGACGCTCTCCACAGCCGAGGCGATCTCGGTGGTGACGGGCGGTCTGGCGCTCGCCGCGCACTTCGGCGACGGCGTGCTGCGCTCCGGCGACGTGGCGGCGGGCATCCTCGGCGCGGTCGTCCGCGACCCGGCGGCGGACCGCGTCATCTGGCAGGAGTACCTGGAAACGGTGGTGCGCGAGCGCGACGGCTGGAAGGACTTCTACCGCGCCTGCCGAGAGGTGTCGGCATGACCGTCCTGTCCTCGGCCGCGCCGGATGCGGGCGAACCCGGCACCACGGACCCGGCGCCCGCCGCGCCCCCCGGCCCCTGGCTGCTCGGTGTGCGGCACCACGGGCCCGGGTCGGCGCGGGCCGTGCGGGCGGCGCTGGATGCGGCGCGGCCCCGGGCCGTGCTGATCGAGGGCCCGCCCGAGGCCGACGCGCTGCTCGCGCTCGCCGCCGACCCGGACATGCGGCCGCCGGTCGCGCTGCTCGCCCATGTGGTGGACGACCCGCGCCGGGCCGCGTTCTGGCCGATGGCCGAGTTCTCGCCGGAGTGGGTGGCGCTGCGCTGGGCCCTGGACGCGGGCGCCGAGGTCCGCTTCATCGACCTCCCGGCGGCCCACTCCCTGGCGGAGGGGGCGGCGGCGGGGGAGGAGCCGCCGGAGACCGAGTCGCTCAGTGGGACGGACGGTGGGCCCGACGGCGAGGGCGGTCCACAGGACGGACGGTCCGGGCTGCGGATCGACCCGATCGGCGTGCTCGCCGAAACCGCCGGATACGACGACCCGGAAGCCTGGTGGGAGGACGTCGTGGAGCACCGCGACGGCACGCCGGGAGCCGATCCGTACGGCCCGTTCGCCGTCCTGGGCGAAGCCATGACGGCGCTGCGCGAGGCGTACGGGGACGGCGGCCACGCGCGCGACCTGATCCGCGAGGCGTACATGCGCCAGCAACTGCGAGCCGCCCGGCGCGAGTTCGGGGACGGGGTCGCGGTGGTGTGCGGGGCCTGGCACGTGCCCGCGCTCGCCGCCCGGACCACGGTCGCGGCCGACCGCGCGCTGCTCAAGGGCCTTCCCAAGGTGAAGGCCGAGCTGACCTGGGTGCCCTGGACCCACCGCCGTCTCGCCCGGCACAGCGGCTACGGGGCGGGCATCGACTCGCCCGGCTGGTACGGGCACTTGTTCGGCGCCCCCGACCGGCCCGTCGAGCGCTGGATGACCAAGGTCGCCGGGCTGCTGCGCGAGGAGGACCGGCAGGTCTCGTCCGCGCACGTCATCGAGGCGGTGCGGCTCGCCGGGACGCTCGCCGCGATGCGCGGCCGCCCGCTGCCGGGCCTGACCGAGACGACCGACGCGGTGCGGGCGGTGATGTGCGAGGGCTCCGACGTGCCGCTCGCCCTCGTCCAGGACCGCCTCGTCGTCGGCGATGTGCTCGGCGAGGTCCCGGACGCCGCCCCGGCCGTCCCGCTCCAGCGCGACCTCACCCGCGCCCAGCGCTCCCTGCGGCTCAAACCGGAGGCGCTGGAGCGGGAGTTGGAGCTCGATCTGCGTAAGGAGACCGACGCCGCGCGCAGCCGTCTGCTGCACCGGCTGAGCCTCCTCGGCATCGGCTGGGGCGAGCAGTCGGCGTCCCGGGGAAGCACCGGCACGTTCCGGGAGAGCTGGCGGCTGCGCTGGGAGCCCGAGCTGTCGGTGCGGGTGGCCGAGGCCGGGGTGTGGGGCACGACGGTCCTGGCCGCCGCCACCGCGCGGGCCGAGTCGGAGGCCGCCGGGGCCACGGTCCTGGGCGAGATCACCGCGCTGGCCGAGCGGTGTCTGCTCGCCGAGCTCACCGACGCGCTCCCGGTGGTGATGCGCGCGCTCGCCTACCGGGCCGCGCTCGACACGGACGTCGCCCACCTCGCCCAGGCGCTGCCCGCCCTGGCCCGCACGCTGCGGTACGGAGACGTGCGGGGCACGGAGACGGCCGCGCTCGGGGAGGTGGCGACCGGGCTCGCCGAGCGGATCTGCGTCGGCCTGCCGCCCGCCTGCACGGGCCTGGACGCGGACGGCGCCACCGAGATGCGCCGCCGCATCGACGACGTCCACACGGCCATGGCCCTGCTCCCGGAGGCGCCCGAGGGCCCGACGACACTGCGGGACCGCTGGGCGTCGGTCCTGGCCAGGCTGGCCGGGCGGGACACGGCGGCGGGGGAGATCCGGGGCCGCGCCGTCCGCCTGCTCCTGGACGACGGACGGCTCGACGACGCCGAGGCGGAGCGCCACATGGGCCTGGCGCTCTCGGCGGGGACACCGCCCGGCGACGCGGCCGCCTGGATCGAGGGCTTCGTCGGGGGCGCGTCGGGCGGCGGGATGCTCCTCGTCCACGACGAGCGGCTGCTCGCCCTGGTCGACACCTGGCTGACCGGCGTCCCGGCCGACGCCTTCACGGACGTACTGCCGCTGCTGCGCCGCACCTTCTCGGCGTACGAACCGGGCGTGCGCCGCACCCTCGGCGAGCTCGTCCGGCGCGGCCCCGGCACCGCCGGTCCGGCCCAGGCCGACACGGCCGCCCCCGGCTTCGGGGCCGGGCTCGACGAGGAGCGCGCCGACGCCGTGGAGCCGCTGCTGCGGCTGATCCTCGGCGGAAGCACCCACGGGTCCGGCGCGCCGCCGGAGCCGTCCGACCACCTGGCATCCAGCCCGTTGGCATCCGACCACCTGGCAGGAGTGGGGAAGTGAGCACAGAACAACTCGATGCGGCCGCCGGCGAGCGGCTGCGCCGCTGGCGGATGGTGCTCGGCGGCGAGCAGGGCGCCGACGGCACGGGCCGCACGCTCGCCGGGCGCGACGCCGCGATGGACGGCGCCCTGTCCGCGCTCTACGGCGGCTCCGGCGGACGGGGGTCGTCCAAGGACCGGGGCGCCGGGCTCGGCGCCTCCGCCCCGAGCGTCGCCCGCTGGCTGGGTGACATCCGTACGTACTTCCCCAGCTCGGTCGTCCAGGTCATGCAGCGCGACGCCATCGACCGGCTCGGGCTCTCCGCGCTGCTCCTGGAGCCGGAGATGCTGGAGGCCGTCGAGGCGGACGTGCACCTCGTGGGCACGCTGCTCTCGCTCAACAAGGCGATGCCGGAGACCACCAAGGAGACGGCCCGCGCGGTCGTCCGCAAGGTCGTCGAGGACTTGGAGAAGCGGCTCGCCAGCCGGACGAAGGCCACGCTCACGGGCGCCCTGGACCGTTCGGCCCGGATCAGCCGCCCCCGCCACCGGGACATCGACTGGGACCGCACCATCCGGGCGAACCTGAAGAACTACCTGCCGGAGTACGGCACGGTCGTCCCGGACCGGCTGATCGGATACGGACGGGCCGCCCAGTCGGTCAAGAAGGAGGTGGTCCTCTGCATCGACCAGTCCGGCTCCATGGCCGCCTCGGTCGTCTACGCCTCGGTCTTCGGCGCCGTCCTCGCCTCCATGCGCTCGATCGCCACCCGGCTGGTCGTGTTCGACACGGCCGTCGTCGACCTCACCGACCAGCTCGACGACCCGGTGGACGTGCTGTTCGGCACCCAGCTGGGCGGCGGCACCGACATCAACCGCGCCCTCGCCTACTGCCAGTCGCAGATCACCCGTCCTGCCGACACCGTCGTCGTACTGATCAGTGATCTTTACGAGGGAGGGATCCGGGACGAGATGCTGAAGCGGGTGGCGGCGATGAAGGCGTCCGGGGTGCAGTTCGTGGCCCTGCTCGCCCTGTCCGACGAGGGCGCCCCGGCGTACGACCACGAGCACGCGGCGGCCCTGTCCGCCCTGGGCGCGCCGGCCTTCGCCTGCACCCCCGACCTCTTCCCGGAGATCATGGCGGCGGCGGTCGAGAAGCGGCCTCTGCCGATACCTGACACGCTGTGAGCAGGTGATCTGTGACAGGTATCACCGCTCAGGTGTGATCTGCGATTTAGGGAGCTCGCTCTGGCGGGGATAACCTGCGAGACGGACATGCCGCGTACCCGGACACCGTGTACGCCTCCCTCAGTGACAGCGCCGTCACGTTGCCCTTCGCGGCACGCCCACGCAGAAGAACGAACCGCGAGACCACTGAAAAGGGACGGACGCGCGTGGACCTGTTCGAGTACCAGGCGAGGGACCTCTTCGCCAAGCACGGTGTACCGGTGCTGGCCGGTGAAGTGATCGACACGCCTGAGGCAGCCCGCGAGGCGACCGAGCGGCTGGGCGGCAAGTCCGTCGTCAAGGCGCAGGTGAAGGTCGGCGGCCGAGGCAAGGCCGGCGGCGTCAAGCTGGCCGCCAACCCCGACGAGGCGGTCGCTCGCGCGACCGACATCCTCGGCATGGACATCAAGGGCCACACGGTCCACAACGTGATGATCGCCGAGCTGTCCCCGGAGATCGAGGCGGAGTACTACGTCTCGTACCTCCTGGACCGCACCAACCGCACCTTCCTCGCCATGGCGTCGGTGCAGGGCGGCATGGACATCGAGGAGGTCGCGGAGAAGACTCCCGAGGCCCTCGCGAAGGTCCCGGTCAACGCCGTCGAAGGCGTGAACATCGAGAAGGCCCGCGAGATCGTGGCCCAGGCGAAGTTCCCGGCCGAGGTGGCCGAGGGTGTCGCCGAGGCGATGGTGACCCTGTGGGACACCTTCGTCGCCGAGGACGCGCTCCTCGTCGAGGTCAACCCGCTGGTGAAGACCAAGGACGGCCGCATCCTGGCGCTGGACGGCAAGGTCTCGCTCGACGAGAACGCCGACTTCCGTCAGCCCGGGCACGAGGCGCTTGAGGACAAGGCCGCGGCCAACCCGCTTGAGGCGGCGGCCAAGGCCAAGGGCCTCAACTACGTCAAGCTCGACGGCGAGGTCGGCATCATCGGCAACGGCGCGGGTCTCGTCATGAGCACCCTGGACGTCGTCGCGTACGCCGGTGAGAACCACGGCGGCGTGAAGCCGGCCAACTTCCTCGACATCGGCGGCGGCGCGTCCGCCCAGGTGATGGCGAACGGCCTGGAGATCATCCTCGGCGACGCGGACGTCAAGTCCGTGTTCGTCAACGTCTTCGGTGGCATCACCGCGTGCGACGAGGTCGCCAACGGCATCGTCCAGGCGCTGCAGCTCCTCGCCGACAAGGGCGAAGAGGTCACCAAGCCGCTGGTCGTGCGCCTCGACGGCAACAACGCGGAGCTGGGTCGCAAGATCCTGTCGGACGCGAACCACCCGCTCGTGCAGCGCGTGGACACCATGGACGGCGCGGCCGACAAGGCCGCCGAGCTCGCGGCTGCGAAGTAAGGGACGAGGTCAGACACCACCATGGCTATCTTCCTCAACAAGGACAGCAAGGTCATCGTCCAGGGCATGACCGGCGCCACGGGCATGAAGCACACCAAGCTCATGCTCGCTGACGGCTCCAACATCGTCGGCGGTGTGAACCCGCGCAAGGCCGGCACGTCCGTCGACATCGACGGCACCGAGATCCCGGTCTTCGGCACGGTCGCCGAGGCGATGGAGAAGACCGGCGCCAACGTGTCCGTCCTCTTCGTGCCGCCGGCGTTCGCCAAGGCCGCCGTGGTCGAGGCGATCGACGCCGAGATCCCGCTCGCCGTCGTGATCACCGAGGGCATCGCGGTCCACGACTCCGCCGCCTTCTGGGCGTACGCGAATGCCAAGGGCAACAAGACCCGCATCATCGGCCCGAACTGCCCCGGTCTGATCACGCCGGGCCAGTCCAACGCCGGCATCATCCCGGGCGACATCACCAAGCCGGGCCGTATCGGCTTGGTGTCGAAGTCCGGCACGCTGACGTACCAGATGATGTACGAGCTCCGTGACATCGGCTTCTCGTCCGCCGTCGGCATCGGTGGCGACCCGGTCATCGGCACCACGCACATCGACGCGCTCGCCGCGTTCGAGGCCGACCCCGACACCGACCTGATCGTCATGATCGGTGAGATCGGCGGCGACGCCGAGGAGCGCGCGGCCGACTTCATCAAGGCCAACGTGACCAAGCCGGTCGTCGGCTACGTCGCGGGCTTCACCGCGCCCGAGGGCAAGACCATGGGCCACGCCGGCGCCATCGTCTCCGGCTCCTCCGGCACGGCCCAGGCCAAGAAGGAGGCTCTGGAGGCCGCGGGCGTCAAGGTCGGCAAGACGCCGACCGAGACGGCCAAGCTGGCGCGCGCCATTCTCGCCGGCTGACCTTCTGGTCTGCAGTTCTGTACGCGCGTGGGCCCGCACCCCTGGACAAGGGGTGCGGGCCCACGCGCGTATCACGGGACTCAGCGGAACTCCGGGACCAGCCGTTCCGGCCCGTGTGCGGGCTCTTCGAGCAGCTTCCGGTGGAGCTCCACGTCCTCGTCGTCGTGCCGCTGCGGGCCGCTGTTGAGGGGGACGTCGCCGATGCGCTGGCCCGGGGCGACCGGCGGGATGTAGCGGGTGGGCGCGGTGGAGAGCGTGAAGGCCGTCGCGCCGACGATGACGGCGGTCAGGGTGACGGCGGCGCGTGTCCAGACCCGGATGCGGCGCTCGCCACCGGTGCGCACGCGCCGGGGACCCGGCAGCCGGGTCACGGCCGGGGGCTCGGCGAGGGCGAGTTCGCCGATGCGCCGCCGCAGCAGCGCGGACAGCGCCTGCGGGGTGGCGGCCGCGGCGAGCTCCGGCACGTGCACGGCGACGGCCTCGCGGGCGTTCAGCAGCCGGTTCGCGGCGGCCGGGGTGCTGGCCTCGGTCTCGGCGGCGGTCTCGGGCAGGTCGAGGCCCAGGCCGTCGTAGAGCAGGAGCGTACGGCGGTACCGGGGCGGCAGGTCGAGCAGCGCGCGCAGCAGCGTACGGAGCTCGGGGTCGGCCGGGGGATGGTCGGGGTGCTTGTGCGCGCGGCGGAAGCGGTGCCAGGGGGAGAGGGCGTACTCGTGCGCCGCGGCCCGCACCCAGCCCGCCGGGTCGGCGTCCGTCGCGACCTCGGGCCACCGCTGCCAGGCGAGGTGGAACGCGCGCTCGACGGCCTCCTTCGCCAGCCGCCGCCGCCCGGTGAGCAGATACGTCTGCTGGACGAGGGCGGTGGAGTGGGCGGCGTAGAGCGCGTCGAAGGCGTCGCCGGGGGTGTCGAAGACGGGGCGGGCGGGAGGTGCGGGGGCGGGGTCCGGCGCGGCCACGTCCCGGGGTGTCACATCCGCTTCATCCGCCTCGTCCGCTTCATTCGCCTCGGCGGGGAGCGCGGGCGCGGCGGCGAGTGAGGGGACCGGCACCGGGGCGGGACAGTGGGCGTGGGCCGCGTCGTGGCGGACCGGGGCCGTGGCCGGGCGCTTGGCGGCGCGTTTCGCCGCGGAGCGGGGGCGTCGGGTGCTCAGGGGCTTGGCGGGCGCGCCGGGCTTCACGCGGGTGGTGTGCGCGCCGGGCCCGACGCCCGCATCCGTATCCGCGCCGGTGCCGGAGCCGGTGTCCGCGTCGGAGCCGGGGGGCGGGGCCCCGCCGGAGCCCGTGACCGGCCGTTCCTCCGGGGTCGGCAGGGGCGGCGGCGACATGGCGGCACCGGTGTCGGACGTGCGCTCTGTCATGAAGGGCTCCCAGGGCTCCCCGCGAAGGCCGAGACGGCCGTACCGCCCGCAGCCTTACCCCGAGCGGAAAAGAACATAAACGTATATTGGGCGACACGGCGGGCATTTTCCTGTTACGCGGAGAAAGCGCGTGTCGTTGGCAGCATGGCGGCGTGACACAAGTGACCGATCGCGGCCTGATGTTGCCGGCGGCCCAGGGCCGCTCGTCCGTGCTGGCCACCTGCGTGCTGCGCGGGGTGATGGCGGCGGGGCTGGGACTCGGCGTGCTCGCCGTGCTGGTGACGGTGGTGTGGATCAGCTCGCCCTACCCCGACAGCGGGCCCGGCGGCGCGCTGCGCTCCGCGGCCGCGCTGTGGCTGCTCGCCCATGGAACGCAGCTGGTCAGACCCGACACGCTCAGCGGCGTGCCCGCCCCGGTGGGGATCGTGCCGCTGCTGCTCGTCGGGCTGCCGGTGTGGCTGGCGTACCGGGCGGCGCGGGACGCGCTGTCGTACGAGGGCGAGCCGGAGCTGGGGTACGGCGACGACGACGAGGGGGCCGAGGAGGGCGGCGAGCGGGCGGCGCTGCCACCCGTGTGGGCTGCCTTCACGGCGGTGACCTGCGGATACCTCCTGGTGGGTGCGGCGGCGGTGCTGTACGCGTCCGAGGGGCCGCTGCCCGCCGCGCCCCTCAGCGCCGTGCTGCACCTGACCCTGGTGACCTCGGGCGCGGTGGGCGCCGGGCTCTGGACCGCGTATGGCCGTCCGCGCGCTCCGCTGCCGGGGTGGGTGCCCGGGCCGGTACGCCGGGTGCTGGTCCATCGTCGTACGAATACGGCTGTACGAGCCGGGTCGGCCGGGGCCGCGGTGCTGCTGGCGGGCGGGGCGCTGCTCGCCGGGACGGGGCTGGTGTGGCACGCCGGCGCGGCCCAGGACACGTTCCTGCGGCTGGCGGAGGACTGGCCGGGGCGGCTCGCGGTGCTGCTGCTGGCGCTGGCGCTGGTGCCGAACGCGGCGGTGTGGGGGGCGGCGTACGGGCTGGGGCCGGGGTTCCTGCTCGGCACCGGCGCGGTGGCGACGCCCCTCGGGGTGGCGGGAACGCCGGCCGTGCCGCACTTCCCACTGCTGTCCGCGCTGCCGGCCGAGCCGCGCGGAAGCTGGCTGACCTGGTCGGTGGCGGCGCTGCCGGTGCTGGCCGGACTGGCGGTCGGATGGTGGACGGCGCGGCGGGCGACGGGCGAGGAGGGGGCGTGGGGGCGCGGGGAGACGGCGCTGGCGGCGCTGTACGGGGCGGCGGCGTGCGGGGCGGCGCTCGCGCTCCTGACCGCGCTCTCGGGCGGCCCCCTGGGCTCGGAGCGCCTGGCGGCGCTGGGCCCGGTGTGGTGGCGCACGGGCGGGGCGGCGCTGCTGTGGACGGCGGGGGTGGGGGTGCCGGGGGCGCTGGGGTTGCGGTGGTGGTGGAGGCGGAAGGCGGCGGAGCCGCTGGCTTCGGGTGTGGTGCCGGAGCCGGTTTCGGGTGCGGCACCGGAGGGTGCGGCCGATGCGGCCGGGGCGCGGCGGTGGTGGTCGCGCCTTGCCTGGCGGCGTCGGAAGGGCGAGGTGGTGGAGTCGGGGGACCTGGAGCCGTACGACTTCCTGCCGGTGGGGGCGTGGCACGACAGCGGGGCGCGGGAGGTGCGGTGGGCGGCGCTGCGGGAGGCGTCAGGGGGGCTGATGCCGGACATCGCGGCGGGGGCTGGGGTGCCGGAGCGGCCGGTGGAGGCGCCGGTGGTGGGTGTACCCGTGGAGCCGGGGGTGCCGCCGGAGCCGGACGGGCTGCCCGAGGGTGTGGTGCTGCCCGAGCCGGGGCCGGAGGAGCGGGATGTTGCTGTACCGGGGGATCAGGGTGAACCCGGACCGGAGGGCTCACCCCTCCCCGAAGCCGAAGCCGAAGCCGAAGCCGAAGCCGAAGCCGAAGCCGAAGCCGAAGCCGAAGCCGAAGCCGAAGCCGAAGCCGAGGGCGAGCCCCCGGCCCCGGAGAGGCCCTAGCCGCGGCGGCCCACCCGCCTCGCGGCGAGCCGCCCCGTCAAGCCCCCGCCCCCGCCCCCACTCCTACTCCTTCACCCCGAACAACGGCTCCAGCGGCTTCGGCAGCAAGTCGTTGCATGCCAGGGAGCCCGTCTTCGTCAGGGCGTCGTCCACGCACGTGTAGTAGTCGCGGTACACGAGCTGCATCGTGAACGTCGCCGCCACGATCGACAGGGACAGGATCGCCGTCACCAGGCCCGTGACCGCTGCCGTCGTCTGGGGCTTGGCGGGGGGCGCGGGCGGGGCCGACGCGGGGTGGGCCGGGGTGGTCTCCGGGGGCTTCGGCTTGGCGCGGAGCGAGCTGATCGCCCAGTACAGCGCCAGGGAGCCGAGCAGCAGCGCGATCTCCGTCATGTCGAACAGGGCGAAGAAGAACGCCCACATGCCCGAGAGCAGCGCGTAGCGCGCCCGGCGCTGCGCCGGGTCCGTGGGGTCCCAGCGCAGGGTGGGGCCGGGCGGCGGGTTCTGGCCGGGGCCGGGCCCGGGGCCGGAGCCGCGCTCCGGGTCCTCGGGGCGGTTGCCGAAATCGCCCTGGCCGGCGCCGGGCTGGCGGCTGCTCCACTGGCTGCCCCAGGGGGACGAGCCGTCCGCCGGGCGGCGCGGGCGCCACGGCTGGTCGGGACGCCCCTCCGGCGGCGGCGCGAACGGATTGTCGTCGGCGGGCGCCCGGTCCGGGCCTTCGTCGGCCCCGGGACCGGCCTCGCCACTCGGCGTTCCGGGTGCGCCCCCGGTGCCGGATCCGTCGGCCCCGGCACCGGAACCCTCGCCCCGGGCCTCTTCTTCCCGCGCGCCCGTGGCTTCCTCCCGCCGCGACGGAGTCGGGTTCGTCGGGTCCGTCGAATCCGTCGTCGCGGGGGACTGGCGTTCTGCGAACGGCTGGTCGCGTCGGTCCGGCATCTGGTGAACGTCTTCCCCTCGGACCCCTGGCCAAGGGGGTCGCATTCGTCGAGCATTGAGGTCGAGTGTCAGGCGGGCTCCTGGCGGGTTCCCGCGCGGGGGTCCGGCCAGACGCTCGGCGTGCTCAAATCCGTGCTCATGTCCGTGCTCTTGTCGTCGTCTTGGCGCCGTCCGCGGACGGCGCCTCCCCAGACGCTACCTGCCGGGCCTGCCCCCGTCCCGTGGGGGCGGTTCGGTGTGCCGGTATCGTTGCTGACGGTCGGCGCATTCGTAGGGTTCCCCGTATCGAGGGGGGCGACTCGTTCGTACGACCATACAAAGGTGCGTCGCGGGCGGTCTCCGACCAGGCGCCAGGCCCCGCACGGCGGGGTGCACCGCACGCACCGGCACAGACCCACCACGCCTCACCCCGTACGCGAGAAAGGGCCCAGCCGTGGCCTCCCCGCCCCCCGCCGCCGCTCCGGCACGCCTCGTCGTGCTGGTCTCCGGATCCGGTACGAACCTCCAAGCCCTGCTCGACGCCATCGCCGCCGACCCGGACGGGTATGGCGCGCGGATCGTGGCCGTGGGGGCCGATCGGGGCGCGATCGCTGGGCTGGAGCGGGCCGAAAAGGCTGGTCTGCCCACCTTTGTCTGCCGGGTGAAGGATCACCCCACCCGGGACGCCTGGGACCTCGCGCTCGCCGAGGCCACCGCGGCGTACGCGCCCGACCTCGTCGTGTCCGCGGGTTTCATGAAGATCGTGGGGAAGCACTTCCTCGCCCGGTTCGGCGGGAAGGTCGTCAATACGCACCCCGCCCTGCTGCCCAGTTTTCCCGGCGCCCACGGCGTCCGTGACGCCCTCGCGTACGGCGCCAAGGTCACCGGATGCACCGTCCACTTCGTCGACGACGGCGTCGACACCGGCCCGATCATCGCCCAGGGCGTGGTCGAGGTCGGGGCGGACGACACGGAGGACGCGCTCCACGAGCGCATCAAGGAAGTCGAGCGAAGGCTGCTCGTCGACGTCGTGGGGCGGCTGGCCCGCGACGGATATCGCATTGAGGGACGAAAGGTTCTGTTGCCGTGAGTAGCAAGCGGGAGATCCGTCGCGCGCTGGTCAGTGTCTATGACAAGACTGGTTTGGAGGAGCTGGCTCGTGGGCTGCACGCGGCCGGCGTCGAGCTCGTCTCGACCGGGTCGACGGCCGGGCGCATCGCGGCCGCCGGGGTGCCCGTCACCAAGGTGGAGGAGCTGACCGGCTTCCCCGAGTGCCTGGACGGCCGGGTCAAGACGCTGCACCCGCGCGTGCACGCCGGGATCCTCGCCGATCTGCGCCTCGACTCGCACCGCGAGCAGCTGGCGGAGCTCGGCGTCGAGCCGTTCCAGCTCGTCGTGGTCAACCTGTACCCGTTCAAGGAGACCGTCGCCTCGGGCGCCTCCGCCGACGAGTGCGTCGAGCAGATCGACATCGGCGGGCCCTCGATGGTCCGGGCCGCCGCCAAGAACCACCCGTCGGTGGCCGTCGTCACCAGCCCCGAGCGGTACGCGGACGTGCTCGCGGCCGTCGAGAGCGGTGGCTTCGACCTGGAGGCCCGTAAGCACCTGGCCGCCGAGGCGTTCCAGCACACCGCCGCGTACGACGTGGCCGTGGCCTCCTGGATGACCAATGTGTACGCGCCGGAGGACGGCGCCGCACTGCCCGGCTTCCTCGGCGGGACCTGGGAGCGCAAGTCCACCCTGCGCTACGGCGAGAACCCGCACCAGGCCGCCGCGATCTACACGGACGGTCAGCCGGGCGGCATCGCCAACGCCGAGCAGCTGCACGGCAAGGAGATGTCCTTCAACAACTACGTGGACACCGAGGCCGCCCGCCGGGCCGCCTACGACCACGACGAGCCGTGCGTCGCGATCATCAAGCACGCCAACCCGTGCGGCATCGCCGTCGACGCCGACCTGGCCACCGCCCACCGCAAGGCCCACGAGTGCGACCCGCTGTCCGCCTTCGGCGGGGTCATCGCGGTCAACCGGCCGGTGACCGTGGCCATGGCCGAGCAGGTCGCGGAGATCTTCACCGAGGTCATCGCGGCCCCGGCGTACGAGGACGGCGCGGTCGAGGTCCTGGCGCGCAAGAAGAACATCCGCGTCCTCAAGGTCGACGGCACCCCGCACCAGCCCGGCGACCTCAAGCCGGTCTCGGGCGGCGCCGTGCTCCAGCAGACCGACGTGTTCCAGGCCGAGGGCGACGACCCGGCGAACTGGACGCTGGCCACCGGCGAGGCGCTCTCGGAGGCCGAGCTCAAGGAGCTGGCCTTCGCCTGGAAGGCGTGCCGGGCCGTCAAGTCCAACGCCATCCTGCTCGCCAAGGACGGTGCCTCGGTCGGCGTCGGCATGGGCCAGGTCAACCGGGTCGACTCGGCCAAGCTCGCCGTGGAGCGGGCCGGCGAGGAGCGCGCGCGGGGCTCGTACGCCGCCTCGGACGCGTTCTTCCCGTTCCCCGACGGTCTGGAGATCCTGACCGCCGCGGGCGTGAAGGCGGTCGTGCAGCCGGGCGGCTCGGTCCGCGACGAACTGGTGATCGAGGCCGCGAAGAAGGCGGGCGTGACGATGTACTTCACCGGCACGCGCCACTTCTTCCACTGATCGCGTATGCGAAAGGCCGCACCCCGGTGCGGGGTGCGGCCTTTCGCGCGGTGACGCGGAAGTGGCTCAGTAGCGCGGGCGGTTGAACCAGGCGCTGCCGTCGCGGGTCATCATGGCCGCCGCCATGATGCCGCCGAACGCGATCCACAGGAACGCCCAGATCAGGCCGCCCGAGGAGTCGTTGTTGGCGGAGCCGACGAGGGCCAGCACACCGACGACGGCGCCCAGGATGCCGTAGACCATCGTCGTGATGCGGACGCCCTGGCGGCCCCTGGACAGCCGTACGCCGAGCGTGATCGACAGCGCGGAGAGGCCGAGGAAGAGCAGCGCGATGACGACCATGATCCCGGCGGCGGCGTGGCCGATGTCACCGAACGGGGTGTCGCCGAAGGTGTCGTCCGCATCGTTCGACACGTCGTTGGCCGCGGCGCCGATGAAGAGGAACAGGATGCCGATCAGCACCTGGACGGCGCCCACGATGAACAGGAAGACGCGGGCGGTCTGCATCAGGCCCGGCATCTGCGGCGGCATCATCATGCCGCCGGGGTAGGCCGGGTAGCCGGGCTGCTGCGGGTAGCCGTACGGCTGCTGCGGCGGTACGCCCTGGGGCGCGGCCGGGTAGCCGTAGCCGGGCGGCGCCTGCGGCGGCGGGGGTGCCTGGCCGTACGGGTTGTTCGGGTCGCCGAAGCTCATGACGGGATTCCTCCGTTGTTCCGTGCGGGGACGACGCGGCCCGAGCGGAGGAAAGTTGGTCTGTGAGCGGTCCGCCCCCCGGCACTGCCCGCGGTACTGCGCAGATCATCGTTCTAAACAAGACATAAGTTTGTCCAGCCGGAAGCTGGATGTGTTGTGCAAGTGCAACTTGGGCGATCATGAGTCGCCCTGGAAGAATGGGAAACATGACCGCCCAGATTCTCGATGGCAAGGCCACCGCCGCAGCGATCAAGTCCGATCTGGCCGTCCGCGTGGCGGCCCTCAAGGAGAGGGGGGTCCACCCCGGTCTCGGCACCGTCCTGGTCGGTGAGGACCCCGCCAGCCAGAAGTACGTGGCGGGCAAGCACCGCGACTGCGCGCAGGTGGGCATCGCCTCCATCCAGCGCGAACTGCCCGCCACCGCCACGCAGGAAGAGATCGAGGCGGTCGTCCGGGAGCTGAACGAGGACCCGGAGTGCACCGGCTACATCGTCCAACTCCCGCTCCCCAAGGGCATCGACGAGAACCGGATCCTGACGCTGATGGATCCGGCCAAGGACGCGGACGGGCTGCACCCGACCAACCTCGGCCGTCTGGTGCTCAACGAGCCGGGCCCGCTGCCCTGCACGCCGTACGGGGTCATCCAGCTGCTGCGCAAGCACGGTGTGGAGATCAACGGCGCCGAGGTCGTGGTGATCGGCCGCGGTGTCACCATCGGGCGCACGATGCCGCTGCTGCTGACCCGCCGCTCCGAGAACGCGACGGTGACGCAGTGCCACACCGGCACCCGCGACCTCGCCGCCCATCTGCGCCGGGCCGACATCATCGTGGCCGCCGCCGGGGTGCCGCACCTGGTCAAGCCCGAGGACGTCAAGCCGGGCGCGGCCGTCCTCGACGTCGGCGTCAGCCGGGACGAGAACGGCAGGATCCTCGGGGACGTGCACCCCGGTGTCACCGAGGTGGCGGGCTGGATCTCCCCCAACCCGGGCGGCGTCGGCCCGATGACCCGCGCACAGCTGCTGGTGAACGTCGTCGAAGCGGCGGAGCGCGGCGTGGCCGCGAGCTGACCGGAAGGGATCTGGGCATGGACGCCGATACGAGTACGGGGGACGGCGGCACCGGCGGGGGCGACCCCGCCGAGCCGCCGACGAGCGGCGCCCAGCCGTCCCCGGGGGCCACGACGGGCAAGCCGTCCCGCAAGGGCTCCCGGCGGTTCCCCTCGGTCACGCGGGACACCGCGCGGCCCGAGGGCGGCGGGCGGGCGGCCTCCGGGGCCTCGCCCGCACCCGCGCGCCAGTGGCCGCTGCTGACCGTGCTCGGGTCGACGGGGCTCGGGCTGCTGCTCGTCTCCGTGGACCTGTTCCGGGTCGGGCTGATCATCATCGGCCTGGCCCTGCTGGCGGGCGGCGTGCTGCGCTGGATGCTGCCGTCGGTGGGCATGCTGGCGGTGCGTTCCCGGTTCACCGACATCACCACGTACGGCTCGCTCGGCGTCCTGATCGTGCTGCTCGCGCTGGTGGCGCAGCCCAGGCCCTGGCTGGACATCCCGTTCCTGGAGGACGCGGTCCGGTTCACCGTGCGCTGAGCGGGGCGCGGGTGAACGCCTGCGCGCCCCCGTGCGTACATCCGTACGTAAAACAGAACGGCGCCCGTCCTCTCCCCCGTGGGAAGACGGGCGCCGTCTGTCCCCCGTGGACGTAAGAGTCATGGACGCGCCAAGGCGGCTACAAGGGAAGCCGGAGGCCTGTGGCGCGGAGGTGACCGTTCCGCAACTGTGTGTGCGTCGGGCAACAGCCGCCCCCGGGCGGCGGGGGCCTTGGTGACGGCACCCCGCGCCGATGGGAGGATGGGGGCCTAACAGGGACCAAGGGCGCGTCGGGGGGCGGCACGGTCCCGGGGGTGCATCGGGCACGTATGGGGGGACAAGGGGGAAGCACATGCCTCGCTGGAAGGCGCTGCCGGAAGAACTCGACCCGCAGGTCAGGGAGTTCGCGAGCCAGCTGCGCAGGCTGGTCGACCGCAGCGGACTGAGCCTCGCGGCGGTCGCCGACCGCACCGGCTACAGCAAGACCTCGTGGGAGCGCTATCTGGGCGGACGGCTGCTCGCGCCCAAGGGCGCGATCGTCGCGCTCGCCGAGGTCACCGGCACCAATCCCATCCATCTGACCACCATGTGGGAGCTGGCGGAGCGGGCCTGGAGCCGCGCCGAGATGCGCCACGACCTGACCATGGAGCAGATCCGGATATCCCAGGCGCGGGCGGCGCTCGGCGAGTTCGGCCCGGCCCCCGGGGGCGGCGGGCCGCAGAGCCCGGTGTCCCAGCGCGCCGAGCCGCTGCCGACCGCGCCCCGGCCGTCCGGGCTCGGTGTGCCCGTGGCCGAGCCGGGCGCGGGCCGACGCGTGCCGCCGCAGGGCCCGAACCGGGGTCCGGGCGGCGGGGACGGCCGGGGGACCGGCGGGCGGCGCAGACTGGCGATGTTCGTGGCGGGCGTCGTCGGCGCGCTGCTCGTCATCGCCGCGGCCGTGCTGCTCACCGATCTGGGTGGCGGCAGCGACGACAAGGCGGCCCCGACGCCCTCGCCGACGCCCAGCACCTCGGCGCCCTCGCTGCCCGCGGGAGTGAAGTGCGCCCGCGACAGCTGCACCGGGCAGGACCCGGAAGTGATGGGGTGCGGCGGCGCGTTCGCCAAGACCGTGTCGTCCGCGAGAATCGGCGCCACGCTGATCCAGGTCCGCTACAGCCAGACCTGCCAGGCCGCCTGGGCCCGCATCCAGCAGGCCGCGCCCGGCGACAAGGTGCAGATCAGCGCGGGTACCACGGCGGGCGGGTCCGGGACGGTGGACGCGGACAAGGAGGCGTACACCAAGATGCTCGCGGTCGACGGCCCGACGTCGGCGAAGGCGTGCGCGACCCTCGTCTCCGGCAAGAAGGGCTGCACGGTACGGCAGTGAGCCGCCCGGAGGACGGGGTGAGGCGTCCCACAGGGGGGTGGGGGTTCGAGGTGGTCGGGGTCGGATAGCCTGACCGCTGGATGTCTCTTCACGTCAAGATTCAGTTCGGTCTCCCGCCCCGGGGGCCGGGGAGCACCGAGCCGGACCTTGACGTGAAGAGATAGCCGGAACTAGGGGCAACCCCCCACCACCTGCTGTTCTAAACGGAGATCGCCATGACCCGCACTCCCGTGAATGTCACCGTCACCGGCGCGGCCGGACAGATCGGCTACGCGCTGCTCTTCCGTATCGCCTCCGGTCACCTGCTCGGCGCGGACGTGCCGGTCAACCTCCGTCTCCTGGAGATCCCGCAGGGCCTGAAGGCCGCCGAGGGCACCGCCATGGAGCTCGACGACTGCGCCTTCCCGCTGCTGCGCGGCATCGAGATCACCGACGACCCGAACGTCGCGTTCGACGGCGCCAACGTGGCGCTGCTCGTCGGCGCCCGTCCGCGGACGAAGGGCATGGAGCGCGGCGACCTGCTCTCCGCCAACGGCGGCATCTTCAAGCCGCAGGGCAAGGCCATCAACGACAACGCCGCGGACGACATCAAGGTCCTCGTCGTCGGCAACCCGGCCAACACCAACGCCCTCATCGCGCAGGCGGCGGCCCCGGACGTGCCGGCCGAGCGCTTCACCGCGATGACCCGTCTGGACCACAACCGGGCGATCTCGCAGCTCGCGAAGAAGACCGGCGCGGCCGTCTCGGACATCAAGCGCCTGACGATCTGGGGCAACCACTCGGCCACCCAGTACCCGGACGTCTTCCACGCCGAGGTCGCCGGCAAGAACGCCGCCGAGCTCATCGGCGACGAGAAGTGGCTGGCCGACACCTTCATCCCGACCGTCGCCAAGCGCGGCGCCGCGATCATCGAGGCCCGTGGCGCGTCCTCGGCCGCCTCGGCCGCGAACGCCGCCATCGACCACGTGTACACGTGGGTCAACGGCACCGCCGAGGGCGACTGGACCTCCATGGGCATCCCGTCGGACGGCTCCTACGGCGTCCCCGAGGGCCTCATCTCGTCCTTCCCGGTCACGGTCAAGGACGGCAAGTACGAGATCGTCCAGGGCCTGGAGATCAACGACTTCTCGCGCGCCCGCATCGACGCGTCGGTGCAGGAGCTCAAGGAAGAGCGCGACGCGGTCCGCGAGCTCGGTCTCATCTGAGCCCGGTCTGATCCGAGCCTCCGCTCGAACACAGCCGTAACGCTGTAAACACCACCCCCGGCAGCCTCAACAGGCGGCCGGGGGTGGTCTTTTTGGCGTACGACACGGAGGGTGCCCCTCCTCTACGCTGTGGCCTCCGTCACAGACAACTCGTCTGTGGGCATGGGGAGTTCGCTCATCGGGGGGACCGTTGACGCAGACCTACCTGCCGCAGCAGCCGGGCAGACCGGAGCCGGGCGGCCCGGCCGGTCCGAGGGCGCCCGGCACGAGCGAGGCCACCCGGCTGCTGTGTGCCGGCGCGTATCTCGACGGGGCCTTCCGCGACGCGGTCATCGACGAGCTGTACGTCCACGAGGAGCGCATCGCCGCCCCCTCGCTCGGCATCGACGCGGCGCGCGTGCTGGCGCACGCCCTGCGCGCCCGGCGCCTGGAGCTCGGCTGGTCCGCCGCCATCGTGCTGCTGTGGATCGTGGCCGTCCCGCTCACCCAGTGGCTGATCCTGCTCTACCTCCCGGCGTTCCTGCTGTTCACCCTGGCGGGCTGGATCCGGGGGCCCCTGGAGCGGCCGCTCTGGTACCGCAGGATCGCCGCCTGGTACGTGCGCTGGACCGGGTGGGCGTTCTACCTGTGGGCCCTGGTGATCCTCCTGGGCCCCGCCCTGGAGGGCGGTTCGGCCGGGCTCCCGGGGCTGTTCGGGCCCCTCGGCAGCCGTCCGTCGGGCGACGAGCGCATCCAGGCCTGGTGCGCGCTGGTGCTGCCGCTGCTGCTCGCGTGGGCGGTCGCCATGCAGCGCGGCCAGTTCGCCAAGTCGCTCACCGAGGAGCTGTCCAGACCCCGGTTCCCGGGGCTCGACGCCGACCCGGCCGAGGCGGCGGACGGCGTCCGCTTCCGGCGCCTGTCCCGCCGCATCCGCGCCGAGCAGCACGCGCCGCTGGTGCTCTACCGCGTCGCCAACCCGTTCTGCGGCGCCGGACGGCCGTACGAGCCGTGGTCCCTCTCCGTCGAGCTGCGGCCCGGAAAGGACCGGGAGCCGGACCCGCTCGACAACAGCGCGATCCTGCGCCGGATCGTCCCGCTCCTGGAGGCGCTGCGCGTCCCGTCCCCGCACGGCTCGCCGGAGCTCGCCGACGCGGTCCGCGACCGGCTGCGGGACCTGGAGCTCGACGAGATCGTGTTCCTGCCGGTCGTCGGGCTGCCGACCCGCGCCGACGCCCCGTACACCGCCCGCGCCTTCGAGGAGCACCGCGCGCACGCGATCGAGGAGGGCGGCGAGACCCGGCGGCACTTCCTGCGGATCCGGGTCGGCGGCTGGGGCGAGGAGATCGTCACCACGGTCTTCGTGCGGGTCCACACCCAGGGCGGGATGCTGATGCTGGAGGTCGCCCCGCACGTGCTGCGCCCGGTGAAGCAGCTGTACCAGGACGCCGACCGGGTCGCCCACCGCTACCGGCACAACAACCGCTTCGGCAAGGCCGCCTGGGCGATGGGGCACACCCCGGCCGCCGCCGGGCGCGCGGTGCTCACGCTGTGGCGCGGGGCTGTGTCGCTGTGGCGGCTGGCCACCGGAGGGCACGGCCGGGCGCTGCCGGAGGGTCCGGTCCGGGCGGTGCGCGAGCTCGGCTCCGACAACGACGCCTCGCTCTTCCAGGAGATGGACGTCAGCCGCTATCTGAAGTCGATTCAGGACCGGGTGAACAACGGGGTGCGGCTCGCGCTCCAGGAGGCGGGCTGGGAGACGGACGAGTTCGTCCAGAAGATCGTCAACGTCGCCGAGGGGGCGACGTTCATCGAGACCGCCAAGGGAGCCATCGCCATCGGCAACCGCAACACGGTGGTCAACCGAACGGGCAGAGCGGGAACGGGAGGCGGCCGTGGCGACGGATGACGGACAGGGGAAGCGGCGGAGCGGGATCAGCATCGGCAGTGTGGTGGGCGCGATGGCCATCGGCGACCACAACACCGTGACCAACCAGCAGGGCGGCGCGCCGGCCGACCCAGCGCAGGCCGAACTCCTCGAAGCCATCCGGGAGTTGCGCACCGACCTCGCCCGGGTCGTCGAGGGCGAGCGCACCCGGGCACTCGACGGCGCGGCGGCCGACGCGGAGGCCGAGATCGCCTCGGCGGGCGCGGCGAGCCCGGGGCGCCTGGCCCGGCTGCGCCAGGCGCTCGCCGACGCGGAGGGCCTCACCGGCGTCCTCGCCTCGGCGGCCGCCGTCGGCCGGACGGTCGCCACGCTCCTGGGCGGCTGAGCCATGAGCGCACGCCGTGGCGGGGGCGCCCACTGGAACGACGAGACGCAGAGCTGGGAGCAGGGCGGACCCCCGCCGCGCCGGGGCGCCGGATCGGCTCCCCGGCCACCGGACCCGCCCGCCGCCCCGCCCTCGTCGCCGCCGATGTTCGGGGCGCCGGGGTCGCCACAGCCCCCGCCGCCGGAGCCGCCGGGGTCCGCGCCGGCCTGGCTGAGCCCGGGGTCCGGGCCGTCGCCGGGCGCGTACCACGAGGCGGAGACCCAGGGGGCGTACGAGCTGCCGCGCGATCCGGCGCACCCGCCCCCGTACGCGCCACTGGACCCGGGGCGGCGCAGGCAGCGGGCGATCGTCGCGGCGGTCGCGGCCGCCGTCCTCGCGGGCGGTCTGGCCGGCGGCTGGCTGATGTGGGGCAGGGACGACGGCTCCGGGAGCGGGGGAGTGGCGGGTGCCTCGTCCTCCGCGTCGGCGGGGACCGACCCCTCCGGGACACCGACGGACAGCCCGACGGACACACCCACCGACACGGCCACGGACACGCCCACCGACAGCGCGTCGCCCGGGACGGGCGCCGCCGCCGTGCCGGACGGCTTCCGCCAGGTGGAGGACCCGCTCGGCTGGAGCGTCGCCGTACCGGCCACCTGGACCCGTACCGAGGAGCGCGGCAGCGCCCTCTACCGCTCGCCCGACGAGCGGTATCTGCTCCAGATGTTCCGGCTGACGGAACCGGGGATCACCCCGTACGAGGCGCTGCGCATCACCTCGGACAATCTCGCCGCCCAGCGCGGGTACCAGCAGATCTCGCTGCGCCGGATGGCCGAGGTGACCACCACGGACGCGGCCGAGCTGGTCTACGCGTACAACCGCACCGTCCAGACCGACCGCATCCAGGGCATCGCCCGCTCCTTCGTCGCCGGGAACGGGGTGCCGTACACGGTGCTGGTGTACGGCCCCGACGAGGACTGGCCCGCCCAGCTCGGCGTCCTGAACGCGGTGCTCGGCACGTTCACGCCGGACTGAGAGCGGGCGGGCCCCCGGGCTCAGCCGGTGCGCAGCTGCTCCGCGACCTCCCGTACCGCCTTCATCGCGCGGCGCTGCAGGAGCGGCCCGAACGTGATGCGGGCGGCGCCCAGTTCGCCCAGGCGGCGCGGGGTCGGGCCGTCCGCGAGCGCGACCTGGTTGACCGGGGCGGGCACGGCGGCGGCGATCTTCGGCAGATGGTCGGCGGGCGCCCCGTACGGGTAGACGCAGTCGGCGCCCGCCGCCACGTACGCGCGCGCCCGCGCGATCGTCGCGTCCAGGTCGGTGACGCCCTCGATGTACGTGTCCACGCGCGCGTTGATGAAGAGCCGGTCCCCGGCCTCCGCGCGCACCTCCGCCAGCCAGTCGGCGTGGCGCGCCGGGTCCTTGAGGGCGCCGCCGGCCGAGTCCTCCAGGTTGCAGCCGACCGCGCCGGTGTCGAGCAGCCGGGCCACCAGCTCCTTGGGGGTCAGGCCGTAGCCGCCCTCGACATCCGCCGAGACGGGCACGGAGACGGCCCGGACGATCCGGGCGACCGCCGCGAACATCTCGTCCCCGGGCGTCTCGCCGTCCGCGTAGCCCAGCGACGCGGCGACCCCCGCGCTCGGCGTGGCGAGCGCGGGGAAGCCCGCCTCCTCGAAGACCCGGGCGCTGGCCGCGTCCCACGGGCCGGGCAGGATCAGGGGGTCGCCCGGGGCGCGCCCGTGGTGCAGGGCGCGGAAGGAGGCGACGGGGGTCAGCTGTGCCATTCGGTCTCTCCGGGTGCGGTGCGCCGGGCCACCATCAGCCGGTTCCAGCTGTTGATGGCGGTGATCGCGGCGATCAGGTGGGCCAGTTGGGTCTCGTCGAAGTGCTTGGCCGCCAGCTCGTACAGCTCGTCGGGAACGAAACCGTCGGTCAGAACCGTTATGCCCTCGGTGAGGGCGAGGGCCGCACGCTCGCGTTCGCTGAAGCGGTCGCCCGCCTCCCGCCAGGCCGCGACGAGATCGAGCCGTCCCTCGGTCTCGCCGTGGTCGCGCGCGAGGTCGAGGTGCATGTCGAGGCAGAACGCGCAGTGGTTGAGCTGCGAGGCGCGGACCATGACCAGCTCCGTCAGGGTCGGGTCGAGCGCCTTCTTGGCGGCCGCGCTCACGCCCGCGAGCGCCCGGTAGACCTCCTGCGGAACCTGCCAGGCGCGCGCCGTCACTTGTACATCCCCGGGGTGTAGTGGCCCGGGGTCATCCGGGTGGAGACGCCGATGCGGTTCCAGGCGTTGATCACCGTGATGGCGGCGATCAGATGGCCCAGCTCGGTCGCGTCGAACTGCGCGGCGGCCTTCGCGTACACCTCGTCCGGCACGAAGCCGTCGGTGAGGACGGTGATCGCCTCGGTCAGCTCGATCGCCGCCAGCTCCTTCTCGGTGTAGAAGTGCTGCGACTCGCCCCAGGCGTTGAGCTGCACGATGCGCTCGACCGACTCGCCCGCCGCGAGCGCGTCCTTGGTGTGCATGTCGAGGCAGAACGCGCAGTGGTTGAGCTGCGAGGCACGGATCTTGACCAGCTCGTGGATCACCGGGTCCACCCCGCGCCCGGCCGCGGCCTCCAGCTTGACCATGGCCTTGTAGACCTCGGGGGCGGCCTTGGCCCAGTGCAGCCGGGGGGACTGCTCGGCCGCGTAAGGCGCGTCCTTGCTCTCGTCGCTCTCGCTCACCGTGTTCCCGTTCGTCGTCATGGAAGTGACGGTACGCGGCACATGTCACACGGGTATGGTCCATTTTCATGGTGGAATCCTGGGCCACTTCCTCCGGAACTCTGGCCGAAGTCTTCGGTGTCGACCTCCATGTGGAGGTGGGCGCGGGCGGGCTGCGCGCCGGCCTCATGGACGCGCTGCGCGAAGCCGTACGCGGCGGCCGGCTGGCCCCCGGCGCCCGGCTGCCCTCGTCGCGCTCGCTCGCAGCGGACCTGGGCGTCGCGCGCAACACGGTGGCCGACGCGTACGCCGAACTCGTCGCCGAGGGCTGGCTCACCGCCCGCCAGGGCTCCGGGACCCGGGTCGCCCAGCGGACCGCGCCGCGCCGCCCCCAGCCGTCCGGGCCCCGGCACCCGGCGCGCCGCACCCCCGCGTACAGCCTGATCGCGGGCAGCCCCGACCTGGCGTCCTTTCCGCGCGCCGAGTGGCTGAAGGCGTCCCGGCGGGCGCTGACGGCCGCGCCCCACGAGGCCTTCGGCTACGGCGACCCGCGCGGCCGCATCGAGCTGCGCACGGTGCTGGCCGACTATCTGGCGCGGGCGCGCGGGGTCCACGCGGACCCCGAGCGGATCGTCGTCTGCGCGGGCTTCGTGCACGGCCTGATGCTGCTCGGGCGGGTGCTGCGGGTGTGCCGGGTCCGCGAGATCGGCGTCGAGTCGTACGGCCTCGATGTGCACCGGGACCTGCTGGCGCGGGCGGGCCTGCGCACCCCGCCACTGCCGTTCGACGAACACGGCACGCTGACGGGCGAGTTGGGGGAGTCGAAGGGCCTGGGGGCGGTTCTCCTCACCCCCGCGCACCAATTCCCCGTCGGGGTCGCGCTGCCGCCGGAGCGGCGCGCCGCGGTCGTCGACTGGGCGCGGGCCACGGACGGGCTGATCCTGGAGGACGACTACGACGGCGAGTTCCGCTACGACCGCCAGCCCGTCGGCGCGCTCCAGGGCCTCGACCCCGAGCACGTCGTCTACCTCGGCACGGCCAGCAAGTCGCTCGCGCCCGGGCTGCGGCTGGCGTGGATGGTGCTGCCCGAACGGCTGGCGGGGGAGGTGGCGGAGGCGAAGGGGGACGTGGACTGGTCGTGCGGCGCGCTCGACCAGCTCACCCTCGCCGAATTCATCGCCTCGGGCGCGTACGACCGCCATGTGCGGGGGATGCGGCTGCGCTACCGGCGCCGGCGCGACCAGTTGGTGGCGGCGCTGGCCGAGCGGGCGCCGGAGGTCCGCGTCAGCGGGATCGCGGCGGGCCTGCACGCGGTCCTGGAGCTGCCTCCGGGCACCGAGCGCGCGGTGATCCAGGCCGCGGCCTGGCAGGGCCTGGCCCTCCAGGGCCTCTCCGCCTTCCGCCACCCCCGCACACCGGCGGCCCGGGACGCGCTGGTGGTGGGGTATGCGGCGCCGGCGGACAGTGGGTGGGCGGGGGCGCTGGATGCGCTGTGCAGGGTGTTGCCGTAGGCCTTCGGGGGCGGCGATTCGGCTGCGGGTTCGGTGGGGCTGGTCGCGCAGTTCCCCGCGCCCCTTAGGTAACTCCGGCTGCTCCGCCGTGCGAGGGGCCCGGGCACTTTCAGCCTCTCCGGCGTTTGAGGAGCGGGGTCCGGGGCGGAGCCCCGAAGCGGGGTGCAGGGGCCGCAGGCCCCGCAAAAGGGGGTCCGGGGGCGCAGCCCCCGGGAAACGAGCCTCCACCCCCCACCCACCCCCGGAGGGTTTAGGGAAGGGGCGGGGAGGGGCCACCTACACCGCCCCCTCCCCCGGCGCCTCCCCGAACCGCGCCAGCGCCAGCGCCCCCGTGACCGCCACCGCGAACCCCGTGATCGCCAACCACCCCAGCCCGGACCGCGTGTGGTCACCCAGCCACCTCACCCCCACCAGCGCGGGCCCGATCGTCTCGCCGAGCACCATCCCGGCCGTCGCCGTCGTCACCGAACCCCGCTGGAGCGCAGACGTCAGCAGCAAGAAGGCCGCGCCCCCGCCCAGCAGCAGCGCGTACAACGCCGGATTGGCGAGGTCGAAGGAGTCGATGAGCCGCACCGCGACCTCGACCACCCCGAACCCGCACCCCGCCCCGAGCCCGAGCACCAGCGCCCGCGCCCGTCCCGGCAGCCGCCCGGCGACCGCCCCGGCCAGCAGGATCGCGGCCGCGACGGCGAGCAGCGCCCAGGGCAGCGCGGCGGGCCCGTCCTCGTGGCCCTCCTTGCCGGAGGCGAGCCCCAGCATCGCGAGCCCGGCGCAGACGACCCCGACGGCCGCCCACTCCGTACCGGAGAGCCGTACCGCCAGCACCCGCGCCGCGACCACCGCCGTCACCGCGAGCGACGCGGCGAGCGCCGCCCCGACCGCGTAGATCGGGACCGCCCGCAGCGCCACGATCTGGAGGACGAACCCGAGGCCGTCGAGGCCGAGCCCGGCGACGTAGCGCCACTGACGCACGGCCCGGAGCAGCAGCGCGGGGTCGACCCCGGCGTCCCGGGTGGTTTCGCTTCCCGAAGCGGCCCGGGCCGCGACGGCCTGCAGAACGGTCGCGGTGCCGTAGCAGACCGCCGAACCCAGCGCGCAGATCATCCCAAAGAGCACAGACGGACTGTAATGGAAGGGAGTTCAGGGGGCGCGGGCGAGCGGATTCCGTTTCCTGGATGGCCGGGAACTAGGGTGTGGCCGGTTCACGTCCCAGACATACGTACGAGATCACGAGGGGGAGGCCCACACATGCGCAGATTCCGGTCCACAACGGTGGTGCTCGGCGGTATGGGGGTGCTCGCCGCCACGCTGACGGCGTGCTCCCACGAGCCGGACCGCCGCTGCGTCGACCCCGTCTCGCACAAGGAGCTCCCGAAGTACGAGTGCAAGAGCGGCGGCCACGGCTCGTACTACTACGGCGGCTACTCCCGCAACGGCGCGGTCTACGGCGGCTCTTTCAACAGGTCCGGCTCGGGTTCCTCCGGCTCCTCCGGCACCTCGGGTTCGTCCACCTCCTCCGGCTCCTCCGGCGGCGTCGACCGGGGCGGCTTCGGCGGCCACTCCGGCTCGGGCGGCGGCTGACCGATGCAGCGCCACCGCATCGACCCGCGCCCCGGCTGGCAGCAGACCGTCGAGGCCCAGGGCCTGATCTACCCACTGACCCGCTACCCGGACGACTCGCTGCGCCCGTACTGGGACGAGAGCGCGTACTACTCCTTCACGCTCCCCGAGGTCGAGGCGCTGGAGGAGGTCGTCGAGGAGCTGCACGGGATGTGCCTCGCGGCGGCCGCGCACATCGTCGAGCGGAACCGTTTCGCGGACCTCGGCATCACCGACCCGGCGCTCGCCGCCCGGGTGGCCGAGTCCTGGCACCGCCGCTCCGAACTCCCGTCCATATACGCCCGCTTCGACCTGCGGTACGACGGTACGGGCCCGGCCAAGATGCTGGAGTACAACGCCGACACCCCCACCTCGCTGGTCGAGGCGGCGAGCCCGCAGTGGTTCTGGATGGAGGAGCGCTTCCCCGGCGCCGACCAGTGGAACTCGCTCCACGAACGCCTGATCGCCGCCTGGAAGCGGCAGGCCCCGCTGCTCCCGCCGGGCCCGCTCCACTTCGCCCACTCGGACGACGACGAGCTCGGCGAGGACCTGATGACCGTCGCGTATCTGCGCGAGACGGCGGAGCAGGCGGGCATCGAGACGGCGGCCCTGTCGGTGGAACGGATCGGCTGGGACAGCCTGACCGGCCGCTTCGTCGACGACCGCCTCCGGTTCATCCGCAGCTGCTTCAAGCTCTACCCGTGGGAGTGGCTGACCACGGACCGGTTCGCCCCGCAGGTCCTGGAGACCCTGGACAACGGCGGCGGCACCGGCAGCACCTGCTGGATCGAGCCCGCCTGGAAGATGCTGCTCTCCAACAAGGCGCTGCTCGCGATCCTCTGGGAGCTGTTCCCCGGCCACCCGAACCTGCTCCCGGCGTATCTGGACGGCCCGCGCGAGCTGGCCCGCACCGCCGGATACGTCTCCAAGCCGCTGCTCGGCCGGGAGGGCGCCGGGGTCGAGATCCACGCCCCGGGCGCGCCGCCCGTCCTGCGCGACGAACCCGCCTGCTACCAGGCCCTCTCCCCGCTCCCGGACTTCGACGGGAACCGGGTCGTCCTCGGCGCCTGGGTCGTCGAGGACGAGGCGGCGGGCCTGGGCATCCGCGAGTCCTCGGGCCCGATCACGGACGAGTACGCGCGGTTCATCCCGCACGTGATCCGCTAGCGGGGGCGGGGCCCTGCGGCCCTGCGGCTTCTTACTCCGCGATGTAGTCGCGCAGCGGCGCGGGCCTCAGCCCCGCCGCGTCGGCCGCCGCCAGCGCCCGCGTCAGATCGGCCGCCACCGTGTCGTTGAAGTGCAGCAGCACGATGTCCCCGGCCTTCAACTCCGGCGTCGGCGGCGTCCACTGCCCCCAGGTCGTGAGGTCGTACGTCCAGGTCACCAGGGCCTTGGACCCGCAGGCCCGGGCCGTGGTCCGGGTGGTGTCGTCGTACGTTCCGTACGGCGGACGGGCCAGCCGGGGCCCGTCCCCGAACTGCTTGAGGTGCGCGTCCCGCGCCCCGCACAGCTGCGCCCGCTGGCCCGCCGCGTCGAGCGTCGTCAGATCGGGGTGGTCGACCGTGTGGTTCTCGATCCGCGAGGGCCCGTGGTCGAGGAGCGTCCGGAAGTACCCGGCGTCGTACGAGTACGCCCCCGGCAGCACGAACAGCGAAGCCGGAACCTGCCGTTCGAGCAGCAGCCGCTGTGCGGCCGGGTCGTGGTTCCAGCCGTCGTCGATCGTGATGAAGACGACCGGCTTGTCGGTCTGGACGTGGGTGACGACGGGCACCGGCTCGGGCCAGTCCGCCCGCGCGGGCCCGGCCGGCCCGGCGAGCACCAGCAGAGGAACGAGCAGGGCGAACGCGGCGCGGGCCACGGAGGCGACGCGCGCTGTGCGGGGTCTCGGCATGGCGGCATCATTGGTCTGGACCATCAATCTTGTCAACGGTCCTGCCGCAGAAGCCGGTTGCGCCGGTGACCGGCCGAGCCCCCGCACAGCCCGCCCGGGCCTACTCCTGCGCCAGCACCGCCCGCAGCTGGTCGAGCCCCCAGTCCAGGTCCTCCTTGCTGATCACCAGGGGCGGGGCGATCCGGATCGTCGAGCCATGGGTGTCCTTGACCAGGACGCCCCGGTCCATCAGCTGCTCGGAGATCTGCCGGCCCGTCCCGTACGACGGGTTGATGTCGACGCCCGCCCACAGGCCGCGCCCGCGCACCGCCTCGACCGCGCCGGTACCGGCCAGCAGGCCCAGCTCGTGGTGGAGGTGCTCACCGAGCTCGGTCGCCCGCTGCTGGTACTCACCGGTGCGCAGCATCGCGATGACCTCCAGGCCGACCGCACACGCCAGCGGGTTGCCGCCGAAGGTCGACCCGTGCTCGCCGGGGCGGAACACCCCGAGCACCTCCGCCGAGCCCACCACGGCCGAGACCGGCACGACCCCGCCGCCGAGCGCCTTGCCCAGCACATACAGATCGGGCACCACGTCCTCGTGCTCGCACGCGAACGTCTTCCCGGTCCGGCCGAGACCCGACTGGATCTCGTCCGCGATGAACAGCACGTTCCGCTCCTGCGTCAACTTCCGTACGCCCGGCAGATATCCGTGCGGCGGCACCAGCACCCCGGCCTCGCCCTGGATCGGTTCGAGCAGCACCGCCACGGTGTTCTCCGTGACGGCCGCCGAGAGCGCGGTCAGGTCCCCGTACGGCACGATCTCGAACCCCGGGGTGTACGGCCCGTAGTCCGCGCGGGCCTCCGGGTCCGTGGAGAAGCTGACGATCGTGGTCGTGCGCCCGTGGAAGTTGTTGGCGGCGACCACGATCTTCGCCATCCCGTCCGGCACCCCCTTGACCCGGTACCCCCACTTCCGGGCGGTCTTCACGGCCGTCTCGACAGCCTCCGCCCCGGTGTTCATGGGCAGCACCATCTCCTTGCCGCACAACTCGGCCAGCTGCCCGCAGAACTCGGCGAACCGGTCGTGGTGGAACGCCCTCGACGTCAGCGTCACTCTCTCCAGCTGGGCCTTGGCCGCGTCGATCAGCCTGCGGTTGCCGTGCCCGAAGTTCAGCGCCGAGTACCCGGCGAGCATGTCGAGGAAGCGGCGCCCCTCGACATCGGTCATCCACGCGCCCTCGGCCGTGGCGACGACGACGGGCAGCGGATGGTAGTTGTGCGCACTGTGAGCCTCGGCAGAGCGGATGGCGTCCGATGTAGTCGACACGGGGTCTCCGTTTCATCGTGCGGCGTGGGACGGGGGTAGCGTCCAGTTTCTATCGTCGCTCGGATGCTGGACGAGGAAACCTTGATTCCCGGCGCGCCCGTTAGGGTGGGTGGTACGTACGGCGACTGGCGAACGGGGAAGCGACCCCGGGGAAGCCGTGCGTGACATGCGCACGAGGTGCCGCCCGCCTGGGCACCCGGGACCACGACGGACCCCGGAGGATGCCATGAGCCTGCCCCTTTCCCACCCGGCCCTTTCCGCCACCGACCCCGAACTCGCCGCGCTCGTCGCCGCCGAGGAACGGCTGCAGTCGGACACCCTGCGGCTGATCCCCAGCGAGAACTACGTCTCGCAGGCCGTCCTCGAAGCCTCCGGCACGGTGCTGCAGAACAAGTACAGCGAGGGCTACTCGGGGCGCCGGTACTACGAGGGCCAGCAGAACATCGACCAGGTCGAGACGCTCGCCGTGGAGCGGGCGAAGACGCTGTTCGGCGTCGAGCACGCCAACGTCCAGCCCTACTCCGGCTCGCCCGCCAACCTCGCCGTCTACCTCGCCTTCGCCGAGCCCGGCGACACCGTGATGGGCATGGCCCTGCCGATGGGCGGCCACCTCACCCACGGCTGGGGCGTCTCCGCGACCGGCAAGTGGTTCCGCGGCGTCCAGTACGGCGTACGCCACGACACCGGCCTCATCGACTTCGACGAGGTGCGCGAACTCGCCCTCAAGGAACGGCCGAAGATCATTTTCTGTGGCGGCACCGCCCTGCCCCGCACCATCGACTTCGCGGCCTTCGCGGAGATCGCCCGGGAGGCGGGCTCCGTCCTGGTCGCCGACGTCGCGCACATCGCGGGCCTGATCGCGGGTGGCGCCCACCCGTCCCCGGTCCCGCACGCGGACGTCATCTCCACGACCACCCACAAGACCCTGCGCGGCCCGCGCGGCGCGATGCTCATGTCCCGTGAGCAGCACGCCAAGGCCATCGACAAGGCCGTCTTCCCCGGCCTCCAGGGCGGCCCGCACAACCAGACCACCGCCGCGATCGCCGTCGCCCTCCACGAGGCGGCCCAGCCCTCCTTCCGTGACTACGCCCAGGCCGTCGTCGCCAACGCCGGGGCCCTCGCCGAGCAGCTCCTCGCGCGCGGCTTCGACCTGGTCTCGGGCGGCACCGACAACCATCTGATCCTGATGGACCTCACCCCCAAGGACGTCCCGGGCAAGGTCGCCGCCAAGGCCCTCGACCGGGCCGGGATCGTCGTCAACTACAACACCGTCCCGTACGACCCGAGGAAGCCGTTCGACCCCTCGGGCATCCGGATCGGCACCCCCTCCCTCACCTCCCGCGGTCTCGGTACGCAGCACATGGCGGCCGTGGCCGAGTGGATCGACCGGGGCGTCACCGCGGCCCGCGCCGGCGACGAGGACGCCCTCGCGGTCATCCGCGCCGAGGTGGCCGAGCTGATGGCCGCGTTCCCGGCACCGGGCCTCCCGACGGACTAGGACCTGGCCGTCGGATCCGGGCGGCTTCGGCCCTAGCCGCCACCGCCCGGCGGCCCTAAGCACCACCGCCCCGGCGATCCGGCTCGGCCCGGCCGTCTCGGTCGTCTCCGCCGTCCATGTCTCGCAGCTCCTGGCGCGGTCCGTCGTCGCGGCTTCGCCAGGAGGCGGCGACCGTCGCCGGGAGCCGGGTCGCCCACGGGCGTATGAGCAGGGCCAGCGCGGCCCCGATGGTCAGACCCGGCAGGGCCCACCACCAGCCGGTCGCCGTCGAGTCGTCGGAGACGGACAGCCCGGCCCAGCCGGATCCCTCGTTCCGCGCGCTCTCGCTGCCCGACGCCTCAGCCGTCTCCTCCCGGGGCTCGGCCGGCGGTGTCGTCCACTCCTGTGGCGCCACCCCGGTCGAGCCGTTGCCGGTGACCGGGCCCATCACCCCCAGTTTCGTCAGCAGCGCCCGTAGTTCGGCGGGTCGCTGGGCGCGGTGCCAGTAGCCGTTGAAGGTGCGGGGGACGTCGGCCGCCGTATGTATCCAGACGGTGGTGGTGTCGTCGCTGGTGAAGACGCGGTCCAGCCGCCAGGGATTCATGTCGTGGACCATCCACGTCACATTGATCTGGCGGGACCGCATCGCCGCGTCCAGCGACGGCGGGCGCTCCTTCTGGCCCTGGTTCGGCTCGCCGAGCAGGACCATGAGGGTCGAGTAGTCCGTGTCCGAGTGGTAGCGCGCGGCCGTCTGCCTGCTCTCCGGCGACACGATCAGCACGCTGGTCGGGCCGCCCGCGTGTGCGGCCGGTGCGAAGAGCAGCCCCAGTGCCCCAGCCACGGCGAGGGACAGGATCCCCCGCACCACGGCCCCGCCGCGCCTCCGCCTGCCCGGGCAGCAGCCCCGGCCCCGCCGTGCCCACTCGCTGGGCCTTCGCACCGCCGAGCCCCGGCCCCGTACCGCCGCGACGCCTGCTCCTTCTCCTGCTCTTGCCCTTGTGCCTGTCCCCGCCCCTGCCCGTACTCCTCGCCACCGCATGGGATCCCCCAGCCGACCCCGGTACGGGCCCTCCGTACCGCGTCACTTCTGGTACACCGGCCGAGGCGTCGGGGTTCCCGGTTTCAGGGGGTGGAATCCGCGGAATCCGCGATCTCCTGCGCCCGGGACTTCGAGGACACGCCCTCAAGGCGCAGGGTCAGCTCGCCGTGCGCCTGCCAGACCAGCGTCGGGCCCGCGGTCCGCACCACCGGCGCGTACGCCCGCCCGTCCGGGTTCTGCAGGAGCATCCGCAGCTCATGGGTCTCCCCGAACCACAGCGCCGAGTCCTGGCCGTGCACCCGGGCCGATTCCCAGGGCACCGGGGTCGTCTTGTAGAAGAGCGGGGAGATCGTCGCCCGGAACTCGTCGATCCGGATCGTCCGGCCGCCGGTCGGGTGCCAGCACACCGACAGGATCCGGCGGTCCGCCGAGACCGAGGCGCCCGCAGGCTTGCCCAGCGCCGACGGCAGCAGCGGATCGAACCCGGCCCGCGCCGCCGCCTCCCGCACCGAGAGCGGTCCCGTCCCGTCCGTGCACCCCGGCACCTCGCCGCCGGGCGATCCGGCGCGCGACGCCGTGGGGTCGACCCGGGCGGCCACGCCGCCGAAGCCGAACCAGTCGGCCACCGCCGCCCGGACCGGGGGAGTGAGTACGAGTATCACCAGCAGGCCCGAGAGCGCGGCCGCGAGGGCGCGCCGGCGGCGCCGGGCCCAGGCGCGGGCCCGTGCCCATCGCCCCGGCGGCTCGGCCACCGGCACCGGCACGTGCTCCGCGAGGATCCTGGCCAGCACCCGCTCAGCCATCGACTCGCCGTCCACATCGGGCACGCGGATGCCGCGGCCCAGCGCCCGCAGTTCCTCCGGCAGCGACGCACCACCAGTGGCGTCGCCGTCCTCGCGACGGCCGTCGTCGCCCTCACTCATGCTTCTCCCCACCTCCTCCCAGGACGTCCGGTGGCAGGATCCGGCCCAGCTTCCGCAGCGCCCGGTTGAGCCGGGACTTCACCGTGCCGCGCGCCCAGCCCAGCGCGGCCGCTGTCTCCGCCTCGTCCATCTCCAGGAGATAGCGGCAGGTCACGACCTGGCGGTGCTCCTCGCTCAGCTCGTCGAGCGCGGCCGTGAGCTGTGCCCGGCGCTCCTCCTCGACCGCGGCGACCGCCGGGTCCGCCGATTCCGGTATCAACGGTTCGGCCTCCGTCAGCGCCGCCTCCCGGCCCGTGGCGGCGCGGTGGCGGGCCGAGGAGCGCACTGTGTTCCTCGTCTCATTCACCACGATCCGTATCAGCCAGGGCCGGAACGGGGAGCCGTCCCGGAAGCGGCCCAGAGTGCAGTACGCCTTGAAGAACGCGGACTGCACCACGTCCTCCGCGTCCGCCCCCGCGCCGAACGCCGCCGCCACCCGCAGGGCCGGGGCCGTGTGGGCGCGCACCAGCTCGGCGTACGCCTCCGCCTCCCCGGCGCGTACGCGTGCGATCACCGCGGCCTCGTCGACGTCGATCCGGCCCCCCTCCCGCGTCCTCACACCTCAGATACACCGCCCGCCCCGGATCGGTTCCCACCTGTTCCGGACAAGCTTCCGGAGCCTGTGCGGACCCGTTCGTGTGGCGCCCTCGATGCGGTCCACGACCCGGCCCTCGATCCGGTCCTCGACCCGGTCCACGAGCCGTTCGTGGGTTCGTCCCGGGTCCCGTGCGCCGGTTCGTATCCACAACCGTTTCCGAGCTGTCGGCGCCACCTGAGAGAATGATGTGCATGGCCTCTGATCGCCCGCCCGTCGCCCACCACCACCCTCAAGGGAATGGCTTCGCCATGCAGCATCGCCCGCGAGTGCTCTCCGGAATCCAGCCCACCGCAGGCTCGTTCCACCTCGGCAACTACCTCGGCGCGGTCCGCCAGTGGGTGGCGCTGCAGGAGTCCCACGACGCGTTCTACATGGTCGTGGACCTGCATGCGATCACCGTTCCGCAGGACCCGAAGGAGCTGCGCGCCAACACGCGGCTCGCCGCGGCGCAGCTGCTCGCCGCCGGGCTCGACCCGGAGCGCTGCACGCTCTTCGTGCAGAGCCACGTGCCGGAGCACGCCCAGCTCGCCTGGGTCATGAACTGCCTGGCGGGCTTCGGCGAGGCGTCCCGTATGACGCAGTTCAAGGACAAGTCGGCGAAGCAGGGCGCCGACCGCGCCACCGTCGGCCTCTTCACGTACCCGATCCTCCAGGTCGCGGACATCCTGCTCTACCAGGCCAACGAGGTCCCGGTCGGCGAGGACCAGCGCCAGCACGTCGAGCTCACCCGTGACCTGGCCGAGCGGTTCAACGGCCGGTTCGGGGAGACGTTCAGGATCCCGGCGCCGTACATCCTCAAGGAGACGGCGAAGATCTACGACCTGCAGGACCCGTCGATCAAGATGAGCAAGTCGGCGTCCACGCCGAAGGGCCTGATCAACCTGCTCGACGAGCCGAAGACCACGGCCAAGAAGGTCAAGAGCGCGGTCACCGACACGGACACGGTGATCAAGTACGACGCCGTGAACAAGCCGGGCGTCTCCAACCTGCTGACCATCTACTCCACCCTCACCGGCAAGACGATCGCCGAGCTGGAGACGGAGTACGAGGGCAAGATGTACGGGGCGCTGAAGACGGACCTCGCCGAGGTGATGGTGGAGTTCGTCACGCCGTTCCGGGACCGGACGCAGGAATATCTGGACGACCCCGAGACGCTGGACTCTGTCCTGGCCAAGGGTGCGGAGAAGGCGCGGGCGGTCGCCGCCGAGACGCTGGCCACGGCATATGAGCGGGTCGGGTTCCTGCCCGCCAAGCACTGAGCAGCACCGAGGCGCGGGGCGTGAGGGCGCGCGGCACGCGCGCGTGGCACGCGCCCCGGGTCGTGCCACGGGCCGTGTGACCTGTGGCCCGGCCAAGGGCTCTGGTCAGAACGGCGGCGCGCCCGCCACACTGCACACTGACGGACACAGACGTACCCGGACAACGACGGAGGAGAACGACGTGGGGACCGTAACGCTCGGCGTTTCGATCGCGGTCCCGGAGCCGTACGGCAGCCTGCTCCAGGAGCGGCGGGCGGGCTTCGGGGATCCCGCCGCGTACGGGATTCCCACGCATGTCACCCTCCTTCCGCCGACCGAGGTCGACGCGGGCTGCCTGCCCGCGATCCGGGCGCATCTGGCCGAGGTCGCGGCGGCCGGGCGGGCCTTTCCGATGCGGCTGTCCGGGACCGGGACGTTCCGGCCGCTGTCGCCGGTGGTGTTCGTGCAGGTCGTCGAGGGCGGGGCGGACTGTGCGTGGCTGCAGCAGCGGGTGCGGGACGAGGCCGGGCCGCTCGTGCGCGAGCTGCACTTTCCGTACCACCCGCATGTGACGGTGGCGCACGGGATCTCCGAGGAGGGGATGGACCGGGCGTTCGCCGAGCTGGCGGGGTTCGAGGCGGAGTGGACGTGTGGGGGGTTCGCTCTGTACGAGCAGGGTGTGGACGGGGTGTGGCGGAAGCTGTACGAGTACGGATTCGGGCTGAGCGGGGTGCCGGTTCAGGGGGGATCGCGGGACGAGCCGTCTGTGCGGGCCTGAGGGTTTCCCCACCCCGCCCCTTCCCTTAACCCTCCGGGGGTGGGTGGGGATGAAGGTGGTTTCCCGGGGGCTTCGCCCCCGGACCCCCGTTTGCGGGGGCTCCGCCCCCTGCACCCCTGGCGGGGCTGCGCCCCTGCCCCCGCATACCGGGTAGCCCTACACCGGCAGCCGTCTGAAAATCGGGCGCGGCACATGCCTCAGTGCCGACATCACCACCCTCAGCGTTCCCGGGACCCACACCACCTCCGACCGTCTTCTCAGGCCCGTCTCGATGGCCTCCGCCACTGCCTCCGGTGTCGTGGCCAGGGGGGCCTCCGGGAGGCCCAGGGTCATCTTGGTGCGGACGAAGCCGGGGCGGACCACCATGACGTGGACGCCTGAGCCGTGGAGGGCGTCGCCCAGGCCCTGGGCGAAGGCGTCCAGGCCCGCCTTGCTGGAGCCGTAGATGAAGTTGGCGCGGCGGGCGCGTTCGCCCGCTACCGAGGAGAGGACCACCAGGGAGCCGTGGCCCTGGGTCTGCAGGGCCTTCGCGCAGATCAGGGACGCCGAGACCGCGCCCGTGTAGTTGGTCTGGGCGACCCGTACCGCCGCCAGGGGCGCGCCCTCGTCCCGTACCTGGTCGCCCAGGATCCCGAACGCCAGCAGGACCATGTCGATGTCGCCCTGGGCGAAGACCTTGCCCAGGGCCGTCTCGTGCGACGCCGCGTCCAGCGCGTCGAAGGCGAGGGTGTGCACGTCCGCGCCGAGCTCGCGCAGCTCCGCCGCGGCCGCGTCCAGCGCGGGGGACGGGCGGCCGGCCAGCCAGACCGTACGGGTGCGGCGGGCCACCAGGCGGCGCGCCGTGGCCAGGCCGATCTCGGAGGTGCCGCCCAGGACCAGCAGGGACTGGGGGGTGCCGAATGCGTCCTTCATCTCGTAACTCCTCAGTAAAGGGGGGCCGTTAGAGGTTTAGGCGGCGGGAGAGGTCCGAGGTGAAGACCCCTTCTGGGTCCAATGTGCGGCGCAGAGCGCGGAAATCGGGGAGTCGGGGATACATGCCCTCCAGTACCTCCGGGCGCACCCTCGCGTCCTTCGCCAGGTAGACGCGGCCGCCCGCGCCCGCCACCTCCTCGTCCAGCTCGTCCAGGAAGCCGCCCAGGCCCGGCAGGCCCGCCGGGATGTCCAGGGCCAGGGTCCAGCCGGGGAGCGGGAAGGAGAGCCAGCCGGGGTCGGCCTCGCCGAAGCGCTTGAGGACCGCCAGGAAGGACGGGCAGCCCCGGTGCGCGATCCGGCGCACCACGCGGCGCAGGGCTTCCTCCTGGCCGTGGCCGACCACGAACTGGTACTGGACGAAGCCGCCCCTGCCGTAGACCCGGTTCCAGTGCGGGACGCCGTCCAGGGGGTGGAAGAACTTGGGGATGGGCTGGAGTTCGGCCGTGCGGAGTTTCGGTGATGTTCGGTACCAGAGTTCGTTGAACGCCGATACCGAGGTCCGGGTGAGCAGGCGCTCGGGGAGGTGGCGCGGCATGGGAGGCAGGTGGGGCGCGTTGAAGCGCAGAGGGGTGCGACGGGCGCGCGGGGACAGCGCGTCCAGCGGGGCGTGGTCGCCCCTCGTCAGGACCGCGCGGCCCGTCCTGGCGCCCCGGGCCAGCAGGTCGATCCACGCCACCGAGTAGCGGTAGCGGTGGTCCGTCGCCGACAGTCGCGCCATCAAGTCGTCCAGGTCCGCCGCCCGTTCCGTGTCCACCGACATCAAGGACGTCTGTACGGGGTGGAGTTGGAGCTCGGCCGAGAGGATCACCCCGGTCAGGCCCATTCCGCCCGCCGTCGCCCGGAAGAGTTCGTCGGTGGGCTTCAGCGTGCGGACCTCGCCGTCCGCCGTCAGCAGGTCGAGCGCGCGGACATGGCGCGAGAACGCGCCCGAGCCGTGATGGTTCTTGCCGTGGATGTCCGCGCCGATCGCGCCGCCGACCGTGACGTACCGCGTCCCGGGCGTCACCGGCACGAACCAGCCCAGCGGCAGCAGGACTTCCATCAGGCGGTGCAGGCTGACGCCCGCCTCGCAGACCACCACGCCCGCCTCGGCGTCGATCGTGCGGACGTGGTCGAGGCCGGTCATGTCCAGGACGGCGCCGCCCGCGTTCTGCGCCGCGTCGCCGTACGCCCGGCCCAGGCCCCGTGCGATGGACCCGCGCGTCCCGCCCGCGAGGACCGCGGCCACCGCCTCCTCGTACGTACGCGGGCGGACCAGCCGGGCGGCCGTCGGGGCGGTGCGGCCCCAGCCGGTCACGGGGGTGGGGGGAGTGGCGGCAGGCATGGGAGCGACCGTAACGGTGGTTCTGTTCTCTGTGCGGTGTTATGCCCTATTCATTGTGATACTCACCGAAATGGGTGATTGAGTGAGTGTCAAGCGGCATTGACGCGCATCTGGCGTCGCCGCCGGGGAGAGTCGCGTACGGCTGACGGCCGATCGGCGGGACTGTCTCACGGAACTGGGGTGGCGGATGCGGTACTCCGACGCGGACCACCGGCTGCTGTCGGCGCTGCGCGACTGCGGGGCGCAGCCACGGGTGGCCGCCGTCGCCCGCGCGTTCTCGCTCGCCGGGGAGCACGGGGCGGTGTGGCTGGCGGGCGGGGCGCTCGCCGCCGCCGTCGACCGGGAGCGGCGCCGGGGCTGGCTGCGCGGGGCGGCCCTGGTCGGGGCCGCGCAGCTGGCCAGCATGGGTGTGAAGCGGGTGGTGCGGCGGCCCCGGCCGCGACTGGCCGCCCTGGAGCCGCTGGTGCGCACCGCCGGGCGGCACTCGTTCCCCAGCTCGCACGCCACCTCGGCGGCCGCGGCGGCCGTCGCGTACGGCGCACTGCGGCCCGCCGGGGCGCGGCTCGTGCCGCCGCTCGCGGCCGCGATGTGTGTGTCCCGGCTGGTGGCCGGCGTCCACTACCCCTCGGACGTGCTGGTCGGAGCCCTCCTCGGCGGGGTCACGGCCCGGCTGGGGGCGGGGTGGATGGGCCGCCCGCAAGCCCTGGGCCGCCCGCAAGCCCTGGGCCGCCCGCAAGCCCTGGGCCGCCCGGAACCCCTGGGCCGCCCGCAGTCCTTGGGGCACCCGCAATCCCCGGTCCGTCCACACCCCCCGGCGGGGGCCGCGCTCCGGCCGACCGGGCGGCCCGCCCCCCTCGGAGCCCCCTCATGACCCGCCCCGGGCTCGTCGTCCTCGAAGAGCGGGTGGCCCGGCACCCGGGGCGGCGCGCGCTCGGGGTGCCCGGCGGTGTGCTCAGGACCGCGCGGCCCCGGCAGTGGATCAAGAACGTGCTCGTGGCCGCCGCGCCCGCCGCCGCCGGGCAACTGGACTCGCGTCACACCCTGCACCAACTCGCCCTGGTCTTCGTGCTGTTCACGGCCGCCGCCTCCGCCGTGTACCTCGTCAACGACGCGCGCGACGCCGTCGCCGACCGCGCGCATCCGCAGAAGTGCCACCGCCCGGTCGCCACCGGGCAGGTGCCGGTGCCGGTCGCGTACGCCGTCGGGGGGCTGCTCGCGCTGCTCGCCCCGATCGGCGCGGCCCTCACCTGCAACGCCATGACGGCGGCCCTGCTCACCGGTTACGTGGTGATGCAGCTCGCCTACTGCGTCAAGCTCAAGCACGTCCTCGTCGTCGACCTCGTCGTCGTCACCGCCGGGTTCCTGATGCGGGCCATGATCGGCGGGGTCGCGCTCGCGATCCCGCTCTCGCGCTGGTTCCTGATCACCGCCGGGTTCGGCGCGCTGTTCATGGTCGCGGCCAAGCGGTACTCCGAAGCCGTCCAGATGGAGGGGCGCGGCGGCGCGACCCGGGCGCTCCTCGACGCGTACACCACCGGCTATCTGCGGTTCGTCTGGCAGCTCGCGGCCGGCGTCGCGGTCCTCGCGTACTGCATGTGGGCGCTGGAGAGCGGCGGCGTCGCGGGCGGCTCGCTGCTGCCGTGGCGGCAGTTGTCGATGGTCCCGTTCATCGGCGGGATCCTGCGGTACGCCGTGTTCGCCGACCGGGGGAGCGCGGGCGCCCCCGAGGATGTGGTCCTGCACGACCGGGCCCTGCTGGTCATCGGTCTGGTGTGGGTCGCGCTGTACGGGCTCGCGGTGGCCGACCTGTGAGGCGTGCCGCGGGGGCGGGAACGCGGGCGCGCGGGGCGCGCGGAGGCGTGCGCCGGGCCGAGCTCGTCGGCTTCGCGCTGGCCGGGATCTGCGCGTACGCCGTCGACCTCGGCCTCTTCGTCTGGCTGCGGTCGGGCCTGGCGTGGGACCCGGTCACCGCCAAGTGCCTCTCCTTCGCGGCGGGGTGCACCGTCGCGTACCTCGGCAACGCCTTCGGTACGTACCGGGGCAGCCGGGCCGGGGGCCGCGAGTACGCCGTGTTCTTCGCGGTGAACCTCGCGGGCGCGCTGGTGCAGCTGCTCTGTCTGACCGTCACGCACTACGGCCTCGGTTTCACCTCGCCGCGCGCCGACACGCTCTCGGGCGCGGTGTTCGGCATGGCGCTCGCCACCGGCTTGCGCTTTTGGGGGACACGGACGCTTGTCTTCCGTGGTGAGGAGGGTACTCGGACGTCATGGACTGGCTGAAAAATCTTCCCGTCGTCGGGCCCTGGGTGGTCCGGCTGATGCGGACGCACGCCTGGCGTTCGTACGAGAGGCTCGACCGGGTGCGCTGGTCCCGGCTCGCCGCCGCGATCACCTTCATCAGCTTCCTCGCGCTGTTCCCGCTGCTCACGGTGAGCGCGGCGATCGCCGCCGCCGTGCTCACCCCGGGCCGCGTAGAGAAGCTCCAGAAGAACCTCACCGAGCAGGTCCCCGGCATCTCCGACCAGCTCGACCTCCAGGACCTGACCCGCAACGCGGGCACGATCGGGGTGGTCGCCGGGGCGCTGCTGCTGTTCACCGGCATCGGCTGGATCGGCGCGATGCGCGGCTGTCTGCGGGCGGTGTGGGACCGGGACGACGAGGAGGACGGGAACCCGTTCCTGCGGATGCTCAAGGACGGCGGGGTGCTGGTCGGCCTCGGCGGCGCGGGGCTCGCCTCGTTCGCCGCGTCCTCGATCGGCTCGACGGCCGTCGGCTGGACCGCCGACCAGCTGGGCATCGACGAGAACGGCGTCGGCCGGGTGTTCCTGCGGATCGTGGCGATCGCGGTGGCGGCCGCCGCCGACTTCCTGGTCCTGATGTACGTACTGACCCTGCTGCCCGGGGTCTCCCCGCCGCGCCGCCATCTGGTGACCGCCGGGATCATCGGCGCGGTGGGGTTCGAGCTGCTGAAGCTGCTGCTCGGCGGCTATATGCAGGGGGTCGCCGGCAAGAGCATGTACGGGGCTTTCGGGGTGCCCATCGCGCTGCTGCTGTGGATCAACTTCACCGCGAAGCTGCTGCTGTTCTGCGCCGCCTGGACGGCCACCCCGGCCAAGGCGGACGACCCCGAGCTCACCGCTTCCGGCGCACCAGCTCCGGCAGGGGCCAGCGCCGATTGAGCAGGAACACCCCGGCGGCGACGACCAGGAGCGCGCCGCCCGCGATGGCGAGCGCGGTGCCGATGCCGCCGGCGCCGGGCCCCTTGCGGGCGGTGACCGCCGCCTTGGCGGTGTCGCGGGCGGTGCCGTCCGCAGAGGGCTGCGAGCCCTGCGGGGCGCCGGTCGAGGCCGCCGACCTGGGCGCGACCAGCTCGCCCACCGGGGTGACCTTGCCGGCCGCCGTGAAGCCCCAGTCGAGGAGGCGGCCCGCCTCCTTGTAGACGGCCTGGCCCTCGGAGGAGTCCGGGTTCATCACGGTGACGAGCAGCACCCGGCCGTCGCGCTCGGCGACGCCGGTGAAGGTCGCGCCCGCGTTGGTGGTGTTGCCGTTCTTGACGCCCGCGATGCCCTTGTACGGGATGAGGCCGTTGTCGCCGGTGAGCAGCCGGTTGGTGTTCTGGATCTCGAAGTAGTCCCGCTCGTTGTTCTTGCCCGCGGCGCCGGGGAACTTGGCGGAGGCGGTGGAGCAGTACTCGCGGAAGTCCTTCTTCTGCAGGCCCGAGCGGGCGAACAGGGTGAGGTCGTACGCGCTGGAGACCTGGCCGGGTGCGTCGTAGCCGTCCGGCGAGACCACGTGGGTGTCGAGCGCCTGGAGGTCGTCGGCGTGTGCCTGCATGTCCTGGACGGTCTTGGGCACGCCGCCGTTCATCGCCGACAGGACGTGCACGGCGTCGTTGCCGGAGCGCAGGAAGACGCCGAGCCACAGGTCGTGCACGGTGTACGGCTGGTTCTCCTTGACCCCGACCAGGCTGCTGCCCTCGCCGACGCCGTCGAGGTCGGCCGGGCTGACCTGGTGCACGTCGGTCTTGGGGAACTTCGGCAGCACGGTGTCCGCGAAGAGCATCTTCAGGGTGGAGGCCGGGGGCAGCCGCCAGTGCGCGTTGTGCGAGGCGAGCACCTGGCCGTTCTCCGCGTCCGCGACGATCCACGAACGGCCCGTCAGCTCCATCGGCAGCACCGGCGCCCCCGGCCCGAGCTTCACCTGGGTGCCGGGCTGCCCGAGCAGCGCGCCGCCGACCTTCGACATGGCGGCCGGCGGCGGGTCGGGGTCCTTGCGGGTCTTCCCCGCCCTGCCGGGGTCGGTCGGCTTGCCGGGTTGGCCCTGGGTGCCCGGTTTGTCGTCGTTCGGCAGTGCCGACGCGGGCGCGGAGGCGAGCGCGGGCAGCAGCGCGGCGACGGCGACCGCCAGTGCGATTTTCGCGGGCTTCTTCACAGCAGACACGCACGAGAAATTACAGGTCCGGGGCGCCGATCCGAACACCGGAGGGGTGACCCGCCGGGAGCCGCCACCCGCCCGGCTGCGCCCGCTTCGCCCCGGTGATACTGAATCCATGAAGCTCAGCAACCGCGTCTCCTGGTTCCTGCTCGCGTTCGGAGCGTGGAGCTGGATCATCTGGATCACTTTCGTCAAGAACCTGTGGAAGGACGGCAGCGGGCTGGCCTTCGACGACGCGGGCGACCCGACGGCGTACTTCTGGGTGCACCTCACCCTCGCCGTCGTGTCCTTTCTCCTGGGGACGGGTGTCGGCCTCATCGGGTTCCGTTCCGTACGTCAACTGCGCGCGGAAGCCGACGGTTCCCGGGTCACGGACCGCTAACGACTAGGTGCGATCCCCTTGTCACGTGCGGCTAACGAGTAGCTGTGTAGTGAAGATTTCCTCTTCCGAATGTGAAACCCGTGTGATTGGGTGATCGCCATCACAGGTGTGCCCGGGGGGTCGGGCACGCCTGAAGGGGTGGGCGTTCCGAGGAGAGCACGGCGATGCGGTCGATCCGTATGCGGGTTCTGGCGATATGCGCGGTTTTGGTGGTCGCCGGTGTGGGGGGATGGCAACTGCTGCCGTCCGATGGACAGAAGAAGGACCCGATCACGGTCGGGACGACGGACGCGATCACGTCCCTGGACCCGGCCGGCGCCTATGACGCCGGTTCCTGGGCGCTCTACAGCAACGTCTACCAGACGCTGCTCACCTTCAAGCCGGGCTCGGCGGTGCCGGTGCCGGACGCGGCCCGCGGCTGCAAGTTCATCGGGCTGAAGCTGACGACGTATCAGTGCGAGCTGCGCGACGGTCTGAAGTTCTCGTCGGGGCGCAAGGTCACCGCCGCCGACGTCAAGTTCTCCTTCGACCGGGTGCTGAAGATCAAAAGCGATGTGGGCCCGGCCCCGCTGCTCTCCTCCCTCGGCTCGGTCCAGGCCGACGGTGACACCGTCACCTTCAACCTGAAGACCAAGGACGCGACCTTCCCGTCCAAGCTCGCGACCGGCGCCGGGTCGATCGTCGACAGCAGCGCGTACCCGGAGAAGTCACTGCGCAAGGGCAACGGCGTGGTCGGCTCGGGCCCGTACCTGCTCAAGTCGTACAAGCAGGGCCAGAGCGCGGCCCTGGAGCCGAACCCCGACTACCGGGGCGCGGTCACCAAGAAGGGGCTGCCCGTCCAGGTCCGCTACTTCACCGAGTCCGACCAGCTCAACGAGGCATGGACGGCCAAGCAGGTCGAGGTGGCGCACCGCCAGATGCCGCCCAAGGTGCTCGCCAAGCTGTCGCCCGGCGACCCGGCCATCCGCATCAGCGAGACGCCCGGCGCCGAGACCCGCAACCTGAACATCAACGTCCGCCCCGGCCACCCGCTGGCCAAGGCCAAGGTCCGCCAGGCGCTGGCGGCGCTGATCGACCGGCCCGCGCTGGCCGCCGGCGTCTACGACGGCACCGTCGAGCCGCTGTTCTCGCTGATCCCGCAGGGCTTCACCGGCCACAGCACGGCCTTCTTCGACGCCTACCCCAGGGTGGACGTGGCGAAGGCGAAGGGCCTCCTGAAGTCGGCGGACGTGCATGCCCCGGTGAAGTTCACGCTCGCGTACCGCAAGCTCGGGCCCAACGGCGCCGAGGCCGAACTGCTCAAGAAGCAGCTGGAGAAGGGCGGCCTGTTCGAGGTCGACCTGCTCGCCGAGTCCGACTGGACCAAGATGCAGAAGAACTACGCGGCCGGGGTGTACGACGCGTACACGGCGGGCTGGGTCGCGGACTTCCCGGACCCGGACAACTTCAGCCAGCCGCTCGTCGGCACCGGGAACAGCCTGCACACCGGGTACTCGGACAAGGCCGTCGACGCGATCATCCAGCGCACCCAGCAGTACAGCGACCGGGGCCGCACCGCCGACGACTTCAAGGCGCTGCAGGACAAGGTCGCCGAGGATGTGCCGCTGATCCCGCTGTGGCAGGGCAAGGACTATGTGGTGAGCAGCCGCAGCGTCGGCGGCCTCCAGTACCTGTCGGACGGCACCGGCGTGTGGCGGCTGTGGGAGCTGGGCTGGATCTGAGTCGGCGTGCCCGGGGCTGCGGCCCCGGGCACGGTCGCCGTCACGGCTTCTTCTTCCGGGCCGTCACCGTCTGGGCCATGCCCGGCAGGAAGTCCGTGAACAGCTCGTGCACCTCGTGGACGAGCGGGCGCAGCACCCGGAAGCGGGCGAGCGCCACGCCGCGCGTGGTGAGCTTGGCGCCGCGCGCGGCCAGCCGGTAGCTGCGCTCGCGGCCCTCGGAGCGGTCGAACACCCAGTACAGGACCAGGCCCATCTGGGAGAGCCACATCAACTCGGGCAGCACGTCCACGAGTTCGGCCGGAACCTTGGTCTTGGTCCCCGCAAGCACCTCGCGGTGCACGTCGATGGCCGCCTCGCGGGCGTGCTCGGACTCCGGCGAGAAGGGGCTGAGCGGGCTGTCCGGGTCCGCCGCGTTCTTGAAGAACTGCGCGGCGAACTCGTGGTACGGGGCCGCGATGTCGAGCCAGGCGCTGAGCACCCCGGCCAGACGCGCCTCCAGATCCGTCTCGCGCTCCAGCACATCCCGGACCGCCGCCTGGTGCTCGGCGGCGATCCGGTCGTAGAACCCCTGGATCAGATGCTCTTTGCCGGCGAAGTAGTAGTACGCGTTGCCGACCGAGACCCCGGCCTCCTTGGCGATGGCCCGCATCGTCGTCTTGTCGTAACCCAGCTCCTGGAACAGCCGCATGGCGGTCTCCAGGATCAGGGTGCGGGTCTGCTCGCCCTTGGCGGGACTCTGCTCGCTCCTGGCAAGCTCGGACTCGCTCTTGGGGAGCTCGGACTCTGCGGGCACGCGCGCGTTCTCTGCTGGCACGGCACGAGCCTAATCGGCCGCGGAGCAGCCGCTGTCGCAGGTTGCCGGTCCGGTGTAGGCCCAGCCCCCGCGCGGGTCGTACGTCCAGCCGTCCTCGCGGCGGTAGGCGCCGCCGCCCGCGCCCGCCACCCGGCGGTCGCGGTGGGACTCGCGGTAGCGGGAGGCGGCGATCACCGCGCCGCGCGCGAACCGCGCCCCGGCCGGGGTACTGAAGCGGTGGGCCATGGGCCGGTACTCGCGCAGCGCCCACAGGCAGACGACCCAGGCGGCCGGGCCCCGGTAGACCTGTCCGGCGTCGGCGACGACGGTGATCTCCTCGAAGGTGGCCGCGTGGTCGAGGTGGGGGAAGCGGTGGCGGGCCTCGGCGGACCCGGCGGGCACCAGGTCGAGCGGGACCAGCTGACGCTGCTTCATCAGCCAGCCGCGCAGGAAGGCGCAGAGCGGGCAGTGGGCGTCGTACAGGACGGTGAGCCGGCGGACCGGGGCGCGCGTGGCGCCCCGGTCGGCGGTGGTGGCGGTGGGCATCGGGCTCAGGCCCCGGCGACCGGCGCGGCCCACGGGCCCTGGTTCCCGGTGAAGCCCTGCGGCGGCACCGGCGGGTTCTGCTCCCGCTCCATCAGGCCCCGGCGGCGGAACCTGTTGAGCGCGTACACATTGCCCAGGTGCATCACGCCGAGCACGAGCAGCACCACGCCGAGCTTCTTCGACAGCGCCTCGAAGACCTGCCGGGCGTTGTCGATACCGCCGTCGTCCTGGAGGTAGAGGGCGACGAAGCCCAGGTTCACCAGGTAGAAACCGACCACCAGCAGGTGGTTGACCGCGTCGGCGAGCTTCTCGTCGCCGAGGACGTCCGCGAGGAAGACGCGGCCGTTGCGGCTGAGCGTACGCGCCACCCAGACCGTCAACGCGACGCTGACCAGCAGGTAGATGACGTACGCGACGACTGTGAGGTCCATGTTCCCACCCCTTCTCGGAGCCTTCCTGAACACGTTCAAGAAGCTGTTGTCTGGAGAGTAGACCTCATTTTGAACATGTTCAAGCCGGTGTGGAGGAGAGTACGGGAGCGTCCTCCACGGGGCGGCCGAACCGGCGTACCCCCGGCACCGCCGCCGTCGCCAGACAGGCTCCGCCCACCACCAGCGCGGCGGCCAGCAGCGGCACTTCGGGCCCCCAGGCGTCGGCGGCCAGCGGGGCCAGCGCGTACCCGACGGGCATCGCCGCCAGGGAGAGCAGCCAGTCGTACGAGGTCACGCGGGCCAGGGTGTGGCTGGGGATCGCCGACTGCACCGCGGTCTCCCAGACCGGCGAGAGGAAGCCGAGCCCGAGCTGGGCGATGCCGTAGCCGACGATGGTGACCGGCGCCGGGGCGGAGAGCGCGAGCAGGGTGAGCGGCAGGGCGTAGGCGGCCAGGCCCAGATTGGCCGTCAGGATGGGGCGCCTAGGCCGGGCGCGCCCGGCGATCAGCGAGCCGAGCAGCAGGCCGACGGCGCCCGCCTGCATGAACGCCAGCCAGAACGTCTTGCCGTCGAACTCCTTGAAGGCGATGGCCGGTCCGAGCGTCATCAGGACGGCGGCGGCGCCGTTCCAGGCGGAGTGGGCGAACAGGCTGGTCCAGTACCAGTCCCGCGAGCGCACCTCGCTCCAGCCCTCCTTGAGGTCGGCGGTGAGCGAGCGCCGGACCAGCGGCACGTGCCGCACCCGGAGCGCGCTCAGCAGGGCCGCGCTCACCGCGAAGGAGGCGGAGTCGAGCACGAAGGCCCAGCCGGGCCCGGCGGTCAGGATGAGTACGCTGGCGAGCGCCGGGCCGCCCAGCCGGGTCGCGCTGTTGACCACGCCCATCAGGGCGTTGGCGCGCTGCCGGTTCTCCTCCTCGACCGTGCCGGTGATCAGCGGCGCCATCGCGGGCATCGCGAAGGCGGAGGCGGAGCCGCCGATCGCCTCGGCGAGCGCGATCTGCCACAGCTGGGGGTCGCCGCCGAGCAGTTCGACGCCGACGAAGAGCTGGGTGGCGCAGCGGACGAGGTCGGTGGTGAGTGCGACCGTACGGGCGTTGAAGCGGTCGCCCATGACGCCGCCGAAGGGCAGGAGCAGCAGCTTGGGGACCATCGAGCAGCCGAGCACGATCGCGAGGGCGGCGGTGGAGTCGGTCGCGATGTAGACGGCGAGGGCGAGCGCGGCCGGGATCACGGCGTCGCCGAGCAGGGACAGGCAGCGGCCGATGAAGAGCAGCCGGAACGCGCGCGTGCGCAGGGGATGGGGCAGTGGTGGCATGCCCAGGAATATATTTCGGCACCGAATAATTCGTCAACGAAATATATGGCACCGAAGGAGCGGGTGGGGTGGCCGCGTACGTACGATCAAGACATGGAGCGCGCAGAAGGGGCCGAGGGGCAGCGGGACTGGACCGACGGGCACGTGGAGCAGTGGCTGCCGGTGCTGCCGGGTCTTGACCCGGCCGTCGAGGGCGCGGTGACGCGGATGAAGAAGCTCTCCGTCCACCTCCAGCGCGTACGGGAGCAGTCCCTGGTCGACTTCGCGCTCGACCGGCCGGAGTTCGACACGCTGCACAAGTTGGCGGGGCGGGGTGGCACGGCGACGCCGTCGCAGCTCGCCACCGACCTGGACCTGGCGCCCGCGTCCGTCACCGGGCGCCTCGACGCGCTGGAGCGGCGCGGGTTCGTCCGCCGCACGCCCTCCACCACCGACCGCCGCAGGGTCCACGTGGAGCTCACCGAGTCGGGCCGGGCGACCTGGATGGGCGCGATGGACGTCCTCGGCCACGAGGAGTACCGGCTGCTCGGTGTCCTCAGCGAGGAGGAGCGCGACCGGCTCAACGACATGCTGCGGCGGATCATGGTGGTCGCGGAGGAGCGGCCCTGAGACACGGCGAGGGCCCCGCCGCCCGGAACGGATTCCGGGTGGCGGGGCCCTCGTGCACGTACATCCTGGCGGAAGGTCAGAAGCGACGCGTGATCAGCGCGCGCTTGACTTCCTGGATCGCCTTGGTGACCTCGATGCCACGCGGGCAGGCGTCCGTGCAGTTGAACGTGGTGCGGCAGCGCCACACGCCGTCCTTGTCGTTCAGGATCTCCAGGCGCTGCTCGGCGGCCTCGTCACGCGAGTCGAAGATGAAGCGGTGCGCGTTGACGATCGCCGCCGGGCCGAAGTACTGGCCGTCGTTCCAGAACACCGGGCACGACGACGTGCACGCGGCGCACAGGATGCACTTGGTGGTGTCGTCGAAGCGCTCGCGGTCCTCGGGGGACTGCAGACGCTCGCGCGTCGGCTCGTTGCCCTTCGTGATGAGGAAGGGCATCACGTCGCGGTACGCCTGGAAGAACGGGTCCATGTCCACGACCAGGTCCTTCAGGACCGTCAGGCCCTTGATGGCCTCGACCGTGATCGGCTTCTCCGGGCTCAGGTCCTTGATCAGCGTCTTGCAGGCGAGCCTGTTCTTGCCGTTGATCCGCATGGCGTCCGAACCGCAGATGCCGTGCGCGCACGAGCGCCGGAAGGTCAGCGAGCCGTCGAGGTCCCACTTGATCTTGTGGAGACCGTCGAGCACGCGCTCCTTCGGGTCGATCTCGACCTGGAAGTCCTGCCAGGAGGCCTCGTCCGAGATCTCCGGGTTGAACCGGCGGATCCGGAAGGTGACCGTGATGTACGGGGAGTCGGCGAAGCCCGCCTCCGCCTTGTCCAGAGTGGGGGTGGCCATCAGTACTTACGCTCCATCGGCTGGTAGCGGGTCTGGACGACGGGCTTGTAGTCGAGTCGGATCGAGTCCTCGCCGCCGTCCGCGACCTCGCGGTACGCCATGGTGTGGCGCATGAAGTTGACGTCGTCGCGGTTGGGGTAGTCCTCGCGGTAGTGACCGCCGCGGGACTCCTTGCGCGCCAGGGCGGAGACGGCCATGACCTCGGCCAGGTCGAGCAGGTTGCCCAGCTCGATGGCCTCCAGGAGGTCGGTGTTGAACCGCTTGCCCTTGTCCTGGACCGAGACGTTCTTGTAGCGCTCGCGGAGCTCCGCGATCTTCTCCACGGCCGTCTTGATCGTCTGCTCGGTGCGGAAGACCATGACGTTGGCGTCCATCGTCTCCTGGAGCTCCTTGCGGATCACCGCGACCCGCTCGGTGCCGGTCGACGACAGCAGGCGCTTGACCTGCGTCTCCACCAGCTCCGCCGGGTTCTCCGGGAGCTCGACGTAGTCGGCCTTCGCCGAGTACTCCGCCGCCGCGATGCCCGCGCGCTTGCCGAACACGTTGATGTCCAGGAGCGAGTTGGTGCCCAGGCGGTTGGCGCCGTGCACCGAGACGCAGGCGACCTCGCCGGCCGCGTACAGACCCGGCACGACCGTGGTGTTGTCGCTGAGGACCTCACCCTGGACGTTGGTCGGGATGCCGCCCATGGCGTAGTGCGCGGTGGGCTGGATCGGGATCGGGTCCGTGTACGGCTCGATGCCCAGGTACGTCCGCGCGAACTCCGTGATGTCCGGGAGCTTGGCGTCCAGCTGCTCCGGCGGGAGGTGCGTGAGGTCGAGGTAGACGTGGTCGCCCTCGGGACCGCAGCCGCGGCCCTCACGGATCTCGGTGTAGATGGAGCGCGAGACGACGTCACGGGACGCGAGGTCCTTCATGACCGGCGCGTACTTCTCCATGAAGCGCTCGCCGTCCTTGTTGCGGAGGATGCCGCCCTCACCGCGGGCGCCCTCCGTCAGCAGGATGCCCATGCGCCAGATGCCCGTCGGGTGGAACTGGAAGAACTCCATGTCCTCCAGCGGCAGGCCCCGGCGGTAGCAGGCGGCCTGGCCGTCACCGGTCAGGGTGTGCGCGTTGGAGGTCACCTTGAAGAACTTGCCGGTGCCGCCGGACGCGTAGATCACGGACTTCGCCTGGAAGACGTGGATCTCGCCGGTGGCCAGCTCGTACGCGATGACGCCCGCGGACGTCTTGACGCCGTCGACCTCGACGATGAGCTGGTCGAGGACGTAGAACTCGTTGAAGAACTCCACGCCCTCCTTGATGCAGTTCTGGTACAGCGTCTGGAGGATCATGTGGCCGGTGCGGTCGCCCGAGTAGCACGCGCGGCGGACGGGAGCCTCGCCGTGGTTGCGGGAGTGACCGCCGAAGCGGCGCTGGTCGATCTCGCCCTTGGGCGTCCGGCCGAACGGCAGGCCCATCTTCTCCAGGTCGAGGACGGCGTCGATGGCCTCCTTCGCGAGGATCTCGGCGGCGTCCTGGTCGACCAGGTAGTCACCACCCTTGATCGTGTCGAAGGTGTGCCACTCCCAGTTGTCCTCCTCCACGTTGGCGAGCGCGGCGGCCATGCCGCCCTGCGCCGCGCCCGTGTGGGAGCGGGTGGGGTAGAGCTTCGTCAGCACCGCGGTGCGGCTGCGCTTCGTCGACTCGATGGCCGCGCGCATACCGGCGCCACCCGCGCCGACGATGACGGTGTCGTACTTGTGGATCTTCATCAGAGAATTCCTCAGTCCCTCAGCCCGTGGCCTGGCGGATGTTCGGGTCGAAGGTGAAGATCACCAGCGTGCCCAGCAGGACGGTGAACACCGTGGCGGTGTAGAGCAGCATCTTCAGCCAGAAGCGGGTGTTGTCCCGCTGCGCGTAGTCGTTGATGACCGTACGCAGGCCGTTGGCGCCGTGGAGCATCGCCAGCCACAGCATGGCCAGGTCCCAGACCTGCCAGAACGGGTTGGCCCAGCGGCCCGCCACGAAGGCGAAGCCGATCTTGGAGACACCGCCGTCGAGCACCAGCTGGATGCACAGGTGGGTGACGACGAGGACGACCAGGACGACGCCGGACAGCCGCATGAACAGCCAGCCGTACAGCTCGAAGTTCGTACGGGTCGACTTCGGCGTCCTCTTGGTCCGCTTGCGCGGGGCCTCGATGAGCGGCGCGGGGTTGTCGGCGTCGTACAGGCCGGTGGCCTCGACCTCGCCGATCGCGGAAGTGGTTTCGGCAGACATGTCAGACCTCAGCTCCCGATCAGTTCACGGGTGGCGTGACCGAGCACGGGGTACAGCGCGCCGATCATCAGAAGGACCCAGATGATCACGACGGACCACAGCATCTGCTTCTGGTAGCGCGGACCCTTGGCCCAGAAGTCCACCGCGATGATGCGGAGACCGTTGAGCGCGTGGAAGAGGATGGCGGCGACGAGGCCGTACTCCAAAAGAGCCACGATGGGCGTCTTGTAGGTAGCGACGACCTTGTCGTAGTCCTCGGGGGAGACACGCACGAGAGCGGTGTCGAGGACATGGACGAACAGGAAGAAGAAGATGAGGACACCGGTGACTCGATGAGCCACCCACGACCACATACCTTCCCGGCCGCGGTACAGCGTTCCAGCCGGCACGGAAAAACCCTCCGGGAGCGGGGACTAGGGCCGGCCGGCTTGACTGTCGGTCTGACCCGGCCGGGTACGGTCCACCGGCCCCGGTCATCGTAGCGACGAGATGTCGGTTCGTTCGCGCGGGGTCCTCAGGTGTGATCAAACAGGCAATCAATCTGCCACGGACGGGCTACGGAAGGGCCCGGACGGGCCGTCACGGGGCCGGTGGTGGGGGCGGGTTCAGCGGGGCGCGCCCGCCGTGTCCGGTTCCGGATGGTTGGTCATGAGATGGGCGAGCCGAGCACGGGCGAGTCGGCGCAGCTCGTCGGCGGCGATGGACCGCTCCTCGTCCTGCTCGTTGGTCATCCGCACCCGGATGCCCCCGAGCATCTCGTTCAGGTGTTCGGTGGGTCGCCGTCCCTCCAGGCAGATCACGAAGGCGTGCCCGAACCGGCTCTCGTACGCGGCGTGCGCGGCCCGCAGCGCGGTGTGGGCCGCCTGCGGGGCCGTGCGGTCGAGGCCCGGCGAGCGCTCGTCGGCCAGCGCCTCGGTGAGGTCGTCGGGGGAGAGGTCGTAGCTCGCCTCGTCGGCCGCGGCCAGTAGCGCGTCCAGGTCCGGGTAGGGGCGGTGGGCGGCCACCCGCAGGGCCCAGCGGCGGCTGGCGCAGCAGGCGAGCAGCACGGCTTCGGCGGCTGCCCCGGGGGCGTGGTTGAACCGCGTCAGGCCGTCCTCGACCGGCTCGTACGGGCCCGGAATGACCGGGTTGACGTTGATCTGGCCCGTTATCGCCGGGCGGCCCGTGGAGCGGGGAGTGTGATGAAGTGGCGGCGGTCGCTTCCGGGGGCCGGCGTGGGATTCGCTGGACAGCGTGGGCTCCTAGAACGAACGACGAACGGCGGCCGGCGACGGCTTCGTGCGCGCCGGCGGAGAGACAGCAGAGAGGCGGGAGGTGAAGAAGAGGTGGGAGTGCCGCCACGCTATCGAGGCGCGGTGGAGGGTGCCCGACGGTTGCGCGAATTTCACCCGGACGTGAGGGGTGAGGTGCGCATGGTGGACGCCTCCCGGGTTCCTCGCCTCGCCTTCGCCGTGGTTGTTCCCGTATGGGAGGATTCTGAGTGATGTCGCAGTCCAGGAGTGCCGGCGGCGCCGACGGCGCCCGTGGTGACCGGACGGTCCGGATGAGCCGGGGCGCCCTGGTGGCACGCGTCGCCCTCGCGGCCGCGGCCGCCCTCGTGCTCACCGTGCTGGTCTGGCCCGAGGACGACACCCACGGCGGCCACGGCGGCCGCCTCGATCCCAAGCCCGGCGACTCCTCCTCGCCCGCCCAGATCTACCCGATCTCCTCGCCGCCCCGCACGATCCCCTCCGTACGGCAGCACGAGCCCGCCCGCGGCCCCGGCTTCCGGCCCGTCGCCGCCACCCGCGTCGTCGTCCCCACCGGCAGCGAGGCGCTCTCGGACGAGGCCCAGCTGCTCGCGCAGGAGCTCGACAAGGAGTACGTGCAGGGCGCGGCGCCCCGGCCCGGGGACATCGAGCTGGCCCTGAACCCGAAGGCCAAGGCCACCCCCGAGTCGTACACCCTGACCGCCCGCGAGCGCACGGTGCGGATCACCGGCCCCGACGAGGCCGGGGTCTTCTACGGCACCCGCACCCTCAAGCAGGCGCTGCGCGGCGGCGGGGTGATGCCCGAGGGCGTCGTCGAGGACTGGCCCGACCGCCCGCAGCGCGGCCTCAACCTGGACATCGCGCGCAAGCCGTTCACCGCGGGCTGGATCGAGGCCCGGCTGCGCGAGATGGCCGACCTCAAGATGAACCAGCTCGGTCTGCACTTCTCCGACGACCAGGGCTTCCGGATCGAGTCCGCCTCGCACCCCGAGGTCGTCTCGCGCGACCACCTCAGCAAGCGCGAGGTCGAGCGGATCGTGGCGCTCGCCCGGCGGCTGCACATCGAGGTGGTCCCCGAGATCGACTCGCCGGGCCACCTGGGCGCGGTGCTCAAGGCCCACCCCGCGCTCGGGCTGCGCAGCGCCACGGGCCGGACGGTCCAGGGCGCTGTCGACATCGCGAACCCGGACGCGGCGCGGATCGTCGACGACCTGCTGCGCGAGTACGCGGACCTGTTCCCCGGCGCCTACTGGCACCTCGGCGGCGACGAGTACCTCGCCCTGATGGCCAAGAACCCGGAGGCCACCTACCCGGGCCTGGCCGCCGCCGCGCGCGCCAAGTACGGCGCCAAGGGCGACATAGCGGACCTGGCGACCGGCTGGCTCAACGACCGGGCGGCGGCGCTGCGCCCGTACGGCAAGAAGTTCAAGGCCTGGAACGACGGCTACTTCAAGGGCACCTCCGTCGCCCCCGACCCGGCCCGCGAGGTCGAGTACTGGACCGGCAAGGAGCTCGGCGCCCGCCCGCCGGAGGAGTACCTGGCCGAGGGCCGCAAGACGGTCAACCTCAACGACGAGTACCTGTACTACGTCCTGGGCGAGCCCAACGCCTTCAAGTACCCCACCGGCCGGCGCATCTACCAGGAGTGGACGCCGCTGGTGCTGCGCGGCACCAAGCCCGTCGCCAACCGCTACTCCGACCAGGTGCTCGGCGCCCGGTTCGCCGTCTGGTGCGACCGCGCCGACGCCCAGACCCAGGACCAGGTGGCCCGGGGCATCCGGATGCCGCTGCGCGCCACCGCCCAGAAGCTGTGGGACCCGCGCACTCCGGGCCTGGAGTGGGAGGAGTTCAAGGAGCTCGCCGACAAGCTGGAGTGAGGTTCCGGGCCCCGCTGTGACACTTCCGGCCGCCCGCGCGCAGAACAGACCATGGGCAGGGGTGGGGACCAGCGCCGTGGCCGGATCCGGAGCGACGACGCGGAGCTCGGGGCGGCCGTCGCACGTGCCCAGGAGGGGGACGAGCGGGCCTTCGCCGTGGTCTACCGGCTGGTTCAGCCTGGGCTGCTCGCCCAGCTGCGGGCCCTGGTCGCGGCCGAGGCCGAGGACGTGGCGTCCGACGCGTGGCTGGAGATAGCCCGTGATCTGGCCCGGTTCCGGGGCGACGGGGCGGGCTTCCGGGGCTGGACCGCGACCATCGCGCGCCACCGCGCCCTGGACCATCTGCGCCGCCAGAGGCGAAGACCGCGCACCGTCGGGCTCGACCAGGAGGCGCTGGAGGTGCCGGGCGGCCAGGACACCGCCGAGGCGGCCCTGGAGTTCCTGTCGACCCGCTGGGCGCTCCAGCTGATCGCCGCCCTGCCGCGCGAACAGGCCGCGGCGGTGCTGCTGCGGGTGGTGGCCGGGCTCGACGGCACGGCGGCCGGGCAGGTCCTCGGCAAGCGCCCCGGGTCGGTGCGCACCTCGGCGCACCGGGGGCTGCGGCGGCTCGCGCAGGGGCTGGGGTCGGAGGCGGACGGGCCGTGACGGCGGGGCGCGCCGACGGACTTCAGTCGCGGGGCACCCAACCGGCGGCGGGCGCGGGGGGAGTCGGCGCGGAAGGACGGCCGGGGCCGCCACCCCCCACAGGAGAGGCCCCGGCCGTCTTCCGTCGGGGCCGTGTGGCGACCCCGTACTCCTCTCAGCGCCATGGCTGCGTTTTCTGTCACACCGCGCTGTGTCAGTGAATTGTTGCGGGTTGTACAAGTAATGGACTTAACCGCCGCCCAGGCCGTAGCGTGCTCCTTCGCGCCGGTCGGCGCGGCAGCGATGACCGGCTGCGACACCAGGGCAGGGTGCAGGGAGTGCAGGGGGAAGACGCGGAGCTGACCGCTGCGATACTCGCGGCGCAGGGCGGCGACGAGAGCGCGTTCCGTGCTGTGTACCGCGCGGTGCATCCACGGCTGCTCGGCTACACCAGGACGCTCGTCGGCGAGAGCGACGCGGAGGACGTGACGTCCGAGGCGTGGCTGCAGATAGCCCGGGACATCGAGCGTTTCAGCGGCGACGCGGACAGGTTCCGCGGCTGGGCCGCCACCATCGCCCGCAACCGGGCCCTCGACCACATCCGGATGCGCGGCCGCCGTCCCGCCGTGGGCGGCGACGAGAGTGAGCTGACCGGCCGCGCCGCCGACTCGGACACCGCGGGCGAGGCGATGGAATCCCTCGCCACCGGACGTACGATGGCGCTCATCGCGCAGCTCCCGCAGGACCAGGCCGAGGCCGTGGTGCTGCGGGTGGTGGTCGGGCTCGACGCCAAGACCGCGGCCCAGACCCTGGGCAAGCGGCCCGGCGCGGTGCGGACGGCCGCCCACCGCGGCCTCAAGCGGCTGGCCGAACTGCTGGGGACGGAGGACGCCCCGGCGGATCTCGGCGGTGTGCCGCCGCAACGGAACCGGTCGTGCGGTGTGACGCAATCGGGCGCGCCGACGCAGAAGGACATGTGATGGCCGACGAGCGCCACGAATGGCTGGACGAGGACGCCGCGGAGCGTTTGCTGCGCGGCGAACCGGTCGTTCCCGCCGACGACCGCGCCCGCGAGCAGGCCGAACGGCTCTCCGCCGTGCTGCGCGCGATGGCCGGTCCGGACGTACGGCAGAGCATGGGCGCCTCCGCCGCCCCGGCCGCCGGTGAACTGCCGGGCGAGGCCGCCGCGCTGGCCGCGTTCCGCAGCGCCCGCGCCGAGGCCGGCGCCCCCTCCGGAGCCCGGAGCGACACCGTCGTACGGGTAGGGCGCGAGCCCCGCGGCGCCCGCGCTCCCCGACGGCTGCGGCCGGTCCGCTTCGGCCTGGCCGCCGCACTGGCCGGATGCGCACTGGGCGGCGTCGCCATGGCCGCCGGGACCGGCGTGCTGCCCGGGCTCGGCACCGCCGACCCCGAGCCGGTGTCGTCCGTGTCGGCCGCCGCGACCCCGGGGCCGATCGCCTCGGACTCGCCGTCGGCGCGCACCGGCGACCCCGTCGGCCCGCAGTCGCCCACGCCGGGCCGCACTCCGTCGGGGGAGGCCAGTGCTCCCGGCGCCGCCACGCCGGGCTCCGCCGAGCCCCGGAGGACGACGCCCGCCCCCGAGACCACGACCGGGGGTGCGAGGGGCGACTGGGCTTCCAGGAAGGTCGAGTACTGCCGCGACTTCCGCTCGGGACGCCTTGATCAGACGCGCCGGAATCGGCTGGAAATCGCCGCTCTGGGCGCCGCGAGAGTGAAGCAGTTCTGCGACGCCGTCCTCGCGGAGGCGGACCGGGGCGGCAAGGGCGGCTCCGGGGGCAAGGACGACTCGGGCGGCAAGGGCGGCTCCGGCGACGACAAGGGGGATGGCCATGGCGGGCACGGCGGCATCTCGGGCGGCCGTGACGGCTCGGTCCTGAAGCTGCCCTCCGTGAGCTGGTCGACGCCGCCCGCGAGCGGCTCACCTGCGCTCCCGGGTCTGCCGGGAGTCCCGGGCGTCGGCGACGCGGACCAGAGCGGCCCGACTCTGCCGCCCGCCGTTCCGGTCGTCCCGCCGGCCTCCCGCGCGGTCCCGGCGCAGCACCCGTCGGCGCTGCTCGGCGCGGCGTGAGGGGCGCCGACCAGTGGCTCGCACACCGGCTCGACCGCCCGGTGTGACACTTTTCGGCCCGCCGACGCAGTAGGAAGTGAGCCGACTGGTCATCGGCGGCGCACAGAGCCGGGGTTCCCCCCGTACCCAAGGCTCGGCGCGAACGGCGCGGGCGGGACACGTTCCCCCGGTCCCGCCCGCGCCCTCACTCCTGTGGCCGAGCCGCTACCGGCCCGGCGACCGGATCACCAGTAGATGACGACCTTGTCGTTGACCCGCACTTGGTCGAAGAGCTTGGCGAGCCTGGCCTTGTCGCGCACGTTCACACAGCCGTGCGAGGCGCCCGCGTAACCGCGCTTGGCGAAGTCCGACGAGTAGTGCACGGCCTGGCCGCCGCTGAAGAACATCGCGTACGGCATGGGCGTGTGGTAGATCGACGAGACGTGGTTCCTGCTCTTCAGGAAGACCTTGAAGGTGCCCTCGCGGGTCGGCGTGTACTGCGAGCCGAACCGCACGTCCATCGACGACTGCACCTTGCCGTTGACCACCCAGTTGAGCGTGCGGGTGGTCTTGCTGATGCACAGCACGCGCCCGGTCATACAGCGCTTGTCCAGCTTGGTCTTGGGCTTGTTGACGGCCTTCCCGCTGAGCTCCTCCCGGGTCGGCTTGGTCGTCATGTCGCCGAGCTTCTGCCAGGTGGCGGTGTCGGCGGAGCCGGTGGCGGGCAGGCCGCGCTTGCCCTGGAAGCCCTTGACGGCGGCGGCGGTGACGCTGCCGTACGTACCCGTCGGCGTGTCGTCGAACCAGCCGACCTGGGCGAGCCGGGCCTGGAGCTCCTTGACCTGCGCGCCCTGCGCGCCGGAAGCCATCAGGATCTTCGGCGCCGGCCTGGCGGCCGTGGTGGCGGAGGCGGACGGGGCGACCACGGCGTCGGCCTCGCTCGCGCCGTTGGCGGTGCTTCCGTCGGCCTGGTTGTCGTTCGCGGTGTCGGCCGACGGCGCCGTCGACGGTGCGGCCGCCGCCGGCTTCTGGTCGGCGGCCCCCGACGCCTTGTCCGACTGGGCCCCGCACGCGGCCGTGACGGTCAGCACGGTGGCCGCGGCGAGCGTCCTGGCTATGACAGTGGTGAGATGGTTCCGGCGCATCGTCGCCCCCCTGATATTCCCTCTGGTGATCCCAGAGACTGTTTCCCGGGCCGAACGGTTGCAAGGAGCCGTCGAGGAAGCGAGGCGGAACACATGGCGCGCGAGTCGGACGGTGCCCGGCGCACCGAGAGCGGTCTGCCCCTCGACCCGGTGTACGGGCCGGACGCCCTCGACGGGTGGGACCCGGCCCGGCAGCTGGGTGAGCCGGGCGGGTATCCGTTCACCAGGGGTGTCTACCCGACGATGTACACGACACGCCCCTGGACGATGCGCCAGTACGCCGGGTTCGGCACGGCGGTCGAATCCAACGCCCGGTACAAGCAGCTCATCGCCAACGGCACCACGGGCCTGTCCGTCGCCTTCGACCTGCCCACCCAGATGGGCCACGACAGCGACGCGCCGCTCGCGCACGGCGAGGTCGGCAAGGTCGGGGTGGCCGTCGACTCGGTCGAGGACATGCGGGTCCTGTTCGACGGGATCCCGCTGGGCGAGGTCTCGACGTCGATGACGATCAACGCGCCCGCGGCGCTGCTGCTCCTGATGTACCAGCTGGTCGCCGAGGAGCAGGGCGTCCCCGCGCGCGAGCTGACGGGCACGGTCCAGAACGACGTGCTCAAGGAGTACATCGCCCGGGGCACCTACATCTTCCCGCCCAAGCCGTCGCTGCGGCTGATCGCGGACATCTTCCGGTACTGCCGGGCCGAGATGCCGAAGTGGAACACGATCTCGATCTCCGGCTACCACATGGCCGAGGCGGGCGCCTCGCCCGCGCAGGAGATCGCGTTCACGCTGGCCGACGGCATCGAGTACGTCCGGACGGCGGTCGCGGCCGGGATGGACGTGGACGACTTCGCCCCGCGCCTGTCGTTCTTCTTCGTCTCGCGCACGACGCTCCTGGAGGAGGTCGCCAAGTTCCGTGCGGCGCGCCGGATCTGGGCGCGGGTGATGCGGGAGGAGTTCGGCGCGAAGGACCCCAAGTCGTGGATGCTGCGCTTCCACACCCAGACGGCCGGGGTGCAGCTGACCGCCCAGCAGCCCGAGGTGAACCTGGTCCGGGTCGCCGTGCAGGGCCTGGCGGCGGTGTTCGGCGGTACGCAGTCGCTCCACACCAACTCCTTCGACGAGGCGATCGCGCTGCCCACGGACAAGAGCGCGCGCCTGGCCCTGCGTACGCAGCAGGTCCTCGCGTACGAGACGGATGTGACCGCGACCGTCGACCCGTTCGCGGGCTCGTACGTCGTCGAGTCCATGACCGACGACGTGGAGGCGGCGGCGCTCGCGCTGATGCGGCGGGTCGAGGACCTCGGCGGCGCCGTGAGCGCGATCGAGCACGGGTTCCAGAAGGGCGAGATCGAGCGCTCGGCGTACCGGATCGCGCAGGAGACCGACAGCGGCGAGCGGGTGGTGGTCGGGCTCAACCGGTTCCGGCTCGACGCGGAGGAGCCGTATTCGCCGTTGCGGGTGGATCCGGCGATCGAGGCCCGGCAGGGGGCTCGGCTGACCCGGCTGCGCGCCGACCGCGACACCCTCGCGGTCACCGAGGCCCTGGCCGCTCTCCAGGAGGCGGCCCGGGGCGAGGACAACGTCCTGTACCCCATGAAGACCGCCCTGCGCGCCCGCGCCACGGTCGGCGAGATCTGCGACGCGCTGCGGGAGGTGTGGGGGGCGTACGAGCCGAGCGAGGCGTTCTGAGACGGCGGCTCAGAGCGCGCCCGTGCGTTCCAGATACTCGGTCAGGCCCTCCGGTGTCTCGCCCGCCCAGCCGACGTAGCCGTCGGGGCGGACGAGGAACAGGCCCGTGCCGTACGTCTCGTACGGGCTCATCTCGTACACGTGGACCTGCGGCGTATCGAGCGCCGGGGGTGCGGCGTCGAAGGCCAGCAGGGTGAAGTGGGCGCCCTGGAACAGGTCGAAGAGGCGGCCCTCGGGCAGGGTGCCGTCGGGGGCGCGGTCGCCCGCCTCCAGGGCGCCGGCCCGGCCTTCGGCGAGCGGGCCGCCGCGGTAGCCGATGCCGAGGCCCTTGACCTCGTCGCCGCGGCTGTTGGCCTGGCCGAGGAGCGCCTCGCGGTGCAGCCGGGTGCTCACCCCCAGGACGCCCGCGGCGACCGGCTGCCGCTCGGCCTCGTAGGTGTCGAGCAGGGCGTCGAGGGCGCCGTGCTTCAGCACCTGGCCCAGCTTCCAGCCGAGGTTGTAGGCGTCCTGGACGCTGGTGTTGAGGCCCTGCGCACCGGCGGGGGAGTGGATGTGGGCGGCGTCGCCCGCGAGGAAGACGCGCCCGGAGCGGTACCGGTCGGCCAGCGCCGCGCGCGGCTGGAAGTCGGAGGCCCAGACGACCTCGGCTATCTGCTCGGAGGAGACCGCGGTGCGGGCGGCGAGCAGCTTGCGTACGCCCTCGTCCGTGGCGTCCGGGACGGTGGCCGGGTCGGTGTACTGGGCGACCAGCTGGAACAGCTGCTCGGTGCCCGGCAGCGGGCAGAGCACCGCGCCGCCGTCCGGGTGGGTGGTCCAGGCATGCCAGTTCCGGTCGTCGGGGAAGGCGTTCTCGGTGAGGATCACGTCCGCGACCAGGAGCGGCTTGGGGTCGACGGTCTCGCCGGCCATGGTGATGTCCAGGAGGCGGCGGACCGTGGAGCGGCCCCCGTCGGTGCCGACCAGATAGCGGGCGCGGATGTCCGGGGCGCCGGCGAAGTGCGCGGTGACGGAGTCGGCGTCCTGCTCGATGCCGGTCAGCTCGGTGTCGAGGACGAGGCGGCCGCCGAGCCGGACGAGCCGGTCGTGGAGCAGCGCCTGGAGGTGCGCCTGGCCGATCAGCACCGCGTCCGCGTAGGGCGACTGCCCGGTCGGCTCGGAGCGCTCGATCATGTCCCACTCACGGCCGCGCGTGGTGCCGTCGGGGCCCTCCCAGGCGAGCATTCTGGGGTATGTGCGCGAGGCCCGGCGGACCGCGTCGGCGAGCCCGAGGTCGTGCAGCACCTCCTGGGTGCGGGGCTGGAGGCCCTTGCCGCGCGAGCCGGGGAAGAGGGCCGGGCCCTTCTCCACGAGCACGGCGTCGATGCCGCGCCGGGCGAGCTCGATGGCGAGGACGAGGCCGGCGGGCCCGGCGCCGACGACGAGGACGTCGGTGGTGGCCGGGGCGGGGAGCGAATCCTTAACGCTGTTAAGTGCCATGCCCGGAAGCATGTGCTTAACGGTGTTAAATTGTCAAGGTGGCTACGACGAGAATCGACCGGGCGCAGGTCGCCGACACCGCGCTGCGGCTTCTGAACGAGGTGGGCCTGGACGGGCTCTCCCTCCGGGCGATCGCCAAGGAGCTGAGGGTCCAGGCGCCCGCGCTGTACTGGCACTTCAAGAACAAGCAGGCGCTGCTCGACGAGATGGCGACGGTGATGTACCGCCGCCTGGCACAGGCCGAGGGCGGCGTCCCGGGCATGGCCCCGGGCGCCCCCTGGCAGGAGCAACTGGCGGGCTTCAGTCGGGCGCTGCGCACGATGCTGCTGAGCTACCGGGACGGCGCGAAGGTGTACGAGGGCGCCCGCTTCACCGGCACCGACCATGCGCGCTCGCTGGAGGCGCTCCTGGAGGCGATGGGGGCGGCGGGGATCGCCCCGGCGGACGCGGCGCTGACCGGGACGACCGCGTACTCGTACACGATGGGCTTCGTGGCGGAGGAGCAGGGCATGGGCCCCGAGCCCTTCGACGTCGAGGCCCGCGCGGTCCGCCTCGGCGACTTCCCGCTGGCCGCGGCGGCGGGCCCGGACCTCTTCGGGGACTACGACGACCGCTTCGAGGCGGGCCTGCGGCTGGTGATCGCGGGGGCGGAGGCGGTGTACGGAGGCGGGCCGGGACGGGCTTGAGCGCCGCGTGCCCTACGCGGCCCGCGCCCGCCGAGCCGCCGCCCGCGCCCGCCGCGCCAGCTTCCGTACCGTCGCGTTGCGCGGGATGAAGGCGAGCTGGCCCGGGATCGCGCCCGGGAGGGCCAGGGTCGTCAGGCGGCGGCGCTTGAAGTAGCGCCAGGTGTGCGGGGTCAGCCGGCGGGAGAGGTAGCGCTCGGCCGTGGGGCGCAGATCGGGGCGGATCTCGGACTGCATCGCGTAGCCGACCGCCGCCACCAGCTCCGCCAGGTCGTGCGGCGGCTCGGGCGCCTCGCCCTCCAGCGGCGGCAGCAGCGCGTCCACCAGCGTCACCGGCACCCGGTTGCTGTTCTGGTACGGGGTGAGGCGGTCCAGGAGCAGATCCGTGCCGGTGCGGGCGACCGGGATGCCGTAGAACGCCGACGCGGTCAGGAGCGCGGTGGAGAAGCAGCCGACGACCAGGGCCGGACGGATGCGCTCGTAGAGCACCTCGGCCAGCAACGGGCTCTCCAGGACCGTCAGTTCGACGTCCAGCTCCTGAGCCTGGGTGCGCAGGGACTCGGACCAGGCGGGCGGGGCCGAGGGGTGCGGCTTGAAGACGATGTGGCGGTGGCCGCGCGCGGCCGCGCCCCGCACCATGGCGAGGTGCAGCTTCTCCTCCTCCGCCTCGGTGAGGATCGAGAGCGCGGCCAGGTACTGGCCGAGCAGCAGGGCCGCGCCCCCGGGCACATCGAGCCCGTCGCCCTGGGCGGCCAGTTCGCCCACCACCTTGGTGAAGGCCGCCGTCGGGATCACCTCCGCGCCCACCCCGAACTCGCCGAGCAGCAGCGGCTCCAGGCCCGGCACCAGGTCCAGGTGCAGAACGCGCCGCACCCGCGAACCCACCAGCGGGTCCAGCTTGTTGCGGGTGGGGCCGTAGCTCATCAGCCCGTCCGCGTACACGTGCAGCGGCGCGTCCGGGAAGAGCTGGGCGACCGCGCCCGCCGGGTTGACCTGGATGGACTCGACGGCCAGCTCGATCCGGTCGTCCCCGAGGTCCCAGGCGCGCCGCAGCTGCCGCTCCCACAGCGGGACGTCGTCGGCGCGCGGCGCCCAGCCGCCCGGGTGCATCGGCGCGATGGTCTCGTTCCACGACAGCACCCCGTCGAAGCGCCCCCGCAGTGACTCGAAGCCGGGCATCGTGTCCAGCGACGGCGAAGTCTCCGGGATCGGGGCGTTGTTGCTGACCAGGAGCAGTCGGCGGTCGGCCGGGCCGAAGCAGTCGCTGTCGAGTGCGGCGGCCAGCGTCGCCACTCCGTACAGCGTGGTCGCCAGGAAGATCTGAGTCGTACGCATCAGGCCGCGGCCCCCGCCGAGGTGAGGGAGTTCGTGCGTCCGCGCAGCCGCCGCAGCCGGGAGGCGCGGCCCGAGTCCATGGAGTCGAGCGCCTCCTTGAGAATGTCCTGCGGCATCCTTTTCAGCGCTCCCGCACTCATTGTCCGCAGTTTCCGTGCCACGGCCGGTTCGAACCTTTCACTGTTTCCCAGGTGGTGGGAAATGATGGCGCAGTACGTCCGTACCGCCTTCGGCAGCAGTTCCGCCGAATTTGGATCTTGAGCTGTTTCCTCGATTACCTGGTCGAATGCCCGGATGAAATCGAGCTGGCGTACGTCACCGATCTGCGTCAGCGAAGTGGCCACTCCGCGCCGGTAGTAGACACCGAGCAGACCCACCACCGCGAAGGATTCCGCCTCCCGGTGCAGCCGCCAGATCCACGGCCGGTCCTCGGCCGTGCGCAGCCCGTCCGTGAAGTGCAGCAGACCCCGCTCGACCAGGCGCCGGTGGTAGATCCCGGCCCAGGCGAACGCGTAGTCCACCGAGGTCGAGCGGGTGGTCGGCAGGATCGCCGCGCGCGGGTCGAGCACCTCGCCGCGCCGCCCGTGCGGCACCCGCTGCACCGAGCGCTGGGTGCCGGTGCACTGCACGTGGTCGGTGCGCAGGAAGTCGCAGCCCAACTCCTCGATGGCGGCGACCAGTCGGGAGTAGTGGCCGGGCGCGAGCCAGTCGTCCCCGTCGAGGAAGGTGACGTACTCGCCGCGCGCCGCGTCGATGCCGGTGTTGCGCGCGGTGGCGAGACCGCCGTTCTTCTCGTGTCTGAGGACCACCGCCCCCGGCAGCTCGCGCTCGGCGCGGGCGAGGAGCGCGGCCGTACCGTCCGAGGAGCAGTCGTCGACCAGCAGGAACTCGAAGTCCTCACGCGCGTTGTCGCGCAGACTTCTCAGGGTGTCGGGGGCATAGGTCCGCACGTTGTAGAACGGCACGACCACAGAGAGCTTGACCACCCGGGTGACGCTAAGTGGCGCCGCGTCATTCGCCCTGTCCGGGCGAGGGATGTTGGGTGAACACTGGGCGACCGGATTATTAACCAGTTCGCTTTCCGGGCTCTTTCTTCATTCGTAGACGCGCTGTTAACCATCTGTTGCGGTCCAGTTGGGCCGCCAAACGGAATGGATTCCTAGCTTCTTCGACGTGCCATCACGTACGAACCCCACCGACACCCCGCCACGGATCGCCGTTCTCGCCGATTCCGACACCCGGTGGAAATGGGGTGCCCTCACCGCCCGCCGGATCGCCGAGCGCACTCCCGAGCTCAGCGGCTTCCTGCTGCGCGGCCGGGCCACCCCCACTCCGCGCCAGCTCGCCGAGGTCGGCGTCGACGCCGACGCCCTGCACGAGGTGACGATGGCCGCGTTCCTGCACGCCGTCGAGCGCGAGCCGTACGACGTGGTGGTCCTCGCGCTGGTCGGCGGCGCCGCCCAGGCGGCCCTGCACGGCCTCGCCCGGCTGTGGCCGGCCGGCGCCCGCAGGCCCGTCCTGGTCACCGGCTACGTCGGCGTCGTCTACGAGAAGCTCGCCGACGGCCTGCTGCTGCGCCACGGCGCCGACGTGGTCCTCGCCAACTCCCGGTACGACGCCGAGCGGTTCCGCGCGGTGTACGAGGGCGTGGGCGCCGACGCCTCGGCGGTGACCGAGGCCGCCCTGCCGTTCCTCGGCGGCGAGCCGTACCGGCCCGAGCCGGGCCGCGACACCGTCGTCTTCGCCGCCCAGCCGTCCGTGCCCGAGAGCCGCGCCGACCGGCTGTACCTGCTGCGGCGCCTGATCGCCCACGCACACCGCCACCCCGGCCGCGAGGTGCTGCTCAAACTGCGCTCCAAGCCCGGCGAGCACACCACGCACATCGAGGAGCAGCCCTACCAGAAGCTCGCCCGGTCCCTTCAGCCGCCGCCCAACTTCCGTCTGGTGTACGGGAACATGGGCGAGGTCCTGGACCGCACCGACCTGCTGGTCACGGTCTCCTCGACGGCCGCCCTCGAATCCCTGCACCGCTCGGTGCCCACCGCCGTCCTGACCGACCTGGGCGTCCGCGAGGGCCTCGGCAACCACCACTTCATCGGGTCGGGCTGCCTCGCCTCCTGGGACCAGCTGGACGCCGGCCACCGCCCGGACCCCGACGCCGACTGGCTCGCCGCCCAGGGCGTCGCCCCCGGCGACGCGTACGCCACCGCCTTCGACGCGGCCCGCGCCCGCATCGCGGACCTCCTCGCCCGCCCCGGCCTGCCGCCCGTACGGCCCTACTACACGCCCGCCACCGCGCCCGGCTATCTGCCCGGCATCCTCGCCCGCCACCACCTCGCCCCCGACGGCACCCCGCTGCCGGGTGCCGCGCCCGAGGCGGAGGCGGAGGCCACCGGCGTACGCCGCCTGGTGCGCGACGCCGTACGCGACGCGGCCCGCGGGGCCTACCGCCACGGCGTGCAGCGCGTGGCCCCGGTCATCCGCCGGATGGGAGAACTCTGATGAACGCCCTGCCCAAGAAGGTCCTGGCCGTCATCCCGGCCCGGGGCGGCTCCAAGGGGGTCCCCGGCAAGAACCTCGCCGCGGTCGGCGGCGTCCCGCTGGTCGTCCGGGCCGTACGGGCCTGCCTCGCCGCGCGGCACGTCACCGATGTCGCCGTCTCCACGGACGACCCGGCGATCGCCTCCGCCGCCGCCGCGGCCGGCGCGCACGTCGTCGTGCGCCCCGCCGCCATCGCGGGGGACACCGCGACCAGCGAGGCCGCCGTGCTGCACGCACTCGAAGGGCACGCGGACGCCGACGTCGTCCTGCTCGTGCAGTGCACCAGCCCGTTCCTGACCCACCAGGACGTGGACGGGGTCGCCGCGGCCGTCGTCGTGGACGGCGCCGACACGGCCGTCACCGTCGCCCCCTTCCACGGCTTCGTCTGGCGCGAGTCCGTACCGGAGGGCGGCGAGGGCCTGGGCCACGACAAGGCCTTCCGCCCGCGCCGCCAGGACCGCCCCCAGGACTTCCTGGAGACCGGCGCCGCCTACGCCATGGACGCCGAGGGCTTCCGCACCCACCGGCACCGCTTCTTCGGGCACACCGCGCTCGTACGCACCGACCCGGCCCGGGTCCTTGAGATCGACGACCCGCACGACCTGGCCCGCGCCCGGGCGCTGGCGCCGCTGCTCGACCCGGCCCGCACCCCGGACCACGCCGACGTCGACGCGGTCGTCCTCGACTTCGACGGCACCCAGACCGACGACCGGGTGCTCATCGACTCCGAGGGCCGCGAACTCGTCGCCGTGCACCGGGGCGACGGGCTCGGCATCGCGGCCCTGCGCCGCGCCGGCCTGAAGCTGCTCATCCTCTCCACCGAGCAGAACCCGGTGGTCGCCGCCCGCGCCCGCAAGCTCAAGATCCCCGTACTGCACGGCGTCGACCGCAAGGACCTCGCCCTCAAGCAGTGGTGCGAGGACGCGGGGGTCGACCCGGCGCGGGTGCTCTACGCGGGCAACGACGTCAACGACCTGCCCTGCTTCTCCCTCGTCGGCTGGCCGGTCGCGGTCGCCGACGCCCATGACTCCGTGCGCGCCGCCGCGCGCGCGGTCACCGCCACCCCCGGCGGTGAGGGCGCGATCCGCGAGATCGCCGCCTGGCTCCTCGGACCCGAGCTCCACCACACCCCCTCGCTCCACAACTCCCCTGCCCAGTAAGGACACCCCCTCATGAGCAACCGTCTGCGCACCTTCGGCAGCCGTACCGCCGGACCGGGTCAGCCGGTGTACGTCACCGGTGAGATCGGCATCAACCACAACGGTGACCTGGGCAACGCCCTCGCCCTGATCGACGCCGCCGCCGACGCGGGCTGCGACGCCGTCAAGTTCCAGAAGCGCACCCCGGAGATCTGCACCCCGCGCGACCAGTGGGACATCGAGCGCGACACCCCGTGGGGCCGGATGACGTACATCGACTACCGCCACCGGGTGGAGTTCGGCGAGTCGGAGTACCGCACCATCGACGAGCACTGCAAGAAGCGCGGGATCGACTGGTTCGCCTCCCCGTGGGACACCGAGGCCGTCGCCTTCCTGGAGAAGTTCGACCTCCCGGCCCACAAGGTCGCCTCCGCCTCGCTCACCGACGACGAGCTGCTGCGCGCCCTGCGCGCCACCGGCCGCACCGTCATCCTCTCCACCGGCATGTCCACCCCGAAGCAGATCCGGCACGCCGTCGAGGTGCTCGGCAGCGACAACATCCTGCTCTGCCACGCCACCTCCACGTACCCGGCCAAGGCCGAGGAGCTCAACCTGCGGGTCATCAACAGCCTGATGGCCGAGTACCCCAACGTCCCGATCGGCTACAGCGGCCACGAGACGGGCCTGCAGACGACGCTGGCCGCCGTCGCCCTCGGCGCCGCCTTCGTCGAGCGCCACATCACCCTGGACCGCGCGATGTGGGGCTCCGACCAGGCCGCCTCCGTCGAGCCGGGCGGACTGCAGCGACTGGTCCGCGACATCCGCACCATCGAGGCCGCGCTCGGCGACGGCGTCAAGAAGGTGTACGAGTCGGAGCTCGCCCCGATGAAGAAGCTGCGCCGGGTCAGCGGTGTCGTCGCCGAGGCCGAGGCCGAGGCCGCCGACGCCGACCGCGCGCCGGTCTCGGTCTGAGACGGGCCGGCCGCCGTGCCTCGGGACACCACCGCCACGATCGCCTTCGTGGAGAGCCCGGTCCAGCTGCTCAACGTGCTGGAGTGGGCCCATTCCACGCGCCCGCTGCTGAACGGCGTGCCGGCCCAGCGGTCCGGGCCCGGGGACGCGGCGGCCGCCCACGACGACCTCACCGTCGTCGTCCTCTCGCCCACCGACCCGATGTCGCGCGGCCAGCTGCGCCGGATGGCGGAGCTGGCCCGCGAGGAGGGCATGCGGGTGCGCTGGGAGGAGGCGCGCGGCGGGCCCACCGCCCCGCTGCGCACCATCGGCGGACTCTCCTCGCTGCTGCGCAGCGCCGACCGCATCGTCATCGGCGACCCGTTCTCGCGCTACGTACAGCTGCTGCTGACCGTGGCCCGCGCCCGTGACCTGGTCGTCGTCGACGACGGCACGGCCACCATGGAGTTCGTCGCCCAACTGGGCAGCGGCGAGCGGCTGGTCCGCTGGCACCGGCGCGGCAGCCGGGCGGGGGCGCGCGATGTGCTCTTCGCACCGTTCGCCGCCTCGGCCCGCCGTCGGCTCACGCCGTCGCGCGGGCGTACGGTGGAGGTGTTCAGTGCCATGCCCGTACAGGCACCGGAGGCGGTGACGGTCACCCCGAACACCTTCGGCTGGACCCGGGCCCGGTTCGGTCCGCCGCGCATCACCAAGGGCGCGGACATGGTGGGCACCTCACTGGTGGAGACGGGCGTGGTCGACCCGGACCGCTATCTGGAGGCGGTCGCGGCCCTGGCCCGCACCCACGGCGTGACCCGGTACTTCGCCCACCGCCGCGAGTCCCCCGAGAAGCTGCGCACCCTGCACCTGCGGACCGGCTTGGAGATCGTCCGGCCGGATCTGCCGCTGGAACTCATCGCCCGGCGCGGCCCCGTCGGGCGTACGATCCTCAGTTTTCCCTCCACGGTCGTCCACACCCTGCCGCCCGCCCTGGCGGGCACCGACGTGCGCCTGCTGGTCTGCGACATCGACCCCGCCTGGCTCACCGACAAGGCGTCCCCGCGCGCCCAGGGCTTCCTCGCGGACGTCACCGGCTCGGCCCGCGACGCCCATGGGCTGCGGATGGTCGCGGCCTGAGCGGGGGAGCGTGACCGGGGGCATGAGCGGGGGGACATGAGCGGAGGCGCGCGGGCCGGGGCGCGCGCCGGGCGCGGCCGTGGCCCATGCGGGCTCCCCCCGGGCCCCGGCCTGAGACGGCGCTGAGAGCGCACTGAGAGAACACTGCGAAACATCTGCGACACGTCTGAGAAACGGGCGGCGAGTTTACCCAGCCCCCACGGCCGACAACCCCCGGGCGGGCAGATTTCTTTCCCCTATCGGGCTGAACTTTTGTTGATTGAAGGTCAGTTGGCCCTTACTGGGGCCTACTCTTCAACAGGTGAACCAGTTGATGTCGCGAGCCTCCGACGAACCCGAAGCCGATCTGCCCGGGGAAGCCCCGCTGCCCGGGTTGCTCCCCGAGCCCCTGGGCGCCGAACTCATCGCCTTCCGCCGGGACTTGCACATGCATCCCGAGCTGGGGAACCAGGAGTTCCGCACCACCGCGGCGATCAAGAAGCGGCTGGAGGCGGCCGGGCTCAAGCCCCGGGTCCTCGACAGCGGGACCGGACTCCTGTGCGACGTCGGCACCCGGAAGGACGGGCGGCCCATGCTGGCGATCAGGGCGGACATCGACGCCCTGCCGATTCCGGACGCCAAGGTCAACACGCCGTACCGCTCGACCGTCCCCGATCGGGCGCATGCCTGCGGCCACGACATCCACACCACCACCGTGCTCGGCACCGGTCTGGTCCTGGCCGAGCTGGACCGGCAGGGCCTGCTGCCGAACGCGGTCCGGCTGGTCTTCCAGCCCGCCGAGGAGGTGCTGCCCGGCGGCGCCACCGACGCGATCCGGTCCGGCGCGCTCGACGGCGTGGGCAGGATCATCGCGGTGCACTGCGACCCGCGCGTCGACGCGGGCCGGATCGGGCTGCGGGCCGGGGCGATCACCTCGGCCTGCGACCGGCTGGAGATCACCCTGGCCGGGCCCGGCGGCCACACCGCCCGCCCGCATCTGACCACCGACCTGGTCACCGCCGCCGCCCGGGTGGTCACCGACGTGCCCGCGCTGCTCGCCCGCCGGATCGACGCCCGCGCCGGGCTCGCCGTCACCTGGGGCCGCATCGACGCCGGGCACGCCTGCAACGTCATCCCGATGCGTGCGGAGCTGGCCGGAACCGTGCGCTGCCTGGACCTGGACGCCTGGCGCGACGCGCCCGACAAGGTGCACGCCGCGATCGACGAGGTCGCCACTCTGCACGGCGCGAAGTCCGAGATCAACTACGTCCGCGGTGTGCCGCCGGTCGTCAACGACCCGGCGGTGGCCGAACTCCTGCGCGAGGCTCAGACGGCGCGCCGAGGGGCGTTCGCGATCGAGGACACCGAGCAGAGTCTGGGTGGCGAGGACTTTTCCTGGTACCTGGAGCACGTGCCGGGCGCGATGGCCCGCCTCGGCGTGCGCACTCCCGGGTCCAACGCCCGTCTTGACCTGCATCGGGGTGATTTCGACGCCGATGAGGCCGCTATCAAGGTCGGAGTGGAGCTCTTCACTGCCGCTGCGCTGCTGGAAGGACACCGTTCGTAACCGGACACTTCATCCTCTGTTCGCGGCGATTCGATAACGGCTTCCGAACAGGTCTTTACGCGACATCTACGCGCGTTACGATCCGACGCGAAACCAGCGCCGGTAGGGGCGCTCTCGGTTCGTTTTGAAGGGACCTCCTCGTGCGCCGGGTATCCAAGATCGCTGCGGCCGGTATCGCCACCGCCGCGCTCGCGCTTTCCGCCACCGCGTGTGGCAGCACCTCCTCCGAGAAGGACAAGGACACCTCCTCGTCGTCCAGCGCGGGCGGCAAGGGCGTCAAGGTCGGTGTCGCGTACGACGTCGGCGGCCGTGGTGACCACTCGTTCAACGACTCCGCCGCGCGCGGCATCGACAAGGCCAAGGCCGAGTTCGGCGGTGAGATCAAGGAGCTGACCGCCAAGACCACGGACACCGAGGCCGACCGCGTCGAGCGCCTCACCCAGCTGGCCCAGGCGGGCTACAACCCGGTCGTCGGCATCGGCTACGCCTACGCCAACTCGATGAAGCAGGTCGCCGCCAAGTTCCCGAACACGACCTTCGGCATCGTCGACTCGGTCGTCGAGGGCGCCAAGAACGTCGACAACATCGTCTTCACCGAGGAGCAGGGCTCCTACCTCGCGGGTGTCGCCGCGGCGCTGAAGTCGAAGTCCGGCCACGTCGGCTTCATCGGTGGTGTGGACGTCCCGCTGATCAAGAAGTTCGAGGCCGGCTTCGTCCAGGGCGTCAAGGACACCAAGCCCTCCGACAAGGTCGACGTCCAGTACCTGTCGCACGGCTCGGACACCTCCGGCTTCGCCAGCCCCGACAAGGGCAAGGCCGCCGCGCAGGGCATGCTCGACAACGGCGCCGACGTCGTCTACACGGCCGCCGGCTCCTCCGGCAACGGTGCCATCGAGGCCGTCGCGGGCAAGAAGGGCACCTGGGCGATCGGCGTCGACTCCGACCAGTACAACCAGGCCTCGCTCGGCAAGTACAAGGCGTCGATCCTGACTTCGGTCGTCAAGAACGTCGACATCGGCGTCTACGACCTGGTCAAGTCGGTCAAGGACGGCAAGCCGCTCACCGGCACCAACAGCTACCCGCTGGCCAAGGACGGCGTCTCGCTGGCCACCAGCGGCGGCTTCATCGACGACATCAAGGCCCAGATCGACGCGGCCAAGAAGAAGATCGTCGACGGCGCGATCAAGGTCAAGACGACCCCGTGACCCAAGGCGGTCGGTACTGACCGCCCGCAATCACCGCACCCGGCTCCGGCCGGGGGCACCCGGCCCGGCGGGCAGAGCGGCATCGCTCTGCCCGCCGGGCATAACGAAGTGTCAACTCTACGCGCGTAGGCCGGAGTTGGCGCGCTAGCTTCTCCGGAAGCCCCCTGCCCCCCGCTCCTGCTCATGAGGAGAGTGCGCCATCAACGCGTCCAGCCCTCCCGCCGTCGAACTGCGCGGCATCACCAAACGCTTCCCCGGCGTCGTGGCCAACAAGGACATCGACATCACCGTTCGCAGGGGCACCGTGCACGCCCTGTGCGGTGAGAACGGCGCCGGCAAGTCCACCCTGATGAAGATCCTCTACGGCATGCAGAAGCCGGACGAGGGAACCATCACCGTCGACGGCGAGCAGGTGGTCTTTCACAGCCCCGCCGACGCCATCGCGCGCGGAATCGGCATGGTGCACCAGCACTTCATGCTCGCCGACAACCTCACCGTCCTGGAGAACGTGGTTCTCGGCGGCGAGAAGCTGTACGGCATCGGGGCCAAGGCCCGCAAGAAGATCCGGGAGATCTCGGACGCGTACGGTCTGAACGTCCGTCCCGACGCCGTCGTCGAGGACCTGGGCGTCGCCGACCGCCAGCGCGTGGAGATCCTCAAGGTCCTCTACCGCGGCGCCCGCACCCTCATCCTCGACGAGCCGACGGCGGTCCTGGTCCCGCAGGAGGTCGAGGCGCTCTTCGACAACCTGCGCGAACTCAAGGCCGAGGGCCTGACCGTCATCTTCATCTCCCACAAGCTGGGCGAGGTGCTGAAGGTCGCCGACGAGATCACCGTCATCCGGCGCGGTACGACGGTGGGCACCGCCGACCCGAAGACCACCACCACCAAGCAGCTCGCCGAGCTGATGGTGGGCAGCGAGCTGCCCTCGCCCGAGACCCGCGAGTCGACGGTCACGGATGTGCCGATGCTCAAGGTCGACGACCTGAAGCTGGCCGCCACCGACCCCGACGGTGTGGTCCGCGAGGTGCTCTCCGCGGTGTCCTTCACCATCCACAAGGGCGAGGTCCTGGGCATCGCCGGCGTCGAGGGCAACGGCCAGGCCGAGCTCGTCGAGGCGATCATGGGTATGCGCGATCCGGACGGCGGTGTCATCACCCTCGACGACACCGACATCTCGCACGCGTCGACCCGCAAGCGCCGCGAGGGAGGCGTCGGCTACATCCCCGAGGACCGCCACCGCCACGGGCTCCTGCTGGAGGCCCCGCTGTGGGAGAACCGCGTCCTCGGGCACGTCACCGAGCGCCCCAACTCCAAGCGCGGCCTGCTCGACAACAAGGCGGCCCGGCTCGACACCGAGCGGATCGTGCGCGAGTACGACGTGCGCACCCCCGGTATCGACGTCACCGCGGCCTCGCTCTCCGGCGGCAACCAGCAGAAGCTGATCGTCGGCCGCGAGATGAGCCACGCCCCCAAGCTGCTGATCGCCGCGCACCCCACCCGGGGTGTGGACGTCGGCGCGCAGGCGCAGATCTGGGACCAGATCCGCCAGGCCCGCCGCGAGGGCCTCGCGGTGCTGCTGATCTCCGCCGACCTGGACGAGCTGATCGGCCTGTCCGACACCCTGCGGGTGATGTACCGCGGCCGCCTGGTCGCCGACGCCGACCCCGCCACGATCACCCCTGAGGAGCTGGGCTCCGCCATGACCGGCGCCGCCGTCGGCCATCTGGAGCACGACGACAGCACCGGGGGAGAGGACCGATGAAAAAGTTCACCCAGCGCATCGACAAGGAGAAGCTGCTCCTCGCGATCGCGGCCCCCGTGCTCGCGGTGGTCGCGGCGCTCGTCGTGACCGCCCTGGTCATCCTGGCCACCGGCAAGAACCCGATGCCCGCCTTCGACGACATGCTGTCGTACGGCTCGGCCAGCGACAGCCAGGTCTACATCCTCAACAAGGCGACGACGTACTACCTCGCGGGCATCGCGGTGGCCGTCGGCTTCCGGATGAACCTCTTCAACATCGGTGTGGACGGCCAGTACCGCATCGCGGCCTTCCTCGCCGCCGTCATCGGCGGCGCGGTCTCGCTGCCGGGCATCGTCGCCATCCCGCTGATGATCCTCGCGGCGATGGTGACGGGCGCCCTGTGGGCGGCCATCGCGGGCGTCCTCAAGGTCACCCGGGGCGTCAGCGAGGTCATCTCGACCATCATGCTGAACGCCATCGCGACCGCGATCATCGCCTATCTGCTCCAGCCCGAACGGCTGGGCCAGCTCGATGAGGCGGGCACCCTGGTCTCCACCAAGCCGCTGCCCGAGAGCTCCTGGTTCTTCACCATCGACAACGGCGCCGCCGGTCAGATCTGGGGCTTCGTCGTCGTCGCGGTGCTCGTCGGCGTGGCCTACTGGTTCGTGCTCGGCCGCACCCGGTTCGGGTTCGACCTGCGAGCCGTCGGCCAGTCCGAGTCCGCGGCCGCCGCCAGCGGTGCCAACGTCAAGAAGATGATCGTCACCAGCATGATCATCTCGGGTGCGGTGGCCGGTCTGGTCGGTCTGCCGACGCTGCTCAACGACAGCCACCAGTTCGACAACAGCTTCCCGCTCGGCCTCGGCTTCACCGGTATCGCCGTCGCGCTGCTCGGCCGCAACCACCCGGTGGGCGTCGCCCTCGCCGCGCTGGTCTGGGGCTACCTGGAGCGCACCACCGGCCACTTCGAAGTGATCGGCTACGACAAGGAGATCCTCGGCGTGATCCAGGGCGTCATCGTCCTGTGCGTCGTGATCGCGTACGAAGTCGTCCGCCGCTACGGCCTCAAGCGCCAGCAGCAGCGCGTCGGCGCCGAGCTCGCGGCCCAGGCCGCCAAGAAGCAGGAGGTGACGGCATGAGCGTCACGACCACCCCCGCCAAGACCCCGCCGCCCCCGGCCGGGCTCAAGGGCAACGCCAAGCGCAAGTTCTCCGTGGCGCAGATCCTGCTGATCGTCGCAGGCGCGCTGATCCTGGTCTCCGCCGTGCGCGTCATCACCGGTGCCGACCAGCTGACCTCCGAGGGCCAGATCAGCGCCTCCCTCGGCCTCGCCGTGCCGATCGGCCTGGCGGGCCTGGCGGGCCTGTGGTCCGAGCGGGCCGGCGTGGTCAACATCGGCCTTGAGGGCATGATGGTCCTCGGGACGTTCGGCGCGGGCTGGGTCGGCTGGCAGTCCAGCCCCTGGCTCGGCCTGCTCGCGGGCATCGGCTTCGGTGTCCTGGGCGGCCTCGTCCACGCGGTGGCCACCGTCACCTTCGGCGTCGACCACATCGTCTCCGGTGTGGCCGTCAACCTGCTCGCGGTCGGTGCCACGCAGTACATGGCCAAGCTCTTCTTCAACGAGGGCGACGCCGCGACGGCGGGCGGCAACCCCAAGCAGTCCCCGCCCGCCGAGACCCTGCCGAGCTTCACCGTCCCGGGCCTCTCCTCCGGCCTGGAGTCGATCCAGAAGCACCACTGGTTCCTGATCTCCGACCTCGCCGGGATCCTCGGCGGTCTGGTCACCGACGTCTCCTGGGTCACGGTCATCGCCGTGCTGCTCTTCGTGGGCACCTGGTGGGTGCTGTGGAAGAGCGCGTTCGGCCTGCGGCTGCGCTCCTGCGGCGAGAACCCGATCGCCGCCGAGTCGCTCGGCGTCAACGTGTACACCTACAAGTACGCGGCGGTCGCCATCTCCGGCGGTCTCGCCGGTCTCGGCGGCGCGTTCCTGGCGCTGGTCACCTCGCACATCTACCTGGAGGGCCAGACCGGCGGCCGTGGTTACATCGGTCTCGCCGCGATGATCTTCGGCAACTGGCGGCCGGGCGGACTCGCCATGGGCGCCGGTCTGTTCGGCTTCTCCGACGCGCTCCAGCTGCGCAACGGCGGCACCACGGTGCACGCCCTGCTGCTCCTGCTCGTGGTGCTGCTGGTCGCCCTGGCCGCCTGGAAGGCGTACAAGAAGGCGATGATCCAGGCCGTGATCAGCGCGGTCATGGCCGCCGCGATCCTCGTCTGGTACCTCATGACCGACACCGTCCCCGGCGACTTCGTCGGCGCCACGCCGTACGTGGTCACGCTGCTCGTGCTCTCGCTCTCCGCGCAGCGCCTGCGGATGCCCAAGGCCGACGGTATGCGCTACCGCAAGGGCCAGGGCAAGTGACGCCGGACGCCACCGGCACCTCCGCCGTCGACTGGGAGGCTCTGCGCGAGGCGGCCCGGGACGCCATGTCCCGGGCGTACGCCCCGTACTCGGGCTACCCGGTCGGCGCGGCGGCGTTCGTCGACGACGGGCGCACGATCACCGGCTGCAACGTCGAGAACGCCTCGTACGGCCTGTCGCTGTGCGCCGAGTGCGGGCTCGTCTCGGCGCTGCGGCTCGGCGGCGGCGGCCGGCTGACGCACTTCGTCTGCGTCGACGGCCACGGCGCCGTGCTCGTGCCCTGCGGCCGCTGCCGGCAGCTGCTGTACGAGTTCGGCGGACCGGAGCTGCTCCTGGAGACCCCGGACGGGATCCTGCCGCTCTCCGCGATGCTTCCGCAGGCCTTCGGCCCGGACCATCTGAAGCAACCGCTCAAGTAACCACCGCGGCCCCTCCGTTGCTGATCAGCGAGGGAGGGGCCGCACCCGTCAGACCTCTCTATGCGCGTAGAGTCGCGTGTACCGTACGGACGAACCGCACTTGCCGGAAGGAATGCCATGGACGTCATCTCCGTCATCCGCACCAAGCGAGACCGGGGCGAGCTGAGCCCGGAGCAGATCGACTGGGTCATCGACGCCTACACCCGGGGTGTCGTCGCCGACGAGCAGATGTCGGCCCTCGCCATGGCGATCCTGCTCAACGGCATGAACCGTACGGAGATCGCCCGCTGGACCGCCGCGATGATCGCGTCCGGCGAGCGCATGAACTTCGACGCGCTCTCGCGCCCCACCGCCGACAAGCACTCCACCGGCGGCGTCGGCGACAAGATCACGCTGCCGCTCGCCCCGCTGGTCGCCGCGTGCGGCGCGGCCGTGCCGCAGCTGTCCGGCCGGGGCCTCGGCCACACCGGCGGCACCCTCGACAAGCTGGAGTCCATCCCCGGCTGGCGCGCGCTGCTCTCCAACGAGGAGATGCTGAACGTCCTGGACACCACCGGCGCGGTCATCTGCGCGGCGGGCGACGGTCTGGCCCCCGCCGACAAGAAGCTCTACGCGCTGCGCGACGTCACCGGCACCGTCGAGGCCATCCCGCTGATCGCCTCCTCGATCATGTCGAAGAAGATCGCCGAGGGCACCGGCTCGCTGGTCCTCGACGTCAAGGTCGGCACCGGCGCCTTCATGAAGACCATCGAGGACGCCCGCGAGCTCGCCTCCACCATGGTCGCGCTCGGCACCGACAGCGGTGTCAAGACCGTCGCGCTGCTCACCGACATGTCCACCCCGCTGGGCCTCACCGCGGGCAACGCCCTCGAAGTCCGCGAGTCCGTCGAGGTCCTCGCGGGCGGCGGCCCCCAGGACGTCGTCGACCTCACCCTGGCGCTCGCCCGCGAGATGCTGGACGCGGCCGGGATCAAGGACGCCGACCCCGAGAAGGCGCTCGCCGACGGCTCGGCCATGGACGTCTGGCGCCGGATGATCGCGGCCCAGGGCGGCGACCCGGACGCGACCCTGCCGGTCGCCCGCGAGCAGCACGTCGTCACCGCCTCGCGGTCGGGCGTGCTGACCCGCCTCGACGCGTACGACATCGGCGTCGCCGCCTGGCGCCTGGGCGCCGGCCGGGCCCGCAAGGAGGACCCGGTGCAGGCGGGCGCGGGCGTCGAGCTGCACGCCAAGCCGGGCGACACGGTGACGGCGGGTCAGCCGCTGCTCACCCTGCACACGGACACGCCGGAGAAGTTCGAGTACGCCCTCCAGACGCTGGGCGACTCGTACGACATCGCCCCGGCGGGCACCTCGTTCACCGCGAACCCGATCGTTCTCGACCGGATCGCCTGACGCCCTCCGCGCACCTCCCCGCAGACCCGCACCCGGCCGATGACTTTCTCGGCCGGGGCGGGTCTGTTCCCGTGTGAAGCCCATCGAACCCGCCCACCTGGTCGTCCCCGCCCCCGTCACCCTCGCCGACGTACCACCGCTGTGCGAGCGGCTGCGGGCGCTGTACGCGGCCGGGGCGCGGGAGGTGGTGTGCGATGTGGGCGGGCTGGTACGGGCCGATCTGGCGGCGGTGGAGGCCGTCGCCCGGCTCCGCCTGACTGCCCGGCGGGCGGGCGGGCACCTGTCGATACGCAACGCGGGGCCGGGGTTGGTGGCGTTGCTGCACCTCGCGGGACTGGCGGAGTAGCTGTTCGTCTGCGGGCCGGTGGTGGGCTGGTCGCGCCCACGCGGCGGAGCCGCAAATGTCACGGCCCCGCGCCCCTCAGGTAGTCCGCCGCAGCCGGAGAATCCAGCTCAGCCACAGGCTTTCAGGGGCGCGGGGAACTGCGCGAGCAACCCAGCACGGTCCGCAGACGAATACGGGGTTAGGGGCGCGGGGAACTGCGCGACCAGCCCACCACCGGCCCGCAGGTGAAAGACGTCAGGCCTCGCCCAGCGCTTGGGGCAACCCGAACATCGGGAACCAACGCGCTGTATCCAGAAACGCGTTGAGCCCGACTATCTTCCCGTCGGCGATCTCCACGACCTGGAGCGCCCAGGGTTCATGCCGCCCGCCAGGGCCAGGCCGGTACTGACCGAAGGCGGGCGTCCCGTTGGCGACGGTCGGCACCAGGCGCGAGCCCCGGCACCCGTGCCCCGTGCCCAGGTGCCACGCCACGATGTCCTCGGGGCCGCGCAGCCACAGGTCGTACGGCGGCATGGACAGCGTCGCGTCCTCGTGCAGCAGGGACGTCAGGGCCGACATGTCGTACCCCTCGAACGCCGCCACATAGCGGGCCAGGAGCTTCTGCTGCTCCTCGTCGAGCGGGTCCGCCGCGTCCGAGGCGCGCGGCTCCGACTCCGCCAGCGTCGAACGCGCCCGCTGGAGCGCGCTGTTGACCGACGCCACCGTCGTCCCGAGCAGCTCGGCCACCTCGCTCGCCTTCCACGCGAGCACCTCGCGCAGGATGAGCACCGCCCGCTGCTTGGGCGGCAGGTGCTGGAGGGCCGCGACGAAGGCGAGCCGCACGCTCTCGCGCGCGACCGCCGTCTCGGCCGGGTCGTCCACCGCCGTGGGCAGCACCCGCGCGTCCGGCACCGGCTCCAGCCAGGTCACCTCCGGCCGCGAGCGCAGCACGGCCGAGGACGCCGTCTGCGGGGCCGTGAGGTCCATCGGGCGGGCCCGCTTGCCGCTCGCGGTCAGCATGTCCAGGCAGACGTTGGTCGCGATCCGGTACAGCCAGGACCGCAGGGACGAGCGGCCCTCGAACTTCTCGTAACTCCGCCATGCCCGGACCAGCGTGTCCTGCACCGCGTCCTCCGCCTCGAAGGCCGAGCCGAGCATCCGGTAGCAGTACCCCGTCAGCTCGACCCGGTGCTTCTCCAGGCGGGAGTCCAGGTCCGTCGCCACCGACGGTTCCGTTGACAGATCACCCATCGCGTCCACCCCAGATCGCCCATGTGCTCCAGCTCTTCGGAAGCTACAGGAGCCCACTGACAATCGCGCCTCAGGTGGACGTTTCAGCAGGTCGCGTGGGGTCAGGCGAGGCGCGTCGCGGCGAGCCTGCGCTCGGTGCGGGCGGCGTGGCTGCCGTACAGCGTCACCGAGACGACGCCGAGGACGGCCAGCAGGCCGAGCAGCACCGTGGCGGGCCAGCCGCCCGCGTGGAAGGCGATCGCGCCGAGTGTGCCGCCCGCGCTGCTGCCCAGGTAGTACGCGGACTGGTAGAGCGCCGACGCCTGGGCGCGGCCCGTCTTCGCGGTGCGGCTCACCGAGGAGGAGGCGACCGCGTGGCCCGCGAAGAAGCCCGCGGTGATCAGCACCAGGCCCGCCAGGACCGCCGCCAGCGAGTCGAGCAGGCTCAGCACCAGACCGGCGGTCGTGGTCGAGACGGCCAGATAGAGCGCGCCCCGGCGGCCGAGCCGGGCGACCAGGTTCCCGGCCGCGGCCGAGGAGACCGTACCCACCAGGTAGACCAGGAAGATCGAGCCGACCACACCCTGCGGCAGGTCGAAGGGCGCGGCGCTGAGCCGGTAGCCGATGACTGTGTAGACGGCGCCGAACACCGTCATGAAGAGCGCGCCGATCGCGTACAGGCGCACGAGCAGCGGGTCCGCGAGGTGGCCGCGCACGGTCGCCGCCAGGGCGCGCGGGTCAAGGGACGCGGCCTTGAAGTGGCGGGACCTGGGGAGCAGCAGCCGGAACGCCACCGCGCACCCGGCGGCCAGCAGCCCGACCGCCGCCAGCGCCGCGCGCCAGCCCCACGCCTGGGCCACCCAGCCGGTCAGGATGCGGCCGCTCATGCCGCCGATGGAGTTGCCCGCCACGAACAGGCCGATCGCCGCGACCAGCGCCTTGGGCCGCACCTCTTCCGCGAGATAGGCCATCGCGGAGGCGGGCAGCCCGGCCAGGGCCGCGCCCTGGACCGCCCGCAGCGCCACCAGCCAGCCCACGTTCGGCGCGAAGGGCACGAGCAGCCCCACCGCGACCGCGACCACCAGGGAGACCGTCATCGTCCGGGACCGCCCGAACCGCTCGGACAGCGCGCTCAGCGGCAGTACGCACAGCGCCAGCGCGCCGGTCGCCGCCGACACGGTCCAGCTCGCCGCGGAGGCCGACACCCCCAAGTCGCCCGAGATCAGCGGGAGCAGGGCCTGGGTGGAGTAGAGGAGGGCGAAGGTCGCGACCCCGGCGGCGAAGAGCGCGAAGCTCATCCGGCGGTAGCCGGGAGCACCCGGGAAGAGCTGGTCGGGGGACGGCGCGGTGGAGGCACCCACGGTGGTGGGTGCCCCGGTACTGGCAGGAGGCATACGTCGACCGTAGGCCCGGCAGATTTATGCGTCCAATGCATCGAGCGCGCATAATCAATGCACGTACGCATAAGCACAGCTCAGGCGGGTGTCTGTCATTGAACAGTAACGAAGAAGACATTGTTACGGTGCTCGCGCCCCGCCTCGCGTACTTCGCGGCGGTCGCCCGCCACGAGCACGTCACGCGCGCGGCGCACGAGCTCGGCGTGCCCCAGCCGACGCTCTCGCGGGCCATGGTCCGCCTCGAAGAGGACCTCGGGGTCGCCCTGTTCGCCCGCAGGGGCCGTACGGTCTCGCTCACCCCCGCCGGCCGCACCTTCCTCGGCTCGGCCGAGCGCGCCCTCGCCGAGGTGGAGCGGGCCGCCGAGTCGGTGCGGGCCGACGCCGACCCGGCGGCGGGCAAGGTCGCCTTCGGCTTCCTGCACACCATGGGCTCCGAGACGGTGCCCGCCCTCATCCGGGCCTTCCGGGTCACCCACCCCCGGGTGCGCTTCACCCTCGTGCAGAACTACGGCGAGGCGATGATCGAGCGGCTGCGCGCGGGGGACCTCGACCTCTGCCTCACCTCGCCGGTGCCCGACGCGCCCGACCTCGTGGCCCGGCGCCTCGACGAGCAGCGGCTGCGGCTCGTCGTCCCCGACGACCACCGCCTCGCGGCCCGCAAGCGGGTCCGGCTCGCGGAGGCCGCCGACGAGACGTTCGTGACCCTGGAGCCCGGCTACGGGCTGCGGCGCATCACCGACGACCTGTGCGCGCAGGCCGGGTTCACCCCGAGGGTCGCCTTCGAGGGCGAGGAGGCGGAGACCCTGCGCGGCCTGGTGGCGGCGGGCCTGGGCGTGGCCCTGCTGCCGCCGCCCGCGGTGGCCCGCCCGGGCGTGGTCGAGCTGACGGTGACGGCGCCGCGCGCGGTGCGCGAGATCGGCGTGGCCTGGCTGGACGGCCACCCGGACACCCCGCCGGTGGCCGCCTTCAAGGCGTTCCTGCTGTCGCGCCGCGGGCAGTTGCTGCCGGTGTGAGCCGTACGAGGCCGAATCTGCGCGTGTGAGCCGTACGGGCGCGCGGCGGCCGGTCTCCCGTACCCCTCACACGTGCAGTGACTTCCCGAACCCCGCCGCGAGCGGCATCCGCAGCCCCAGCGGCGGCGGGGCGGCCAGCGCGTCGGCGACGGGACGCGCGTACGCGTGCGTGAAGAGCGACCCCTTCACGAAGTCGGCCGCCAGGGCCAGGACTTCGGAGCGGTACTGGCGCAGCCCGTGCCCGTCCGAGTGGACCTCGAAGCGGCAGGTGTCGCGGTTGGTCTTCTTCGCGCGCGCGGCGAGCCGGAACGACAACTCCGGGTCGCTGCGCGCGTCGTTGGTGCCGTGGACTATCAGCACCCGCCGCCCCACCAGCTGCTTCACCGGCTCCGGCTCGGCCGCCACGTCCTCCTCCGGCAGCCAAGGGGCCAGTGAGAGCACGCAGTTGACGGCCGAGTGCCCCGCCGCCCGCAGTGCGGCACGCCCGCCCATCCCGTGCCCGGCCAGACAGACGGGCACGTCCCCGTACCGCCGTACCACCTCCTCGGCGGCCCACTCGGCGTCCGCCGCGAGCCGGGCGTCGCCGCCGTTCCAGCCCCGGCCCCGGTAGCGGACGAGATGGGCCACGAGCCCGTCGTCCCGCCCCGCCCGGGCCAGGCGCCGGGCCAACGGCAGCGCCGAGGCGTACGAGACGGACGAAGGGCGGCGCGCCGAGACGGGATCGCCGTCCGGCAGCACCAGCACCACACCGCCGACCGAGGAGCCGGCGCCGGTCGCACCGACGGCCCGTCCGAGCCGGGCAGCAGGCAGGGAAGTCGCATGCTGTGCCATGACAGAACAGTCTCAGAAGCCGAGGTGTACTCCACCCGTCCGCGCGGTCACTGTTACGCATCGGCAACCGAGCGACTCCCGGTGATCTACGCGCGTAGGGGCTAGCATGCGCAGATGACGAGCCAGACCACCGACGTTCCGACCACGGACCAGATCCGCCGCGCCCCGAAGGTGCTGCTCCACGACCACCTCGACGGCGGTCTGCGTCCTGGCACCATCATCGAGATCGCTGAACAGACCGGGTATACCGGTCTGCCCGAGAGCGAGGCCGACAAGCTCGGCATCTGGTTCCGGGAAGCCGCCGACTCCGGTTCCCTGGAGCGGTATCTGGAGACCTTCGCGCACACCTGCGCCGTCATGCAGACCCGCGACGCGCTGTTCCGCGTCGCCGCCGAGTGCGCCGAGGACCTGGCGCAGGACGGCGTCGTCTACGCCGAGGTGCGGTACGCGCCGGAGCAGCACCTGGAGGGCGGCCTGACCCTCCAGGAGGTCGTGGAGGCCGTCAACGAGGGCTTCAGGGAGGGCGAGCGCCGGGCCCGCGCCGACGGGAACCGTATCCGCGTCGGCGCCCTGCTCACCGCCATGCGGCACGCCGCCCGCGCCCTGGAGATCGCCGAACTCGCCAACTCCTACCGGGACTCGGGCGTGGTCGGCTTCGACATCGCGGGCGCCGAGGCCGGCTTCCCGCCCACCCGTCACCTGGACGCCTTCGAGTATCTGAAGCGGGAGAACAACCACTTCACCATCCACGCGGGCGAGGCCTTCGGGCTGCCGTCGATCTGGCAGGCGCTCCAGTGGTGCGGCGCCGACCGGCTCGGCCACGGGGTGCGGATCATCGACGACATCGAGGTCGCCGAGGACGGCACCGTGAAGCTGGGGCGGCTCGCCGCGTACGTACGGGACAAGCGCATCCCGCTGGAGATGTGCCCGACGTCCAACCTCCAGACCGGCGCCGCCACTTCCTACGCCGAACACCCGATCGGGCTGCTGCGCCGGCTCCACTTCCGGGCCACCGTCAACACCGACAACCGCTTGATGAGCGGTACCAGCATGAGCGAGGAATTCGAGCGGCTGACCGAGGCATTCGGCTACACGCTCGACGACATGCAGTGGTTCACCGTCAATGCGATGAAATCAGCGTTCATTCCTTTCGACGAACGCCTCGCCATGATCAATGACGTCATCAAGCCCGGCTACGCCGAGCTGAAATCCGAATGGCTGTTCAAGCAGACCGCCGCGACCAGCGGATCTACCCCGTCCATGGGCTGATCGGGTACATCATCGGAACGGCTGGGAGAAGTAAATCCCGGCCGTTTTCCGTGGTTTCACGTGTTTGCGGGGCGAGCGGCGGTCTGACTAGCTTGCAGAGCCGCTCACATTCCCTTCCCTAGGATGAATTCCAGATGAAGCAGTCTGCCGTCAAGTCGCTCGGTGCCGCCGCTGTCGGTGTCGCCTTCGCCGCCGCTGCCGCCGGTACGGCCTCCGCCGCGCCCGCCATCGCCGGAGTGCCCGAGCTCCCCGCCCTCTCGGGCCTGACCAAGACGCTGCCCGTCGAGGGCGTCACCAACAAGCTCCCGATGGGTGCCCCGGAGTCGCTGACCGCCGGTCAGAACGCTCTGGGCAAGGGCGCGTCCACCCTGCCGACCGGGGGTGCTGACCCGGTGGCCGGCCTGCTCGGCGGCCTGCCGGTCGGCGGAGCCCTGGGTGGCGGCCTGCCGCTCGGCGGCTGATGGCCGAAACGTACCGCCTGGCGGTGCTTTGAGGCGTTGTGGCGGGGCGCACATCCGGTCGTGGGTGTGCGCTCCGCCGCGTCTGTGTCAGGATCGCGGCTCGTACGCTGGCTATTGACAGGTGAGTAGGGTTCCGACGATGCGTGTGAAGGCGACTGGACCTGCCGTGCTGATGGCGGCGTCGGCGCTGCTCCTCACCACCGCGTGCGGCTCGTCGGGCGGCGGCTCCGACGGCAAGGCCTCCGCGCCCGCCGCCAAGGGCTCCTCGGCGGCCGCGCGGACCGGGCTCCAGCGGGCGGCCCTCGAACAGGGCGACGTGCCCGGCTACCAGGTCTCCGCCGACACCACCGCCCAGGGCCGGGCCCGCCCGCAGGCCGACCGCAAGCCGTGCCAGCCGCTCGCCGACATCATGGGCGACGAGCCGAACCCGCAGGCACGCGAGACCGTCAACCGGGGCCTGGGCTCCCAGCGCAAACTCGGCCTCGCGGTCGCGGCGTCGCTCAGTACGTACGCGCGCCCCGAAGCCGGGAAGCTGATCAAGGACCTGCGCGCGGCGGTCGCCGCCTGCCCGGGCTTCAAGGCCGAGCTGGGCGGGACGAGCTCCACGTACGCGCGCGTGAAGGCGCGGCCGTACCGGATCGGCGGTGACGAGTCGGTGAGCTGGTCCGCGTCGTCCACGCAGGTGAACGTGGAGACGCCGGTCCACATCGTGGTGGTGCGCCAGGGCGCCACGATCGTACGGTTCATGACGATCAACCTCGGCGCGCCGGTCCAGGGCAGGGCCCAGGAGCTGGTGGAGGTGCCGAGGGACGTGGCGGACAAGCAGCTGGAGAAGGTGCGCCGCGTGCTGGGTTCCTAGTGCCGGGCCCTGAAAGGGGTCACCAGGCGGTGCTGGGGGTGCTGTGGCCCTTCTCGTTCGGGAAGAGGATCCACAGCGCGATGTAGAGCAGGAACTGGGGGCCCGGCAGCAGGCACGAGAGCACGAAGATCACGCGCATCGTGGTGGCCGAGGTGCCGAAGCGCCGTGCCAGCGCCGCGCACACGCCGCCGATCATCCGTCCGTCGCGGGGGCGGGCAAGGGTGGCCATGAGGTGCTCCTTCGGGTCCGGGAGGTCTGTGCTCCGATGCCTCAATGCTGCCGCCCCGAACCGGGCAAAGCGTCGGGCTACGGGGCGATCCCGACCCTGGGAATCGTCGGGGTACGACCCTGAGCCGCCGGTACGGGGACGTCGTCCCGGTCCTGGCGCCGCCGCAGCGCGAGCCGCCCGGCGGGCACCACGGCGATGTGGGCGAACGCCGCGCCCGCCGTGTTCAGGAGCAGCGCGTCCACATCGGCCACCTGCCCCGGCACGGAGGTCTGCAGCAGGGCGATGCCGAGCGAGACGAGTGCGGCGGCGGCGGTCGTACGGAGCAGGGAGCCCACCGGCGAGACGACGAGCCGCCCCCCGACCAGCGGCAGCAGCACGCCGAGCGGGGCGAGCAGCAGCAGCCCCTCCCCGATGCGGAGCGCGGCCTCCAGGGACCCCAGCGCCAGGTCGGCGCGGATTCCGGCGAGCGGGGTGAGGTTGGGTGCGGTCACCCACATGACGTCGCGTGGGCGCAGTGTGAGCCACGCGACGAGCGCCATGTGCGCGAGAAGGAGAGCGCAGCCCGCCGCGCGGTACCGGATGGCGGCGCTGCCGCCCACACCATGACGCTGTAGCACGCCCCCCAAGACGCGCGGGGCGCCGCGATCGGTTCCGCGATTGTCTGCGGCGGTGGTGGGTGCGCGTTCGTCTGCGGGCCGGTGGGGGCTGGTCGCGCAGTTCCCCGCGCCCCTCAAACGCCGCTGCGCGGCATCCCCTGGGCGCCCCGAAGGGGCGCATCCAGGGGCGCGGGGAACTGCGCGACCAGCCACAGTCGGCCCGCAGACGAACGGGGTCCGGGGGTGCAGCCCCCGGGAAGCGAGCCTCCACCCCCACCCACCCCCGGAGGGTTCAGGGAACGGGCGGGGTGGGGGAGCTCCCGGTGGGACGCAGCGCGTCGCCCAGCGTCGGGGACGAGTCCGGCCGGGTCTTCATCTCCGCCGTGCACGCGTACCCCCGCGCCGGATCCTCCCCGGGCCCCCCGAGCACCACCTGCTGCCCCCCGGACGACGTCGGCGTGTTCTCCGCGTACGTACAGACGATCTGCGACAGAGCCAGGGCCGGAAGGTCCTCCGGGCGGCGCGAGAGCCGCAGGGCACCCGAAGGGTCGCCCTTGCGCGCGGCCGTCACCGTCAGAGGACCCCGCACGTCCGTCGTGTACCCGGCCGCCTTCTCGTCCCCCGCCGGCGTGACCTCCAGCTCCGTGAGCAGCGCCTCGGCGAACCGGAGGCGGTCGGCCGAGGCCCGGCCCTCCGGGATCCGCACCGACCGCTCGGCCGACACCAGCTGCGCCCCGCACACCAGATAGACCCGGACGGTGACGCCCTCGAACTGAGGGGTCACCGAGTTCCCCGGCACCTCGCATGGCACCCGGGACGGCGCGGGCCCCGCGTCCACCGGGACCGCCGTGGGCCGGATGCCGCACCCGGTCAGAGTGGCGCCGAGCGCCAGCAGGGCGAGCGCACCGCCCGACAGCCGTACCCTCACGCCTCCTCACCCCCGTCGAGCGGCAGCCGCAGCACGAACACCGCGCCGCCCTCGGGCGAGTTCGCGGCCGTGATGTCACCGCCGTGGATGTGGGCGTTCTCCATCGCGATGGAGAGGCCCAGGCCGCTGCCCTCGGAGCGGGGCCGGGACGCGCTCGCCTTGTAGAAGCGGTCGAACACGTGCGGCAGCACCTCCTCCGGGATGCCGGGCCCGTGGTCCCGTACCGAGATCACCAGCTCCTCGCCCTCCACCCGCACCGAGACCCGTACCGGGGAGCCGCCGTGCTTGAGCGCGTTCCCGATCAGGTTGGCCAGGATCACGTCCAGGCGGCGCGGGTCGAGCCGCGCCATGATGCCGCGTTCGGCGTCCAGGTCCACCGCGTCCAGCCAGGCCCGCGCGTCGATGCACGCGGTGATCTGGTCGGCGATCTCCACGTTGTCCACGACGAGCCTGGCCGTACCGGCGTCGAAGCGCGTGACCTCCATCAGATTCTCGACCAGGACGTTCAGCCGCCGCGTCTCGGAGACCACCAGCTGCACGGCCGGCGCGATCATCGGGTCGAGGCTGTCCGCCTCGTCCTCCAGGACCTCGGTGACGGCGGTCAGCGCGGTCAGCGGCGTACGCAGCTCGTGGGACATGTCCGCGACGAACCGGCGGCTCGCCTCCTCCCGCGCGCTCATGTCGCTGACCTTCTTCTCCAGGCTCTCGGCCGTCTTGTTGAACGTCCGCGACAGATCGGCCAGTTCGTCCGTGCCCGAGACCCGCAGCCGGGTGTCGAGCTTGCCCTCGCCCAGCTGGCGGGCCGCGTCGCCGAGCCGTTGCACCGGCCGCAGCACGGTCGTCGCGGCGGCCTGCGCGAGCAGCGCGGAGCCGAGCAGCGCGAGCCCGGTGGCGATGCCCAGCGACCAGGCCAGCGAGTTGAGGTCCTGGCGCTCCTGGTCGAGCGAGGCGAGCATGTAGCCGGTGGCGCCGCCCCCGATGATCTTCGTGCCGCCCACCAGGTACGGCTTCCCGCGCAGGGTCCGGCGCTGCCAGAACAGGTGGTACGGATAGTCGTTGCTGTCCGTGACCTTCTGCTTCTTGTTCACCGCCTCCTGGAGCGAGCCGGGCACGTCGTCCAGGGTGAAGCGGTCCACGTCGGACGCCCCGACGATCGGCTTGCCCGGGTCGCGCTGGTCCACCAGGAGCACCTGGTAGCCGGAGCTGACGTGGTAGCCGGAGCGGCTGCTGGCCGCCATCTGCTGCGCGGTCGTCTGCAGATCGCGGGCGGTCGGCCGGAGCGGCAGCGAGGCGGCCCGGTTCTGCATCTCCTGCCGGAAGTCGCCGAGCGCCGCGTCCTGGGTGCGCACGAGCACGGCCTCGCGGTTGAGCCAGTACGCGATCCCCGACGCGGAGACGGCGGCGGTCAGCGCGACGAGCGCGAACACGACGACCAGACGCAGGCGCAGGCTGGTCCAGCGGAGGCCGGCGAGTATCGCCTTCTTCACGTTCCGAATCGCTGCTTTCTTGGGTTCATCTCGGGAGGGGCGCCCATGGTCACGACGGGGTGTCGAGGCGGTAGCCCACCCCGCGCACGGTACGGATCAGCGTGGGGGACGACGGTACGTCCTCGACCTTGGCCCGCAGCCGCTGCACGCACGCGTCGACCAGGCGGGAGTCGCCCAGGTAGTCGTGTTCCCACACCAGGCGCAGCAGCTGCTGGCGGGACAGCGCCTGTCCGGGCCGCCGGCTCAGCTCCAGGAGCAACCGCAGCTCGGTGGGCGTCAGTTGCAGGTCCTCGCCGGCCTTGGTGACCGTCATCGCGGCGCGGTCGATCACCACATTGCCGAACGTGGCCGAGTCGGTGGCCTCGCGCTCGCCCCGGCGCAGCACCGCGCGGATCCGGGCGTCGAGCACCCGGCCCTGCACCGGCTTCACCACGTAGTCGTCGGCGCCGGACTCCAGGCCGACCACCACGTCGATGTCGTCGCTGCGCGCGGTCAGCAGGATGATCGGCAGCTGGTCCGTGCGCCGGATACGGCGGCAAACCTCGAAGCCGTCGATCCCGGGCAGCATCACATCCAGCACGACCAGATCCGGCCGCTGCTCACGGAGCAGCTTCAGGCCGTCCTCTCCCGTCGCCGCGGTGGCCACACGGTGGCCCTGGCGGGACAGGGAGAGTTCGAGCGCCGTGCGGATGGCGTCGTCGTCCTCGATCAGCAACAGGAAAGGCACGGAGGTCATTCTGGCCCATGGGGGAGCGGAGTTCGACCTCCCGTGGACATCGCCCCTTCTCCACTGTCCACAGCCCGCTGTGACAGGCCTGTGACAGTCGTCGGACACCGCGATGAAACTGGCCGGGCAGAGTCTTCCTCGTACCGACCGAAACAAGACTCCACCGACGGGGGGCGCGAGATGAACGCACTGCACAGCACCACCTCAAGCGCAGTTGTCACGCGTCTCCACGACGTCGTGCGGAGCGAGAAGTCCGGTGCCGTGAGCGGACGGGGGTGCGCTCGCGGCACCGGGCGTCAGCACCAGACGTACATGACGGTGCTCGACGCGGTGCCGGTCTCGCCCTTCAAGGGCGTGGGGACCAGCGGGGATGCGGCGTACGGGGAGGCCACGGGGGAGCGCTCCGGGTCCGAGGCGGAGTTCACCGCCTATGTGCAGGAGCGCAGGGCCTCCCTGTACGCCACCGCCTACCACCTGACCGGCGACCGGTTCGAGGCCGAGGACCTGCTGCAGAGCGCACTGTTCTCGACCTACCGGGCCTGGGACCGGATCAGCGACAAGGCCGCGGTCGGGGGCTACCTCCGCCGCACCATGACCAACCTCCACATCAGCGCGTGGCGCCGCCGCAAGCTGAACGAGTACCCGACCGAGGAGCTGCCGGAGACGGCGGGCGACACGGACGCGATGCGCGGCACGGAGCTGCGCGCGGTGCTCTGGCAGGCGCTGGCGCGACTGCCCGAAATGCAGCGCACGATGCTGGTCCTGCGGTACTACGAGGGCCGTACGGACCCCGAGATCGCGGACATACTGGACATCAGTGTCGGCACGGTGAAGTCGAGCATCTGGCGGTCGCTCCGCCGGCTGCGCGAGGACAACGTCCTCGCCTTCGGCCGTGACGAGGAAGAGTCCTTCGGCGAGCTCGTGGCCTGAAGGTCTGGCCGGCGGTGGCAGCCGCCGGAGTGCGGGGATGCAGGGGGGAACGTACGGGGGCCGGCGTCTCGGGGGATACGTCGGGCGTACGGGTAACGGGGGAACAGGGCGGGACCGACGGGGCCGGGGGGCCCACTCGGTCCCGCTTTTTCACACCCGCGCCGCGGGCGCGGCCACGCACCGCCCCGCTGCGGCCGCGGCGAGGCGGCCGAGCGCCTCCTCCTTGCCGCACGGGTGCGCGCCCAGCGCGGCCTGGCGCGCCACGATCCCGCGCTCGGCCCGCATCAGCCGCCACCCCCGCCGCAACAGGAACGGCACCGACTTGCGCCCCTCCTTGAGGTCGCGCGCGAGGCGGCGCCGGAACGTGGTCGAGGGCCGCCCGCGCAGACAGAGGGCGTCGGCGAGCACACCGTGCTCCCGCAGGCGCGTCACGATGTCCGCCGCGAAGATCCCCTCCGCGACGAACAGCGGCGTGCGGTCGATGCCGAACAGGCTCGTCCCGGTCCGCGAGCTGGTGGCGATGTCGTACTCCGGTACGGCCGTACGCCCCGTACGGCACAGCTCGACGACGGCCGCCACCGCCGCGTCGGCGTCCCAGGACTGCGGGGAGTCCCAGTCGATGTCCGGCGAGCCGGGCACACGCGGCAGGGTCGGGTCGCCGTCCTCCTTGTAGAAGTCGTCCAGGCGCAGCACGGGCAGGCCCGTGCGGGCGGCGAGCGACGACTTTCCGGAACCGGAGGGGCCCGTGAGGAGAACGACGCGTGTCGGGATGGCGTGTGCGGTCACGGGACACCAGTCTGAGGCATCCACCCGGGAGGTGGACCACTCGGGGAGCCCGTTGGTATCGAGCATCACACCTCAACTACGCTGCGTGCTCGCACCGATACGTAGGAGAGTGGGACGACATGGCACGAAACCAAGCCGGCGGGGCCCGTCGCGGCCGTGTGCTGCTGCGCGCCGGGCTCACCGCGACCGCCGCGGGGGCCGCGCTGGCCGGGGCCACGGGCGCGGCCCAGGCGGCCCCCGGCCCGGCCGGGATGGTCGGGCAGGCCGTCGCGGACCCCGGGGTCGCGGTGGACGGCCCGACACGCTCCGTGACGGGGGACCTGTCGGCCGGGCTGACCAACGGTCTCGCCCCGGCCAAGACGCTCAGCCTCAACCCGTTCGCCAAGACCCCGGTGGACCCGTTGGACAACGCGGTGGGCACCCAGATCGCGGACTTCAAGCCGGTCTCGACGGCGATCGCGACGGCCCCGCTGCACGAGAGCGGCGCCCTCAAGGACTTCCCCCTGATCGGCACGGCCACCCGCCTGCTCCCGGGCTGACCCCGAACAATCCGAACGGCGCCACGGGTGGGGGCCCGGGGCGCCGTTCGGGGTACTTGAGGGGCGCGGTGAACTGGGCTGATTCGGTGCACCCCCTAGGGGCGCGGGGCTGTGACATTTGCGGCTCCGCCGCGTGGGCGCGAGCCCCCCCACCGGCCCGCAGACGAACCCCGGGCGACCTAGTACGCGGAGCCGGACGCGCCCAGCGATCCCGTCGGATGCCAGACCGTCTTGGTCTCCAGGAACGCGGTCATCCGGTGCGTACCCGGAGCCGCGGACCAGTCGGCCGCGGCGGGCCGCAGCACGCGCTTGAGGTTGTCGGCTGCGGCGATCTCCAACTCCTTGGCCAGCACCTCGTCCGCACCCGCCAGGTCGATCGCGTTGACGTCCTGGTGGGCCGCCAGGTGCGGGCCCATCTCCGAAGCCTTGCCGGACAGGATGTTGACAACGCCACCCGGCAGATCGGACGTGGCCAGCACCTCGCCCAGGGACAGGGCGGGCAGCGGGGCCTTCTCCGAGGCGATCACCACGGCCGTGTTGCCGGTGGCGATCACCGGGGCGATCACCGAGACCAGCCCCAGGAAGGACGAGTCCTGCGGGGCGAGGACCGTCACGACGCCCGTCGGCTCCGGCGTGGACAGGTTGAAGTACGGACCCGCCACCGGGTTCGCGCCGCCCACGATCTGGGCGATCTTGTCGGTCCAGCCCGCGTACCAGACCCAGCGGTCGATCGCCGCGTCGACGACCGCGGCGGCCTTCGACTTGGACAGACCCTCCGCCTCGCCCACTTCCCGTACGAACTGCTCGCGGCGGCCCTCCAGCATCTCGGCGACGCGGTAGAGGACCTGGCCCCGGTTGTACGCGGTCGCGCCCGACCAGCCGCCGAACGCCTTGCGGGCGGCGACGACCGCGTCACGCGCGTCCTTGCGGGAGGACAGGGGAGCGTTCGCCAGCCACTTGCCCTTGGAGTCGCTCACCTCGTACACCCGGCCGCTCTCGGAGCGGGGGAACTTGCCCCCGACGTACAGCTTGTAGGTCTTGAAGACGTTGAGACGCGTCGCGGACGCCGTGGACGCAGAAGACTCAGACATCGAGGTAACCCTCCAGACCGTGCCGGCCGCCCTCGCGGCCGAAGCCCGACTCCTTGTAGCCGCCGAAGGGCGAGGTCGGGTCGAACTTGTTGAACGTGTTGGCCCACACGACACCCGCCCGGAGCTTGCCCGCGACCGCGAGGATGCGCGAGCCCTTCTCCGTCCAGATGCCCGCCGACAGGCCGTACTGGCTGTTGTTGGCCTTGGCGACGGCCTCGTCCGGCGTACGGAACGACAGCACCGAGAGGACCGGGCCGAAGATCTCGTCGCGGGCGATGGTGTGCGCCTGGGTGACGTTGGTGAACAGCGTCGGGGCGAACCAGTAGCCGGCGGACGGGAGCTCGCACGCCGGGGACCAGCGCTCGGCGCCCTCGGCCTCGCCGGTCTCGGCGAGCGCGGTGATCCGGGCCAACTGCTCGGCCGAGTTGATGGCGCCGATGTCCGTGTTCTTGTCCAGCGGGTCGCCGAGGCGGAGCGTGGACAGACGGCGCTTCAGCGCGTCGAGCAGCTCGTCCTGGATCGACTCCTGGACCAGCAGGCGCGAGCCCGCGCAGCAGACCTGGCCCTGGTTGAAGAAGATGCCGTTGACGATGCCCTCGACGGCCTGGTCGATCGGGGCGTCGTCGAAGACGATGTTGGCGCCCTTGCCGCCCAGCTCCAGGGTGACCTTCTTGTCGGTGCCGGCGACGTGGCGGGCGATCTTCTTGCCCACGGCGGTCGAACCGGTGAAGGCGACCTTGTTGACGTCCGGGTGCTCGACGAGGGCCGCGCCCGCGTCGCCGTACCCGGTGAGGATGTTGACGACGCCCTTGGGCAGGCCCGCCTGGCGGCAGATGTCCGCGAAGAACAGGGCGGTCAGCGGGGTCGTCTCGGCGGGCTTGAGCACGACCGTGTTGCCGGTCGCGAGCGCCGGGGCGATCTTCCACGCCAGCATCAGGAGCGGGAAGTTCCAGGGAATGACCTGGCCGGCGACGCCCAGCGGCTTCGGGTTGGCGCCGTAGCCCGCGTGGTCGAGCTTGTCCGCCCAGCCCGCGTAGTAGAAGAAGTGCGCGGCGACCAGCGGGAGGTCCGCGTCGCGGGTCTCCTTGATCGGCTTGCCGTTGTCCAGGGTCTCCAGGACGGCCAGCTCGCGGCTGCGCTCCTGGATGATCCGGGCGATACGGAAGAGGTACTTGGCGCGCTCGGAGCCGGGCAGCGCCGACCACTTCTCGAACGCCTTGCGGGCGGCCTTCACGGCCCGGTCCACGTCCGCCTCGCCCGCCTGGGCGACCTCGGACAGGACTTCCTCCGACGAGGGGCTGACGGTCTTGAAGACCTTGCCGTCGGCCGCGTCGACGAACTCGCCGTCGATGAACAGACCGTACGAAGGCGCGATGTCGACGACAGAACGGGATTCCGGCGCCGGTGCGTACTCGAATACAGATGCCATGGTGATCAGTCCACCGTCACGTAGTCGGGGCCGGAGTAGCGGCCGGTCGCCAGCTTCTGACGCTGCATCAGCAGGTCGTTGAGCAGCGAGGAGGCGCCGAAGCGGAACCAGTGGTTGTCCAGCCAGTCCTCGCCCACGGTCTCGTTGACCAGGACCAGGAACTTGATGGCGTCCTTGGTCGAGCGGATACCGCCGGCGGGCTTCACGCCGACCTGGATGCCGGTCTGGGCGCGGTAGTCGCGCACGGCCTCAAGCAGGACCAGGGTGTTGGGGGGCGTCGCGTTCACCGCGACCTTGCCGGTCGACGTCTTGATGAAGTCGGCGCCGGCCATCATGCCGAGCCAGGAGGCGCGGCGGATGTTGTCGTACGTGGAGAGCTCGCCGGTCTCGAAGATGACCTTGAGGCGGGCCTTGTCGCCGCACTCGGCCCGGACGGCCGCGATCTCCTCGTACACCTTGAGGTAGTGGCCGGCCAGGAACGCGCCCCGGTCGATCACCATGTCGATCTCGTCGGCGCCGGCGGCCACCGCGTCGCGCACGTCCGCGAGCTTGACCGGGAGGGCGGCGCGGCCCGCGGGGAAGGCCGTGGCGACGGACGCGACCTTCACGTCCGACCCCTTCAGGACCTCCTTGGCGGTGGCCACCATGTCGGGGTAGACGCAGACGGCCGCAGTGGCCGGGGTGGTGCGGTCGAGCGGGTCGGGGTGGACGGCCTTGGCGGCGAGCGCCCGGACCTTGCCCGGGGTGTCCGCGCCTTCGAGCGTCGTCAGGTCGATCATCGAAATGGCCAGGTCGATGGCGTACGCCTTGGCCGTCGTCTTGATCGAACGAGTGCCGAGGGACGCGGCGCGCGCTTCCAGGCCCACCGGATCGATGCCGGGGAGCCCGTGGAGGAAGCGGCGCAGAGCCGCGTCCGACGCGGTCGCGTCGGCGAGGGCAGCTGCAGGTGCATTGGTGGGCATGGTCACCAGATGAGCATATCTACGCGCGTAGCGTCCTGTACAGCCCCGCTGACCAGGGCCGCTTTGGAACGCAGGCTTCCGGTCCCTGTCACGCCGCTGTGACGCGGCGCGGACAGCTCCGGCGAACAAGATCACTAATTTTGTCGATGCAGCCCGCCGAAGCCTCCAACGGCCCCACCCGAACGAGAACACAGCGGCATGCGGCTCTTCGCTTCCTCCACCCCTTGTCTCCTCGGGAGTCGTCATGCGTAACGCCCTCCGCACCGCCCTCGCCACCGCGGTCGTCGCCGGTGTCGCCCTCACCCCGGTCGTCACCGCGACCACCGCGCTCGCCGCGCCGACCGCCTCCGCCGCCAAGACCACGACGGAGAACCGTTACTCCGGCTACCCCGTCCACCTCGCCAAGGGCTATGTCGCCGTGCTGCGCAACCGCGTCTCCGACGGCGGTCCGGAGGCCTGGATCCGCGCGGTGAAGCCCGACTGGCAGCGCGGCGACGACTACATGGGCCGCCTCATGGCGAAGCTGGACCTGGACAGCAGGAGCGCCACGGTCGACGGGCTGCGGATGGGCCTGGAGAACGCGGACGGCGATGTTCCGCTCCTCAAGTTCAACGGCGCGGGCGAGAGCCGGACGATCATGTTCCCGGAGCGCAAGAACGATGTGGACGGCGTGCTCGTACGGACGGTCCCGCTCAAGGGCGGCCTGACCGCGATGGTCTACCGCTACGGCGGCCGGCACGTCTACTACGGGGCCACCCTCCTCAAGGGCAAGGACAACGAGGAGATCGGCCACCTCACGGCGGGCGGCGGCCACGCCCGCAAGGACACCAAGGTCTTCAACGGCATCCAGGTCACCCTCGACTTCCAGGGCAACGTCACCTCGGTCCAGGACCAGGGCAGCGGCGGCCAGGGCCCGACCACCCCGGTCGGCACGGACCTCGGCAAGCGCAAGCTGGCCGACGGCACGTACGGCGAGCTGTGGAAGAAGAGCGCGGGCTGGTACGTCCTGGAGCTCTCCGCCAAGGACGGCAAGCCGCGCGGCTCCGTCACCGCGGGCGGCCCCAAGGGCCAGGCCGAGAACGGCGACCAGGTCGGCGGCATGTGGGTCGGCCTCAACAACGCGGGCAAGGTGGGCTCCTGGCTCAACCCGTCGGGCGGCTTCGACGCGGGTGACGTCGAGTACACCAAGGGCTGCACCGCCTACCGCACCAGCGGCTCCCCGTTCGGCGGTCTGAGCCTGCGGCTGTCCAACGGCCCCAAGGGCGCGGTCGCCGAGGTGCTGAACGTGAACGACGGCTCGGTGTACGACACCCTCTCCACCGCCGACCACGAGGGCCTCCTGGGCGGTGCCCGGGTCAAGGACCTGGAGCCGGGCCGCCCGACCTTCCAGATGCGTGTGCACGGCGGCCAGATCCCGTGGGACATCGTGAAGTTCCCGAAGAAGCCGGCCGGCAAGGACTGCGCTTCGACCTCCACGACCACCACGACCACCGCGACGACCACCGGCGCCACCGCCCAGACCGCCACCACCGGCACGCAGATCGTCCCCAAGGGCGCCGTCGCGGCCGGGGCCGAGGTCGAGGGCGGCAAGGGCGGCAACACCGCGCTCGTCGCGGGCGGCGCGGGCCTGGCATCCGTGGGCGTGGCCGGGCTCGGCTTCTTCGCCGTGCTGCGCCGCCGGGCGGGTGCCCGCGGCTGACGTCCGCCACCCACCGGGGGTGCTGCCACGACCGTGGCGGCACCCCCGTCCGCGTGGGCTCCGGGACGGGCGGCCGGGCGCGTCCGCGCCCTCTCTCGGCCCCGCTCGAACACGTAGTGCACAATCGGCCCCATGACGAGCCCCACGCCGCCCGCCGAGCCCACCTACGCCGACCGCGTCTACCGGTCACCCGGCGGTATCGCCGGAGGCGCGCTGCTGCTCGTGCTCGGGCTCTGGCTCGCCGGGGACGCGATCCTGCGGGGGCACGGCAGCGCCCCCTGGCTTGCCCTGGCCGGGCTGCTCTGCGGCGTGCCGCTGCTCTTCGCGTTCAGCATCCGCCCGGCCGTGTTCGCGGGCGACGACCGGATGCGCGTCCGCAACCCGTTCCGGACCATCACCCTGCCGTGGGCGGCGGTCGCGGACGTACGGGCCGGATACTCCAGCGAGGTCTTCGACCAGAGCGGCACCAAGTACCAGCTGTGGTCGGTCCCCGTCTCGCTGCGCCGGCGCAAGCGCGCCGCCCGCACCCAGGTGCGCAACGCCGCGTCCGACCCGTACGGCCGCACCTCGTCGACCGCCGGCGCCGACGAGCAGTCCCGTCTCGCGCCCGCCGACCGCACCATCCGCGAGCTGCGCGAGCTGGCCGAGCGCAACGCCGGGCGCGAGGGCGCGCAGGGCGGGCCGAGCGTGCGCTGGGCCTACGAGGTCATCGCACCGGCCGTCGCGGGCGCGATCCTGCTGATCGTGCTCCTCGCCATCGGCTGACACGCCGGTACGGGCCGGGCCGCCGCGTCAGGGCGCCCCCGGCCACACAAGGAGCATGTACGCGCCCAGCCACGCCGACGACAGGGCCGCCGCGCCCAGCATCAGCACGGCCACGTGGCGCCGCGCCCGGGCCAGCGCCACCGCGAGCGGCAGCAGCAGCGGGAAGCCGGGGAGCAGGAAGCGGGCGCGCGGGAAGTAGACGCCGCCGCTGCCCAGGACGACGAGCAGCAGCACGCCCGAGAAGACCAGCAGCACCAGCGGCTGGCGGTCGCAGAGGCAGAGCAGGAACAGCACGCCCGCCAGGATCAGCACGAGCGAGACGATCACCAGGAACAGCGCGGGGAAGCGGTCGTAGACCAGCAGGGTGCGCAGCTCGCGCAGGGTGTCGGCGCCGCCGTCCCACTCGTTCCGCCACAGCCGCTGGACCGCGAAGTAGCCGTCCCAGCGGCCGAGCCGGACCCCGACCCAGGCGACGAACCCGAACCAGCCCAGCGGGGCGAGCAGTGCCCCGGTCAGCGGGCCCCGGACGGATCCGCCGCGCCACACCGCCGCCAGGGCCGCCGCCACGACGGCCGCCGCGACCGCGATGCCCGTCGGCCGGGTCAGCCCCGCCAGCGCGGCCAGCGTCCCGGCCGCCACCCAGCGCCCGGTCAGCACGCAGTACAGCGACCACGCGGCGAGCGCCGTGAACAGCGATTCGGTGTAGCCCATCCACTGCACGGCGGCCACCGGCAGCGCGCCCCACAGGACCGCCAGGACGGTACCGGCGCGCCGCCCGTACAGCCGGTCCCCGACCGCGAAGATCCCCCAGGCCGCGGCCGACGAGCAGAGCACCGCGACGACCAGCCCCACGCTCGCGCGCGAGCCGGGCGTGACGGCGGCGACGGCCTTGACCACGGCCGGGTAGAGCGGGAAGAACGCCAGGTTGTTGTGGTCGACCCGGGTGCCGAGCCCGTGGTCGTAGCCGTGGTCGGCGATGCCGAGGTACCAGTGCGAGTCCCAGGAGGTGGCCAGCGTCGTCCACACACCGTGGTGCTTGAGGTGCGCCCAGTGGGCGAGGACGGCGAGGCCGAGGAGCCGGACGGCGAGGTGACCGGCGAGCGCGGGGGCCGCCGCCCGGGCCGCGGCCCGGATGAAACGGGGACCGTCCCCGCTGCCCGGCCCTTGCGGGCTGCGGGCCGCGGGGACGGCATGGCGGTCCGTACCGCGGGTACGGGGCGCCGGTGAGGCGATCGGGGGCACGGCGGTGCTCCTGGCTCGGCGGGCTGTTCCGGGCCACCCTTTCTCGGATGATCCGGAAAGGGCGCGGGAGGCTGCGCCGGACGCCGTAGGGGGTTCACCTTTACGGGTGCGGTTCCTTCGGCTGCGGCCCGGTGGGGGCTGAGCGCGCAGTTCCCCGCGCCCCTAGGCAGTTAGGGGCGCGGGGAACTGCGCGACAGCCACAGACGGCCCGCAGACAACCGCCGGTCCCAAAAAAGGGGGCGCGGGAGAACCGCAGGTCGCTCAGATACCCGCCGCTGCCGCCAAGTCCCGCTTGATGCCCGCCAGCAGCTCCGCCGCCTTCGTCCGCGCCTCGCCCAGCGCGTCCTGCGACGCCACCGGGACCACCACCTCCAGGTAGCACTTGAGCTTGGGCTCCGTGCCGCTCGGGCGGACGATCACCCGGGCGCCTTCGAGGTAGTAGCGCAGACCGTCGGTCGGCGGGAGTTCCTCGGTGCCCTCGGTGAGGTCCTCGGCCTTGGTGACCGCCAGGCCCGCCAGCGAGGTCGGCGTCTTCTCGCGCAGGCGCCGCATCGCGTCGGAGATGACCGACAGGTCATCGACGCGCACCGACAGCTGGTCGGTTGCGTGCAGCCCGTGCCGTACGGCCAGGTCGTCCAGGAGGTCCGGGAGCGTGCGCCCCTGCTCCTTCAGGACGGACGCGAGCTCCGCGACGAGCAGGGCGGCGGTGATGCCGTCCTTGTCGCGTACGCCCTCGGGGTCGACGCAGTAGCCCAGCGCCTCCTCGTACCCGTACCGCAGACCGTCCACGCGGGCGATCCACTTGAAGCCCGTCAGGGTCTCCTCGTAGCCCAGACCGGCCGCCTCGGCGATCCGGCCGAGCAGCGAGGACGAGACGATCGACTCGGCGAAGACGCCGCTCACGCCCCGGTCGACCAGGTGCTGGGCGAGCAGCGAGCCGACCTCGTCGCCGCGCAGCATCCGCCAGCCGCCCTCCACCGACGTGTCCGGCACGGCGACCGCGCAGCGGTCCGCGTCCGGGTCGTTGGCGATGATGATGTCCGGGTTGACCGCGCGGGCCGCCTCGAAGGCGAGGTCCATCGCGCCCGGCTCCTCCGGGTTGGGGAACGCCACGGTCGGGAACGCGGGGTCCGGGTCGGCCTGCTCGGCCACCAGCGCGGGCGGCGGGAAGCCGGCCCGGGCGAAGGCCGCCGTCAGGACGTCCTTGCCGACGCCGTGCATGGCCGTGTAGACGACGCGGGCGGTGCGCGGGGACCCGGGAGTCAGCACCTCGTCCGTACGCGCCAGATAGGCCTCCAGGACCTCGTCGCCCAGCGTCTCCCAGCTGTTCTCGGGGCGGGGGACGTCGGCGAGCGAGGCGACCGCGGCGATCTCGGCGGCGATCTCGGCGTCGGCGGGCGGCACGATCTGCGAGCCGTCGCCGAGGTAGACCTTGTAGCCGTTGTCGCGCGGCGGGTTGTGGCTGGCGGTGACCTCGACGCCGGCGACGGCGCCCAGATGCCTTATCGCGTACGCCAGGACGGGCGTCGGCAGCGGGCGCGGCAGCACGGCGGCCTTCAGGCCCGCGCCGGTCATCACGGCAGCCGTGTCGCGCGCGAAGTCGGCCGACTTGTAGCGCGCGTCGTACCCGATGACGACCAGACCGTCGCCCTGGCCCTTGGCCTTCAGGTACGCGGCGAGGCCGGCGGCGGCGCGGATGACGACCGAGCGGTTCATCCGCATCGGCCCGGCGCCCAGCTCGCCGCGCAGCCCGGCGGTGCCGAACTGGAGCGTGCCGGCGAACCGGGCGGCCAGCTCGTCGAGCTCCTCGTTGTCGATGAGCTTGGCCAGCTCCTCGCGCGTCTCGCCGTCCGGGTCCTCGGCCAGCCAGGCCTTGGCCCGCGCGATCAGGTCCTGCGTCAGGTCCTGCGTCACGTCGATGAATCCCTTCCGGGTCGGATCAGGGTCAGATCAGATGCGGTCGAGTACCCGGGTCAGCAGCGAACCCATGCGCGCCGCCGAGTCACGGCCGGCCTGGAGCACCTCTTCGTGGTTGAGGGGCTCGCCGGTCAGGCCCGCGGCCAGGTTGGTGACCAGGGAGATGCCCAGCACCTCGGCGCCGGCCTCACGGGCCGCGATGGCCTCCAGGACGGTGGACATGCCGACGAGGTCGCCGCCGAGCACGCGGACCATGTTGATCTCGGCCGGGGTCTCGTAGTGCGGGCCGGGGAACTGGACGTACACGCCCTCTTCGAGGGACGAGTCGACCTCCTTGCACAGCGCGCGCAGCCGCGGCGAGTACAGGTCGGTCAGGTCCACGAAGTTGGCACCGATGATCGGGGACGCGGCCGTGAGGTTGAGGTGGTCGCTGATCAGCACGGGCTGGCCCGGGCGCATGCCCTCGCGCAGACCGCCGCAGCCGTTGGTGAGCACGACGGTCTTGCAGCCGGCGGCGACGGCGGTGCGCACGCCGTGGGCGACGGCGGCGACGCCGCGGCCCTCGTAGTAGTGCGTACGGCCCAGGAAGACCAGCGCGCGCTTCTCACCGATCTTGTACGAGCGGATCTTGCCGCCGTGGCCCTCGACGGCGGGCGGCGGGAAGCCGGGGAGCTCGGTGACCGGGAACTCGGCCTCGGGCTCACCGAGCGCGTCGGCGGCCGGAGCCCAGCCGGAGCCCATCACGAGGGCGACGTCGTGGGTCTCGGCACCGGTCAGCTCGCGCAGGCGGGCGGCGGCGGCGTCGGCGGCGGCGTGGGGGTCGCCCTGGATGTGGTCCGGAATAACAGATGCGTTCACGCGACGAGGGTAACCGCTGGATTCCTACGCGCGTAGATGACTGGCGCACAAGGGCGCGATCGTTGTCTTGTCGTTTCCGACAAGAGGGGGTGCGGTGTCTTTGCCCGCGGGCCGGTGGGGGCTGGCCGCGCAGTTCCCCGCGCCCCTTGAATGCGCCCCTGCGGGGCACCCCTCGTGCGGCGGCCACCCGTACCCCCAGGGGCGCGGGGAACTGCGCGACCAGCCACGCACGGTCCGCAGGCAAAAGGGTCAGCAGGGGCGCTTGCGCAGCTCCATGACGTAGTCGTGCGGCGCCCCCGCCGACTCGGCGGCATCGGCCAGCTCGCCCAAGTAGCGGGCCGAGGGCAGCCCGCCCTCGTAGGCGTTGAGCACGTACATCCACGCCGGCTCCTCCCCGTCCAGCGTGTCCACCCGCACCCGCATCCGGCGGTAGATGTCGAGGCCGACACCCTCCCAGCGGTCCATGGAGTCCTCGTCGAGCGGCGCGATGTCGTACAGCGCGACGAACACCTGGGAACGCGGTGCCTCCACGATCGTGGCGAGGGCGCCCTCCCAGCCCATCTGCTCCCCGCCGAACGTCAGCCGCCAGCCGTTGAGCCAGCCGGTGCCGCGCAGGGGGGAGTGCGGGGCGCGGCGGGTCATCAGCCGCGGATCCATGTTGCCGGCGTACGCGGCGTAGAGCGACATGGTGTCGAGGGTACGACAGCGGCCCACGGGTCCCCGCGCGAGAATGGCACACGGGTGTGACAGCCGGATGGCGCCCCGGGGGGCGAAGCATCTTGAAGCGTGCGGGACAATGAGCTACGTACTGCATTCCACAATGCGAGGCGGACTTTTTCGTGACCCGGATCGTGATCATCGGTGGCGGACCCGGCGGATACGAGGCGGCCCTGGTGGGCGCCCAACTCGGCGCGGAGGTGACCGTCGTCGACTGCGACGGTCTGGGCGGGGCGTCGGTGCTGACCGACTGCGTACCGTCGAAGACTCTGATCGCGACGGCCGAGGTGATGACCACCTTCGACTCTTCGTACGAGGAGTTGGGCATCCTGGTCGCCGACGACACCCCGCCCGAGGAGCAGTCCGCCCGGGTGGTCGGTGTGGACCTCGGCAAGGTCAACCGGCGTGTCAAGCGCCTCGCGCTGGCCCAGTCCCACGACATCACCGCCTCCGTCACCCGGGCCGGCGCCCGTGTGCTGCGCGGCCGCGGCAAGCTCGGCGGCCCGCAGGGCATCGACGGCACCCGGGACGTCATCGTCACGGCCGCCGACGGCAGCGAGGAGATCCTCACCGCCGACGCCGTCCTGATCGCCACCGGCGGGCACCCGCGTGAGATCCCGGACGCGCTGCCGGACGGCGAGCGGATCCTGAACTGGACCCAGGTGTACGACCTGGACGAGCTGCCCGAAGAGCTGATCGTGGTCGGCTCGGGTGTGACCGGCGCCGAGTTCGCCGGCGCGTACCAGGCGCTGGGCTCCAAGGTCACCCTCGTCTCGTCCCGCGACCGGGTGCTGCCCGGCGAGGACCCGGACGCGGCCGCCGTCCTGGAGGACGTCTTCCGCCGCCGCGGCATGAACGTCATGGCCCGCTCCCGCGCCCAGTCCGCCAAGCGCGTCGGAGACCGGGTCGAGGTCACGCTCTCGGACGGCCGCGTCATAAGCGGTACGCACTGCCTGATGGCGGTCGGCGCGATCCCGAACACCGCCGGGATGAACCTGGAGGAGTCCGGGGTCAAGCTCCTGGAGTCCGGTCACATCTGGACCGACAAGGTGTCGCGGACGAGCTCGCCGGGCGTGTACGCGGCCGGTGACGTCACCGGCATCTTCGCCCTCGCCTCGGTCGCGGCCATGCAGGGCCGGATCGCGATGTACCACTTCCTGGGCGACGCGGTGGCCCCGCTGAACCTCAAGACGGTCTCCTCCAACGTCTTCACCGACCCGGAGATCGCCACCGTCGGCTACACGCAGGCCGACGTGGACACGGGCAAGATCGACGCGCGCGTGGTCAAGCTGCCGCTGCTGCGCAACCCGCGCGCCAAGATGCAGGGCATCCGGGACGGCTTCGTCAAGATCTTCTGCCGCCCGGGTACCGGGATCATCGTCGGCGGCGTGGTCGTCTCGCCGCGCGCCTCGGAGCTGATCCACCCCATCTCGATCGCGGTCGACAACAACCTGACCGTCGAGCAGATCGCGAACGCGTTCACGGTCTACCCGTCCCTGTCGGGTTCGATCGCCGAAGTGGCACGGCAGCTGCACACCCGCAAGAAGGCCGGCGAGGCGTAAACCGGCGCGCGGGAGCGGTACGGCGCGGTACAAGGCGCCCGAGAGGGCGCCTATACCACTTCGTGGACACCTCTGTGCACACCTTCTGTTATTCGGCGCAAACTGCTGAAAACAATCGGCCGCTCAGGTTACTGTCAGTTTCGTGTTCGCTGCAGAACGTCGCCAATTGATCCTCGAAATGGTGCGTGCCAACGGGGCGGTATCGCTCCGGGAGCTCGCCCGCGTCGTCCAGACCTCCGAAGTGACCGTACGGCGAGACGTGCGGGCACTGGAGGCGGAAGGACTCCTCGACCGCCGGCACGGCGGTGCGGTACTGCCGGGCGGATTCACGCGAGAGTCCGGCTTCCCGCAGAAATCCCATCTCGCGACCGCGGAGAAGACGGCCATCGCCGACCTCGCCGCGAGCCTTGTCGAAGAGGGCGAGGCCATCGTGGTCGGCGCGGGGACGACCACGCAGGAGCTGGCCCGCCGGCTCGCCCGCGTCCCCGGCCTCACGGTCGTCACCAACTCGCTGCTCGTCGCCCAGGCGCTGGCCCACGCCAACCGCGTGGAGGTCGTCATGACCGGCGGCACCCTGCGCGGCTCCAACTATGCGCTGGTGGGCAGCGGAGCCGAACAGTCCCTCCAGGGACTGCGGGTCTCGCGCGCCTTCCTCTCCGGGAGCGGGCTGACCGCCGAGCGCGGTCTGTCCACGTCCAACATGCTCTCGGCGAGCGTGGACCGGGCCCTGGTCCAGGCGGCCGCCGAGGTGGTCGTCCTCGCCGACCACACCAAGCTCGGCACCGACACCATGTTCCAGACGGTGCCGACGGACGTGATCACGCGCCTGGTCACCGACGAGCCCCCCGGTCACGACGACCGGGCGGCCACCGAGCTCCAGGCCCTGGCCGACCAGGGCGTGCAGATCACGGTGGCCGGGACCGCGTCCAGTGGTGAGGGCGTCCCGCCGGGGCGCCAGCCCCGCCGGGACGTGCCGCTCCCGGGCCAGCGCCGCAGCCATGTGCCGGGCGCGGGGCCGCAGTTGCGCAGCGCGGCGTCGCTGGGTGACCAGCAGGGTCCCGGAGAGCGGGCGAGAGTGGCTGATCTGCGACGCCGCTAGACGGTATTCGGCCAGCCGCCGTCGCGGCGTTCGCGGGCGTCACCGCTGTGGCCGGGGCTCGGTACGGCCCCGGTCACGGCTTCAGGCCCCGCAAGGTCAGGGCGAGCAGCCGGTCGGCCAACTCGGGGTCGTCCGGTGCCTGTTCGGCCGCCAGGGCGATCGCGTTGGTGAGCTGCATCAGGTCGCCGATCGTCACATCGACGCGTACGGAACCGGCCAGCTGGGCCCGTTCCAGCAGGGCGCTGCCCGCCTCCCGCATCGGCACGCTGCACTGCGCCAGGGCCGAACTGTCGTCGTGCGAGGCCGACATGAGGGCGCGGGCCACCCCGCGGTACTCACCCGTATGAGTGATGATGGCGCGCAGCCAGTCCACGAGCGCCGTGCACGGATGCGCGGAGTCGAGCAACTCCCGCGAGTGCGCCAGGAGTACGTCCACCTCGCTCTGGAAGATCGCGTTCATCAGCGCGTGCCGGTTCGGGAAGTGCCGGTAGAGGGTGCCGATCCCGACGCCCGCGCGCTTGGCCACGTCTTCGAGCGACGCGTCCGTCCCGTGCTCCGCGAACGCGCTCCTGGCCACGCCCAGGAGCCGTTCGTAGTTGCGGCGCGCGTCGGCACGCATGGGCCTCGTCATACCCCAAGGATGCCCGAACAGCGCGCTCAGGGGGCCGCCCGGTACCGGTCCAGTGCGGAGGCCCGCTCGTGGAAGGGGATGCGCGAGAACCGCGACACCAAGGTCCACATCCTGCGCTCCTCGGCGAGCTCCTTGGGCAGCACGAGCCCCAGCGAGTCGGCGAGCGGTTTGCGGCCCGCGTTCACCAGGGCGCGCACGGCCGCCGCCCACTCGTCGGTCGCGGCCACCGCGGCCCGGTACCAGAGCGGCACCAGAGCCAGCAGCCCCCCGGCCGCGGTCAGCAGCAGCGGCACGTCGGCGGAGGCCGCCGGGAGGGTGGCGAGCGCGATGACCGCGACCGCGGTGTGCCCGGCGAGCAGCGCCACGAAGAAGTCGACGCTGGTCCGCGCCAGCTCGACCTGGCGGCAGAGCTTGTCGGGCGCGGCGCCGGTCAGCTCGTTCGACAGGAGCTGGGTGTCCAGGCAGTACCGGTTCTGCCCGTACTCCTCGAAGCGGCGGATCGCGTTGCCGAGCCGGGTGGGGGCGATCTGCGCCGGATCCACCGGGAACCGGCTCAGCCGCTCCTGGAGCAGCCCGCGCTGAGCCGAGGTCCGCCGCCGGTCCTTGCCCACGGCCCGGGCCAGGCGCGGATCGCTGCGTACGCGTACGAGATCGGCGGCGGCGAGCGGGCCGAGCGCGGTCCCGTCGCGGGCGCGCCGCTCCAGACCCAGCAGCTGCGTCCGGTCGGCGAGCGCGCCGCGGGCGGCCCGCGCCCGCCGGCACCCCGCCTCGTAGGCGCGGGCGGGCCACAGCACGTACCCCTCCAGGAGCCGGTAGAGGAGGTTCTGCAGCGCGCTGAGGACCAGGCCGCACAGCAGGGTGGCGGTCAGCAGCACCAGCATCGGGCCGGGCGCCGCGTCCGGCCACAGCCGCCGGGCGACGGCGGTCCGGCGCAGACTGGGCGCGACGGCGAGCGCGAGGACCCCGAGGTTGAGGGCGGTCGGCAGTATCCACCCCACGAGCAGCGTCCAGGCGCCCCCGAGCACCCCCTTGGCGATGTCACCCAAGATCGTCTTCCCAGGAGTCGTCGTCGGGGTTGGTGGTGGGGCCGGGGGAGGTGTGGCGGGTGATGTCTCCGGCGCGGGCTTGGGAGCCGGTCGCGAGGGAGCCGCCGGACATGTTGCCGATGTGGATGGCGCCGCCCGGGACGACGCCGTGCGACTCCGCCGGCCCCTCGGCGAGGCCGGGCGCGGACAGGCCCCGGTCGCGCAGGGTGGCGCGCAGGGCGTCGAGGACCAGCAGGTGCACGGTCCGCGAGATCCGTTCGGCGTCGGCCGCGGCCAGCGGCGGGAGGTCCGGCTCGGCGGCCAGTTCGCGGATGGAGGCGTGGGGGCCGGTCGCTGGCGACGGGAGCAGCCGAACCCACCGGACCGGCCAGGCGCCCAGCTCGGCCGGGAGCGCCGCGGGGGCCGTCAGCGCCCGGCCCAGCCGGGACCACGCCTTGCTTGGCGTGAACTGCCGGCGCACCGGCGGCAGGGCGCAGGTGACCTGCTGGACGAAGAGGATCGGGCCGTCCAGCCGGATCTGTACGAAGACGGTGGTCAGCTGGGAGCCGACGCCGCGCGAAACGATCCGCAGCCAGCGGGCGGAGGGGGGAAGGTCGCCGGGGGGCAACGGAGACAGAGGCCGATGAGGCACCCCCTCCTCAGGCAGCAGAACACGCTCGTCAACCTGGGCGGCGAGGCCGGGCACGGCCTCCACGGCTCGCGCAACGCCTCTCAGCGCGTCGGACACGTCGAACGCGCGGGTCCGGCCGCGCACTTCGGTCGCCAGCGCAATGGAGTCCCTTACCGCTCCCGATCCGAGGAACGGGGCCGCGTCCCGGTAGATCGTCACCGGTGACGTCCGGTCCGCACGGATCAGCGCGCTGATGACGTCGAAGCGAGGGGGCTGCGCCGGACCTCTGTACGCGGACGATCCGATGACCCGCAGCCGCCTCTCGACCGCCGCCCGGTGCGCCCCGGCCACCGCCGTCATCAGGACGGGGACCCCGAACGCGCCCGCGACCTCCGGCCAGTCGGCGGTCCGGGCGGTCGCCACGGCGATGGCCACGTAGGCGACAAGCGCCGAGCCGCCCAGCACCCGTGGGATGCCTGCCGTGAGCCGGACCAGCGGGTGGCGCGACATGCGCAGGGCCACCGCCCCGGACAGAGCCGCGCACCCGGCCGCGTACAGCGCGAACAGCCAGCCCGCGAAGAAGAATCCGGCGATCCACAGGAGCGCCATCGGCACGGCCCAGCGCAGCGCCGTCCTGCGGGCGTTCAGCGCCTCGGCGAGGACGGCGGCCGCGTCGACGTCGTACGACGGGGCGCTGTACCGCTCCGCGTGCTCGTACAACTCGTCGATGACGGCGTTCCGGTACCGGGTGTCCAGATGGACACCGGCCATCAACTGCCGTGTGGTGGGGGATGGTTGCTCCGGCACCGCCGAAGCGTACCGCCGTACGCAGCGGCGAGGCCCCCGCCGGACGGATCCGGCGGGGGCCTCGACCGCTCATGCGGCTGCGGGAGTTCAGTCCTTGATCTCGCAGATCAGCGCGCCCGACGTGACCGACGCACCGACCTCCGCCGACAGGCCCTTGATGGTGCCGGAGCGGTGGGCGTTGAGGGGCTGTTCCATCTTCATGGCTTCGAGGACGACGACGAGGTCGCCTTCCTTGACTTCCTGGCCCTCTTCGACGGCGACCTTGACGATCGTGCCCTGCATCGGGGACGCCAGCGAGTCGCCGGAGGCCGCCGAGCCCGCCTTCTTGGCGGCGCGGCGCTTGGGCTTGGCCCCGGCCGCGAGGCCCGTACGAGCGAGCGACATGCCCAGCGACGAGGGCAGCGAGACCTCAAGGCGCTTGCCGCCGACCTCGACCACCACCGTCTCGCGACCCGGCTCCTCGTCCGTCTCGGCGTCGGCCGGGGCGGTGAAGGGCTTGATCTCGTTGACGAACTCGGTCTCGATCCAGCGGGTGTGGATGCGGAACGGGTCGGCGGTGAAGGCGGGGTCGACCACGACGGCCTGGTGGAAGGGGATGGCGGTGGCCATGCCCTCGACCTTGAACTCGCCGAGCGCGCGGGCGGCGCGCTGCAGGGCTTGTTCGCGGGTGGCGCCGGTGACGATCAGCTTGGCGAGGAGGGAGTCCCAGGCGGGGCCGATGACCGAGCCGGATTCGACGCCGGCGTCCAGGCGCACGCCCGGGCCGGTGGGCGGGGCGAAGAGGGTCACTGTGCCGGGGGCGGGGAGGAAGCCGCGGCCGGGGTCTTCGCCGTTGATGCGGAACTCGAAGGAGTGGCCGCGGATCTCGGGGTCGCCGTAGCCGAGTTCCTCGCCGTCGGCGATGCGGAACATTTCGCGGACGAGGTCGATGCCGGTGACTTCTTCGGTGACCGGGTGTTCGACCTGGAGGCGGGTGTTGACTTCGAGGAAGGAGATGGTGCCGTCGGTGCCGACGAGGAACTCGACGGTGCCGGCGCCGACGTAGCCGGCTTCCTTGAGGATGGCCTTGGAGGCGGCGTACAGCTCCGTGTTCTGTGCCTCGCTCAGGAAGGGCGCGGGGGCCTCTTCGACGAGTTTTTGGTGGCGGCGCTGGAGTGAGCAGTCGCGGGTGGAGACGACGACGACGTTGCCGTGGGTGTCGGCGAGGCACTGGGTCTCGACGTGGCGGGGCTTGTCCAGGTAGCGCTCGACGAAGCACTCGCCGCGGCCGAAGGCGGCGACGGCCTCGCGGACGGCCGAGTCGTAGAGCTCCGGCACCTCTTCGAGGGTGCGGGCGACCTTGAGGCCGCGGCCGCCGCCGCCGAAGGCCGCCTTGATCGCGATCGGCAGACCGTGCTCCTCGGCGAAGGTGACGACCTCGTCGGCGCCGGAGACCGGGTCGGGGGTGCCGGCGACCAGCGGGGCGCCGGCGCGCTGGGCGATGTGGCGGGCGGCGACCTTGTCGCCGAGGTCGCGGATGGCCTGCGGCGGCGGGCCGATCCAGGTCAGGCCCGCGTCGAGGACGGCCTGGGCGAAGTCGGCGTTCTCGGAGAGGAACCCGTAACCCGGGTGGATCGCGTCGGCCCCCGAGTCCTTGGCCGCCTGGAGCACCTTGCCCATGTCCAGGTAACTGGTGGCCGGGGTGTCACCGCCCAGAGCGAACGCCTCGTCGGCCGCGCGGACGTGCAGAGCGTCCCGGTCCGGATCGGCGTAGACGGCTACGCTCCCGATCCCGGCGTCCCGGCAAGCACGGGCGACACGGACAGCGATTTCGCCACGGTTGGCGATGAGCACCTTGCGCACGATGGCTCCCTCCTTGAAAAACAAGCTGAGTTTAGGGAAGCCGTACACCGGCCCACGACCCGTCCCCCGTGGTGAGCTTGCCCACACGGAGTGTGATCCGCGGCTCGCTCATGTCGCGAAATCCCTTGTCGCACCACGGTACGCCGGGTCCCTGCCTGGCACATTAGCGTTCTGGTGTGGTCAAGGTCTCTGTCCCGAAGGCCAGCGGGCCCCTCACATTCTTTGTGGAGTCCCTACGAATGGCCGAATGATTCTTTGCGAGCGGAAGGGCGAGCGGAAGCGCGAGTGGAAGATCGGGCTCACGGTCTCGTCCGGACCCTTGCCCAAGGGTTTACCCGTTAGTAGCGTTCGTGATGTCAGACGTACTACCGGTAACAGGGGCTGGGCGTAAGCAGGGGGTGGTGCGCGGTGGCGCGCAGACCGGTGGCTGTGGTGGCCGCGATCGTTCTTCTGGCCGAAGCCGTCGGCATCGTGCTGATCAACTGGTTCTTCGGGCACGCCGTCCATCGGCAGCACATGTCCCTCGGCGGAGTCGACTCGGACACGATGTCGACCACGACGTATGTCATGGGCGGGGTCTTCGGGTTCTACCTCGCCGTGTGCGGGCTTGTCCTGCTGCTTGCGGGTGTACGCGACCGGGCGCCCGGTCGGTTCGGGCGGATCGTGCTCATCACGTGTGCGGTGACGCACGGGGTGCTGGGGGCGTTGACGGTGGGGCTGGTGGGGTGGGCCGCGTTCGCGTTCATGATGGGGGTGCTGGCGCTGGTGGTGCTGGTGCTGCTCATGTATGCGCCTCGCCTGCCGGCGGAGCCGGAGGACGGGGAGCCCGCGGAAACCCCCTCGGGCAAGGGGACACCGCCGGAGCCTGCTGCCGCGTGAGCGCTCCGCTGGGAGCGGGGTGGATTTCGGCTGCGGGCCGGTGGGGGCTGGTCGCGCCCACGGGGCGGAGCCGCACAATGTCACAGCCCCGCGCCCCTTAAAGGCCCCTACGGGGCCACCCACAGATCCGTGATCCCGATCCCCAGCTCGCCCAGCAGCTCGCGCAGCAGTGGCAAGGACAGGCCGATCACGTTGCCCGGGTCGCCGTCGATGCCGTTCACGAACGGGGCCGAGCGGCCGTCCAGGGTGAACGCGCCCGCCACGTGGAGGGGTTCGCCGCTCGCCACGTACGCGGCGATCTCCGCGTCGCTGGGCTCGCCGAAGCGGACCGTGGTGGACGCCGTGGCCGAGGCGCGGCGGCCGTTCGCCGTGTCGATGACGCAGTGGCCCGTCCGCAGCACCCCGGCGCGGCCGCGCATGGACTTCCAGCGGGCCGTGGCCTCCTCGGCGTCGGCGGGCTTGCCCAGCGCCTCGCCGTCCAGTTCCAGGACCGAGTCGCAGCCGATGAGCAGGGCCCCGGCGGCCTCGGGGCGGGCGGCGACCGCGTCGGCCTTGGCCTCGGCGAGGACCAGGGCGAGCTCGCCGGGCGTGGGGGCGGTGAGGGCGTCCTCGTCGACCCCGCTGACGATGACCTCGGGGGCGAGGCCGGCCTGGCGCAGCAGACCGAGCCGGGCGGGCGAGGCGGAAGCGAGTACGAGGCGGCGTGCGGCGGCAGTCATACGGGTCATCGTAAACAGCGCGGAGCGCCCCCCGAACGGCGTACGCCGGTGAACGGAGGTGGCGTACGCGTCAGCGGAAGCTGACCACGAACATCCCCAGCACCATGAGCAGCGCCAGCACCAGGCCCGCGCGCCGCATCATCGCCTGGGCGTCGCGCAGTTCCTTGGGCGGCTCGTTCTTCGGGTCGGACCACAGCATGCCTTCGATACTGCGGCCGGCGGGGTCCCGGCGCCTGAGTACTCGTACTCAAGCGCCGGGGGCCCGGGGACTACGCCGGCCAATACGTGCGCGCCCACGAGCGCGGACCCGGCCGGGGGACCGGGTGGCGGGCGATGCGGGCCGGGTCGGACCACTCCTCGGGCGGCAGTGGCGCGCCGGACGACGCGGACGCCGTCGCCGCGGCGCGCGCCCGGACCACCGCCAGTGCGGCGGCCAGCTCCTCCGGAGTCGGGTTGCCCCGTACGACCTTGATCATGACCGCTCCTTCGGGGCCTAGAGGGGGATGTTGCCGTGCTTCTTCGGGGGAAGGCTTTCCCGCTTCGTCCGCAGCTGACGCAGGCCCCGCACGATGTGCGCACGGGTTTCGGACGGCATGATCACGGCGTCCACGTAGCCGCGCTCGGCCGCGATGTACGGGTTGAGGAGCGTGTCCTCGTAGTCGGCGATCAGCTCCGCGCGGGTGGCCTCGGCGTCGTCCGCGGCCGCGATCGTGCGGCGGTGCAGGATGTTCACCGCGCCCTGCGCGCCCATCACCGCGATCTGCGCGGTCGGCCAGGCCACGTTGAGGTCGGCGCCCAGGTGCTTGGAGCCCATGACGTCGTACGCGCCGCCGAAGGCCTTGCGGGTGATGACCGTGATCAGCGGGACGGTCGCCTCGGCGTACGCGTAGATCAGCTTGGCGCCGCGCCGGATGATGCCGCCGTACTCCTGGTCCACGCCCGGCAGGAAGCCCGGCACGTCCACGAAGGTGATCACCGGCACGTTGAAGGCGTCGCAGGTGCGCACGAAGCGCGCGGCCTTCTCGGAGGCGTTGATGTCCAGACACCCGGCGAACTGCATCGGCTGGTTGGCGACGATGCCGACCGGGAAGCCCTCGACGCGGCCGAAGCCGGTGATGATGTTCGGCGCGAACAGGGCCTGGGTCTCCAGGAACTCGCCGTCGTCCAGGACGTGCTCGATGGCCGTGTGCATGTCGTACGGCTGGTTCGCGGAGTCCGGGATGAGTGTGTCCAGCTCCCGGTCGGAGTCCGAGGGCTCCAGGTCGGCCTCCTCGGGGAAGGCCGGGGGCTCGCTCAGGTTGTTCGAAGGCAGGTACGAGAGCAGGGACTTGACGTACTCGATGGCGTCCTTCTCGTCGCCCGCCATGTGGTGCGCCACACCCGAGGTGGTGTTGTGGGTGCGCGCGCCGCCCAGCTCCTCGAAGCCGACGTCCTCGCCGGTGACGGTCTTGATGACGTCCGGTCCTGTGATGAACATGTGCGAGGTCTGGTCGACCATCACCGTGAAGTCGGTGATGGCGGGGGAGTAGACCGCGCCGCCCGCGCAGGGCCCCACGATGAGGGAGATCTGCGGGACCACGCCCGAGGCGTGCACGTTGCGGCGGAAGATCTCGGCGAACAGGCCGAGCGCGACCACGCCCTCCTGGATGCGGGCGCCGCCGCCGTCGTTGATGCCGATGACCGGGCAGCCGGTCTTCAGCGCGAAGTCCATGACCTTGACGATCTTCTCGCCGTAGACCTCGCCGAGCGAGCCGCCGAAGATGGTGAAGTCCTGGGAGTAGACGCAGACCGGGCGCCCGTCGACCGTGCCGTAACCGGTGACGACACCGTCTCCGTACGGGCGGTTCTTCTCGATCCCGAAGTTGGTCGAGCGGTGCCGGGCGAACTCGTCGAGCTCGACGAACGACCCCTCGTCGAGGAGCAGGTCGACCCGCTCACGGGCGGTCAACTTGCCCTTGGCGTGCTGCTTTTCCACAGCGCGCTCGGAGCCGGCGTGCGTCGCCTCCCCGATGCGGCGCCGCAGATCCGCGAGCTTGCCCGCGGTCGTGTGGATGTCAGTCACTTCTTGCTGCTCCGGCTCGGACATCGGGATGCGGCTCCCTGCCTGGTCACGGGTTTCGGCTGGCTACTGACTCGTAGGGTAGTGGCGCGGATACCGTTCGGCAGTGCGTCGTTTGCCACACCGGGGTGCGCTTGCGCCCGCGCGCCTAACCTGGCTCGTATGACGCCCCAGGACGCATCCGAAAGCCGCTGGTCCGACCTCGACCGGCCTCCTCTCAACGCCTCCGCCCTGCGCCACGCCCTCGTGCGGCCCGGCGCCCTGTGGACCTCCCTGGACGTGGTCCAGGCGACGGGCTCGACCAACTCCGACCTGACCGCCCGGGCCAAGGAGCTCCCCGAGGGCGCGGTCCTGGTGGCCGAGGAGCAGACCGCCGGGCGCGGCCGCCTCGACCGCAGCTGGTCGGCGCCGCCGCGCTCGGGCCTCTTCTTCTCCGTGCTGCTGCGGCCCGGCCCGGGCGTCCCGGTGGACCGCTGGGGCTGGCTGCCGCTGCTCGCCGGGGTGGCGGTGGCCACCGGCCTGTCCCGCGCCGCGGGCGTCGACACGGAGCTGAAGTGGCCCAACGACCTGCTGGTCAAGGTCGGCGGCGAGGAGCGCAAGGCGGGCGGGATCCTGGCCGAGCGGGCGGGCGAGGACGCGGTGGTGGTCGGCATCGGCCTCAACGTCACCCTGCGCGCCGACGAACTGCCGGTGCCCGCCGCCGGGTCGCTGGCGCTGGCGAACGCGATCTCGACCGACCGCGAGACCCTGCTGCGGGCCGTGCTGCGCTCCCTGGAGCAGTGGTACGTGGACTGGCGCGAGGCGGGCGGCGACCCGACGGCGTCCCGGCTCCAGGAGACGTACGCGGCGGGCTGCGCCACGCTCGGCCGGGCCGTGCGCGCCGAGCTCCCGGGCGACCGCGCCCTGACCGGCGAGGCGGTCGCGGTGGACGCGGACGGGCGCCTGGTGCTCGCCACGGAGGAGGGTGGGCGCGAGTCGGTGGCGGCGGGCGACATCGTCCACCTGCGCCCGGCGGCCGACTGAGCCGGTGGTTTCGCCTCCGCACCGCCTCCGAGCGACAAGGCAACGGGTGCGAGGACGTGAGCTACGGCACACCTGCCGTATCGTGGAGCCCGATCCAGCGACAGATCGGCAGGTAAGTGCGCAGGGAACGGGCAGGAGGCGGCTGGTGACCGTCGACGACACGCAGTCCGGTGAGGGTGCCGGCCCCCCCTCGGAGCCGGCGCCCTCCGCGTACCCGACCCCGCACCACGTCGTGGACCACACCGCCGAGCCCACCGCCGATCCGCTCGCCATCCGCCTGGAGCAGCTGATCCTGGGCGCGGACCGCCGGTACACGCCGTTCCAGGCGGCCAGGACCGCCGGAGTCTCCATGGAGCTGGCCTCGCGGTTCTGGCGGGCCATGGGGTTCGCGGACATCGGGCAGGCCAAGGCGCTCACCGAGGCCGACGTGCTGGCGCTGCGCCGGCTGGCCGGTCTGGTCGAGGCGGGGCTGCTCAGCGAGCCCATGGCGGTGCAGGTGGCCCGCTCCACCGGGCAGACCACCGCCCGGCTGGCCGAATGGCAGATCGATTCCTTCCTGGAGGGCCTGACCGAGCCGCCCGAGCCCGGTATGACCCGTACGGAGGTCACGTACCCGCTGGTGGAGCTGCTCCTGCCGGAGCTGGAGGAGTTCCTCGTCTATGTGTGGCGGCGCCAGCTGGCCGCCGCCACCGGGCGCGTGGTGCAGGCCGCCGACGACGAGGAGATGGTCGACCGGCGGCTCGCCGTCGGCTTCGCGGACCTCGTCGGGTTCACGCGGCTCACCCGGCGCCTGGAGGAGGAGGAGCTGGGCGAGCTCGTCGAGGCCTTCGAGACGACCGCCGCCGACCTGGTCGCCGCGCACGGCGGCCGCCTCATCAAGACCCTCGGCGACGAGGTCCTGTTCGCCGCCGACGACGCCGGGACGGCCGCCGAGATATCGCTCCGGCTGATCGAGACCATGGGCCACGACGAGTCGATGCCGGCGCTGCGCGTGGGCATCGCCTTCGGCACGGTCACCACCCGGATGGGCGATGTCTTCGGCACGACCGTGAACCTGGCCAGCAGGCTCACCTCGATAGCGCCCAAGGACTCGGTCCTGGTGGACGGCGCGTTCGCGGAGGAGCTGGCGCGTACGGGCGACGCACCGGTGTCGGAGACGCAGGCCGCGGAGGAGGCCGCGAAGGCGGAGAAGGAGGGCGAGGAGCCCCCCAAGTACCGCTTCGCGCTCCAGCCGATGTGGCAGCGGCCGGTGCGCGGGCTCGGGGTGGTCGAGCCCTGGATGCTGCACCGCCGTGGTGCGTGATCTTTGGCCCGGTGTTCGTCTGCGGGCCGGTGGGGGCTGGTCGCGCAGTTTCCCGCGCCCCTAGGGGACGCTGGCGCGCCCATCTAGGATTCCCCGACGTAACGTTCGTTAACGTCGTCGGGAGGGTCTCATGGGCACGGATGAGCAGCGGTACGGGGAGTTCGTGGGCGTACGGCGGCACGGGTACGTCGCCGAGCTGGTCCTGGACCGGCCCAAGGCGATGAACGCCGTCTCCACCGAGATGGCCCGCTCGATCGCCGCCGCCTGCGACGCGCTCGCCGCCGACCCCTCGGCGCGGGCGGTCGTGGTGACCTCCACGCACGAGCGGGCCTTCTGCGTGGGCGCCGACCTCAAGGAGCGCAACTCCTTCACCGACGCCGAGCTCGTACGCCAGCGCCCCACCGCGCGGGCCTGCTACACCGGCGTCCTGGAGCTGCCGATGCCGACCGTGGCCGCCGTGCACGGCTTCGCGCTCGGCGGCGGGTTCGAGCTGGCGCTCGCCTGCGACCTGATCGTGGCGGACGCGACGGCGGTCGTCGGCCTGCCGGAGGTCTCGGTCGGCGTGATCCCCGGCGGCGGCGGTACGCAGCTGCTGCCCCGGCGCGTGGGCGCGGCCCGGGCGGCCGAACTGGTCTTCACCGCACGGCGGGTGGAGGCTCCGGAGGCGGGCGAGCTGGGCCTGGTCGACGTGCTCGTGGGCGCCGGCGAGGACCGTACGGAGGCGCTGGCGCTGGCCGGGCGGATCGCGGCGAACTCGCCGGTCGGGCTGCGCGCGGCCAAGCGGGCGATGCGGCTGGGGCACGGGCTCGACCTGCGGGCGGGCCTGGAGGTCGAGGACGCGGCGTGGCGGTCGGTGGCGTTCTCGGGGGACCGGGCGGAGGGCGTCGCGGCGTTCAACGAGAAGCGGAAGCCGCAGTGGCCGGGCGAGTGAGCTGATCTTGTAGTCGGCCCGGGCCCGGCCAACTGATCAAAACGGGGCAAACCTCCCTAAGCTGGAGGGATGCGCGGTGAGGGCGAGGGTGTCGGCGGGACCGAGGACGTACGGCTGCGGGCCGTGGTGTCGCTGGCTCAGGCCATGGCGGCGGCCCACACCCCGCGCGAGTCCTGGCGGGCGGCCGCGCTCGGCGCGCGGGACGCGCTCGCCGGGAACTTCGCCGCGCTCTCCACGTGGGAGCGGGAGCTCGGGCGGCTGCGGGTCCTGGTGAACGCGGGCGAACGGGCCGAGGGGGAGGAGGAGTTCCCCGAGGACGAGACGTATCCGGTGCACCAGTTCCCCGAGATCACCGAGTTCCTGCACGAGCGGTGGGCCGGCGGGGGCGAGCCCAACGCCTGGGTGGAGACGGCCGCGGGGCCCGGCGACGCGGCGGGCTACTGCCACGAGCGGGTCACCGCGCTGCGGCGGCGCGGGCGCGGCTGCTGCGTGGTCGCGCCGATCGTGCTGCACGGGCGGGCGTGGGGCGAGCTGTACGTGGCCCGGCCGGTGGGCGCGCCCGTCTTCGACGCGTCCGACGCGGACTTCGCGACCGTCCTGGCGTCGGTGGCGGCGGCCGGGATCGCCCAGACCGAACGCCTGGAGGAGGTCCGCCGCCTCGCCTTCACCGACCCGCTGACGGGCCTGGCCAACCGCAGGGCGGTGGACGTACGCCTGGACGAGGCGGTCGAGAGCCACCGCAGGGACGGCTCGGTGGTGAGCCTGGTGGTGTGCGACCTGAACGGCCTCAAGCGGGTCAACGACACCCGGGGCCACGCGGTCGGCGACCGGCTCCTTGAGCGCTTCGGCTCGGTGCTCTCCCTCTGCGGCGCGAAGCTCCCGGGCGCGCTGGCGGCACGCCTGGGCGGCGACGAGTTCTGCCTCCTCTCGGTGGGCCCGTCACCGGACGACGTCGTCCGGGTGGCGTCCGAACTGTGCCTGCGGGCGGGCGAGTTGGAACTGGGCGAGGGCGTGGCGTGCGGGGTCGCCTCCACGGGCGACCCCATCGGCCCGGTCCGCTCGGCCCGCCGCCTGTTCCGCCTCGCGGACGCGGCCCAGTACCGGGCGAAGGCGGCCCGCTCGACGACGCCGGTGGTGGCGGGGCGGGACGGAGCGGTAATCCAACTCGCGGACACGCCACAGCCGGAACGGGCGGAGCGGAGGCGGTTCCGGGGGAGGGGGTAGGGGGGCCCGGGGTTTGTCTGCGGGTGGGTGGGGGCTGAGCGCGCAGTTCCCCGCGCCCCTTTTTGGCCCGGTGTTTGTCTGCGGGCTGCGTGTGGCTGGTCGCGCCGTTCCCCGCGCCCCTTAGGTATCTCCAGCCCCTCGGGAGTGCGAGGTGCGGGCCCCTTTTAGGGGCGCGGGGAACTGCGCGACCAGCCACAGTCGGCCCGCAGGCGAACGGAGACCCGGGGCGGAGCCCCGTAGCGGGGTGCAGGGGCCGCAGGCCCCGCAACAGGGGTCCGGGGGCGCAGCCCCCGGGAAACGAGCCTCCACCCCCACCCACCCCCGGAGGGTTAAGGGAACGGGGCGGGGTGGGGGACCCGCACTCCACTAGTGACACGCGCCGATTCAATCCGTACGCTGCTGAATATGGATATGCACACTGTCGTGGTGGGGACGTCCGGGACGACCCCGGAGGACGTCGTCGCCGTCGCCCGTCAGGGCGCCCGGGTCGAGCTGTCGGCCGAAGCACTCGACGCCCTCGCCAGGGCCCGAGCGATCGTCGACGCGCTCGCCGCCAAGCCGGAGCCCGTGTACGGCGTCTCCACCGGCTTCGGCGCCCTCGCCAGCCGGCACATCAGCCCGGACCTGCGCGCTCAGCTCCAGCGCAACATCGTGCGCTCGCACGCCGCGGGCATGGGCCCGCGCGTGGAGCGCGAGGTCGTGCGCGCGCTGATGTTCCTGCGGCTGAAGACCGTCGCCTCCGGCCACACCGGCGTACGCCCCTCCGTGGCGCGGACGATGGCGGACATCCTGAACGCCGGCATCACCCCGGTCGTCCACGAGTACGGCTCGCTCGGCTGCTCCGGCGACCTCGCGCCGCTCTCGCACTGTGCCATGACCCTGATGGGCGAGGGCGACGCCGAGGGCCCCGACGGTGTCGTACGGCCCGCGGGCGAGCTGCTCGCCGAGGCCGGCATCGAGCCCGTCGAGCTGCGCGAGAAGGAGGGCCTGGCCCTCCTCAACGGCACCGACGGCATGCTCGGCATGCTGATCATGGCCCTCGCCGACCTCAAGAAGCTCTACACCTCCGCCGACATCACCGCGGCCCTCTCGCTGGAGGCGCTGCTCGGCACCGCCAAGGTGCTCGCGCCCGAGCTGCACGCCATCCGCCCGCACCCCGGCCAGGGCGCCTCCGCCGCCAACATGCTGGCCGTGCTGAAGGGTTCGGGCCTGACCGGGCACTTCCAGCAGGACGAGGCCCCGCGCGTCCAGGACGCGTACTCGGTGCGCTGCGCCCCCCAGGTCGCCGGCGCGGGCCGCGACACCATGGCGTACGCCCTGACCGTCGCCGAGCGCGAGCTCGCCTCGGCCGTCGACAACCCGGTCGTCCTGCCGGACGGGCGCGTGGAGTCCAACGGCAACTTCCACGGCGCCCCGGTCGCCTACGTCCTGGACTTCCTGGCGATCGCCGCCGCCGACCTCGGCTCCATCGCCGAGCGCCGCACCGACCGTCTGCTCGACAAGAACCGCTCGCACGGCCTGCCGCCGTTCCTCGCGGACGACGCCGGCGTCGACTCCGGTCTGATGATCGCCCAGTACACGCAGGCCGCCCTGGTCAGCGAGATGAAGCGGCTGGCCGTGCCCGCCTCCGCCGACTCCATCCCGTCCTCGGCGATGCAGGAGGACCACGTCTCCATGGGCTGGTCGGCCGCCCGCAAGCTGCGCACCGCGATCGACAACCTGACCCGGATCATCGCCGTCGAGATGTACGCGGCGACCCGGGGCATCGAGCTGCGCCACGGCCTCACCGCCGCGCCCGCCTCCCAGGCCGCCATCAAGGCCGCCCGCGAAGCCGGCGTCGGCGGGCCCGGCCCGGACCGCTTCCTCGCCCCCGACCTGGCCGCCGCCGACGCGTTCGTCCGCAGCGGGCAGCTGGTCGCGGCGGTGGAGCCGGTGACCGGCCCGCTGGCCTGACCCACACGCGGTACGCGAAGGGGCGCCCGGGAAGTTCCCGGGCGCCCCTTCGCGTACGTACGCGTACGTCAGTACCGCTGCCGCGCCCGCCGCACCGAGAAGGCGACGAACCCGGCCCCCACGCCCAGGAAGAGCGTGCCGCCGAACAGGTACGGGGACGTGTCCACGGTGCCCGTGTCGGCGAGGGCGAGATCCGCCTGGGTGCCCGGAGCGGCGGCCGTCGAACGGGCCGGGGCCGACGGTGGCTTCCCGTCCGTGGCGTTGGCTGACGGGACGAACCACAGAGCGCAGAGCAGCGAGCCCGCCGCGGTGGCGGTGAGCAGAGGCCGGCGAGCGACGGACACCTAGTCGATCCCCCTTGTGGATACGGCGAATTGGTGGTGTGTGCCGATGCTAGTGAAAGCAGCGGGTCGCAGGAAAGTCGCGGAGGTCCCGAGCCCTACGCTCCGACGCATGACGGCAGAAGAGACACCGCGCTATGTCCGCCTCCGGGTGGATTTGGTACTGGAGATCGACGACCCGGAGGCGCTGACCGGCGCGGCCCTGGAGCGCATCGCGGCGGACGAGCTCCTTCCGGACCAGGAACGCGCGCATGCGCAGTCCGCTGTGCGGGAAGACGAGGCGGAGGCCCTGGCGTATCTGGTCGACCCCTTCGACCTGGTCGCCGAGGTGCCGGGGGTCGAGCTCGCGCAGGCCTCCTGGAGCAGCGAGGAGATCGAGTACGACCCCGACGACGAGGTCTGGGACCTCGACGAGGAAGATGAGAGCGACGAGGAGGACGGAGACGACGGCCCGAGGCCGTGACGTCCGAGGAGCCACGGGGCCGGTTTGTCCGGCCCGGGTGGTGTTTCCCACACCTCCTCCGCAAAAGGAACCACAGCCTCAGTGGCTATGTTGTTCAGTCGATGGCTTGGGGGAGACCGGCAACGATGGAGAAGCGTGTGATAACGGAGAGTAAGCGGCGCAAGAGTCTCGTCGCCGCGTCCGCGGTGCTCGGTGGCGTACTGCTGCTGTCGGCCTGCAACGACGGCGGCGGCAAGGACAAGGGTGCCGACGCCTCGAAGTCGTCGCAGTCCGAGGTCGACAAGGCGGCCGAGAAGGACACCTCCGACGCGAAGATCACCATCACGCCCAAGAACGGCGCCGACAACGTCGGCATCAACAACGACACCAAGGTCTCCGTCGCCGACGGCAAGCTGACCTCGGTCGTCATGACGTCCGTCGAGGGCACGCCGGTCGCGGGCAAGATATCCGCGGACGGGCTGAGCTGGGTGCCGGACAAGCAGCTGAAGCGCTCCGCCAAGTACAAGATCACGGCGACCGCGCAGGACGCGAAGGGCCGCGAGGCGCACGAGAACGCCTCGTTCGCGACCGTCTCGCCCGCCAACAGCTTCGTCGGCAACTTCACGCCGGAGTCCGGCTCCACGGTCGGCGTGGGCATGCCCGTGTCGGTGACCTTCGACAAGGCGATCACCAACAAGAAGGACGTCCAGTCCCACATCACGGTGACCTCCAGCAGCGGCCAGGAGGTCGTCGGGCACTGGTTCGGCGCGCAGCGCCTGGACTTCCGCCCGCAGGACTACTGGAAGTCCGGCTCGACCGTCACCATGAAGCTCGACCTGGACGGTGTCGAGGCCAAGTCGGGCGTCACCGGCGTCCAGGAGAAGACGGTCACCTTCAAGATCGGGCGCAACCAGGTCTCCACGGTCGACGCCCAGACCCACCAGATGACCGTCACGCAGGACGGCAAGACCGTCAAGACGATCCCGATCTCGGCGGGCGCGCCCGACCACAAGACGTACAACGGCACCATGGTGATCTCCGAGAAGTTCAAGGAGACCCGGATGAACGGCGCCACCGTCGGCTTCACGGACGGCGACGGCAAGGGCGAGTACGACATCAAGGACGTCCCGCACGCGATGCGGCTCTCCGCCTCCGGCACGTTCATCCACGGCAACTACTGGGGCGCCAAGTCCATCTTCGGCAGCGCCAACACCAGCCACGGCTGCGTCGGCCTCTCCGACACCAAGGGTGCGGGCGACGCGGGCACCGCGGGTTCCTGGTTCTACGAGCACTCCATCGTCGGTGACGTGGTCGTCGTCAAGAACACCGGCGACAAGACCATCTCGCCCGACAACGGCTTCAGCGACTGGAACATGGGCTGGGCGGCGTGGAAGGCGGGCTCCGCGGTCTGATCCCCCAGCGCGCGACAGCGGCCGCACCCGGAGCCCCGGGTGCGGCCGTTCGCGTTCTCACGGCGGTCGTGACGATCACTGGGAGCGCGTCGGCGGTGTGACGGGGGCCGGGCGGCCGCCGGGACCGGAGGGGTCCGGATCCGGGGCGGCGGCCCAGCTCGCGAGCAGCCGCAGCGAGTCCGCCGAGGGCGAGCCCGGCTCCGCGTAGTACGTCACGAGCGACAGGTCGTGCTCCTCGGGCAGCTTCAGCGTCTCGTACGACAGCGTCAGCTCGCCCACCACCGGGTGGTGGAGCCGCTTGGTGCCGTGGCCCTTCTGGCGGACGGTGTGGGCGGCCCACAGCGTACGGAACTCGTCGCTCTTCACCGAGAGCTCGCCCACCAGCGCCGTGAGCAGCGGGTCGTCCGGGTAGCAGCCCGCGCACAGCCGCAGCACGCCCACCACCTCGGCCGCCTTGTCCTGCCAGTCGATGTACCGCTCGCGGGCGGTCGGGTCGAGGAAGACATGGCGGGCGAAGTTCCGCTCCTCCGCCGGGAGTTCGACGAAGTCGCCGATCAGGGCGGCGGCCATCCGGTTCCAGGCGAGCAGGTCGAGCCGGCGGCCCAGGATGTACGCCGGGACCGCCTCCATCGAGTCGATCAGATGGTGCAACTGCGGCCGCACCGCCGCCTGCCGCCCGGCCTTCTTCTTCTTTGTCGCCGTCGGCTTGGCCAGGTGGGTGAGGTGCTGCTGCTCGGCGTCGGTCAGCCGCAGCGCCCGGGCGATCGCGTCGAGCACCTCGGCCGACACGTTCTGCCCGTTCCCCTGCTCCAGACGCGTGTAGTACGCGACCGACACCCCGGCCAGCTGGGCCAGCTCCTCCCGGCGCAGCCCGGGCACCCGGCGGTGCCGCCCGAAGTCGGGCAGGCCCACGTCCCCGGGCTTGAGCCGGGCCCGGCGGGAGCGGAGGAATTCGCTGAGTTCGGCACGCTGGTCCATGACAACCCAGTATCCGCCGTCGTACGACCGTGAGCCTGACCCTGTCAGTAGTACGCACGGCAGGCGTACGCACGGCGGACGTACGAAGGCCAGGGGGCTGGGTGGCGGGCGGCGGCTGCGGCACCGTGGACGGCGTACCCGACAATCCCGAGGAGTCAAGGCAATGACCACCGTCGCCGCCTACGCCGCCCCCGCCGCCAAGGCCCCGCTGGAGCGCACCACCATCGAGCGCCGCGCCGTCGGCACGCACGACATCCTGATCGAGATCAAGTACGCCGGCATCTGCCACTCCGACATCCACCAGGCCCGCGAGGGCTGGGGCGAGGCCATCTTCCCGATGGTCCCGGGCCACGAGATCGCCGGTGTGGTCACCGAGGTGGGCTCCGGCGTCACCAAGTACTCCGTCGGCGACCGGGTCGGCGTCGGCTGCTTCGTCGACTCCTGCGGCGAGTGCGCGCAGTGCGTGGCCGGGCAGGAGCAGTTCTGCGCCCAGGCCGTCGGCACGTACAACGCCGTCGGCCGGGACGGCGAGCCCACCTACGGCGGCTACTCCACCCACGTCGTCGTCTCCGAGCGCTTCGCGGTCCGCATCCCCGACGCCCTTTCCCTGGACGTGGCGGCGCCGCTCCTCTGCGCCGGAATCACCCTCTACTCGCCGCTCAAGCGCTGGCAGGCGGGCCCCGGCAAGAAGGTCGCGATCCTGGGCCTCGGCGGCCTCGGCCACATGGGCGTCAAGATCGCGCACGCGCTCGGCGCCGAGGTGACCGTGCTCAGCCAGACGCTGCGCAAGCAGGAGGACGGCCTGAAGCTGGGCGCCGACCACTTCCACGCCACCAGCGACCCGAAGACCTTCGAGCAGCTCGCGGGCTCCCTCGACCTGATCGTCTCCACGGTCTCGGCCCCGCTGGACCTCGGCGCCTACCTCGGTCTCCTGAAGCCCGGCGGCGCCCTGGTGAACGTCGGCGCCCCCGAGGAGCCCAACGCGCTCAACATGTTCGGCCTCATCGGCGGCAACAAGATCCTGGCCGGTTCGATGATCGGCGGCATCGCGGAGACCCAGGAAATGCTGGACTTCTGCGCCGAGCACGGCCTGGGCTCGGAGATCGAGCTGATCCGCGCGGACCAGGTGAACGAGGCGTACGAGCGGGTGCTGGCGAGCGATGTGCGGTACCGGTTCGTGATCGACACGGCGACGATCTGACGGGTTGGCGGTGGGGGTGGTCGATTACCCGCCGGGTAATCGACCACCCCCACCGCCCCCGGCAGGATCAAGGCATCCCAACGGCAATCGTTGACCCGGAGGCTGTCATGACCGCTGACGCCATAGCCCACCTGCACCCCACCGAAGGCCCCGTCCCCGAGGAGGTCTTCGTCTACATGGAGCGCGTCCAGGACACGCTGGCCCCCTTCGGCGGCCGGTTCCTGGTCCACGGGACGACGGTGGAGGTACGCGAGGGCGCCTGGCCGGGCGCCGTGGTCATGGTCGCCTTCCCGGGGATGGCGGAGGCCCGTTCCTGGTACGAGTCCCCCGCGTACCAGGAACTCCTCCCCCTCCGCACGGACCACATCCCGGGCGACCTGGTCCTAGTGGACGGGGTGGACCCGGACTACGAGGCGGCGCAGACGGCGAGGCGCTTCAGGGAGGCACAGGCGTCCGGCGTCTAGGGGGCGCGGGGCTTGTGCCGTTGTGCGGCTCCACCGTGGTGGCTTTGAGGGGCGCGGGGAACGGCGAGACCAGCCACGCACGGTCCGCAGGCGACCGGGGGTTTGGGGGCGCGGGGAACTGCGCGACCAGCTACAGACAACCCGCACCCGTATCCACCGCCCCCCGGAGGGATCGGCGGGGAACTGCGCGTCAGCCACAGACAACCCGCACTCGAAGTCACCGCCCCCCGAACCCGCACCGCCCTCAACATCCGCCCCCGCGGGGCCACCGGTAAGCCGAATCCAAGCGGTACACCCCCGCCCGCGGCACCGTGAGCCGGGTCCACTCCCCGTCGCGCGCCACGCACGCCCCCCCATCCGCCCGCAGCCAGGGCGAATAGGCGATCCGGACCGTCGCAGACCCCGCCCCCGGCATCCGGACGACCAGCTGAGCGTCATCCCCCCGCACCACCACCCCCGGCGCGGACACCAGCGGCACCGCATCCCGTACCCGGTACACGGTCCAGTGCGCGTCCCCCCACACCCGCTCCAGCCACGGCGGCCCGCTGCGCACGAGCGCGGCCTCGGCCGTGGCGGGCCCGTCCGGCAGCCCGTCGTGGAGGGCGACGAGGCCGACGGCCCAACGGTCGAGCCAGGCCCGGTACGCGGCCGGCGAGAACGACCCGTCGTAGAAGAGACGCCCGCGCTCCACGTCCAACTGCCGGTTCCACCCACGCGCGTTGTTGACGTCCGCGCCGAGCACCGCGGCCTCGCGGTGATTGCGCGCGGGGACCACTTCGACGCGGGTCCGGTCGGCTCCGAGCCGACGCAGCTCACCGACGAGCCCGTCGGTATGCGACGCCCACGCGGGCGTGACGGTGGAGACCCCGGTGTCGTCGAGCGTCTTGTCGCGCAGCCAGTTGACGGAGATGAGCAGCACCACGGCCAGCACGACCCGCCGCGTCCTGTCGAGCCCGGGCGCGAGGAGCGCGGCGAGCAGGACGGGCGGCCCGGCAAGCCCGACGAGCCGCTCCACGTTCGAGCCGATCGGTGAGGCGACGACGTACGTGAGGACGACGCCCACCGCGTACACGGCGGACCCGGCGCGGACCACCCGCCACGTACGGGACGCGGGCGCGGCCAGCAGCAGCGCGGCGCAGACGCCGAGCGGCAGCCACAGCTTGCCCAGCTGCATGGGCTGTTCGCCCCCGAAGGGGAAGAGGAGGGTGGTGGCCGCGACGATCACACACGGCGGCACGCTCAGGGCGGCGGCCTTGCGCCACTGCCGGTCCAGACCGTACGCGGCGCCGACGACGAGCAGGAAGAGTCCGGCGACGGGGCTGGCCATGGTGGCGAGAGCAGTGCTCACGCATGCGAGCAGCAGTCTGGTTCTGGAGCGGCGCACCGACCCATCACCGAGAGCAGCGCTCTCCATTCGGTCCGGCCCGACCGCCCCCATCGGCCCCTGCACCAGCAGACAGGCCGCAAGCGCGAACGCGATCCCCACCGCGAACGTCGTACGCCCCGACACGACGTTGCACCACAGCGCCGCCGCCGCGAGCAGCGCGGGCGACACCCCCCGCCACGCCCCGTCGCCCCCGAGCCGCCCGCCCCGCGCACCCTCCGCCCGTACGAAGAGCAGCGCCATCAGCCACGTACTGGAGACACCCGCCACCACCGACACCGTGCGTACCCCGAACGCCGCCATCAGCCACGGCGTCAGCAGGCTGTAGTTGGCGGTGTGCGTGCCGCCGTACCAGGACAGGTTGTACGCGGACCCCGGGTGCCGGGCCGCGAAGCCGGCCCAGGCGAGCTGGGCCGCGAGGTCGCCGCCGCCGGTCGCGAGGACGAGCGCCCACACCGCGTACAGCGGAAGGACTGTCAGCGTCGCGACCGCGGGCACGCGCCACCGCGGTCGCAGCCACCTCCCGCGCAGTGGCGAGACGGCTATGTCGCTGGCGGTGTCGGTCCGCAGGTCCTGGCTGATGCCCACCCGGCCCACCCTAAAGCGGGCCCGGCGACGCAACACAGCGGGCGATTGTCAGACCCCCTCCCTACGCTCAAAGGCATGATCACCACACTCGCCGTCGAGAACTACCGGTCGCTGCGGCACCTCGTCGTGCCCCTCGACCGCCTCAACGTGGTGACGGGCGCCAACGGCACCGGCAAATCGTCCCTGTACCGGGCGCTGCGGCTGCTCGCGGACTCCGCGCGCGGGGGTGCGGTCGCCGCTCTCGCGCGCGAGGGCGGGCTGCCGTCGACGCTGTGGGCGGGCCCGGAGAAGGCGAGCCACGCGGTCCGCGAGGGACTGCGCCCGCTCCAGGGCACGGTGCGCACCGAACCGGTGAGCCTGCGGCTCGGGTTCGCGGGGGACGAGTTCGGTTACGCGGTGGACTTCGGGCACCCCGGGGGCGCGGCGGGCGACCCCGCCTCCCTCTTCACGCTCGACCCGGAAATCAAGCGCGAGGCGATCTGGCGCGGCCCGGTGCTGCGCCCGGCGGCGGTGCTCTCCGAACGGGCGGGCCCGGCGGTGAAGATGCGTGCGGCGGACGGCACTTGGCACCGCTCGTCGGGCGAGATCCGGCCGTACGACTCGATGCTGGGCGAACTGGCCGACCCGCAGCGGGCGCCGGACGTGCTGGCGGTGCGCGAGCAGATCCGCGCCTGGCGCTTCTACGACCACGTGCGCACCGACGCGCACGCGCCCGCGCGCGGGACGCACATCGGCACCCGTACCCCGGTCCTGAGCGGCGACGGCGCGGACCTCGCCGCCGCGCTCCAGACGATCCGGGAGATCGGGGACCGGGAGGCGCTGGACGGGGCGGTGGACGCGGCGTTCCCCGGCAGCCGGGTGGAGATCGACCTGGTGGGCGGCCGTCTGGAACTCCGGCTCCGCCAGCACGGGTTGCTCCGCCCCCTGACGGCGGCGGAGCTCTCCGACGGCACCCTGCGCTATCTGCTCTGGGTGGCCGCGCTGCTGACCCCGCGCCCGCCGGCCCTGATGGTCCTCAACGAGCCGGAGACGAGCCTGCACCCGGACCTCCTGGCACCCTTGGCCGACCTGATCCGTACGGCGGCGGCCCACACCCAGCTGGTGGTGGTCACCCACGCCCGTCCCCTCGCCCAGGCCCTGTCGCCCCGGGCGAACGTCATAGAGCTGGTGAAGGAGTTCGGCCGCACGGTGGTGGAGGGCCAGGGAATGCTGGACGAGCCGCTTTGGCATTGGCCGAAGAGGTGAGCAGGGGGACTCACCCGGCGGCGGGCGGGAAGCAACGCGCCCGGAACGCTCAAGGCGCCCCGGCCGCGACGGCTTCCGCGATCCTCACGGCCACGTGTGCCGGGACCATACCGATGTCCACCCAAGGTGTGCCCCTGCCACTCACGGTGGGCCGCAGCCGAATGGTCTGCCCCTCGGGCACCCCGAGCCCCTCAAGGGCCACCTTCAATGCCTGGGTGGCCTCCTCGGCCCGGTCCCAGCCGCCGCGCCATTCATGCATCTCCATCAGTGCGCCGCCTCTCGATGCTGACGCAACTCCACATTGCGGTCGGAGACTGCGCTGCAGTCACCCCGTGAGCGCGCATTCTCTCGCGCGACCACGCAGGACAGGCAATGGGAACAGCCGGGTACGGCAGAGGGCTCGGCCGGTAGTTCCGTCAGTCCGTATCTCTGTGGTTGCTGCGTCTTCATGTGGCCTCCCCGCCGTTCTCTCTGACACGGCAATGATCCACCCGGCCATAACGGCAGCCCAGCTTCATTCATGTTGTGGACTAAAGATCAGCACGGCAAGCCGCCGACCACGCCCGCAACTTCCCCCTGGCCGCTTCATCAAAGAGGGCTCGCTCTTCGTATCGGGCGAACTCGTCGAGATAGGTCCTGATATCCCGTGCGTCCCTGAAAACTATTGATCCAGTGGTCAGCTCGGCCGTGACCATTCTGTCGTCATAGATAGTGAACGTATTCAATGGGAGTCCTGGCGTGTGTGTACCGACAGGGATGACTCCCAGCCGCACATTCGGCAGGTGAGTAAGTGAGGTCAGCCGGTCAATCTGTACGGCCATGGCGTGAGGGGCGACAAGCGGGAACCGTACGGCTTGCTCGGTCAGGATGAACGTAAACCGTTTCGACGTGTCATAGAGAATCTGCTGGCGCTCCAATTTTCCCGCGAGAGCCTTGCTGGTATCGGCTGGTGAATGGGCCAAGCTGGCCCGGACGTATTCCGGAGTAGCAAGTAGGCCGGTGATCAGTGACAGCAGGAAGTACCGCATGTGCCCGGAGGAGGCTTCCAGCGCCTTCAGCTCCGCCTGCCGAGTCCCCAGCCCTGCGCGTCGCAGACTTCGCAGGTTCCGCCACTCGGTGTTTGCGAGCCGAGCCAGGGACATGGCCCGGTCGATTGCTTCCGGTGGAGCGTCAACGCTTCTCAGATACTGCTCTACGTCCACGATGGACGGTCGCACCCTGGCGTTCTCGATCCGGCTCACCTTGGACTGAGAGATATTCATGCGCTTGGCAAGCCGGTCCCCGGAGAGGCCGGCCGCTTTACGCAGTCCTTTCAGCGTCGCCGCCAACTCTTCTGTGGACTGGCCAAGCTGTTCAGGCTCGAACGTCACCCGCTCACGTACTCCGAGAAGGGCGCCGACTCGGCTACCGCGATGCGATGGTACTCGATGAACGGCGCGGGATCGCCCTCGTACAGTTGGCGACTGATCTGCTTGCCATCCGGCTCGTAGTTCATGAGCACGACCGTAGATCGATCGAAGAGCCAGAAATCCTGAACGTCGACCAATGGGTTCTCTCGGTCGGTCACATCAAGGATGCGGATATCCTCTCCGGCCAACACGTGAGGCTCGTAGTATCGAGAGAACTCAAACCGCAGATACTCGGAGAGCGGACGAGTAAGGATACGGACGCGTCGGTTCATCCTGCCTTCCGCGCGCTGCTTCTTGATTCGCTCGGTGTAGCTGGACCTGTAGGACTGAGGGTCGATTCGCTTGCCATCCCTGAATGCCTGGATCTCTGCCTCTTCCTGTGGCATCAGGTATTGCGGAAGTGTTTCGAGTCGCCAGGCTTCCGTGCGGAAGTCGCGGAACATTGCCCGCCACTCATCACCATCCAAGAGCACGCACGGCCTCCCGCAGTACCTCTTCCGGGATCTCTACGAGCCCTTCCCCGACCGGTGGCGTGAACGCTTGGGAGAGGTCGCCCTGGACGACGATGGATCCGGAGGCGGTGCGGTAGACATTCGGGCAGTCCTCTTCTCCGCACGGCCCGCCGTTCCCGTTGCCGGTGAGCCGGGTCAGTTCTTCACGCGCCATTGCCAAACCCCCTGTGCTGGGACCCTGGTTGGGCCTGTTCACCACGACGGTACGAGGGGCGGGCACGGCCGTCCATGCGCGGACGTGACTATGCGCGTCTTGGCATAAACCCGTATCGCACGCATGGGTCGGACCCCAGACGATGAGGGAAGCTGGGGGCATGGACGAACTGATCACGCAGGCGACGTCCGCAGACGAGCGCAACAGGGGACCGGCCGTCGCCGTCCTCCCCGTGGGCAGCTTCGAGCAGCACGGCGACCATCTCCCACTGATCACGGACACGGCGATCGCCTGCCTGATCGCGAAGCGGATCGCGGACGATCACGATCTCTTCCTCTTGCCACCGATCACGATCTCCTGCTCCCACGAGCACGCGTCGATGGCAGGCACGGTCAGCATCAGCGCAGCGACGCTGTACGCGATGGTCAACGACATCTGGCGCTCACTGAAGGCATCAGGCGTTCCCGGTCTGCTCGTCGTCAACGGCCACGGCGGCAACTACGTCCTGTCCAACGTCGCCCAGGAACTCAACGTCGACGGCCCGCGAGTCGCCCTGTTCCCCGTCTCGGAGGACCGAGTCCGCGCCCGCGCTGACGCCGGGCTGGAGAGCACCGGAGCGGAGGACATGCACGGCGGAGAGTTCGAGGTCTCGCTCCTTTTGTACGGCGCACCCCACCTCGTACGCGAAGGCATTGAGCAGGACGACCACGCAGCCCCGAGCCGTCCTCATCTGCTGACCCTGGGCATGGCCGGATACACGACGAACGGCATCATCGGCCAGCCGTCCCTGGCGAGCGCGGCCAAGGGCAAGGCGATCTTGGACAGCTTCTCGGAGTCCGCCCGCGCTCACCTTGCCGTTATCGGCCGCCGCTGACCTGTGGCCCCCGCTCAACCCTCCGCCCGCGCCACCCCGATCGGGCACGAAACCCCAGTCCCCCCGATCCCGCAGTACCCGCCAGGGTTCTTGTCGAGGTACTGCTGGTGATAAGCCTCGGCCGGGTAGAAGGCGCGTCCCTCCGCCGGCAGGATCGTCGTCGTGATCTCGTTGTGGCCCGAGGCCGTCAGGACCTTCTGGTAGGACTCGCGGGACGCGGTCGCCGCCGAGGCCTGGGGGGCGGTGTGGGTGTAGATCGCGGAGCGGTACTGGGTGCCCACGTCGTTGCCCTGGCGGAAGCCCTGCGTGGGGTTGTGGGATTCCCAGAAGAGCTTCAGGAGGGTGGAGTACGGGACGACCGACGGGTCGTAGACCACGCGGACCGCTTCCGTGTGGCCCGTCAGGCCCGAGCAGACCTCGTCGTACGTGGGGTTCTGCGTGTAGCCGCCCTGGTAGCCGACCAGGGTCGTCCAGACGCCCTCCGTCTGCCAGAACTTGCGCTCGGCGCCCCAGAAGCAGCCCAGGCCGAAGTCCGCGATCTCCAGGCCCTCGGGGTAGGGGCCGAGCAGCGGGTTGCCCAGGACCGTGTGGCGGTCGGGGACGGTGAATTCCGGCTCGGGGCGGCCCTTGAGGGCCTCCTCGGGCTTGGGGAGGACGGGCGTGCGGCTGTTCAGGAACATGCTGGGGCTCCTCGGCCAGGGTGGCGGCGCGGCGGCGGCGACGGTTCGGGTCCACCCTTTGCAACGTTTCGGGGCGGGGCCGGATTCCCAGCGGCCTCACCCCGCAAGCCCCCGGGCCTCACCCCGCAAGCCCCCGGGCCCCACCCCGCAAGCCCCCGGGCCCCACCCCGCAAGCCCCCGGCTCCACTCCGCAAGCCCCCGGCTCCACTCCGCAAGCCCCCGGCTCCACCCCGCAAGCCCCCGAGCCCCACCCCGAACGCCCCAGGCTCCGCCCTCAGCGCGGCAGCGTCGCCGGGTTGCCCCCGTTCGCCTCGTACCCCGCCACCGCCAGCGCGCGGTATATCGCGTACTCCGCGGCCGGGTCCTGGGACAGCGTCCACGGCAGGGCGCCCACGAAGCCGTCCAGGTGGACGAACTGGTCCATCGACTCCGACCAGCGCTCCGCGCGGACCAGGAAGAACGCCAGCAGATGGCGGACGTGGGCCAGGACCGGGTCGTCGGGGCGGGCCGAGTGGACCGCGTGCAGGGCGCCCTCCAGGGCGCGGCTCACCACCATCGTGCGGTGGAAGTCCGTGACCAGGACGATGTCGGGCATGTGCTCGTACACCGCGAACAGCGGCAGCGCGGCCAGCAGCGAGCCGTGCGGGGCCCGCGCCGCCGCCGACGTCGCGAACTCGTCCGCGAGCGTGCGCGAGCCGTGCCACTTCTCGCACCAGTAGTGGAGGGCGGACAGGTGCGCCCCCATGTGGTTCGGGGCGCGGTCGATCACCTTGGCCCAGAGCTGCTCGAACTCCGGGTGGGGGTAGCCGAGTCCGCGTGCCACCGCCAGTTCGATGATGTACGGGACCGGGTCGCCCGGGGCCAGCAGCGCCGCCTCCGTACAGACCGCGCGGGCCTCCTCCAGGATGATCCGGAAGTCGTCCTGCCCGGCCGACGACGAGCGCCATGCCTGCTGGACCAGGAACTCCGCGTGCACCTGCGCCGCGCCCGCGTCCTTGGGGGCCTCCGAGCGCCACTTGCGCAGCCAGGCGCCGCCGACGCCGGGGCGCTGCGACAGCTCCAGCGAGGCCGCGCCCGCGAAGGCCTGGACGCGCTGCCAGCGCACCTCGCCCTCCTTGGGCGTGCCCGCGAGCAGCTGCGCCGCGGCCCGCCACTCCTGGGTGGCCTGCACCACGTTCAGTACGTCAAGGAGGTCCTGGTCCGGGCCCGGCAGCCGTACGTCCAGCTCCTCCTGGCGCGCGAAGCCGTACTCCGCCGGGTCCGCCGCGTCGGGCGAGCCCGGCTCGGCCAGCTGGATGCCGGCCCGGCGGCGCCGCATCACCCACGGGCCCAGGGCCATGGTCAGCATGCACGCGGCGATCAGGATCCAGAGAATCTCCATGCCTCAAGCGAACCAGACCCCACTGACATCTGGCCAACCCGGGCACCGGCCGGGGCCCGGGTGCCCGGAGAATCGCCCGCCGCCGTCTCACCGAACGGCGACCCGGATCTCAGAAACCGGCGAGGACGTACACCCCCGCCACCGGCGAACTAGGCTCTGGACCCATGAGCCACGAGCACCTCGACAAGAGCTTCGAGACCATCGCGATCCACGCCGGTAACACCGCGGATCCGCTGACCGGCGCGGTCGTACCCCCGATCTACCAGGTCTCCACCTACAAGCAGGACGGCGTCGGCGGGCTGCGCGGCGGCTACGAGTACAGCCGCAGCGCCAACCCGACGCGTACCGCACTGGAAGAGAACCTGGCGGCGCTGGAGGGCGGTGTCCGCGGGCTCGCCTTCGCGTCCGGCCTGGCCGCCGAGGACTGCCTGCTGCGTACGCTGCTGGCGCCCGGCGACCACGTGGTCATCCCCAACGACGCGTACGGCGGTACGTTCCGCCTCTTCGCCAAGGTCGTCTCCCGGTGGGGTGTGGAGTGGTCGGTCGCCGACACCTCCGACCCGGCGTCCGTACGGGCCGCGGTCACCGACCGTACGAAGGCCATCTGGGTCGAGACGCCCTCGAACCCGCTGCTCGGCATCACCGACATCGCGGCCGTCGCGGCGGTCGCCAAGGACGCCGGGGCCAAGCTGGTCGTCGACAACACCTTCGCGAGCCCCTACCTCCAGCAGCCGCTCGCGCTCGGCGCGGACGTCGTCGTGCACTCCCTGACGAAGTACATGGGCGGTCACTCGGACGTCGTGGGCGGCGCGCTCGTCACCAACTCGACCGAGCTGGGCGAGGAGTTGGCGTACCACCAGAACGCGATGGGCGCGGTCGCCGGGCCGTTCGACTCCTGGCTGGTGCTGCGCGGCATCAAGACGCTGCCCGTCCGTATGGACCGGCACAGCGAGAACGCCGGGAAGATCGCGGAGATGCTGACCCGCCACCCCAAGGTGTCGCAGGTGCTCTACCCGGGGCTGCCCGAGCACCCCGGCCACGAGGTCGCGGCCAAGCAGATGCGCGCCTTCGGCGGCATGATCTCCTTCCGGGTCACCGGCGGTGAGCAGGAGGCGGTCGACCTGTGCGCCGGCACCAAGGTCTTCACGCTCGGTGAGTCGCTGGGCGGCGTCGAGTCGCTGATCGAGCACCCGGGCCGGATGACGCACGCCAGCGTCGCCGGGTCCGCCCTGGAGGTGCCGGGCGACCTGGTGCGTCTGTCGGTCGGCATCGAGAACGTGGACGACCTGCTGGCCGACCTCCAGCAGGCGCTGGGCTGACGGTTCGGGGTGGGGGTTCCGAGGCTCCCGGGACCCTCGGCACCCCTCAGAACCCCTTGGAACACCTCAGAAACCCTCCACCGGTGGCGCCACCGTCGACGGCGGCGCCACCCACGGATGCACCCGCGAGGCCCACACCGCGAAGACGACCGCCGCCGCCACGATCACCAGCCACATCAGCCGCCGCGCGGCCCGGCGGCGGCGCAGCAGCCGCAGGCCCGACTCGGCGGCGCGTACGGCGAGTTCGGCCGGTACCGGCGGGTACGGGCCCTCCAGGAGGCGGCGGACCTCCGCCTCCTTGCGGTCGGGCAGGCTCATGACACCCCCTCCGCGGTCGTCCGCGGGCGCGGGTGCCGGGGGCCCGCCGGGGTGCTGCGCATCGTCGCGATCGCGCGCGTGCAGATCACCCGGACCCGCTCGGACGGCAGGCCGATCAGCGCGGCGACCTGCTCCTCGGCGACGCCCTCGTACAGCCGCAGCACCAGGACGAGCCGTTCCTGCGGGGTGAGCCGGGCCAGGACGCCCGTCGCCCGGTCGCGACGGCGGTGGTAGCGCCAGGCGGTGCTCGCGAACCTGGCCGCCAGCTCCTGGCGGGTGCGGTCGTACGGGTCCTCGCCGCGCTCGGGGGCCCAGTGCGCGTACGTCCGCGCCAGGGCGGCGGTCAGCAGGCGCCGGGCCCGCTCGTTGTGCTCGGGCGGCTCGCCGGTGAGCAGGGTGGCCGCATGCAGCAGCCGGCCCCCCGCGCCCGCCACGAACGCCTCGAACTCGCGGGCGCTGCGGCGCTGCCGTTCCGACTGCCGCTCGCGCATGGCCTCATATGAAGCCCGTGCGCGCGGCAGGTCAAGAGGTCGGCGCCACCGGGTCCTGGGCGGCCGACTGCCGGGCCGACAGAGCGGAGTTGAAGCGGGTCAGGAGGGTGCAGAAGGACTCGCGTTCCTCCTCGCTCCAGCCGTCCGTCACCTGCGCCATGAGCTCGCGGCGCGAGGAGCGCACCTCTTCGAGGCGGGTCTGGCCGCGCGGGGACAGCTGGAGCACGACCGCGCGGCCGTCCTCCGGGTGCGAGGTCCGTTTCACCAGGCCCGTGTCGACGAGCGGGGCGACCTGGCGGGTGACGGTCGACGAGTCGATGCCCATGCCGGCGGCGAGCGCCTTGACGCCCATCGGGCCTTCCTGGTCGAGCCTGTTGAGCAGCAGATACGCCGCGCGGTCCATCGAGTTGCGGACCTGGCCGACGCCGCCGAGACGGGTCTGCTCCGCGCGGCGCGCGAAGATGGCCACCTGGTGCTGGAGGGCATCGAGGAGACCTGGGTCGAGATGGGAAGTCATGTCCTGAGTAGTGGGCATGGCCGGGGCTCTCTCGTGCGGCGGTCGGTGTGGTGGGGGACAGAGTACGCGGCCGGGCCGGTACGCGTACCGGCCCTGCGCAAAGCTGTGGACAACTGCCGGGAGGATCCGGTGCGGAGCGGCCGCCAAGCCCATGAGCTGCGAGACTTGCGGTCATGAGCTTCAGTACGCCTGACCCCTTTCGTCCCCTGATCCTCGATGACGTCCGAGGCGCGCAGAAGATGCTCTCGGGGGTCGCCAGGATGACCGCGATGGAAGGGTCCCGGCATCTGTCGCAGCTGGTCGGCGCCCCGGTCCACCTCAAGTGCGAGAACCTCCAGCGCACCGGTTCCTTCAAGCTCAGGGGCGCCTACGTACGGATCGCCGGGCTGCGCCCCGAGGAGAAGGCGGCCGGGGTGGTGGCGGCCAGCGCGGGCAACCACGCGCAGGGCGTGGCGCTGGCGTCCTCGCTCCTCGGCGTGCGCTCCACGGTGTTCATGCCGGTCGGCGCGCCCCTGCCCAAGGTCGCCGCGACCCGGGAGTACGGGGCCGAGGTCATCCTGCACGGCACGGTCGTCGACGAGACGCTGGCGGCCGCCGAGGCGTACGCGCGCGAGACGGGCGCGGTCTTCATCCACCCCTTCGACCACCCGGACATCATCGCGGGCCAGGGCACGGTCGGCCTGGAGATCCTGGAGCAGTGCCCGGAGGTGCGCACGATCCTCGTCGGGGTCGGCGGCGGGGGTCTGGCGGCGGGCATCGCGGTCGCGGTGAAGGCGGTCCGCCCCGATGTGAAGGTGATCGGCGTGCAGGCGGCGGCCTCGGCCTCGTATCCGCCCTCGCTGGCCGCCGGGCACCCCATCGCGATCGACCCGGCGCCGACGATGGCCGACGGGATCAAGGTGGGGCGGCCGGGGGACGTGCCGTTCGCGCTGATCAAGGAGCTGGTGGACGGGATCCGCACGGTCTCCGAGGACGATCTGTCGAGCGCGCTGCTGCTCTGCATGGAGCGGGCCAAGCTGGTCGTGGAGCCCGCCGGGGCGAGCCCGGTGGCGGCGCTGCTGAGCGATCCGGGGGCGTTCCGGGGGCCGGTGGTGGCGGTGCTGTCGGGCGGCAACGTGGACCCGGTGCTGCTCCAGCGGATCCTGCGGCACGGGATGGCGGCGGCCGGGCGCTATCTGAGCCTGCGGCTGCGCCTGCCGGACCGGCCGGGGGCGCTCGCGGCGCTTCTCAGGTCATTGTCAGTGGTCGACGCTAACGTCCTCGATGTGAGCCACGTACGGACCGATCCGCGGCTCGGACTCACGGAAGTGGAGGTGGAGTTGCACCTGGAGACGAAGGGGCCGGAGCACTGCCTGGAGGTCGGGGCGGCGCTGCGGGAGGAGGGGTACCAGGTCATCTCCTGACGCCCGCGCGCCCGCGCAGCCGACGTCGTCGCACCCCTTGAGTAAACGCGATACATCGCGTTAGCCTGTGTTCCGCGCCACAGCTCCACCGGGCGTCGCATGCCCGGCAAACCTAGGATTTGTGTACGAAACGACACCCAACTCTGGGGGTACCCAACATGCCAGGCGCCATCTATGCCGAAGGCCTGGTGAAGACGTTCGGCGACGTAAAGGCTCTGGACGGCGTGGACCTCGATGTCCCCGAGGGCACGGTTCTGGGCCTGCTCGGCCCCAACGGCGCCGGCAAGACCACCACCGTGCGCGTCCTGACCACCCTGCTCCAGCCCGACAGCGGCCGGGCCACGGTCGCGGGCATCGACGTGCTCAAGCATCCCAACGAGGTGCGCCGCGCGATCGGTCTGTCCGGTCAGTTCGCGGCGGTCGACGAGTATCTGACCGGCCGCGAGAACCTCCAAATGGTCGGCCAGCTCTACCAGATGAAGGCCAAGCAGGCGAAGGTCAGGGCGGGCGAGCTGCTCGACAAGTTCAACCTCGCCGACGCGGCAGACCGCCCCGCCAAGACGTACTCCGGCGGTATGCGCCGCCGGCTCGACCTGGCCGCGGCCCTGGTCGTGTCGCCGCCCGTGATGTTCATGGACGAGCCGACGACCGGCCTCGACCCGCGCAACCGCCAGCAGTTGTGGGAGGTCATCCAGGAACTCGTCGCGGGCGGCACCACCCTGCTGCTCACCACGCAGTATCTGGAAGAGGCCGACCACCTCGCGCACGACATCTGCGTGGTCGACCACGGCCGGGTGATCGAGCGGGGCACCGCCGACCAGCTCAAGGCCCGCACCGGCGGCGAGCGCGTCGAGGTCGTGGTGCACCAGCACGAGGAGATCGAGCCCGCCCGCGCGGTGCTCGCCGGGTTCGGCAAGGGCGAGGTCGCCGTCGTCGAGCACACCCGCAAGCTCACCGTGCCGGTCACCGGCGGCGCCAAGCTGCTCGCCGAGGTCATCCGCGAGCTCGACAACCGCGGAGTGGAGATCGACGACATCGGGCTGCGCCGCCCGACCCTCGACGACGTCTTCATCTCCCTCACCGGCCATGTGGCCGAGCAGAAGGACGAGGACGAGAACGAGAAGGAGGTCTCCAAGTGACCGCCGTCGTCGAAACCCCGCGCCTCACGGCTCCGCAGCCGCGCGGCGGCATCGTCCAGTCGGTCAACGACTCGCTGGTCGTGGCCAAGCGCAATCTGATCCGGATGATGCGCATCCCCGAGATGATCATCTTCGGGCTGATCCAGCCGATCATGTTCGTGGTGCTGTTCAGCTACGTCTTCGGCGGCTCGGTCAACATCGCCGGCAGCACCGACCCGGCGCAGTACCGCGAGTTCCTGATGGCGGGCATCTTCGCCCAGACCGTCACCTTCGCCACGGCCGGCGCCGGCGCGGGCATCGCGGACGACATGCACAAGGGGCTCATCGACCGGTTCCGGTCGCTGCCGATGGCCCGCGGCGCGGTCCTCACCGGCCGCACCCTGGCCGACCTGGTGCAGACGGCCCTGACCGTCGTGGTGCTCGCCGCCGTCGGCCTGCTGGTCGGCTGGCGCGTCCACCACGGCATCCCGAAGGCGCTCGGCGCGTTCGCCCTGCTGCTCCTGCTCGGGTACGCGTTCTCCTGGATCGGCGCCCTGATCGGCCTCACGGTCCGTACGCCGGAGGCGGCCACCTCCGGCGGGCTGATCTGGCTCTTCCCGGTGACGTTCGTGTCCAACGCGTTCGTCGCCACGTCCGGGATGACGCCGTGGCTGCGGCACGTCGCCGAGTGGAACCCGTTCAGCGCCACCGTCCAGGCCTGCCGGGACCTCTTCGGGAACCCGGGCGTGGTGCCGTCCGAGGCCTGGCCGATGCAGCACCCGGTGATCGCCTCGCTGCTCTGGTCGCTGCTGATCATCGTGGTGTTCCGGACCCTGGCGGTGCGCAAGTACCGCTCGGCGACGGCCTGACGCGCACGGCGAAGCCCCCGGCGGCCCTGGGAAGGGCGGCCGGGGGCTTCGCCGTACGTACGGAGCGGGCTCAGCCCGTGTACGGCGTGGCCGCGAGGATCTTCACCGAGGACTTCCTGCCGTTCGGCAGTTCGTACTCGGCGTCCTCGCCGATCTTCTTGCCGTTCACGCCGGAGCCGAGCGGGGACTGCGGCGAGTACGTCTCGATCTCGGTCGACGCGTACTCGCGCGAGGCGAGCAGGAACTCCAGGGTGTCGTCCTTGTCGCCGTCGAAGGCGATCGTGACGAGCATGCCGGGGGCGACCACACCGTCCGCGGCGGGCGCCTCGCCGACCTTGGCGTGTTCGAGGAGCTGGGTCAGCTGGCGGACCCGGAGCTCCATCTTGCCCTGCTCCTCCTTGGCCGCGTGGTACCCGCCGTTCTCCCGGAGGTCACCCTCCTCACGGGCCGCCGCGATCTTTACGGCGATCTCCGTGCGCGCGGGACCAGACAGATACTCCAGCTCGGCCTTGAGCTGGTTGTACGCCTCCTGGGTCAGCCAGGTGACGTTGTCGCTGGTCTGGGTCACAGGTGCTCCTCGTCGGTACTGGGAATACAAGCGCATCGCCCTACCCAGAAGGATGTGCCTTCTCGGGCGGGCGAAACCACGAGCCTAACAATTCGGGGCGCGAAGGGGGAGGACGAAAACCGCAACGAAATCGTCGGCGCAGGTCAGCGCGGACGAGGCGGCGGAATCGACCGGCGGGGCAGCCGGGCGCCCGGCGCGGGACCGGACCGGGCGCGCCGGGCGGGCCCGGGCCGGGCCGCGCGGGCCCGGGTCAGACCGACTTGCAGCCGACGAGGTCGACGGCGGTCGCCCGCGAGGTGGTCTGGACGGTGATCAGCTCGTCGATGCGGCCGCGACGCTGCTCGAAGCGGACGTCCTTGCGGCCCACCTCGTCGCCGCCGGTCTCCAGGGCGCGCAGGGTGCAGACACCGGTCTCGCCCTTGTCCTTGCGCACTTCCAGGTGGACCTCGACGGCCTTGGCGGAGACCACCTTGAACGTGATGACCTGGGCCGAAACGGACTGGCCGCCCACGTAGTCGTAGCCGATCCAGCCGACCACACCGAGCAGGGCGACGCCGAGTACCGACCCGATGATCTTGAGCTTGCGGTCGGCGCGCTGGTCCGCGGTGCGCCCGTAGCGCCCCTCGGGAAGCGGTTGGCTTGCCGCGGCCATGGTCGTCCTCCTGCTGCTGGGGGTGCCAGGAATTTTCCGCCCCCCGATTCGGTCACTATAGAAGCCGCCCATCGCGCCGGATCACAGAGGGCAACACCCAGGGCGCCGAATCACTGAGGATCTTGTCTTGACTGAGCAGCTGCGACTGATGGCCGTGCACGCCCACCCCGACGACGAGTCGAGCAAGGGCGCGGCCACCATGGCGAAGTATGTGTCCGAGGGGGTGGACGTGCTGGTCGTGACCTGCACGGGAGGCGAGCGCGGCTCCATCCTCAATCCCAAGCTCCAGGGCGACAAGTACATCGAGGAGCACATCCACGAGGTGCGCAAGAAGGAGATGGACGAGGCTCGCGAGATCCTCGGCGTCAAGCAGGAGTGGCTGGGCTTCGTCGACTCGGGCCTGCCCGAGGGCGACCCGCTGCCGCCGCTGCCCGACGGCTGCTTCGCCCTGGAGGACGTGGACAAGGCGGCGGGCGAGCTGGTCCGCAAGATCCGCGCCTTCCGTCCGCAGGTGATCACCACGTACGACGAGAACGGTGGCTACCCGCACCCCGACCACATCATGACCCACAAGATCTCCATGGTGGCGTTCGACGGGGCGGGCGACACCGAGAAGTTCCCGGAGTCCGAGTTCGGCCCGGCGTACCAGCCGCGGAAGCTGTACTACAACCAGGGCTTCAACAAGCCGCGCACCCTGGCGCTGCACCACGCGATGCTCGACCGGGGCATGGAGTCGCCGTACGGCGAGTGGCTGGAGCGCTGGAAGGAGTTCGAGCGCGTCGAGCGCACGCTGACCACGCACGTTCCGTGCGCGGACTTCTTCCAGATCCGCGACAAGGCGCTGATCGCGCACGCCACCCAGATCGACCCCGACGGCGGCTGGTTCCGGGTCCCGATGGACATCCAGCGGGAGGTCTGGCCGACGGAGGAGTACGAGCTGGCGAAGTCGCTCGTGGACACTTCCCTCCCCGAGGACGACCTCTTCGCGGGCGTACGCGAGAATGCCTGATATGAGCGCAAGCCTGGCACTGACGCACTTGGTCCCGCTGGCCAAGGAGATCGACAACGACAAGGTGACGCCCGGCGTCCTCGGCTTCATCGTCTTCGCGGCGCTGGCCGTGGGGGTGTGGCTGCTGATGAAGTCGATGAACCGGCACATGGGGAAGGTCGACTTCGAGGAGGGCCCCGAGTCGGGGACATCCCCGGCGGCCGCGGCTGCGACCGCCTCCGGCAAGGGTGAACCGAAGAAGGCGTAGCCCCGCTGGGGTGCGGATTCGTCTGCGGGTCCGCTGTGGCTGGTCGCGCAGTTCCCCGCGCCCCTAAGGGGTGCGGGGTACCGCAACCGGACCTGTCCCGCCGGGCTACCTTCCCGCCCCCACCGGCACCCCCATGACCTCTCGGGAGTGGCGGGTCGGGACCATGCCCAGTTGCCAGGCCTGCCAGCCGTCCTCCAGCTCCACACCGCGCTCCAGCATCAGCGCGTACGCCTCCGCGCAGTCCTCCAGCTTGCTGTCGCGGGTGGCGTGGTGGGCGCGGATCAGCTGGGACAGCTCCTCCTGGGCCACCGCGACCCCGATCTCCGAGCCGCCCGCCGAGGCGTACGGCAGCAGGGTGCAGCGCAGGAAGCGGGCCCAGTCGCCGCCCCTGCGGTCCCCGTACGAGTCGAACAGCTCGACCGCCTCGTCGCACAGCCGCAGCGCCTGGGGCGCGCGGTTGTTGCCCGCGTCGATCAGGGCCAGCTCCAGACAGGTCCAGCCCTCGCCGTGGGCGACCCCGATGCGGTGGAAGTCGGCGCGGGCGTCGACCAGGAGCTGGCGGGCGAAGCCGGAGTTGCGCAGGTTGCCGGTCTGGGCGGCGCGCTGGTCGCGGGTGACCCGCCCGGAGTGGTGGCGGGCGCAGGCCAGGCCGTACACGTCACGCATCCGCGAGAACATCGTGCGGGCCCGCTCCAGCTCGCGGACCGCCTGGTCGCGGTCGCCGCGCTCCTCCAGGGCCTGGCCCAGGTAGTACAGCGTCCACGCCTCGCCGCGTGCGTCCTCCTGCTCCCGGTGGCGGGACAGGGCCTGGCGCAGCCCGTCGACGGCCGGGGACGGGTCGCCGTCCACCAGCCGGGCGCGGGCCAGCTGGGTCAGCGCCCAGGCCTCGCCGCGGCCGTCGCGGGTGCGGCCGTACAGGTCGAGCGCGGTGCGCAACTCCTCGTCCGCGCGCGGCACATCACCCATCCGCAGACACACCTGGCCGAGCTGGAAGTGGGTCCAGGCCTCGCCGTGCAGCGACTCGCCCTCGCGGTGCAGGGCGAGCGCCGTGTCCAGCAGGGTCAGGGCGCCCGCCAGGTTGGCCCGGTCGCGCTCGACCGCCGCCAGCGCGTGCAGCGACCACGCCCGGTCCTCGTCCTGGGCGGGCGAGGACTGGAGCTCGATCGCCTCGCGCAGCCTGGCCGCCGCCTCGGTGAGGTTGCCCTGGTGGTGCAGGGTGATGCCGAGCGAGGCGAGCGCGAGCGCCGCGCCCGCGTCGTTCTGCGCCTCCCGGTAGAGGCCGACCACCGAGGTCAGCGTCGTACGGGCGGTGTCGAGCTCGCCCAGCTGGCGGGCCGCGATGCCGGTGCGCCACCGTACGGAACGCTCAAGGAGGCCCTGGTCGACGGCCTGTGACAGTTCGCTGATCTCGCCCAGGCGGTAGAGGTCGCCGCGCAGCAGGCAGTAGTCGCACAGCGCGCCCAGCAGATTGAGCACCGCCTGCTGGTCCACGTCCTCCGCGTCGCGCAGCGCGGCCGTGATGAAGCTCGACTCGTCGTCGAGCCAGCGCAGGGCGGCGTCGAGGGAGGTGAAGCCGTGGCCGCCGAACTGCCCGGCGCGGGTGGAGAGTTTGCCGTCGACCATACGGATCACCGCGTCGGCGAGGTCCGCGTAGTTCTGGATCAGCCGCTCCTGCGCGGCCGTGCGCTCGGCGGCCTCCTCCTCGTCCAGGAGCCGGGCCCGCGCGAAGGTCCGTACGGTGTCGTGCAGGCGGTAGCGGTCGGCGCGGACCCGGTCGATCAGGCCCGCCCGCGCCAGGTCCGCCAGCAGCCGGCCCGCCTCCGCCTCGCCGGTGGCGAGGAGCGCCGCCGCGGCCGCCGCGCCCAGCGAGGCCCGCCCGGCGAGCGCCAGGCGCCGCAGCAGTCTGCGCGACTGCTCGGACTGGTCGGTGTAGCGCAGCCACAGGGCCCGCTCGACGGGCGCCACCGGCCCGTACGCCCCGAGGTCGGCGGCGAGCGCCCGTGCGTCCCGGGCCCCCAGCGAGGAGCCCGCGATCCGCAGGGCCAGCGGCAGACCGCCGCACAACTCCCGTACGAGGACGGTGGCTTCTGTGTCCTTGAAGGCGGAGGGCTCCTTGAGATCCTCCTGCGCCGACTCGCGCAGCAGCTCCTCCGCGCCCGCCTCGTCCAGCGGCTCCACCGCCAGCTGGTGCACCCACGCCGGGAAGTCGGCGGGCAGCTCCAGCGGGCGCGCGGCCGTCACCAGGACCAGGCTGTCGGACCGCTCGGGCACCAGGGTGCGCACCTGCTCGGCGTCGTGGGCGTCGTCCAGGACCACCGTGACCGGAAGGCCCGTCAGATGCTGGTGATAGAGCTCGGCGAGCCTGCGGACCTGCTGGTCGGCCGACGAGCGCTCACGGAAGAGCAGTTGCTCGCGGGGCGCGCCGAGCCGGTTCAGCAGGTGCAGCAGTGCGTCCCGGGTGGGCAGCGGCGTCTGGGCGCCGCCCCGCAGATCCACCAGGCACGCGCCCCGGAACTGGTCCCGCAACTGGTGCGCGGCCCGTACGGCAAGGGTCGTGCGGCCCACGCCCGCCGGGCCGTGCAGCACCACGACCGTGGGGCGGGTCTCGGTGGCGGCGCGCGCGGACTGCACCCATTGGGTGATCCTGCCGAGTTCCGCGCGCCGCCCCGCGAACGGCCCCTGCGGCTCGGGCAGATGGCCGAACGACTGCTCAAGCACCGACCGGCGCCGGGCCGCGGCGCTCTTGTCGGTGCCGCGCAGCTGGTTGGGCACCGATGTGCTGGTCTTCTTGCCGGTGCGGGCCGCCGGGGCCGTCATGCGCTGCTGGTCCAGGAACGGGCGGATGCCCCGTACGTCCAGGGCCGTCAGCCACTGCAGGCGCAGCTGCTCGGCGCCGCCCGGACGGCCGAGCTCGCCGGCGCGCCGGTGGGCGGCCGGCCAGTGCGCCGCGGTCACCTTGACGACGGTGGTCGCGGCCCCGGCGACGGCCACGGCCGCCCCGGCGCCGACCGCGGGCCCCGCGCCGGTCCCGAGCGCCGCGTCCGCGACGACGGCGGCGACCGCCGCGACCCCGGTCACCAGGAACGCCGTGCCCGCCTTCTCGCTTGCGAACCGGGCGCCGAGCGTCGGCTGCCCGGCCGCCGCCTCGTCCAGCGCCCGGGTGTACGCCGTGTACTCCTCCTCGGCGCTCGCCGCCAGTGCGTCGAGTGCCGCCCGGCCGCGTGTCAGCAGCGCGTTGGCGTCGGCCCGGCCGCCGGAGCGCCGCACCTCCTCCTCGACCGCGCGTACCAACAGCCGCTCGGCCTCCGCCCGATGGCCGTCCCGCATGTGCGTCCCCCTCCGAGAGCGTCCGCTGCGACATGAGTCCTGGTCGAGTGTGCCGTTGGTGTCAAGTGTCCTGCGCGGCGCGCGTCGGCGCGAGGGAGTCGGCGGATCATCTCGCCCGTGGGGGAGGATGGGCCCATGCCGAACCGCCTGGCCCATGAGACGTCCCCGTATCTGCTCCAGCACGCCGACAACCCCGTCGACTGGTGGCCCTGGTCGCCCGAGGCGTTCGCCCAGGCGCGCGAGCGCGGGGTCCCGGTGCTGCTCAGCGTCGGGTACAGCAGCTGCCACTGGTGCCATGTGATGGCCCATGAGTCGTTCGAGGACGAGACGACGGCCGCGTACCTCAACGAGCACTTCGTCAACGTCAAGGTCGACCGCGAGGAGCGCCCCGACGTTGACGCCGTCTACATGGAGGCGGTGCAGGCGGCGACCGGCCAGGGCGGCTGGCCCATGACCGTCTTCCTGACCGCGGACGCCGAACCGTTCTACTTCGGCACCTACTTCCCGCCCGAGCCCCGGCACGGCATGCCGTCGTTCCCGCAGGTCCTGGAGGGGGTGCGGGCCGCCTGGACGGACCGGCGCGAGGAGGTGGGCGAGGTCGCCGCGAAGGTCGTACGGGACCTGTCCGAGCGCGAGCTGGTGTACGGCGGGGGCGCCGGTGTGCCCGGCGAGGAGGAGCTGGCGGGCGCGCTGCTCGGGCTGACCCGCGACTACGACGAGCGGCACGGCGGCTTCGGCGGCGCGCCCAAGTTCCCGCCGTCGATGGCCCTGGAGTTCCTGCTGCGCCACCACGCCCGCACAGGCGCCGAGGGCGCGCTCCAGATGGCCGCCGACACCTGTGAGCGGATGGCGCGCGGCGGCATCTACGACCAGCTGGGCGGCGGCTTCGCCCGCTACTCGGTGGACCGCGAGTGGGTGGTGCCCCACTTCGAGAAGATGCTCTACGACAACGCGCTGCTGTGCCGGGTGTACGCGCATCTGTGGCGGGCCACCGGCTCGGAGCTGGCGCGCCGGGTGGCCCTGGAGACCGCCGACTTCATGGTCCGCGAGCTGCGCACCGCCGAGGGCGGCTACGCCTCGGCCCTGGACGCCGACAGCGACGACGGCAGCGGGCACCACGTCGAGGGCGCGTTCTACGTGTGGACGCCCGCGCAGCTGGCCGAGGTGCTGGGCGAGAAGGACGGCGAGGCCGCCGCGCGGCACTTCGGGGTGACCGAGGAGGGCACCTTCGAGGAGGGCGCCTCCGTCCTCCAACTCCCCTCGGACGGTGGCCCGGTGGCGGCGGACGTACGGGACCGGCTCTTCGCGGCGCGTGAGCGGCGGCCCCGCCCCGGCCGGGACGACAAGGTCGTCGCCGCCTGGAACGGCCTGGCGATCGCGGCACTGGCGGAGACGGGCGCGTACTTCGACCGCCCCGACCTGGTCGAGCGGGCGACCGAGGCGGCGGACCTGCTGGTCCGCGTCCACATGAACGACCGCGCCCGGCTGTCCCGTACGTCGAAGGACGGCCAAGTCGGCCCGAACGACGGCGTGTTGGAGGACTACGCCGACGTCGCGGAGGGCTTCCTGGCGCTCGCGGGGGTGACGGGGGAGGGGGCCTGGCTGGAGTTCGCCGGGTTCCTGCTCGACATCGTCCTGGACCAGTTCACCGGCGGGGGCGGGGTGCTCTACGACACCGCGCACGACGCCGAGCAGCTGATCAGGCGCCCGCAGGACCCCACGGACAGCGCCACCCCGTCGGGCTGGACGGCGGCCGCCGGAGCGCTGCTCTCGTACGCGGCCCACACCGGCTCGTCCGCCCACCGGGCCGCCGCCGAGGGCGCGTTGGGCGTGGTCAAGGCCCTCGCCCCGCGCGCCCCGCGCTTCATCGGCTGGGGCCTGGCAACGGCCGAGGCCCTCCTCGACGGCCCCCGGGAGGTGGCCGTGGTGGGCCCGCCCGGAGGCGAACTCCACCGCGCCGCACTGCTGGGCCGCGCCCCGGGCGCGGTGGTGGCGGTGGGCGACCCGGCCGGTGCGGAGTTCCCCCTGCTGGCGGACCGCCCGCTGGTCGACGGCGGCCCGGCGGCGTACGTGTGCCGCCACTTCACGTGCGAGGCACCGGTGACGAGCGCGGAGGCGTTGGCCCAAGCGCTGTCCTGAGCGCGCCCGCGGGTTCCCCGCGCCCCTGCTTGGGCCGGTGTTTGTCTGCGGACCGTGGTGGGTTGCTCGCGCAGTTCCCCGCGCCCCTCAAGGGGCGCTCCGAGTGGGCGCGATCAGCCCCCACCGGCCCGCAGTCGCATCACCGCAACCCGTCCCGCACCGCGTTCAGCGCCCGCTCCACCAACCCCGCCAAGTCGTCCTCGTGGTCCCGTTCCGCCCAGTACAGCGACGCCTCGTAGACCGCTCCGAGGATCGCCATCGCGTACGCCCGTACCTCCAGTTCGCCCTCGTCGCGGCCCGTGCGTTCCGCGATCACCTGGCACAGGAGGCGGCTGCTGGTCGCCATCGACTGCATCATGCGGGCCCGCAGCGCCGGGACCCGGACGAGGAGCGTCGTCCGCTGGATCGTCTCCTCGTGGTCGTGCTCCAGGATCAGCCGGGTCGCCTCGACCAGGACGTGGCGTACGGACTCCAGGAACGGCTCGCCCGCCGGGCGGGCGCGCAGCGCGGCGACTATGACCGGGTCGAACTCGTCCGTGAGGACGATGTCCTCCTTGGTGGGGAAGTAGCGGAACACCGTCGACGGCGACACCTCCGCCGCCTCCGCGATCTGCTCGACCGTCGTCGCGTCGTACCCCTGCTCGGTGATCAGTCGGTACGTCGCGCGCCGGATCGCGACGCGCGTCTTGAGCTTCTTGCGTTCGCGCAGCCCGAGCTGCGGCTGCATGTCCTCGGCGAGGGAGGCGAGGGACCGGGTGCGTGGCGTGGCGGGCATGTCGACATTCTCAGGCATTCATGGTGTCCACGGCATCAACGGGTGTCCCCGCCACGTCCCGCGCGGCCGGTTCCGGCCCTTCGCGTCCCGGCAGCAGCGCCGCCGCGAGCAGTGCGGTGACCAGCGCCGCCACCCCGCACACCAGCAGCACCGTGTTCATGCCGTGGACGTACGCGGAGTCGGCCGACGCGGCGAGCCGGGAGTCGCCGAGGCGCGCCGCGACCAGGTGTGCGGCCACCACCGAGTCCCCCGCCCGGTCCGCCGCCGGCCCCGGCAGTCCGGCCGTGTCGAGCTTGTCCGCGAACACCCCGGCGAGCAGCGAGCCGAGGAGCGCGATCCCGACCGCGCTGCCCACCTGACGTACGGTCATCAGCAGTCCGGATCCGCTGCCCGCGCGGTCGGGCGGCAGCGTGGCGAGCGCGGCCGTCATCGCGGGCACCATCGCGAAGCCGAAGCCGAGCCCGGTCAGTGTCAGCCACAGCGCGGTGAAGCCGTATCCGCTCTCCACGGTCGTACGGCTGCCGAGGAAGGCCGAGAAGGCGAGCACCACGAGGCCCGCGCAGATCGTGGCCCGCGCCCCGAACCGCCGCACCACCGGCTCCCCGGCCTTGGCCGCGATCGTCAGCCCGCCCATCAGGGGCAGCATCCGCAGTCCGGTGCCGAAGGCGTCGTTGCCGAGCACCGCCTGGAGGTACTGGGGCAGGACGAACATCAGCCCGGCGAGGATGAACATCACCAGCGTGGCCGCCAGCGTGTTCAGCAGGAAAGGCCGGTGGGCGAGCAGCTTCATGTCGAGCATCGGACGCGGCACCCGCCGCTCCCGTACGACCAGGGCGGCGATCAGTGCCGCGCCGCCGCCGAGCGTGGCGACCACCAGCGCGTCGCTCCAGCCGCGCGTCGGTGCCTCGATGATCCCGTAGATGAGGGAGCCCAGACCTGTGGCGGTGAGCGCGGTGGAGAGGGCGTCGAAGCGCGGCGAGGCCGGGTCGCTGGTCTCCGGGAGCAGGAAGGCGCAGGCGGCGATGCCGATCGCGACCATCGGGACGTTGATCAGGAAGACCGAGCCCCACCAGAAGTGGTTGAGCAGGAAGCCGCCGATGATCGGGCCGAGCGGCAGGCCGAGCGCGGAGGAGGCGGTGACGATCGAGACGGCCTTGGTGCGCTCCTCGGCGGGGAAGAGCGACGGCAGTACGGCCAGGGCGAGCGGCATGACGAACGCGGCTCCTATCCCCATGACCGCGCGGGCCGCGATGACCGCCCCGACGCTGGTGGTCAGCGCGCCGACGAGGGAGCCCGCCAGGAAGATCCCGAGGCCGGTGATGAGCATCCGGCGGCGGCCGAAGCGGTCGCCGAGGAGCCCGGCGGGGAGCATCAGGGCGGCGAAGACCACGACGTAGGCGTCGGCCATCCACTGCTGCTGGCCGGTGGTGGCGCCGAGCTGCTGGGCCATCGTCGGCAGCGCGACATTGAGGATGGTCATGTCGAAGCCGAGCACCAGCATGCTCGCGACCATCGCCGCCAGCGCCCACCAGCGCCGTGGATCGGGGCCGGAAACCTGTGTCATGGCACACCTCCGTAAGAGTTACCGTCAAGTGACAGTAACTCTCAAAAGAGGGTCGGCGTCAAGAATGCTGGTAGGCGACCAGGGAGATCCCGACGTAGTGGACGACGAACGCCGCCAGCGTCAGGGAGTGGAACACCTCGTGGAAGCCGAACCAGCGCGGCGAGGGGTTGGGGCGCTTGATGCCGTAGATCACGCCGCCCGCGCTGTAGAGCAGTCCGCCGACGACGACCAGGACGAGCACCGCGATGCCGCCGGTGCGCATGAAGTCGGGGAGGAAGAAGACCGCCGCCCAGCCCATCGCTATGTAGCAGGGGGTGTAGAGCCAGCGCGGGGCGCCGACCCAGAAGACGCGGAAGGCTATGCCGGCGAGCGCCGCCGCCCAGACCGCCCAGAGCAGCACCCGGCCGGTCGAGTCCGGGAGCAGCAGCAGGGTGAGCGGGGTGTAGGTGCCCGCGATGATCAGGAAGATGTTGGCGTGGTCGAGCCGGCGCAGGATCGCCTCGCCGCGCGGGCCCCAGTCGCCCCGGTGGTAGATGGCGCTGACGCCGAACAGCAGGCAGGCGGTCAGGACGTAGACGCCGCAGGCGATCCGCCCCCGGGTCGAATGGGCGAGTGCGGTGAGCACGATGCCCGAGACGACCACCGCCGGAAACATCCCGGCGTGCAGCCAGCCGCGCAGTTTGGGCTTCAGGGGCATTGTCGGCGCAGGGGCCGTCACCTGATCAGTCATGTCCCGCATGCTACCTACGCCTCCGTAAGTTACGGATAGGGGCGGCCCGTAACCGTATGCCCAGACCGTGTGCACCAGAGATGAACGAGGAGTGGCGAGTGGCGATGCTCACGTGAGAGTGCCTCTGGACATATGGGCGAACGGCACGGATGATCAGATGAGTGCGGTCGGCACCGGATGAGCGCCAGGTACCAAAGAAGCGTCCGGGTCGCAGCCCCCACGGGGCAACGAACGAAATTCCCCCACAAGGGGATACCGAACCTTCAACAAGGAGCGATCGTGGCGCGCGACATCGCGGCTTCCACCACTGTCCCGACGAATCACCAGGAGCTGATCTCCTGGGTAGACGAGATCGCAGCCATCACGCAGCCGGACAGGGTGGTCTGGTGCGACGGTTCCGAGGCCGAGTACGAGCGCCTCTGCGAGGAGCTCGTCGCCAAGGGCACGTTCAAGAAGCTCGACCCGATCAAGCGCCCGAACTCGTACTACGCCGCTTCCGACCCGACCGATGTCGCGCGGGTCGAGGACCGCACCTTCATCTGCTCCGAGAAGGAGGAGGACGCGGGGCCGACCAACCACTGGAAGGCTCCGGCGGAGATGAGGGAGATCTTCGCGGGTGAGAAGGGCGTCTTCCGGGGCTCGATGCGCGGCCGCACCATGTACGTCGTGCCCTTCTGCATGGGCCCGCTCGGCTCGGACCTCTCCGCGATCGGCGTCGAGATCACCGACTCCGCCTACGTCGCCGTCTCCATGCGCACCATGACCCGCATGGGACAGCCGGTCCTGGACGAGCTCGGCACCGACGGCTTCTTCGTGAAGGCCGTCCACACCCTGGGCGCCCCGCTGGAGGCGGGCGAGGCCGACGTGCCGTGGCCCTGCAACTCCACCAAGTACATCTCGCACTTCCCGGAGTCCCGCGAGATCTGGTCGTACGGCTCGGGCTACGGCGGCAACGCCCTGCTCGGCAAGAAGTGCTATGCGCTGCGCATCGCCTCCGTCATGGCGCGCGACGAGGGCTGGCTCGCCGAGCACATGCTCATCCTGAAGCTGACCCCGCCGCAGGGCGAGTCGAAGTACGTCGCCGCGGCCTTCCCGTCCGCCTGCGGCAAGACCAACCTCGCCATGCTGGAGCCGACGATCTCCGGCTGGACCGTCGAGACCATCGGCGACGACATCGCGTGGATGCGGTTCGGCGAGGACGGCCGGCTGTACGCGATCAACCCCGAGGCCGGCTTCTTCGGCGTCGCGCCCGGCACCGGTGAGCACACCAACGCCAACGCGATGAAGACACTGTGGGGCAACTCGGTCTTCACCAACGTCGCGCTCACCGACGACGGCGACGTGTGGTGGGAGGGCATGACCGAAGAGGCGCCCGCGCACCTCACCGACTGGAAGGGCAACGCCTGGACGCCGGAGTCCGAGACCCCGGCCGCCCACCCGAACGCCCGCTTCACCGTCCCGGCCGGCCAGTGCCCGACGATCGCCCCCGAGTGGGAGGACCCCAAGGGCGTCCCGATCTCCGCGATCCTCTTCGGCGGCCGCCGCGCCTCCGCCGTACCGCTGGTGACCGAGTCCTTCGACTGGAACCACGGCGTCTTCCTCGGTGCGAACGTCGCCTCCGAGAAGACCGCCGCCGCCGAGGGCAAGGTCGGCGAGCTGCGCCGCGACCCGTTCGCGATGCTGCCGTTCTGCGGCTACAACATGGGCGACTACATGGCCCACTGGGTCAAGGTCGGCGCCACCGCGGACGCCGCCAAGCTGCCCAAGATCTACTACGTGAACTGGTTCCGCAAGAACGACGCGGGCAAGTTCGTGTGGCCCGGCTTCGGCGAGAACAGCCGTGTCCTGAAGTGGATCGTGGAGCGCCTGGAGGGCAAGGCCGAGGGCGTCGAGACCCCGATCGGCATCCTGCCGACCAGGGAGTCCCTGGACACCGCCGGGCTCGAACTGCCCGAGGCGGACCTGGAGTTCCTGCTCAAGGTCGACCCCGAGGTCTGGCGTGAGGAGGCGGCGCTGATCCCCGAGCACCTCAACACCTTCGGGGACCACACGCCCAAGGAGCTGTGGGACGAGTACCGCGCGCTGGTCGCCCGCCTGGGCTGACCCGCCCGCCCGAGACTCGTGGCGGGCTGCCCCGAACACCGCCCTGACCAGTGGGGTCACGACGGTCCGCCACGACACGATCGGCCCCCTGAGCCCCCTCACGGCTCTGGGGGCCGGATCGTTTTCCCGGGAGTGTTTTTCGCCATGGCGGCTGCCGGGGGCGGGTGTTCGCGGGACACTCGGACCCGGAGCGCGTTGGGCCGAGTGAGGGGGCGCGGAGGTTGCGCACACCGGTGAGTGATCCGCAGCGGGTGGGGCCGTACCGCATCGTCGGGCGGCTGGGGTCCGGCGGGATGGGGTGGGTGTATCTGGGGCGGTCGCCCGCGGGCCGGGCCGTCGCGGTCAAGGTCGTACGTCCCGAACTGGCGGCCGACGACGAGTTCCGGCGGCGCTTCGCCCGTGAGGTGGCGGCCGCGCGGCTGGTGGGCGGGGCGTACACGGCGGCGGTCGTCGACGCCGACCCGGAGGCCGAACTGCCCTGGCTGGCAACGGCGTACGTGCCGGGCCCCGCCTTGTCGGAGGCGGTCGGCGCGGACGGGCCGCTGACCGAGGGGCAGGTGCGGCGGCTCGGGGCCGGGCTGGTGGAGGCGCTCCAGGCGATCCACGGCGCCGGAGTGGTCCACCGCGACCTCAAGCCGTCGAACGTGCTGCTCGCCGCCGACGGGCCGCGCGTCATCGACTTCGGCATCTCGGCGGTCGCCGGGGCGACCGGGCTGACCCGGGCCGGGCAGCTGATGGGGACGCCGCCGTACATGTCGCCCGAGCAGATGACCGGCGACCGGGCCGGGCCCGCCAGCGACGTCTTCTCGCTCGGCGGGGTCCTCGTCTACGCCGTCGCGGGGTACGCGCCGTTCCGGCACGGCGTCGGGGTGGCCTACCGGGTGGTGCACGCCGAGCCCGAACTCGACGACGTACCCGGCGAGTTGAGGGACCTGGTCGCCGGGTGCCTGGCCAAGCGGCCCGAGGACCGGCCGGGTCTGGACGTGCTGCTCCAGGGGCTGCTCGGCCCCGAGGCGGGCGCCGCGCGGGCGCTCACCTGGCCGCCGCCCACGGTGGCCCGGCGGATCCGGGTCCGCACCGGCGAGCTCAAGGTCCACCGGGCGCCCGGCAGCGGGGCGTCGCTGCCGTCCTGTCTGCTGCTGCACGCGCAGACGCTGCTCGACGCGGGGCTCAGCGACGCCATGGTGATCGAGGCGGTGGGCCGTGCGGCACTCTGAGGGAACACCGGGCGGCGGCGGGAGAGACCTGGGCGTCCAGTGGCGGTCGCTGGTCCACGGGTGGGCGGCCGGGCGCCATCTGCACTGCGAGGAGGACACGGTCTCCGTCTCGCTGCGCTTCGACCTCGCGGACGCCGGAAGAGCCGTCACCGTCCGGTTCATGACCACCACGAAGCTGCTGGTCGCGTTCATGACCGACGGCCGGTTCCTGCGCGGCGACCAACTGGCGACGGCCGCCGCCGCGGCGAACGCGTGGAACACCGAACAGCTGGTCCCGATGCTGTCGGTGTGGGACGTACGGGGGCCACGGCCCTGTATCGCCGGGGTCTGCACCCTGCCGCTCAACTGCACGATGAACCAGCCCGAATTCGACGCTCTGGCCGGCGATTGGGTGGAACAGGCGAGGCAGATGTTCGTCCGGTGCCACCAGGTTTTCCAGTTGTAGGTGTGGCTATTGGGGATGGCCAAAACCCTTACGGGCAGGCGCCGGTGCCGTCATATTTGCGATGTGCTTTTCCGGGGGCGGGGAGGTTTTCGCACATGGGGCAGCTCCGTTGGCCGCGCGCTGCGCGACGGCTGTGGGCGTTGACCGGGCTGCTGGCCGTGGCCCTGCTCGCCGCGGCCCTTCCGGCCGCCGCCCGCGACATGTCCTGCTCGGGGTCCCTGGCCGAGCGGCTGGACTGCTGGGCCGGGCGCGTCGGCGCCCATGACGCGTCCGTGCTCGTCACCCTGCGCAAGCCGCTGGCGCTCGACGGGAAGGCGGACGACTGGAAGCTCTCCCAGCGCAACGCCGCGTTCGACCGCGGCCCGCTGGTCCTCATGGTCCCGGCCGGGCACCCGACTGGAGCCGGCGGCACCCTGCTGCTCGTCCTCGCCGGTGACCGGCTCGTCGACCCGGACGCCGAGATCACCCGGCTCGACGACAAGACCGTGACCGCCCTGCGCGAGGCGGGCGCCTGCGAGGGCAAGCTGTGCGAGGCCGTCGCGGAGGTCAAGGGCAAGGGCAAGCCCCTGCGCGGCAAGGATCTCGTGGACGCGGGTCTCGCGGCCGAGCTCGCCCGCAACTCCGACAGCGTCGGCGGCTCCGGCGGCGGCTCCCCGCTCCTCGTCCCGGCGCTCGGGGTGGCCGCTCTGCTGCTGCTCCTGGTGACCGCGCTGGTCTTCGCGGTACGCCGCTCGCAGGGCCCGCGCCTCGCGTTCGCCGCACCCGCCGCCGGGCGCCCCGGGGCCGCGCACACCGCTCGTACAAGCAGTGCGGGCAGTGCGGGCACGCCCGGAGCGAGCGCGGCCGGGGCGCCGGGCAGGCACCGTGCGGCGCCCGGCCGGGACATCGGCAGGCCGGCCGCGCCGGGCCGCGTCGCCGTCGTGCGCACCGCGCTGCACCCGCAGGGATACGTCGAGCTGGACCAGTGTCTGCGCCGGGCGGTCTGGGCCGAGCCGGGGACGCCCGCGCCCGCTCCCGGCACCTCCGTCGAGGTCAGCGAGGGCCGGGGCAAGGACGCGGGGATCCTGTACGCCCACGCGTACGCGGGAAACGGACAGACCGTCATCGACCGTGCGCCGCACGGGAGTTGACCCGTAGGACGAAGCAACGGGAACGGGGAGAGGTCAGATGCGCAGGCAGCAGCCACCCAGGACACTTCCGGCGGAGTACGCCGACATCGAGTTCGAGAACAACGCCCAACGGCTGCCGCTGGTGCTGTGCCTCGACACCTCCAGCTCGATGGCGGGACCGCCCATCGACGCGCTCAACACGGCGCTGAGCGAATGGACCCGCGAGCTCCACGACGACGTCAGCCTCAGCTACAGCGTCGAGGTCGCCGTCATCACCTTCGGCGGCCGGGGCGTCACCGCCTGGCGCGGCGGGCAGCCGCTCGAACCGGGCTCGCCGGTCGGCCCGTTCGTCGCTGCCCACATGTTCGAGCCGCCGCGGCTCGACGCCTCGGGGGTGACCTTGATGACCGAGGCCCTGGAGCTGGCCATGCACGTGGTCACCGCCCGCAAGGCCGAGCTGCGCTCCCAGGGCTTCCAGTACTACCGGCCGCAGATCTGCCTGGTCACCGACGGGCTCCCGACCGACGGCACCGGCCACATCAGCCGCACCTGGCAGCGGCTCGTCCCGGTGCTCGCCGAGGAGCAGGCCGCCCGGCGCTTCCGGCTGTACGCGATCGGGGTCGGCGGGCTCACCGACCTGGCCGAGCAGGTGCTCCAGGCGTACGCGCCGAAGTTCAACGCCAGGCTCCAGGGCTTCCCGTTCCGCCAGCTGCTCCAGATGATGTCGGCGAGCGCCAGCGCCGAGACCAAGGGCGCGGGCGACGAGGTCTTCGAGAAGATCTTCAGCCAGTTCAAGACGCAGCGCCCGGCCTGGGAAGCCTGAGCGGGCCATGGGGGCGCGGGCGCACGGGAGTTGGCGGGTGCACGGCCTGAGCGTGGAGGGCTACCGGCACCGCCGGGACGGCGTCGCCTGCCAGGACGCCTGGCGGTCCTCGACGGACGGGCCCCTCACGGTCCTCGCGGTCGCCGACGGCGCGGGCAGCAGGCCGCGCTCGGGCGAGGGCTCACTGCTCGCGGTCCGCCTCGCGGTGGAGCACTTCGGCCGGCTGCCCGCCACGGGCGCCGACGGCCCGGCCGCGCACCGGCTGCTGCGCCGGGGCTTCCAGCGGGTCGTGGACGACTTCCTCGACCGTACGGGCGATGCGGCCGGGGACCACGCGACGACGCTCACCGTGGTGGTGCTCGCGCCCGGCTGGCTGGGGCACGTCAGCGTCGGGGACGGCTTCGTGGTGCTGCGGGCCGGGACGGAGGACGGCGAGCGGCAGTTCCATCTGCTGCCGCAGCCCGCCGCGGTGAGCGAGTACAGCAATGAGACGGTGTTCCTCAGCACGCCGGACGCCGCCCGCTGGGTGCGGACCGACTGCGTACGGGACGAGGGCGTCGACGGCGTCCTGCTCTCCACCGACGGCCTGGCCCAGGCCGCGCTCTCCTGGTCGGCGGGCGCCCCGCAGGCGCCCAACGAGTCCTTCGCCGCGGCGGTGCTGCGCTCCCTGGACACGGAGGCGGTGGCGCCCGGCGACGAGGACGACCGGCTGGCCGCGCTGCTCAGGTCCGACCGGCTGACCGCGCTCAACGGCGACGACAAGACGCTGCTGCGGGCGGTGCGTGCGGTGCGTACGGGAGGGGGCGCATGAGCGTGGCGAACGGCAGCGGTGGCGGGCCCGGCGGGCGGACCGTGCTGCTCGGCGGGGTGCCGGTGGTCCTCGCGGCCGCCCCGCTCAAGGGCGGCGGCCAAGCGGCCGTCTACCCCGTCGAGGGCGACGACCGGGTCGTCGTCAAGCTCTACCGGGACCCGCCCGGCCCCGAGCAGGAGCGGCGGCTGACCCGGATGCTCACGATGTCCCCGCTCGGCGGACGCCCCACCGACCGCTCCCAGCGCCCCGAACTGGCCTGGCCGACGGCGCCCGCGCGGACGCCGGGCGGCGAGTTCCTCGGCTATGCCATGCAGCGGTTCGGGGAGCCCGAACACGTCCAGCTGGTGGGCCTGTTCACGCGTGCCCAGCGCATCCGGCTCTTCCACGACCGGGCCGACTGGCGGTTCCTGCTCGGCGTCTCCTGGAACCTCGCGTTCATGACCGCGCGGATGCACCACGAGGGCCTGGTCATCGGGGACTTCTCCAGCAGCAACGTGGTGGTCGACGCGAACGGCTTCATCACGTTCCTGGACTGCGACTCCATCGCCTTCACCGACGCGGTCACGGGGGAGCTGTTCCCCTGTCTGATGCACACCACCGACTACTCGGCGCCCGAGCGGCACGCGGGCGGCCCGGCGACGCGCGCCAGCGACGACTTCGCGCTGGCGGTCCTCGTCTACCAGCTGCTGACGGCAGGGAACCACCCCTTCGGGGGCGTGCCGCACGACAGCGCGCCGGAGTCGACGGTCCAGGACAACATCGCGGCGAGCATCTCGTACGTGGTGCGGCCCGAGCAGGTGGTGGTGCCGCGCGGGACCGTGGACCCGTCCGTGCTGCCGCCCGAACTGCTCGGCCTGTCTCGGGCGGCGTTCGGGCCGGGCGTCCTCGACCCTGCGGCGCGCCCTTCGGCGGAGGACTGGTTGCGGGCGCTGGATCGGGAGCGGGGGCGTGTGCGGGTGTGTGCGGCTCGCCCGATGCATACGTACGGGTCGCATCTCGCGGGGTGCCCGTGGTGCGGGCGGGCATCCGTGACCGGCCACGACGTCTTCAACCTCGGCCCGGTCCCGGTCGCGCCACCACGGTCGGCGGTGCCGACGGCGCTGCTGGTCGGGCTGGTAGTGCTGGTCCTGCTGGTGCTGATCCTGTCGGTGGGGTGAGCGTTCGCGTGCGGGTGGGTGGGGGCTGGCCGCGCAGTTCCCCGCGCCCCTTAAAGGGTGCGTGCTTGTCTGCGGGTGGTCGTGGGCTGGTCGCGCAGTTCCCCGCGCCCCTGGAAGCGCCCCTTCGGGGCGCCCCCAAGATTGCCGCGCAGCGGCATTTGAGGGGCGCGGGGAACTGCGCGATCAGCCCCCACCGGGTCGCAGGCGATATCGCATCTGGGCGCAGCCCGGGACGTAAGGCGCGTGCGCGTGCGTAGAACGTGGCGCCCGGTCCGCGGACCTCCGCGGCGCGCGGACCGGGGCCGATCAGGGGGCGGCGGTGAGGGCCAGTGCCGCCGAGTGGGCGTCCATGCGCTCCGCCGCCAGGATCGCCGCCGCCGTGTCGGCGCGCGAGGCGGCGACGACGAGGGCGCGGCCCGCGAGAGCGTGCGCGCGGTCGTGCAGCGAGGCCGGGGACGCGCCGCTCAGCCCGGCGTGGCGCACCGGCGGCATACCGCCCCGCAGCCGCGCGACCTGTCGCGCTATCGCGTCCCCGGCCGAGGCCAGACCGAGCTCGTCGGTGACGGCGAGCAGCGCCGCGAGGTGCCCGGCGAGCTGGATGTCCAGCTCCTCCTCGCGGGAACGGTGCGGAATGCGGGCGTCGGCGGCCATCGTGCTGTGCACCGACTTGGTCCGGATCGGCTCGTACATGAGATGGCCTCCTCTTGTTGCAGGAGACCATCCTATCTTAGATTCAGTCTAAAGTTGAGCGGAAGCCAGGAGCCCGGCTACATCTGGCTGTAGCCGTCCAGGAAGCTGCCGATCCGCGTCACGGCCCCGGCCAGGTCCTGCGCCGAGGGGAGTGTCACGATGCGGAAGTGGTCGGGCTCGGGCCAGTTGAAGCCGGTGCCGTGCACGACCATGATCTTCTCGGCCCGCAGCAGGTCGAGGACCATCTGGCGGTCGTCCTTGACCTTGTAGACCGCCGGGTCCAGGCGCGGGAAGAGGTACAGCGCGCCCTTGGGCTTCACGCAGGTCACGCCCGGGATCTGGGTGAGCAGCTCGTACGCCGTGTCGCGCTGCTCCAGGAGCCGTCCGCCCGGCAGCACCAGGTCCTCGATGGACTGGCGGCCCCCGAGGGCGGTGGCCACCGCGTACTGCGACGGCATGTTGGCGCACAGCCGCATGTTGGCGAGGATGGTGAGGCCCTCGATGTACGAGGAGGCGTGCGCCTTCGGGCCGCAGACCGCGAGCCAGCCGGAGCGGAATCCGGCCACCCGGTAGTTCTTGGACAGACCGTTGAAGGTCAGCACCATCAGGTCCGGGGCGACCACGGCCGTCGGCGTGTGGGTGGCGCCGTCGTAGAGGATCCGGTCGTAGATCTCGTCCGAGCAGACGATCAGGTTGTGGCGGCGGGCGATCTCGGTCAGCGACCGCAGCATCTCCTCGTCGTACACCGCGCCCGTCGGGTTGTTCGGGTTGATGATCACGATCGCCTTGGTGCGGTCGGTGATCTTGCGCTCGATGTCGGCGAGGTCCGGCATCCAGTCGGACTGCTCGTCGCAGCGGTAGTGCACGGCGGTGCCGCCGGCCAGTGAGACCGAGGCCGTCCACAGCGGGTAGTCCGGGGCCGGGACCAGCACCTCGTCGCCGTCGTCGAGCAGCGCCTGCATCGACATCTGGATCAGCTCGGAGACGCCGTTGCCGAGGTAGATGTCCTCGACGTCGAGGTCGATGCCCTTGGTCTGGTAGTGCTGCATCACCGCGCGCCGCGCCGAGAGCAGGCCCTTCGCGTCGCCGTACCCGTGCGCCCCGGAGAGGTTGCGGAGCATGTCCTCCAGGATCTCCGGCGGGCACTCGAAGCCGAACGCGGCGGGGTTGCCGGTGTTGAGCTTGAGGATGCGGTGACCTGCCGCCTCCAGCCGCATGGCTTCTTCGAGAACCGGGCCCCGGATCTCGTAACAGACATTGGCGAGCTTGGTCGACTGGATCACCTGCATGACGGTCACCTTACGGGCGCGTTTCGGGGGGCGCGCGGTGTTTGTGGCCCGGGGCGCCCGGGCGGGGCGTTCTGGGCGGAGTGGTGGCTTCCATCGGAATGCGGCGGTGGGGCGGCTGCCGTGGGATTGGTGGGCCGGGGTGGGGCGGGGGCTTGGAATGCGCGCTGCCCGTCCGGGGGTGGGTGAGATGCGACACGGTGCGTTGTCGGCTGCGGGCCGGTGGGGGCTTGTCGCGCAGTTCCTCGCGCCCCTTAAAGGGTGCGTTGTCTTCTGCGGGTCGTGGTGGGCCGGTCGCGCAGTTCCCCGCGCCCCTGAATGCGCCCCTTCGGGTCGCCCCCAAGGATGCCGCGTAGCGGCATTTGAGGGGCGCGGGGAACTGCGCGACCAGCCCACGATCACCCGCAGACGAAGGCCGGGCCCGTGGCTGGTTCAGAACGGGACATTCTCGGCCAAGACCGTCGCCCGCACCCTTCCCGCTCGGGCCGTGCGGAGTTACGTTCCCGCCCCGCACCCGCGCAGCCCTGAGGAGGCAGAACCATGACCAACGGCCGCAACGCCGCCGCTCGCCCCGAGCCCGTCGAGCCGACCCCGTTCGTCGTCCGCAGCAACCGCCCCGCCGTGCAGGGAGTCCCGTCCGACGTCTCCGACTTCCGCAACGCGCAGCAGGGGCTGATCGCGCGGCCGGACGTGCCCGTGATCCCCGCGCGCGACGGCGAGGGTGTGGCCTGGGACTTCGGCCGCTTCGAGTTCCTGAGCGACGAGGACGAGATCCCGCCCTCCGTCAACGCGCGCGTATGGCGGCAGGGCCGGATGAACGCGATGGCGGGCCTCTATCTGGTCACCCGCGCCGAGGACGGCGGCGTCTACCAGGTCCGCGGCTACGACCTGGCCAACATGACGATCGTCGAGGGCCGCACCGGACTGATCGTGATCGACCCCCTCGGCTCGTACGAGACCGCGCAGTACGCGCTGCGGCTCTACCGCGCGACCACCGAGGACCAGCGGCCGGTCAAGGCGATCGTCTACACCGCCAGCTGCGTCGACCACTTCGGCGGCTCGCGCGGCCTGTTCGCCGAGCGCGGCGACGCCGTCCCCGAGGACCTCGCGGTGTACGCGCCCGACGGCTTCCTCGACGACGCGGTCCGCCGCCACGTCGTGGAGGGCCTGGCCACCGCGTGCCTGGTGGACCACACGTACGGCACCCGTCTGGAAGCCGGGCCGTGCGGGCTGATCGACAGCGGCCCGGGGCTCACCGTCTCGGCGGGCGAGGCCACGCTGATCCCGCCCACCCACCAGCTTTCCGGCGAGGTCGAGGCCGACGGCGTCCGGCTGGTCCTCCAGCCCGCCGCGGGCCTCCAGTCGCCGGCGGAGATGAATGTCTACCTCCCCGACCGCAAGGTGCTCTATCTGACCGCCCCCGGCCTGCTCGGCGGTCTCGGGGACGTGCGCGCCCGCCACCTCGACGAGACGCTGAAGGCCTTCGGCGGGGTCGCGGAGATCGTGGCCGGGGCGTACGAGTGGCCCGGCTGGGGCGACAAGGCCGTCTCCGCGCGCCTCGCCGCGCGCCGGGACGCCTGGGTCAGGCGCCAGTCCCAGCCCTCCAACCGGCCCTTCTACGCCGCCGGTTACGTCGGCACCGCCACCCAGGCCGCCCGCCAGACCTGGCTGCGGCTCCTCGGCCACGAGTTCGTCGCCGCCACCGACGCCGTCGCCGCGACCCCCGCCTCCGCCACGACGGCCAAGCGGTACGTGGTGGCCCTGGGCGGCGCCGAGGCGGTGCTCGCCGCCGCGCGCGAGGAGTACGACGCGGAGACGCCCCGGTACGAGCGGGTCGTCGAGCTCCTCGACCACGTGGTGGCCGCCGCCTGCGACCCGGCGACGGTGTCCCCGGCGGTTCTGGAGGCCGCGACTTCCCTCCAGGCCCTCGCCCTGACCCAGCTCGGCTACCTCGCCGAGTACGGCCCGCTGCGCAACGCCTATCTGACGGCCGCCCGCGACCTGAGCCCCGGCTCGCAGCCGCCCGGATCCCGCCCCGTCGTCGGCGACCTGGTCCGCCACGCCAACCCCGCCCAGTACTTCGCGGCCGTGGCCGCCCGCCTCGACGGCCCCAGCGCGGCCGAACTGCGCGACCCGATCGTCCTGTTGTGGATGTTCACCAACACCGGCCAGTCGGGTGTCACGGTGTTGCGCGACGGAGTCCTCGTCTACACGGACACGCGAGGCGACACCATGCCCCCCGGCGTGGACAAGCCGCAGGCCACGATTACGCTGACGCGTGATGTGCTGGACCAACTCCTCGCCCCGGGACCCGATTTCGCCGCGAACTTCGACGCGGCGGTACGCGCGGGCCGCGTCCAGGTCGACGACCGGGCCGCGGCGGACACGGTGTTCGGCTACCTGCTCCCGGCAATCCCGGCCGTGAACTGAGCCCAGGCGGCGGCGGGGACGGCGAACGCAGGACTGTCCCCGCCGGGCATCGATGCGAACGCGGCGGCCGTACGGAATCGGCAAGACGGTCTGGTTCGAACTGATCGTCGACAGGCGGCTATGATCCGCTGACTTTCCACGCATTCACAGCATCCGCACATACCCGGGGGGACCACGTGCGTTCCATTTCTTCGCGCCTCGTACGAGGCGGGCTCGCGGCCGCTGTCACGGCGGGGCTGATCGCCACCGTCACCACCGCGCCTGCCCAGGCCGCCAGCGGCTACGAGCGTTGCGCCTGGGGCAAGCTGTGTGTCTTCAGCGAGCCGCTGGGCAAGGGCGACATGCTGGTCGTCTCGGGGTCCATGCTGCGGCTCGGCTCCTGGGACAACCGGATCAGCTCGTTCGCGAACTACTCCGGCACGCCCGTCTGCTTCAACAGCGAGCCGGACCTCGACGGGAACCCGGAGCGGGCCCAGGCCACGCACTACTACTCGGGCCAGGTGTCCTTCGACGAGAGCTACCGGCCGGAGCTCGACAACGCCGTCAGCTCGCTCGACCTGGACCCCGAGGCGGACTACTTCTGCGGCACCGAGGGGCGCTTCCCCACCTACGCGTGGGACATCGAGCCCAAGCAGCGCCCGGCCGGGCAGCCCGCCGAGGCCGCGTTCGGTGACGCCGACGGCGACGGCTTCGGGGACCTGTACTCGCGCGACAAGTTCGGGCAGCTGTGGACGGACCACCTGTACGGGAGCAAGAGCCGCACCCGTGTCGTGGGCGGCGGCTGGAACGCGATGACCCAGCTCACCCGGCACGGCGACTACAACGGGGACTCCAAGGAGGACCTGTTCGCGCGCGATCGCTCCGGCGTCCTGTGGTTCTACCCGGGCCGTGGCGACGGCACGCTCGGTGACCGCGTCAAGGTCGGCGGGGGCTGGAACTCCATGCGCGACCTGACCGCCGCCGGGGACCTGACGGGCGACGGCCGCGCCGATCTGCTCGCCGCCGACAGCACGGGCACCCTGTGGACGTACCCCGGCGACGGGCACGGCACCTTCGGGGACCGCCGGAAGGTCGGCGGGGGCTGGAAGGCCATGAACGAGCTGGTCGGGGCCGGTGACATGAACTCCGACAAGCGGGCCGACCTGGTGGCCCGGGACACCGCCGGGAAGCTGTGGTTCTACCCCGGCACCGGGCGCGGCACCTTCGGTGACCGCAAGCTCATCGGCACCGGTGGCTGGAACGGGCTCACCGAGCTGGTGGGCATCGGTGACGTCACCGGCGACGGCCACCCGGACCTGCTCGCCCACGCGCCGGGGCAGAAGGCGCTCCGCGTGTACCCGGGCACGGGCGCGGCGGACGGCGGTCTGCGGGCACCGAGACAGTACGCCCAGGCCCGCGCCACGCACCTGGTCTTCTGACCTTCGACCCTCTGATCTCGAACGGAGTTCGGTCCATGCTCGGCACCACCTCGGCCCGGCGCCTGATCGGTACGGCCACCGCCGTCGCCGCCTCGCTGGCCACCCTTCTCGGCGCGGCCCCGCAGGCGGCCGCGGCCAACTACGACCGCTGCCCGGCGGGCAAGCTCTGCGTGTTCCAGTACAAGGACTTCCAGGGCAAGATGGAGATCGTCTCCACCAGCCGCCCCACCCTCGGCATCTGGAACAACTCGATCTCGTCGGTGGTCAACAACAGCGACCTGTACGTGCTGCTGGCCACCGGGGACAACTACACCGGCGAGTACCTGTTCATCAGCCCGCACAGCGGCCCCAACGACTTCTACGGCGGCTCGTTCGGCAAGGTCTGGGACAACAGCGTCAGCTCCATCCGCGTGGCGACCACCGACTACGAGGTCGGCCGGGGCGTGCCGTGGATGGACTGGAACCGCCAGTACGACTACGGCAAGCGGCCCGAGGGGCTGCCCGCCGTCGCGCAGTTCGGTGACCTCGACAACGACCGCCGCCCCGACCTGCTGGAGCGCGCGGACGACGGCCGGCTGTGGTTCCTGCCCGGCACGGAGGACGCCAAGGGGATGTCCAAGGGCAAGCTGGTGGGCGGCGGCTGGAACTCGATGACCCAGCTCACCCGGCACGGCGACTACAACGGGGACGGCAAGGAGGACATCTACGCCCGCGACCGCTCCGGCGTCCTCTGGTTCTACCCGGGCCGCGGCGACGGCGCCTTCGGCGACCGGGTCAAGGTCGGCGGCGGCTGGAACTCGATGCGCGAGATCAGCGCGGCGGGCGAGCTCACCGGCGACGGCCGCCGCGATCTGCTGGCCCGCGACACCTCCGGGGTGCTGTGGTCCTACCCGGGCAACGGCCGCGGCACCTTCGGTGACCGCGTGAAGGTCGGCGGCGGCTGGAACGCCATGAACCAGCTCGCCTCGCCCGGCGACCTCAACGGCGACGGCAAGGCGGACCTGGTGGCCCGCGACGGGTCCCGCAACCTGTGGCTGTACCCGGGCAACGGCCGGGGCACCTTCGGCGGCCGCACCAAGCTGCCGTACGCCTGGCCCGCGGACGCCCCGGTGATGGCCACCGGTGACGTCAGCGGGGACGGGATCTCCGACCTCATGCGGCCCATCGGCTTCCAGGTGTTCGTCTACCGCGGTGACGGGCACGGCGGGCTCGGCGGCCCGTCGGCGGACATGGGCTGGGACACGGCCCGTAACGTACGCGTGTTCTGACGGTTCGTCAGGTCACTTGCGGGGTGGGCGTTCTGCGGACCGCCCGCCCCGCCAGCACGTCCGTACGCCGTCCGTCCTCGATGACGAACTTGCCGTCGATCAGGACGTACGGGATGCCGGTGGGCAGGGTGCGGGGCCGCTCGAACGTCGATCCCGCCGCGACCGTCTCCGGGTCGAAGAGGACGACGTCCGCCCGGTAGCCCTCCTTGATCAGGCCCCGGTCCGGGAGGCGCAGACGGGCCGCCGGGCGCGAGGTCAGATGGGCGACCATCTCCTCCAGGGGGAGGACGCCCAGGTCGCGGGCGTAGTGGCCCAGGTAGTGCGGGAACGTGCCGTAGGCGCGCGGGTGGGGCTTGTCGCCCTGGAGGATGCCGTCGCTGCCGCCGGTGTGGACGCGGTGGCGCATGATCGCCCGGACGTTCTCCTCGTGGCCCACGTGCTGGAGGATCGTCGAGCCGAGGCCGTCGTCGATCAGCAGGCGGCGGGCGGTCGTCCAGGGCGCCTCGCCGCGCGCGCGGGCCGACTCGGCGACCGTCCGGCCCACGAAGGACGCGAGCCCCGGGCCGCTCACCCCCGAGATCTCGATCGTCTCCCAGTCGATCGGGACGCCGTGGCAGCCGTCCGACCCCACCACCTCCATGGCGTGGCGGATCCGCTCGGCCGTCGCGTCGTCCCGCAGCCGCGCCAGGACCGTCCCGGGCCCGCCCTCGCCCGCCCAGCTCGGCAGCATCGCGGCGAGCGTCGTACAGCCCGGGGTGTACGGATAGGTGTCGAGCGTGATGTCCGAACCGGTTTCGAGCGCCCGGTCCAGGAGGGCGAGGAGCTCCGGTGCCCGGCCCTCGTTCACGCCGAAGTTCATCGTGGCGTGGGCCAGATGCAGCGCGCAGCCGGCCGCGCGGGTGAGCTCCATCATCTCCTCGTACGCGCGCAGGGCGCCTGCGCCGTAGGAGCGGTGGTGGGGGCAGTAGTAGCCGCCGTACCGGGCGACGACCTTGCAGAGCTCGGTGAGCTCGGCATCCGGGGCGTACATGCCGGGTGTGTAGGTGAGCCCGGAGGACATCCCGACCGCGCCCTGCTCAAGCCCCTCGGCCACCAACCGCCGCATCCGGTCCAGCTCTTGGGGCGTCGCCTCGCGGTCCTCCCAGCCCATCGCGTACATCCGCACGGTGCCCTGCGGGACGAGATAGGCGGCGTTGACGGCGATGCCCCGGCCGTCGAAGCCGTGGTCGAGGCGGTCGAGGTAGCCGCCGACCGTACGCCAGTCGAAGTCGATGTCCGAACCGTCGCCGTTCCAGCCGGTGATCGCCTTGCGGACCTCGGTGAGGGTGGGGTCGTCGACGGGCGCGTACGAGAGGCCGTCCTGGCCCAGCACTTCCAGGGTGACGCCCTGGGCCGCCTTGGCGCTGTGGTCCGGGTCGCGGAGGAGGGCGAGGTCGGAGTGGGCGTGCATGTCGATGAAGCCGGGGGTCAGGGCTAGGCCTTGGGCGTCGAGGGTGCGGGCGCCGGTCAGGCGCGGCGCGCCCTCGGGGCGTAGCGCGGCGATCCGGCCGTCCCGGATGCCCACGTCGGCCTGGTAGGAGGGCCCGCCGGTGCCGTCTATGACGAGGGTGTCGCGGATGACGAGGTCCATGGTCCGGTTTCCGTTCGCGGTGGCTGATGTCGCGGGCGGATCCCCCACCCCGCCCCTTCCCGAAAGCCCTCTGGCGGGCGGCCGGGTTCATCGTCTGCGGACCGTGGGTGGCTGGTCGCGCAGTTCCCCGCGCCCCTAAAGGGTTAGGGGCGCGGGGAACTGCGCGAGCAACCCTCCACGGTCCGCAGGCTCAGAAGTACGTCCGGATGTAGTCCGTCACCGTGCCGTCCGCCTCCACCAGCGGGATCAGCTGCCACTTGTCGAAGCTGGTGCACGGGTGGGAGAGGCCGAGGCCCACCCAGTCGCCGACCTCCAGCTCCACGTCAGGGGCGGTGCGCAGCCAGGCGTGCTGGTCGGAGAGGGCGGTGACCTCGATGCCGGTCGCGGGCCGCTGGACCCCGTCCCGCGCTCCGCGCACCACCTGTGCCTCGGGCAGGTCGAGGTCGTACGCCGCGTCCCGCTTGCCCGCGTTCACGAACGCCTGGTCGGGACTGGGCCGGGAGACGACCTGCGCCCACAGGCGGAAGGCGGGGTGCAGGGAGCCCTCTTCCGGGATGCGGTTGAAAGGCGTGACCCGTCGGTACTGGCCGTCGTCGTGCGAGACGTACGCGCCCGAGCGCAGCAACTTCAGTACGGGAAGGGAGAGTTCGGGGATCTCGGCGAACACATCGGCCACCGCGTCGAACCAGGCGCTGCCGCCCGCGCTGACCACGATCTCGTCGAGTCCCGTCCCCGAGAAGCGGCCCGCCTTGTCGAACTCCGAGGCCAGCGCGGTCAGCCTGCGCAGCCAGGCCGCGACCAGCTCCGGAGAGGCCCCGGGAACCTCGGCCTCGTAACCCGCCACGCCCACCAGGCGCAGGGTGCGGGTGGCGGCCACCGCGTCGGCGACCGCCGTGCAGTCGGCCTCGGTACGGGCGCCGGTGCGGGCGCCGTCGCCCGCGCCCAGCTCGACGACGACGTCCACCGGGCGGACCGCACCGGCGAGCGCCGCGTCCATCAGCTCGACCCCGCGCACCGAGTCCACGTAGCAGATGAACTGGAATTCGGCGTCCCGCGCCAGCTCCCCGGCGATCCACTTCAGGGCCGCCGCGTCCACCAGCTCGTTGCCGAGGAAGATCCGCCGGGTGCCGAACGCGCGGGCCACGCGCACCTGGTGGGGCACGGCCAGGGTGATGCCCCAGGCGCCGTGGTCGAGCTGGCGGGCGAACAGCTCGGGAGCCATCGTGGTCTTGCCGTGCGGGGCGAAGGCGAGGCCGTGCCGGGTCGCGTACGTCTCCATCAGCGCGAGGTTGTGCTCCAGGCGCTCGGCGGAGAGGGCGAGGACGGGGGTGGTGAAGCCGTCCGTGAACAGGTTCCGGCGCTGGGCCGCCAGCTCGCCGACGGTCAGGCCGTCGGCGTCCGGGGGCAGCCCCTTGAAGCGGTGGTCGACGCGCTCTTCGGCCAGTCCTGCCAGGAACCCCATGGAAGCCTCCGTGATGCGTTGCATCATGTGCAACGCCCGTTGCGTGTATCGCTTGCTGCTGTCTAACATCCGGGCCAACGCCGGGTCAATGGTGCACCGGTTCGTCGGTTCGACGGTGCGAGGAGTGAGGGCGCGTGGTGGATGTGGATGTCGTCTGTCTCGGAGAGTCCATGGTCACCTTCCTGCCGTCCCGGCCCGGGCGCCTCGCCGACGTACCGTCCTTCGCCCGGGGGATCGGCGGCGCCGAATCCAACGTGGCGTGCGCGCTGGCGGCCGCCGGGCACACGGTGAAGTGGGTCAGCCGGGTGGGGGCGGACGGCTTCGGGGACCACCTGGTCGAGGCGGTTGGCGCGTACGGGGTGGACACCTCGGGGGTGCAACGCGACTCCCGTCGCCCCACCGGCGTCTACTTCCGCACCGCCGACGACCGGGCCGCCGGGACGCACGAGGTCGTCTACTACCGGGCCGGTTCGGCCGCCTCCGCCATGTCGGTGGCGAATGTGCCGTGGGGCGAGGTGTGGGCGGGGCGGGTGCTGCATCTGTCCGGGATCACGGCGGCGTTGTCTGCCGGCTGCCTGGAGCTGATGCGGTCTCTGCTGGAGCGTCGGGCCGGGCGGCCGTTGGTGTCGTTCGACGTCAACCACCGGTCGGGGCTGTGGCGTTCGGGGTCCGATCCCCGTGTGTCGCTGGAGCTGGCGCGGGGGGCGGACGTGGTGTTCGTGGGGGAGGACGAGGCGGAGGAGGCGTGGGGGGTGCGGGGGCCTTCGGCGATCCGGGAAGCGCTGCCGGAGCCGGGGGTGGTGGTGGTCAAGGGGGGTGCGCGGGGGGTGACCGTGTTCGAGTCCCCCGCTGCGGACCGTGGCGGGTTGCTCGCGCCCACGCGGCGGAGCCGCAAATGTCACAGCCCCGCGCCCCTAGGAGGGCCCTCCGGGCCCATTGGGGGGCGCGGGGAACTGCGCGCTCAGCCCCCACCGGCGGACGGTCGGACGACAAGCGTGATCACCGTTCCCGCACCCCGCGTGGACGTCGTCGCGACGGTCGGCGCCGGGGACGCCTTCGCCGCCGGGTTCCTGCACGGCACCCTGCGAGGGCTGCCCGTGCGGGAGCGGGCCCGCCACGGGCACCTCATGGCCGCCGCCGCGCTCACCGTGCCCGGTGACCACACGGCCCCGCCGTCCCGCGCGCACGCCGACCGGCTTGCCGCCCTGGACGACGACGCCTGGGGGAGACTTCGTCTCGGCCCCGGGTGGACGGGGGAGGAGCAGGAGGTACGTACGTCATGAGCCAGACCGTCGACCGGGCGTTGAGCATCCTGCCGCTGCTCGCGCAGGGCCCCGCCGACCTCGGTCAGGTCGCCGAGCGGCTCGGGGTGCACAAGTCGACCGCCCTGCGGCTCCTGCGCACCCTGCACGAGCACGGCCTCGTCTACCGCCAGGAGGACCAGCGCTACCGCCTCGGCGCCCGCCTCTTCGCGCTCGCCCAGGAGGCCGTCGAGAACCTCGACGTACGGGAGATCGCGCACCCCCACCTCGTCGCGCTCAACGAGCGGATCGGACACACCGTCCACCTCGCCGTGTACGAGGACGGCGAGGTGCTGTACATCGACAAGGTGGAGAGCCGCTACCCGGTGCGGATGTACTCCCGGGTCGGCAAGCCCGTCGCCATCACCGTCGCCGCCGTCGCCAAGCTGCTCCTCGCCGACCTGCCCGACGCCGAGCGCCGCGCGGTGGCCGACAAGCTCGACTACCCCATGTACACGCCCCGTTCGACGCCGAACGCCCCCGCGTTCCTCAAGGAGCTCGCGGCCGTACGCGAACAGGGCTGGGCCACCGACCTCGGCGGCCACGAGGAGTCCATCAACTGCGTGGGCGCGCCCGTGCGCGGCACCGACGGCCGCGTCGTCGCCGCGATGTCCGTCTCCGCCCCCAACGTCGTCGTCACCGCCGAGGAACTCCTCGGCCTCCTCCCGCTGGTGCGCCGCACCGCGGACGCCATCACCCGGGAGTACTCAGGCAACATCGCCGACACCCCTGACACCCCTGACATCCCTGACACCCCTGACAAGGAAGGCCGTTCATGACCGAGAAGGTCGCCATCACCCCCGCCACCCACACCACCCCGCCCGCCAAGTTCTCGCACGGCGTGCGCAAGGGCAACATCCTCCAGGTCGCGGGCCAGGTCGGGTTCCTGCCCGCCGAGGAGGGCAAGCCGCCCACGACCGCGGGCCCCACCCTGCGCGAGCAGACCCTCCAGACCTTCGCCAACGTCAAGGCGATCCTGGAGGAGGGCGGCGCCACCTGGGACGACGTGATGATGATGCGCGTCTACCTCACCGACGTCGGCCACTTCGCCGAGATGAACGAGATCTACAACGCCTACTTCGAGGAGCAGGGCCTCAAAGCCCCCGCCTCGGCGCGTACGACCGTGTACGTGGGCCTGCCCAAGGGCCTGCTCATCGAGATCGACGCGCTGGCCGTGTTGGACGCCTGATCCCTTGCCCTTAGTACGACCGCTCCACAGGCCGCACGGAGTGGCGCCCCGGACCGCCGGGGCGCCGCCCCGCGGTCCCCCACGCCCTGGAACAGCCCTGCCAGCCACCGGAGTGCCCGCATGTCGTTCCCGCTCGCCCCCGTGCCCCCTCCGCCCCCGCCGCACACCGGCGGGATCCTCCCCCTCGTCGGCGGCACGACCGGTCTGCTGACCGTCGCGGCCCTGGGCATAGCCCTCCTCCTGTACTTGATCATCAAGGTCCGGCTCCAGCCGTTCGTCGCACTCCTCGCCGTCTCCATAGCCGTCGGCCTGGGCGCCGGCCTCTCCGTCACCGAACTCTTCGGCACGGTCCAGAAGTCCGCCGCCGTCTCTACGGTCGAGTCCGGCATGGGCGGCATCCTCGGGCACGTCGCGATCATCATCGGGCTCGGGACGATGCTGGGCGCGATCCTCGAAGTCAGCGGCGGCGCCGAGGTGTTGAGCGCCCGTCTGCTGGCCTTGTTCGGGGAGGAGCGCGCCCCCCTCGCGATGGGCCTGACCGGCCTGGTCTTCGGCATCCCCGTCTTCTTCGACGTGGGCATCTTCGTCCTGGCGCCGATCGTGTACGCGGCCGCCAAACGCTCCGGCAAGTCGATCCTGCTCTACGCGATGCCGCTGCTGGCCGGCCTCTCCATGACCCACGCCTTCCTGCCGCCGCACCCCGGGCCGGTGGCCGCCGCCGGGCTGTTCCACGTCTCGCTCGGCTGGGTGATCCTGATGGGCGCGGTCGTCGGCCTCCCGTCGGTGCTGGCAGCCTGGGCGTACGCCGCGTGGATCGGCAAGCGGATCTTCGTCGAGGTGCCGCAGGACATGGTGGAGGCGGCCGAGGAGGCGAAGGCGGCGGTGGCGGCCGAGCAGTCGGCGGCGGGGGTCGCTCCGCAGGAGAAGCCGGTCGCGCTCGCGACGGTCCTGGCGATCATCGGCACGCCGCTGCTCCTGATCCTGTCGGCGACGTTCTCGTCCATCGCCCTGGACCCGTCCCGTGGCCGCTCGGTGATCGAGTTCTTCGGCAACCCGTTCGTGGCGCTGACGATCGCGCTCGTCCTGGCCTACTACCTGCTCGGCATCCGGCGCGGCTGGTCCCGCAAGTCCCTGGAGACGGTGTCGACGGCCTCCCTCAAGCCGGTGGGCAACATCCTGCTGGTGGTGGGTGCGGGAGGAGTCTTCGGCGCGGTCCTGAAGGCGTCCGGGATCGCGGACGCGCTGGCGAAGACCTTCCACGACGTCGGCCTGCCGGTCATCGTGCTGGCCTGGCTGATCTCGGTGGCCCTGCGGGTCGCCCAGGGCTCGGCGACGGTCGCGATCGTCACGACGGCGGGCATCGTGGTCCCCCTGGTCGAGGGCGCCGACTACTCCCAGGCCCACCTCGCCCTCATCATCATGGCGATCTCGGCGGGCTCGATCTTCGCGTCCCACGTCAACGACGGGGGCTTCTGGATGGTGTCGAAGTACTTCGGGATCACGGAACGGGACACGTTGAAGTCGTGGACGGTGCTGGAGACGGTGCTGTCTGTGGTGGGGTTCGGGGTGGCGGCGCTGCTGAGCTTGGTGATTTAGCCCCCCACCCCGCCCGTTCCCTTAACCCTCCGGGGGTGGGTGGGGGCTGAGGCTCGCTTCCCGGGGCTGCGCCCCGGACCCCGTGTTCGTCTGCGGGTTCGGTGGGGGCTGGTCGCGCAGTTCCCCGCGCCCCCTAAAGGCACCTCCAGCCCCGGCGGCACGAAAATCAGCCCCTCCGGCGCGCAAGGAGCAGGGCCCGGGTAACTCCAGCCTCTCCGGCGTTTGAGGAGCGGGGTCCGGGGCGGAGCCCCGAAAGCGGGGTGCAGGGGCCGCAGGCCCCGCGACGGGGGTCCGGGGGCGTAGCCCCCGGGAGACCACCCTCGCCCCCCACCCACCCCCGGAGGGTCTAGGTGAAGGGGCGGGGTGGGGGACCATCCGTCGGGCGTCAACCCGTGCAGTACTGCTGCTCCTTACCGATCGACCGGTACATGCAGTCCGCGTTCTCCAGCAACTGCAACACCGCGTCCTTGTTCCGCGAAGTCTCCCGCTCGATCACCTCGTCCGGCGGATAGAACCCGCCACCCGCCCCCGACTCACCCGGGTACATCTCGAACGTGAAGTCGAAGATCTTCTGCGTGCCCCACAGGAAGTCGTCGATCGTGCCGTCCGTGATGTACAGGTCGCTGGACTGCTCCGGCGTGTACCCGTTGGACGCCGCCATCTTGCCGCCCACGGCGGCGAACGCGTCGTGGTCGTCCTTCGTCAGCCCCGGCGCCGTGTCGTTGTACGTGTAGCCGAACGGCCACAGCACCAGCTCGCTGTACGTGTGGAAGTCGATCCCCGCCTTGATCTGCTGCTTTCCGCCCACCACCCGGCTGCGGGCGAAGTCGGAGACGACCTTCACCTCGGGCGCGGACTCGGCGGCCGTGCCGCGGTACGTCTCGGAGCCCTTGCTGGAGGAGGAGCCGCCGCAGCAGCCCCACTTGTAGTTCCAGTTGCGGTTCAGGTCCGTACCGACGTACGAGGAACCGGAGTTGGGCTGGCGGTTCTTGCGCCACGAGCGGTAGGAGCCGGTCGCGATGTCGTACTCGCCGCCGTCCGGGTTGAGGTCCGGCACGATCCAGATCTCGCGGTTGTTCACCATGTTGGTGATCCGCGCGTCCTTGCCGTAGCCCGCCCCGAACTCGCGCAGCAGGTACAGCGCCATCTCCACCGTCAGGTGCTCGCGCGCGTGCTGGTGGAAGGTGAGCAGCACCTCCGGCTCGTTCTCGTCCGTCGCCACGTTGTCGCTGACCTTGATCGCGACGATGTCCCGGCCCTGGTACGACTTGCCGATCACGCGCTTGCTCATGATCGAGGGGTAGGCCGCGAGCCGCTGGTCGATCTCCGTCGTCGTCTCCGTGTAGTTGTGGTACCTGGAGTCCGCCTGCGGGAAGTCGAAGGGCTGGGGCGCCGCGCCGTTCGTACGGGCCGGAGGGCCGGGCAGGGCCTTCAGCGCGTAGCCCAGCGTGCGCAGGTTCTTCGCCTGCGCCGCGTCCGCGCTGACCACGACGGTGTGCTCGTGCACCTCGTCGATGGCCACCCCGGTCGCCGCGATGGCGGTGCGCGCGGCGGGGGTGGCCGGGCCGTGGATCTCGTACTGGGTGGTGGCCTCGTCGGCGACCACGTCCGCGCGTTCGCGGGGTGACGGCGCCGGGGAGGCGGTGGCGTGGGCGGTCAGGGGCGCGGCCAGGGCCATCGCGAGGAGGGCCGCTAGGCCCGCCGAGCGTCTGGCGGCGCGCGGGCACGTACGGAGTCGCATGAATTCTCCTGGGGATGTGGAGGAGGTGGGGGTGTTCATGTCGACGTTGCTGAGGGTTCGTTGCTGGGAGTTCGTTCTCGGCTCGCCTCCCGAGCATCTGCTTATGGCATGTCTGCGTCAAGGTGGCTCGGCCTTCGCCCGGGTGGGTGTAGGTGATATCTCGTCAAGAACCATTCAGCCCAGGTGACTTCGACCCGGAAGCGACCCGCTACCGACCCGAGTCCGACCGGCCCCCGGCGGACAATGGGAACCCGAGGACCGGAGCGGGGTTGTGATGCCTGCGCGCGCGGTGCAATTCTTTGCGCCATGCCGCACACTCAACTGCCCGACCACGGGGCGGTCCTCGCGGAGGTGAGGGAAGTGCGGCGGGCCGGGGTCGTCCGACTGCGGGAGCTCCGGGTACCGGCGCTCGCCGCGATATCGGACGGCCTGGAGGCGGCGGCCCCAGGGGCACCGCACTTCCCCGCCGTCGAGCGGCTGCTGCGGCTCGCGGTCTCCCGCATCGGCGGCGGCACGCTCCAGGAGGCCGCCGAGTACAGCCTCGGGCTCGCCCAGGGCACCCGCGACTGGCCGGCCGCCGACCGCCGCAAGCGCGCCGCGCAGGTCTACGGAATCAGCGTCGAGCGCTTCCGCAAGCATCATGAGCTGATGGTGCTCGGCGAGGTCGCCGATCAGATCGTCCGCATGGCCCCGGTGGGCCGTACGGTCGTACGAGATGCCCCTGTGGTGCTCTTCCCGGGCAGCCGGGCGGTCCCGAGCCCGCGCCTCGCCCCCGCGCACCGGCGGCTGCGGGTCCGCTCCGCCCGGATCACCGTCCACGTCCACCCCGCCGACCTGCTCCGCGACATCGACGTGGTGGTGTCGCCCTCCAACACGTACTTCGCGCTCCCCGAGGCCTACAAGTCCTCCGTCTCCGCCTCGCTGCGCCGCGCGGGCGCCCTGCGCGACCAGGCGGGCGGGCTCGTCGAGGACCGGATACACGACGAGTTACGGGCCTGGGTCGCCCGGCACGGCAGGCCCGGCGGCGCCGTCGCCCCCGGCACGGTCGCCGTCACCGGCGCCGGGGCCCTGGAGCGGCAGGGCGTACGGCGGCTCTACCACGCGGCCGTCGCCGTGCCCCGCGCCGGCACCAACGACTACGACGTGCTGCCCGCCGACGTCACCCGCGCCGTGGCCCGCGCGTTCACGCTGCTCGGCGAGGAGGCCGGGCGCCACCGCCCGCCGTTCACCTCCCTCTGTCTGCCGCTGCTCGGCGCCGGGCGCGGCGGGCTCGCCCCGGCGGAGAGCCTCGCGGCCATGTGGGCCGCCGTCGAGGCCGAGCTGGCCCGGGGCGCCCGCTGGGACCTGCACTTCGTGGTGCGGCGCGCCGAACGCGCCGATCTGATCGAGCAGTTGCTGGGGGCGGATACCGCATGAATCCCTATGCCGTCCTCGCGGCGGCCGCCGCCGAGTGGGACACCGTCGGGCCCCGGCTCGACGACCACGTACGGGAGGAGCTGGCTGTGCTGCTCACGCGCGTGCGGGCCGCCGCCCGCCTTGAGGCCGATCCCGCCGATCCCGCCGGTACCGCCGAACGCGCCGTGGAGATGCTGCGCACCGTGCTGCCCGACCGGTTCGGGCCCGGCCGGTTCGCCCCCGCCACCTTCCGGCCGGACACCGACGACGGCCTCGACGCCTCCTATCTGGGCTTTCGCGCCGAGGACCTCGCCGTCCTGCTCCTCGACGGGCACCGGATGGTCGGGCCGGTGCTCGGCGCCGTACGGGAGCGGCTGCTCGCGGCCCCGGCGGTGGACGGCGACACCGTGCTGCGCGCGGGCGGCGACCCGTACGCCCCCGGGCTCGTCCGGCTGCGCGGCGAGGGCGGGGTGCTGCGGCTGCCCGCCTTCCAGTTCTCCGAGGGCACGCTGCCCTGGCTCACCGTCCTGGAGGTCAACGAGGTGCTGGGGGCCGACACCGACCCGTGGGGCGCCGCCGACTGGTGGCTGTCCGAGAACGCCTGGCTGGGCGCGGTGCCCGCCCGGCTGCTCGGCACCCCCGACGACCGGCGGCTCGCCGCGACCGCCCGCCACCTCACCGAGGGGGAGTAGCCCGTGCCCCACTATCAGCCGCCCGCCGCGCTGGCCCAGACCCCGGCCAAGGTGACCCTGACGGCCGGGACCGTGCTGTACCGGGTGCACGCCTCGCGCCGGGCCGGGCACTCCTTCAACCCCGTCCCGGCGCACTGCCTCTACGGGGGCGGCCGGTTCGACTCGACGGGCTGCGACGCGTACGGATATCTGTACGCCGGGCTCAGCCCCGAGTCGGCGGTGAGCGAGACGCTGCTGCACTCGCTGCCGTTCGACCCGGCCGGGGGCGCCCGGCTGGTGCCCAGGGTCGCGGTGGCGGGGCGGCGGCTGACCGTGCTGCGGCTGACCACCGGGCTCGACGTGGTCTCCCTGGTGACCGGGCACGAGCTCGCCGCCGTCCACCAGGACAGCTGGCTGGTCCAGGCCGAGTCGCGGGACTATCCGTACACCCGCGACTGGGCGCACTGGATCCGCCGCCACACCGAACCGTGGGCCCAGGGCTTCCTGTGGGCCTCCAAGCGCGAGCCGGGCGACCGGGCGGTGGTGCTCTTCGGCGACCGCTGCCCGCCGGACGCGCTCGCCGCCACCGACGACGACCCCGTCGAGTTCACCGGCCCGGCGGGCGAGAAGTGGCTGAACTCCGTCCTGCTGCCGTACCACGCGCGCCTAGCGCCCTGACGAGATCCGGACTCCGCGTGCCCGAGAACGACGACCTGAACGACGACCTCAACCAAGTCCTCGACGAACTGTGGGCCGAGCGTGCCGCGTTCATCGAGTCGGACGGGACGGACGAGGAGCGGCTCGCCCTGCTCGACACGTCCGTACGCCATCACGAGGCGCTCCTCGACGCGCTCGCGGACGAGGCCCCCGAGGCCATCGAGCTGCACGAAGGGCTCGGATTCCTCTGCCAGCAGCGGGCGCTGCTCACCGACGAGGGCGAGGACCTGCTGCTCTCCGCCCGCCACTACGCGGCCGTACTCGACGCCGCCCACCCCGACAGCGACCTCCCGCTCGTCCGCCACAGCCGGGCCGTCTCGCTGATGCTGCACGGGCGCGCCACCAGGACCCGGGCCGAACTGGAGGAGGCGCGCGCCGAGTTCGACACGGCGGTCGTCGAGGCGCGGCGGGCCGGCGGTGAGCGGCCGTCGTGGGCGGAGGACGCCGCGTACAAACTGGTCCTGTGCCGGGCGCTGATCTGGACGATGTGGCAGGACGAGGCGCAGGCGGCCGCCGCCGAGGCCGAGCTGGGGACCCTCTTCGCCGCCGACCCGGACGTGGAGGAGCAACTACTGCCGCAGTACGCGGACTTCTTCGGGCGTGTGCTCTACGAGCGGGGGGTCGTCCGGAGCGACGCGGCGGCCAAGGACCGTGGCGTACGGCTGCTGCGGCGCGGGCTCCTGGAGTGGGACCCGGAGCGGGACGGGCGGCTCGCGGCCACCGCCACCGTGCTCGCCGTGGCCCAGCAGACCCGCTACCGCGACGACCCCGACCCCGAGCGGCTGCGCGACGTGGTGCTCGCCTCCCGGCTGGTGATCGGCGAGGAGGGCACCGAGAAGGAGCTGCGGGACATGGCCGTCCTGATGCTCGGCTGGGCCCGGCAGATGCTCGCCGAGCACGGGCCGATCGACGAGGGCGAGGGGCCGGACGTCTCCTACGAGGAGGTGCGGGACGTCTACCGGTCGCTGATGGACGGCTTCCAGGACGGCACCCTCCAGCCGGACTACGGCGAGGAGGGCTACTTCGCGCTGATCAACGACGCCGCATCGCCCGGCCGCGCCAAGCAGGGCTTCGACCACGTCTTCCAGAAGTGGAGCGAGCTGGAGCCCGGCAGCGTCGAGCACAGCCAGGGCGCGGCCGCGCTCCTCGCACACCTGCCGATGTTCGACCCGCACGGCGACCAGGTCAGCAAGGAGCAGAAGGACACACTGACCCGGGCCGTGCTGCGGGCGGGCCCCGACGACGACCCCGACTGGCGGCGCCGGGCCCACGCGGTGGCGGGCGGCGCGCTGCTCACCGAGGAGCTGGCGGCCGGGGCCGGGGCCCGCCTGGACGAGGTCCTGGCCCACTTCGACACCGCCGACGAGGGCCCCGGCGTCGGCGCCGACCTGGGCCTGGTGCGGATGATGGCCACCGTGCACCGGGGCCAGATGAGCGGCACCGCCGACGACATGGCGGCGGGCGCCGAGGCCTGGCGGCAGATGCGCGAGAGTCCACAACTGCCGCCGTACGCCCGGAAGTTGATGGATGCCCAGCAGTCCGGGTACGACGCGCTGAGCGCGTCGAACGCCGGAGACCTGCCCGCCGTGGACCGGCACATCGCGGAGCTGTACGCCGCCGTCGGCACGCTCGCCGAGGACGACACCTCCTGGATCGAGCTGTGGACCCTCCTGGAGAACGCCTGCCTGGGCCGCGCCGAGCTGGCCGACCGGCTCGGCGCCCCGCCCGCCCCGCCGCTCGCCGGGCGCCCCTCGGTGGCCGAACTGCGGCGCGCGGCCGCCCGGTTGAGCCGCGACCACCGGGCGTGGGTGCTCGGCGACGGCGGGATCGTGCGGGCCCGCCGCGCCGGGTCCGCGGGAGACGTGGAGCGGATCCGGGAGGCGCTGGCGCTGATCGAGGAGGGCCTGGCGCTCAGCGACGAGGGCAGCGACAGCTGGCTGCGCTATTCGCACACGGCGGGCAGTGTCTACTGCGGCCTCGCCGCGGGCGAGCGCGTCCCGTACCGCCGCACCGAGCTCCTCGCCAAGGGCATCGGCCTCCTGGAGGCGGCGACCCGCCAGGCCGCCGGACCCGGGCACCGGCTCTGGGCCCAGGCGGCCCTCGCGCTCGGCCGGGCGTACCGCACGCGCGGCCGGACCGGGGACCGGGCGACGGGCCGCCGCTACGGCCTGGACGCGCTGCGCGGCCACGCCTGGGCGGCCCTGCTCCAGTCCGGCACCGCCGACGCCGCCGAGGCCGCCCGGCTGGCCACCGCCATGTCCCTGGAGGTGGCGGCGTGGTGCCTGGCGGACGGGGCGGTCGAGGAGGCCGTGCAGGCCCTCGACTCCTGCCGGGGCCTGGTCCTGCACGCCGCCACCACCGCCTCCTCGGTGCCCGAACTCCTGGAGCGCGGCGGCCACGGCGCGCTGGCCCGCGAGTGGCGTGCCACGGGCGCGAGCGCCGACCTGGTGCCGAGCGCCCTGCGCCGCAAGGCCCTCTCGGCACTGACGGCGGACAGCCCCACCAGGAGCGGCGAGGGGCGAGAGGAGCCGGAGGAGCCCGCCGCCGGCGGCGCGGGAGCGGCCCGCCTCCTCGACACGCCCGCGCCCGGCGAGATCGGCGACGCCCTGAAGGCGCTCGGCAAGGACGCGCTGGTCTATCTGGTGCCCAGGTCCGAGGACGGCGGGGGCGTCGCCGTCCTCGTCACCTCGCGCGGCGACGTGCACCACGTACCGCTGCCCCGGCTCACCGAGGACGCCGGGCCGCTGAGGGAGTACGAGCCGCCGGCCCGGGCCGCCGGGCGCGACGTCGGGCCGGTGCCCGGGTGGGGCGGGGCCGCACCGGCGCGGCCCCTGCGCGACCAGCTCGACCGGCTCTGCTCCTGGGCCTGGTACGCCGCCGTGCGCCCGCTCTTCGACCTCTTCGTGGTGCCCGACCGGCCCGGCCGCGTGCCCCGGCTCGTCCTCGTCCCGATGGGGGCGCTCGGCCTGGTGCCCTGGCACGCGGCGTGGGCGCCGGACGCGGAGGGGGCGCGGCGGCACGCCATCGAGGAGGCGGAGATCTCGTACGCCGCATCGGCCCGGCTGCTCTGCGAGGTAGCCGCCCGCCCCCGCACCCCGCACACCGGCTCGGCCCTGGTGGTGGGCAACCCCACCGGCGACCTGCGGTACGCGGGCGAGGAGGCCGACGCGGTGCTCGGGGCGTTCTACCCGCAGGCGCGCTTCCTCGGGCTGCGCACCGGCGACGGCACCCCGCAGGAGGTCGCGGACTGGCTGCGCGAGGGCGGCGACGGCGGGGCCGTGCTGCACCTGGCGTGCCACGCCGCCGTCGAGGAGAGCCGCAGCAGCAGCGCCTACCTCTCCCTGAAGGGCGGCGAGCTGGCCGCCGAGCAGCTCACCGGCACCCTGCGCGGACAGCTCGGCCTCGTGGTGCTCGCCGCCTGCCGCAGCCATGTCTCCGGGCGCGGCCACAACGAGGCCTACAGCCTGGCCGCCGCCTTCCTGGTGGCGGGCGCCCGCTCGGTCGTCGGCTCGCTCTGGCCGGTCCCGGACGACGCCACCTCCGTCCTGATGTTCATGACCCACTACTTCCTGCGCCGCGAGGACGAGCCGCCCGTACGGGCCCTGCGCCGCGCCCAGTTGTGGATGCTGGACCCGGCGCGCGAGCTCCCGCCCGAGCTGCCGCCGGTGCTCGCGGCCCGGGCCGCCGCCATCGACCCGACGGACCTCAGCGCCTGGGCGGGGTTCACGCACCTCGGCCAGTGACCCCTGGCCTCGGCACGACCGTCCGCAGCGCGATCGTGCGCGTCGCCCACTGGCCGGGACCGGCCGCAGTGGCCGCGCCGACGTCCCGGCGCCCGGGCCCGGCCAGCCGCAGCACGCCGTCGTGGGCGGCGCCGCCGCGCGCCCCCGGCCCGTACGGATCCCACGCCCCCAGCCGGAACGGCACCGTGTTGAGCTCGCCCTCGGCGACGATCAGCTTCAGCCAGTCGCGCGCGTACGCCCCCGGGCGCGGCTCCCGGGTCGCGGGCAGGCTCAGCTGTACGGGCTGGTTGTCGAGGGCGTAGCCGGTGTGGCCGGGAGCGATGAAGTGGCCTGGGAAGAGCGCCGAGTTGATGGCGTAGCGGTCGTTCAGGTCGAGCAGTACGCACCACAGCGGCCGGTCGCCCACATTGCGCAGCCGGATGGAGACCCACGGCTCGCGCGGCCCGTCGTAGGCGCGGACGATCTCGCCGTTCCCGTCCGGCACCAGAGGCCCGGCCCCCTCGTCGCCCCACGACACGACCTCCACGCGCACATGCCCCCGCAGCGGCGAGGTGCGCGCCTCCAGGTCGCGGATGCCGTGCCAGTGGGCCAGGTGCGTGAGGCAGTCCGCGACCCGGGCGGTGTCCGCCGGGTCGTACAGCGGCAGCGGCGCCACGAACGGCGAGCCGTCGCGCCGCAGCACCCGCGCCTGCCCGTCGCCCTGCGCCTCCACGCGGAAGAGCAGTCCGGCGGACTCGCTCTCAGGGCCCGTGACCGGACGTACGACGGGTGAAGTGAGGTGGTCCGCGAGCGACTTGGCGAAACCTTCCGGCCCGACGGCCGTCACGGCGGCCGACGGCAGCGGCGTCGCGGTCAGCGCCACCGGATGCACCCGCCCGGCCGCCGGCGTCCACCCGGCCGGCTCCACCAGCGTGCGGTCCGCCAGTACGGTACGGGCCGCCAGCGCGCCCCCGCCCGGGCCGGTGGCGGTGAACTCGGTGCCGGGCCCGCCGGGCAGCCCGTGGACCCGCCCGCAGTCCACCTCCCAGCCGTCCGCCCCGAACCGCAGCAGATGCGGGCTCGGCGTGCGCGGCGCCCCGCCCAGGAACGGGGTGTCCGCGATGCCGCCCGCATCGGCGGGGAACAGCACCGGGTGCTGCTCGAACCGGGCGCGCCGCACCCGGGCGTGCGCGGCGGCGAGCAGCTCCCGGTAGGTGGCGTCCGGGCCCGCCGTGCGCAGGGCGCCGAGCAGCGCGTGGGTGAAGACCCCGCGCTTGAAGAGGGGCGCGGGCTCCCCGGGTACGCGGTCCGCCTCGTAATCCACCTCGTCATCCGGCTCGTAATCCGCTTCGTACGACAGCTGGTTGAGGCGGCTCGCCGCGAGGAGGACATGGCCGGGCGCGCGCTGCGGCCCGCCCGCGTCCCGGGGCGCGGCGACCGGGCGCCAGGACGGGGCGGGCGGGGTGAACCGCGCGCTCACCCCACTCCCGTGCTCCCGGGTGCCGCCGCCCGAGAAGCAGCAGTCGAGCACCGCCGCCACGTGCGCGCCGCCCGCCGCGAGCCCGTCCAGGAGCGCGCCCAGGCGCTTGTCGGGCAGCGCCCCGTCCACGCAGACCAGCGCCTGGCTGCGGCCGGTCGCCTCGACGGCCAGCTCCTCGGCCGTCCCCAGGGTGAGTTCGGTGCCGTGCCCGGAGAACCAGAGCAGCGCCGTGTCGTCGGGACCGGCCTGGCCGAGGTGGTCGCGGAGCGCGGACTCGACGGCGGCCGTGGTGGCCTCGCCGTCGAGCAGCGTACGGACGGACAGCCGGTCGCCGACGCGGTGTTCGAGGGCCCGCCGGGCCGCCAGGACGTCGTTCACACAGCCCGAGAGCCGGGCGTGCCCGGTGCCGCCGTAGGCGTCGATGCCCACGAGCAGGGTGTAGATCATGCGCATGGCGGGAGTCTGGCAGCAGAACCTGGCCGGAAACAGGTCGTACCCCGGTCGAGGTTCGGGCGTCGGGGCAACAATTCCCGTTCCGGCAGCCAAGAGTGACGTGGAATCACTAGTCTGCCGGAGTCCGACCGCACCACCCATGATCTCCGGGGGACCCATGGGACACATCGAACGACCTCGCCGCGTGGTGCAGCCGCCCGCGACCGCGCCCGTCCAGCCGCTCAAGCACGCAGGACCGGCGCGGACCGGCCATCAGCCGTGGCAGCCCGCGCCGAAGGAGCAGGAGCGGACCTCGCAGCGCCGGGGCGCCACCGCCCCGCCCCTGCGCCACGCGCTGTACGGGGACCGCTCGCCGGAGCTGCGGGAGGCGCTGGCGCGCCTCGACGCACAGGTCGACGAGGCCGCGCGCCGGCAGCTGGCGGACTGGATCCGCAAGGAGTACGAGGTCCAGCACACCGCGATCCCCGTCGGGTTCGTCACCAAGTGCTATCTCGGCGCCCCCTTCGTGGACCACATCCTGGACCTCGCCGGATCGATCGTGCAGCACTTCGCGCCCGGCACGCCCATGCCCGAGCCCTTCTCGGCGGGCCGCATGCTGGCCCGCTCCGGCTCGTACCTCTGCGTCGAGGTCTACGGCGACGGGCTGGTGCTGCCCGTGCTGCCGGACGGCTCGGTCGTCCGCCCGTGAGCACCTCCGCCGTCCCCGCCACCCCCGTCATCCCCGCCATCCCCGCAGACGTGTACACGTACATCTGACGCACCCCGATCGGAGACACCGCATGGCTGACGTCGACTACTCCCTGCACAGGAAGGTGCAGGAAGTCAGCGGCCTCGTCATCAGGCTCAGCGAGCAGGTGGGAGCCGTGGGCGGCCAGGTGGCCGCCGTCGACGCTAACCAGCAGCGGACCCGCACCGAACTCCAGGAGCTGCGCGACGAGTTCCGCGCCTTCGTCCAGCAGGCCCAGCTCACCGCGAACGTCCAGCGCGCGGAGACCCGCGTCGGCGCCATCCAGGACCAGGTCGACCACGAGTTCGGGCACCACAAGGTGGTGCGCCGCACCGCCGTCGGCATGCTCCAGGCGTTCGACGTGGGCCTGGTCTCCGAGGACACCGTGCGCGCGGTCAGCGAGCAGCTGATGATCCAGACGCCCCGGTACTGGCTCGCCCCGGCCCTGGTCGCGCTGTCGGCCTGGTCGGCCGACGACCCGGGGCTCTGCGGGCGCGCCGTCGAGGAGGCGTTCCGCCGCTCCTCCCACCGCACCTCGCTCTTCTTCGCCCTGGTGCTGCGCCGCCAGAGCCGCCGGGACGAGTCGGTGCGCTGGCTGCGCCACTATCTGCTCGCCCAGGACCCGGCGCGGCTCGGCCGCGAGTTCGCGGTGATCCTGGAGTCCATCTCGCAGGGCGCGTTCGGCCCGGCGGGCCGGGAGCTGCTGCGCACCACGCTCGACGGCTGGCGCGAGACGATGCTGAACGACGACGCGGCGCAGCGGGCCCAGATCACCCGCTGGCGCGCCGAGCTCGACTCGCTGCGCCCGGCCGCCCCGCAGGGCGAGTACCCGGTGCTCGCCCAGGTCTCCCCGCAGGGCCCGCAGCTGGCCGGCGTGCTGTCGTCGGCCCGCGTCCAGCGGGTGGCGCACGACAAGTACCGGGCGCTCCTGGAGAGGGAGTTCACGACCTCGGACCGGATCGAGGACGCCGTCGACGACATCCTCGACCGGCTCGTCTCCGAGTACGACAACGAGGAGCTGCCGCTGCGGCGCGACCTCGCCTTCAACCACGCCGTCATCGACCACGGCGGCGACCTCACCGCGGCGAAGGGCTCCGTCGACACGGACTCGGCCGCGTACGAGGAGACGCTGGACTATCTGACCGTGCAGACCACGGCCGCGCTCAGCCCGGAGGCCATCGGCACCTCCGTCGCCACCCAGCGGCTCGCGGTCGCCGCCTGCCGGGAGTGGTTCCGCCACGCCCACCAGCGGTTCTCGGCGGACTACCGGGGGGCCGTGCCGCAGGACGTGCAGGCCAGGTTCGGCGGTGCGTACCCGATCGCCGGGCGCACCTTCCAGCTCCCGCCGTGGACCGGCTCGTACACCCAGCCGCTGCCGGGTCTGGAGCAGCAGCTCGGTGCGCACTGGGACACCCACGCGCGCTCGTTCCTCGCCTCTTTCGCCTATCCGCTGGCCCGCAAGGTGACCCCGCTGGCCCTGGTGCTGCTGGGGATCCTGGTGATCGGCTTCGGTATCAGCGCGGGCGTGACGCTCACGGTCATGGCGGTGACGGGCGCCGTCTGGGGCCTGGTGATCAACCAGGGCCTGAGCGCCGCCCGCAAGGTCGAGAACGCCGCGAAGACCCTGCTCGACCAGTCCAGGCTCGACGCGGTGCACCAACTGCGCGCCGGATCAGCGGAGTTGACCGACTGGTACGAGTCCTACCGCGCCGCCGACGCCATGGAACCGCAGCTGCGCGAACTGATCGACTCACTGGGGGCCGCCCAGGACGGCGCCTCCCCCTTCGACGGCCGTACCGTCCGCAAGGAAGGCAGCAACGCATGACCGTCCCCCACCAGCCCCCGCCGCCGGACCGCCCCGCGCCCTCGCCGTGGGCGGCCACCGCCGCCAAACCCGGCGAGCGCGTCACCACCCGGCTGCGCCGGATCGTCGACGGCCTGCCCGACTGGTCCCCGCTGCCGCCGGGCGAGACCCTGGTGCGCCGCCCGCGCGACCCCTCGGGGCTGTGAGCGCGATGTGGGGGCACGGCGGCAACTACCAGACGTGGGCGGACCATCTGGCCCGCTGGTCGCGCGGCGAGCAGACCGACGGGCGCGCGCTGCCCGCGCTCACCCGGGGCGACTACCACCAGGACACCTGGGTGCGGCTCACCGACCAGCTCACCCGGGCGCTCGGTACCCGGATGCAGGGCTGGGCGGACGATCTCACCCGGGCGCTCAACGCGGAGCAGGACGAGTTCGCGGCCGCCCGCGCGCTCGTCCAGGCCCGGTCCGGGCTGCACGCGGTGCGCGCCCTGGCCGGGCACCCCTCGCTCACGCCCGAGCTGCGCACCCGGCTGCTCAAGCTCGTCGACGGCCAGATCGCCGACCTCCAGCGGCAGTTGGAGACCCAGCTCGACCGCCTCGCGCGCACCGGCGCCGACCCGCGCTGGATCGAGGGCAGACGTCGCACCCTGCGCGACAACCCGCTGACGGGCGGCGCCGCGCCCGGCGCCACCGAGGGCCCGCAGCCGTGGGCGTACGACCCCACGGCGCCGCCGCGCCGCCGCATCGTCACGGACTGAGCAGGCCGGACGCCCGCCTCCCGTAACCGAGCAGGACCGGACGCCCGCCTCCCGTATACGTACGTACGCCACCGACCGGACCGGAGAAGTCCCCGCATGCCCAACTACGCCGAAAGCCATCACGACCTCGACAGCTACATCTCCGCCCGGGTGCCGGTCATCGGGATGCGCACCATCGAGCAGCAGCGGGCGCTGCGGCTGGTGCGGGAGGTGGCGACGCACCCCAGGCGCAGCAGCATGCCGTTCTGGATCTACACCCGGGCCACCGGGCTGCGGGACCTGCGCACCAACGCGCCGCTCCAGGAGGACCGTTCACTCACCGGGGCGATGGAGTACGCGGCGTCCCAGTTCGCCGCCCGCCCCAACGCCACGCTGGTCCTGGTCGACCCGGACGACCTGGAGGGCGACACCCCGCTGACCCGGCACATCGCCGAGGTCGCCCGGCTCGCGGGCAACAACTCCGGCTCGATCATCCTGCTCACCGACACCCCCGTCTGGAGCGGACTCCAGCGGCTCGGCATGAGCCTCCAGCTCGACCTGCCGGACGCGGACGAGATGTACGGAGTCCTCGCGGGCTTCCTCACCGACCACCAGGGGATCATCCCGATCGCCTGGAACGAGGACGACGCCCGCCGGGCCGCCGAGACGCTGCTCGGGGTCACCGAGGCCGAGGCGGTCAACCTGATGGCGACCGTCGCCGCCAAGGGCTCGGTCGACACGGACGACGTACCCGCCCTCGCCCAGTCCAAGGACCGCATCTTCAGCGATCTGACGGGCCTGGTGAAGGTCCAGCTCAAGGACGCCGACTACACCGTCGGCGGGCTCTCCAACCTCCGCGACTGGCTGCGGCGCAAGAACCAGCTGATGCAGGCGGACCTGCGCCACACCGAGATCCGGCCGCCGCGCGGGGTGCTGCTCGTCGGCGTCCCCGGCTGCGGCAAGTCGCTCTCCGCCAAGGCCATCGCCGCCGAGTGGAAACTGCCGCTCTACCGGCTCGACATGGGCGCCATCCACGGCAAGTACCTCGGCGAGTCCGAGGGCCGCTTCCGGGAGGCCCTGGAGACCGCCGACCGGGTGGCCCCGTGCGTGCTGTGGATCGACGAGATCGAGAAGGGCCTGGCGGGCCGGGACGACGGCACGGGCGTGCCGCAGCGGATCATCGGGCAGTTCCTGTTCTGGCTCCAGGAGTCCCGCTCGCGCGCCTTCGTGGTCGCCACCGCCAACGACGTGCGCAGCCTGCCGCCCGAGCTGCTGCGCAAGGGCCGCTTCGACGAATTGTTCTTCGTGGACCTGCCGGACGCGCAGGACCGCAAGGAGATCATCCAGCTCTACTACCGCCGCTATGTGAAGGCCGAGCCCGACCCCGACCAGCTGGCCCGCCTGATCGACCTCTCCGAGGGCTTCGCGGGCTCCGACATCGAGGGCGCGCTGCACGACGTGGGCGCGGAGGTCTACCTGGGCGGCGGCGCGGAGGCCCTGCGCCCGTCCTTCGTGATGGACACCTTCGCCAACACCATCCCGCTGAGCAGGAACAACCCCGAGCAGATCGAGGAGATCCGGGCGTGGGGCCGCGAACGCGCGGTGGCAGCGGGCCGCTCGACGGCGACGGCCACGCAGGGGGTGCCCGGGCCGGCTCGGCGGATCGTGTTCATGGAGGACTGACCGTGTTCGGGCGGGTCTAGTCCCGGTGGTCCAGCGTCAGCAGCATCGCGTGGAACAGGGGAGCGTTCTCAAGGCGGGGCCGGAGGTCGCCGAGGGTGCGCCAGCCCCAGCTTTCGTACAGCGCACGGACCTTGGGATGGGTCTGGTCGACGAGTAGGGTGGCGCGTTCCTCGGGGCGTGGGGACAGCAGTGCGTCGTGCAGCCGGCGGCTGATGCCGGTCTTGCGCCACGGCTCGCGGACCATGAGTTCGGACAGGGCGTAGGTGCGGGAGCCGGTCTCGGCGGTGACGTCGGCGGGCACCTCGGTGATCAGGCCACCCCACCAGCGGGCGTCCTCGGGCAGCGGGGCGCCGTAGGCGTAGCCGACGGCCCGGCCGTCGCTGCCGTAGCCGACGACGCAGCTCCAGCCGGGCCTCGCCGCCCAGCCGTCCAGTCCCTGGGCGAAGCGTTCCACGGTGGCGAACGGGTCGTTCTCGGCGGCCTGTTCGTAGACCTCGGCGTAGACCTCCAAGAGCAGCGGGCGCAGTTCGGCGGCGTGGCGGCGGTCGTGTAGGCGTATGTCGATCCCGCTGGTCACAGGTGTGGTTCTCCTAGGTCGTCAGGGTGCGGCGCAGGGTGGCGAGCCAGCCCACCCGCCACGCGCTAGCGGTCGACCAGCTCGGTGAGCAGGTCGACGTTCGCCTTCACGTCGTGGCCGAGGGTGATCGCGTGCCGGGGCAGCCTGCCCAGGGCCTGGGTGAGGGACGCGCGCCGGACGCGGCTGGTACCCGCCTCGGGCGGGGTGAGGCTGAAGACGTCTGGGTAGCGGTCCTCGGTGCGGGCATTGAAGTAGTCGTTGTCGGCCACCACGCGTGTTGCGCTCTCGATGCGGGGGATGGCGGCCGGGTCGATGGACGGGAACAGAAGCCTGGCTGCCCTGCCCTCGGTGGCCAGGGTGAGGTCGAGCCAGGTGACGAGCTGGGACGGGGCGAACTGGGCCTTCAACTCCTTGCCCGAGCCGCTGAACAGGGGCAGTCGGCGTCCTTCGGTGAGCGCTTTGGTCACGGCCTGGGCCTGGGTGGGGTGCAGGTGCTCACCCCGGAGGGTGCGTTCGCGGACGCCGTCGTACAGGCCGAGGGCGTCCAGGAGGCCGAGGCCGACGGCGGCGGCTGCGGGCCATGGCAGGACGTCTACACCACGTCCCGCACTCGGGCGGACGAACACCCGGTCATTGGCCAGCAGCTGCCACCCGGATCGAGCCAGCAGGAGGGCAGTGGTGGTCTTGCCCGACCCCTTCCCGCCGAGGGCCATGACGGTCAGGCCGTCCTTGACGACGGCCGAGGCGTGCAGGATCGTCCAGCCGTCGCCCAGGAGCTCGGAACGCAGGACTTCGCGTGCGAAGCGGGCGGCGGCCAGCGCGAGGGGCAGTTCATCGTGGCCGGCGATCCGCAGGTGGCCGGGTTCGTACCGGTAGGCCAGATTGTCAGCGGGCTGGATGGCGGTCGCGGTGGGCCCGTCGGCGGCGTACAGCATCGGCGAGTTCGCGTAGACGACCTCCTCGTGGGCGTAACCGGCCACCTGCCGGGCGATCTTGGCGGTCTCGGCCGGGGCGACGTCGGCGGCCACGACCGGACCGGGGAACGGCGCCGAGGCGGCGCCCGCGTTCCACCAGGGGCCGAAGTAGCTCAGTGCCCAGTCGGTGACCGATGTGGTGTTGCTGGTGACGGTCACCTGGCGGCCGGCGCTGGTGATGCGGGTTGCGTGGTTCACGGGGTGGCCCCTTCTTCAACGTGGTGCTCGACCAGGCGGTAGGCGGTACAGATCCTGTGTTCGGCGGAGGCCAGCAGCCGCCGCTCGACCGGGTCGAGGTCGGGCAGCGCCACCGTGGGGGCGCCACCCTTGAACCGCAACGGGGTTCCCAGGCAGGTGCCGTCGGGGTTGACGACGGACAACTCCACCACCGTGTCGGCCAGGCCTAGGGCGGCCCGCAAGGCGGCCAGGACGGCCCCGGCCGGTCCGGAACGGGCCCGGCCCAGGGACTGGTTGATGCGGCGCGGCCGGTCCATCAGTTCGTCGTGGACGGCCCGCAGGGGCACGGCGGCCCGGAGCCCGCCGACGCGGGTCGCGGATGCGCACACCACGGCGGCGTCCCCGTGCTCGCCGATCACCTGCCCCTGGACGGAGTCGACGGGGACGGCGAGGAGGCGGGCGAGGGCGAGTCGGTAGCGGGCGGTGTCGGTCGCCGATCCGACTCCGTACACCCGGGCCGCGCCGGACGCGTCGGTGAACAGCCGGGTCATCACGTCCACCGGGTTGGTTACCACCAGCACGGCACCGTCGTACCCGACGAGCTGGCGGCCGAGGGAGGCGATCACGGGGGCGTTGGCGTGCAGTCCGGCCATGCGGATGTCGTGGTCGGCGGTGTTGGTGAACTTCGCCCTCGGGCACACCACCACCGCTTCGCACGCCCGCAAGGCGGGCACGGTAGCGGTCTCCGCCCGTACGGAGGAGGCGATGACCTCGCGCATGTCCTCCAGATCGGTGACCAGAGCGGTGGCGGAGCGTTCGCTCCCGGAGACGATCAGGAGACGGTCGCACCATCCCGCAGCGGTCAGCAGGGTGGCCACGGTGTGGCCGACGGCCCCGGCGCCGATGATCCCCACCGCGCCGATCCGGCCGGTCACCGCCCGGCCGCCGTCCCGGCGTGCCCGAGGGCGAGCCGCCACACGGCCGCGCCGTCCGCCCGCCCCTCCAGCGCGGCCGAGGTGCGGTCGATCATCGTGGACACCGCCCCGGCCCGGTCGATGACCTGCCTTGCCTGGTCGGGCAGCGGCAGTCCGGCAGGGGCGGTCAGGTAGGTGGTCAGGATGTTGGCGGTGTCCATCAGCCACAGCACGACCAGTTGCCGCAGCCAAGCCGCCCTCGCCTCCCGTTCCATGCTCTGGCCGGCCGCGTCGGCGAACTGGCTGATCCCGCCGAGGACGGCCGCCGTCCCGGCGCCCTGATGCGGGGCGGCGAGCAGGCCGAGGACGAGGCGAGAGACGAGCTTTCCCAGGTCCATTTCCGGGTGCCCCAGCGACATGCCGGGGTCGAGGAACGCCGGGCGGCCGTCCGAGCCGTCGGGGAACACGGCGTGCTCGGGCTTCAGGTCGCCGTAGACCACGGCGGCGGGGGCGCCGGTCAGGCGGACCTTCCGAAGCCGGGCCACGACCTCGGCCAGCACCGGCGCCTGGTCACCGGTCAGCGTCAGGTAGGCGTGGCCGCTGATGCCGTTGAACTTCCGGGCGAACGTCGCGTGCACCGACCGTTCGGGGATCGCGGCCGCCGTCACCAGCGCCATCACGTCCGCACGGTCCAGAGCGCCCAGCTCACCGGTCACGGTGGTGAGGAGTTCGGCGGTGCGGTCCGGTTCCTTCGCGATCAGATCGGCCAGCGTCGGCCCGACGACCGGCTTGGTGAACAGCACCCCGCGCGCGTATCCGGCGATCCTCGGCGCCCGCAGCCGGGCCGTGTGCAGGATCCCGTACTGGATCGTCTCCCGCTCCAGCAGACCTCCCGGCGTCGCACTGTAGGCGTCCTGCTTGGCCTTCACAGCCGCCCAGTTGCCCAGCGTGCCGCGCAGGACGGACACGAGCGAGGACCCGAGCAGGGACACCTTCGCGAACATGGGCCGGTCGTCCACGTCGAGTCGTCGGACGTACCCGGTAACGGACGGCACGTGCGGGCCCAGCCCAACCGTCGCTCCCGGCCACAGGGAGCGGGCCGCTTGCTCAATCCGGCCGCTGACATAGGCGAAGACGTCCGCCGGAACTGGGACGGGTGCGTTCACAGTGCGCTCCTCAAGAGGGAGGTGAGCGGAGGTGCGGGTGCTGTCAGTTCCTGTGCCGTGCATGGGCACTCCCGTTTCAGCATCGGATTCATGACCAACGCCCGAACCCTGTCTCTGTACCGGGTAGTGGGGGGAAGGCCGGGTGGTGTTCAGTGAACGCACGGGGACGGGCCGTGGGGAGGGGCCAGGATGGAGTCCCGCGTAGTCCCGTGCAGTCCAGGAAGGGCGGCAACAGATGGCCACGAACCCTGAACTTGCGGAGCTGATCCGCCTCGCGTGCGGCGAACGCGGCTGGGGCCCGAGCGACCTCGCGCGGGCCGTGGGGGTCGCCGAATCCGGAGACCCGGCGCGCGTCCACCGCGCCAACGCTCGCCGCTGGATCACCGGGGCCAGGACCCCCGACTACTGGTGGCCCCACGTGGCTCAGGTCCTGGGTCTGGACCCCGAATTCAGGGGAACTGGGCTCGATACGCTGGGCGTACAGGCATCGGATCTGGAGGACGACACGAAGCGGCGGGACGCGCTCAAGATCGCCGGGCTGGCCGTGCTCGACCCGGCGTCCGTTGCTGCCGTCCTGGACCGTGCCGCCGACGAAGTCGCCGAGTTCACCCGGCAGGCCGAGGCGACCGCGCTCGGCACCGGCACCCTCGAACACCTCGACTTCGCGATTACCGGCTTCAACGAGGCGTACTCCCTCAAGCCGCCGCACGTCGTGTTCGACGCGGTCATGGACTACCGCCGCAAGGTCGACGCCTTGTTACGAGGCCCTCACACCCACTGCCAGGAACGCGAACTGCTGGTCTGCGCCGGATGGCTGTCCGAGCTGCTGGCCTGGCTCGCCCACGACCTCGGCAACGCCCGCGTCGGCCTCGCCTTCGCCACCGACGCCTACACGCACGCCGAACAGGCCGGGCATGGCGAGTTGTGCGGGTGGGCGATGGACGCCGCTGCGTCCATCAGTCTCTATGAGCACCGCCCCGAGAAGGCCCGCCACGCCGCCGAGCGCGGCCTCGCCCAAGCCCCCACCACGCATCCGCTGTCCGTACGCCTCCATGCCCAGTCCGCCCGAGCGGCAGCGGCCGACGGCGACCACGACAGCTTCACCGTCTCCTTCAACCAGGCCCAGGACGCCTACCGGCTGCTGTCGTCCCGCCCCCCACGCCGGTTCGGTATGCCAACCCTGCCTCTCGCGGACTACGCGTTGACCTCCTATCCAGCGAGCGCCCATATCTGGCTCGGCAACGCCGAACAGGCCCAGCGCGCCGCCGAATCCGCGCTCGCCATCTACCGGACCGCCCCCGCCGCGAACCGGTCCCCGAGCAGGGAAGCGATCGCCCGGATCGACCTTGCCCTGTCCCGTGCTCTGCTCGGCGATCCCGACGACGCCCTCGCCCTCGGCCACCAGGCCCTCGACAGCACGCGCGTGGTGGACTCCGTCCGCAACCGCGCCCACGACCTGGCGGACTGCCTCACCCGCCGCTACCCCCGCATGGACGCGGCGCGCGGACTGACCGAACGTCTCACCGCACAACCGCAACTCGTCCGTGGAGGCGCCCTGTGACCGAGCGGCACATCAACATCCGCAAGCCCTATCTGCGGCTGATCCAGGACGGCACCAAGACGATCGAAGTCCGCGTGGGCTACCCCAGCATGAAGAAGATCACCGCCGGGCAGCTGCTGCGGTTCGTCTCCGGTGACGACTCCTGCCTGACCCGTGTCGTCAAGCTCGTCGAGTACCCGTCCTTCGAGGCCATGGTGGACGCGGAGGACCCGGCCGCCATCGGCGGCGACATGGACAGCGATGCCCTCATCGCCGCCTGCCAGGAAATCTACCCGCCGGAGAAAGAAGCCCTCGGGGTTCTCACGATCCACCTGGAACGGGTCCTTTCCTGACCCAGGCGATGTGAAGCACTGCCGTCGGCCGGGCATGACCAGCCGCCGCCACTTCACTCGTCACCGCCGCACAAGAGGCACCTCGGCCCACGCGGAGGCTCTCTCTCGCGTGGGCGGCTGATCGAACTGGCCTGAACTCGACGGTTGCCCCCGGGGGTTGGCGCGTCCAACAATGCGCATGACAACTTCAGGAACCCACTCCTGAATCCCTTCAGAGGGGAACCCCCACATGAAGAAGCCTCTCGTCGGCACGGTGCTCGCTCTTCTGCTCGTCGGAGCGGGTGCGGCACCGGTCGTCGCGGCGCCGCACACCCACAGCGGCGCCAAGGCGACGGTCAAGGCGGTCGACTTCGCCGGAACGGTTGCGCTCAGCAACTGTTCCGGGTCGCTGATCCGCACGCCCAACTCCCAGCCGAACGACCCCGCTCTCATCCTCTCGAACGGCCACTGCCTGGAGACCGGATTCCCGGCCGCCGGCGAGGTCATCACCGACCAGCCCTCCACGCGCAGCTTCTCGCTGCTCAACGGCTCGGGCAGCAAGGTCGGCACACTGCGGGCCACCAAGGTCTCGTACGCGACGATGACCGACACCGACATCACGGTCTACGAGCTGGGCAAGACGTACGCGCAGATCCAGAGCCAGTACGGGATCGGCGCGCTCACGCTCAACGACCAGCACCCGGTCGCGGGCACCGCCATCAAGGTCGTCTCCGGCTACTGGAAGCGCACCTACAGCTGCAACATCGACGGGTTCGCCTACCGCCTCAAGGAGGGCGACTGGACCTGGAAGGACTCGGTCCGCTACACCTCCGCCTGCCAGACCATCGGCGGCACCTCGGGCTCCCCGGTCATCGACACGGCCTCCGGCAAGGTGGTCGCGGTGAACAACACCGGCAACGAGGACGGTCAGCGCTGCACCGAGAACAACCCGTGCGAGGTGGACCAGAACGGCAAGGTCACCGTCCGCTACAAGATCAACTATGCCCAGGAGACGTACATCCTCGTCCCCTGCATAGGTACCGGGAACAAGTTCGACCTCAGTCGTCCTGGGTGCACCTTGCCCAAGCCGTAGCGGCATAACAGCCGTAACAGCCAGCCGTGACAGCGGAGTTCCCCGCGCCCCCGGGAAAGGGGCGCGGGGAACCTCCCCCGGTTACGGCAGCGCGTGGACGTGCGGGCCCACCGCGTTCGACCAGGCGTTGCCTGACTTGGCGTCCCAGTTCGTGGACCAGGTCATCGCGCCCCGCAGGCCCGGGTACGTCTTCGACGGCTTGAAGGAGCCGCAGTTGGTGCCCGCCGTCAGGCAGTCCAGCGCCGCGTTCACCACCGACGGCGAGACGTAGCCGCTGCCCGCGCCGCTCGTCGAGGCCGGCAGGCCGAGGCCCACCTGGGACGGGTCCAGGCCGCCCTGGAGCTGGATGCAGGCGAGCGCGGTCAGGAAGTCCACCGTGCCCTGCGAGTAGACCTTGCCGTCGCAGCCGTTCATCGAACCGCTGTTGTAGTACTGCATGTTGACGACGGTCAGAATGTCCTTGATGTTCAGCGCCGTCTTGAAGTACTCGTTCGACGTCGACTGCATGTCGATCGTCTGCGGCGCCATCGTGATGACGAGCTTGCTGCCCGCCTTCGACGACAAGGACTTCAGCGCCTGCGTCATGTACGTCGAGTTGAGGCCGTTCTCCAGGTCGATGTCGACGCCGTCGAAGCCGTACGTCTGCATCATCGAGTAGACCGAGTTGGCGAAGTTCGTAGCGGACGTCGAGTCGTTGATCGACACCGTGCCGTTCTGGCCGCCGATGGAGATGATCACCGACTTGCCCGCCGCGTGCTTGGCGGCGATGTCCGCCTTGAACTGGTCGACGGTGTAGCCGCCGAGGCCGTTGGAGTCGAGGTTGAAGGTCACCCCGCCCGGTGTGCCGGTGGCGTCCGCGAAGGAGACGGCGATGATGTCGTAGTTGGCGGGCACATCGCTGATCTTCTGGACGGTCGCGCCGTTGTTGAAGTTCTGCCAGTAGCCGGTCACCGCGTGCTTGGGCACGTTGCCGCCGCCGCCCGGAGTGCCGGTCGCCGACGTCCTGCCGGTCACCGCCGCCGACTTCGTGGACTCGCCGGCCGCGTTGGTCGCGGTCACCTGGAACTGGTACGAGGTCGACGCGCTCAGCCCGGTCACGGTCGCCGAACCGCCGCTCACCGACTGCACCTTGGCGCCGTCGCGGTAGACGTTGTACCCGGTCGCGTTGGAGACCGCGCCCCAGGAGAGGTCCACGGACGAGGAGGTCACCGAGCCGACCGCGAGGCCGCCCGGGGCCGCCGGGACCGTCGGGGCCGGGTCGCCGCCCCCGCCGCCGTCCGGGCCGAAGACCGAGATGTCGTCGGCGTAGTACGCGGGCTGGCCGTACCAGCCGTGCGTGAAGATCTGCACGGACGTGGTGGAGGCGCCCGTCCTGAAGGTCGTCGACAGCTGGTTCCAGCCGCCGCCGGTGCCCGGCGTCCAGGTGGAGACGTCGCTGGTGCCGGTCCCGGTGGCGCCGAGGTAGACGTACGAGCCCTGGACCCAGGAGCTCAGCGTGTACGTCGAGTTGGGCTTCACGGCGACGGTCTGCGCGCACTGGCCGGTGTCGGAGCCCGACGGGGTCGCCTTGAGGGCGGCGGCTCCGCCGTGCACCGGCGAGGAGACGGCCGCGCCGCTTCCGGCCGTGCAGCTCCAGTTGGCGAGGCCCGACTCGAAGCCCGCGTTCCTGGCGTTGTTGACGTCCGCCGCGTGTGCGGTGCCGGTGAGTCCGGCTATGGACAGGGCGCCGGCCGCGGCCAGCGCCAAGCCGATTCTGCCGCCTGCTCGTTTCACTTGCTGCCTCCGGTGGGGGAGTTGGGAGGTCGGTGGGGAGGTGGGGCGCGCGCTGTGCGTACAAGCTGGTCCAGACCTGCGTACAAACTGGTCCAGACCAATCCGCTTGTCAAGACCTCTGGCGCCTCTCGTGGCATCACAGAAACGAGAAGACTGTTCACCCGCAGCTATCTCCTGGATACAGTGCTGGTTCAGGAGGGAAGTGCGGTGATCACTTACGGCTGAGGGGGCCCGCCACGGGCCGAGGGAACGGGGACTTGATGTGCCAACCGCGATAGCCGTCACCAGCCCGGACCTGGTGTTACCGGCGGCCGATCCACACACGCCGCCCCCGGCGGTCTTCTCGTCCCCGGACGTCCAGCCGCTCGACGCCGCGCTCGCCCACGCGCACCGCCTGCTCGACCTGCACGGCCATGTCGTCGTCCTGTACCCGGACTCGCTTCCGGCCGCCCACGAGCAGCGGCTGCACACCGTCCGCTCGATCCTGGAGAGCGACCGGATCGCGCTGATCCCATCGCCGCTGCCGCCGCTCGGCCTGGCCGTCCTCGCGCGCCAGCTGTGCCAGCTGACGGTGTGCGACTTCAGCCCCGGCGTGCTCGCCTCGGCCGCCCGCCTCCTCGCGCACTACATCCACGCGGGCGCCGTACTGAACTCGGTCACCCGGCTCGACCGCGTCCCGGTCGGACTCAAGACGCACGCCAAGTCCTGGCTGCCCGGCAGCCAGTTCGCGGTGCTGGCCCACCCGGTCCCGCAGCTGGTCAGGATCGGCACGGGTGACCTGGAGGGGCCCGACTACGCCTGTCATCTGCTGGTGGCGGGCGCGGCGGCGCCCTCCGAGTGGGTCACCGGCACGCTCGCCCCGGGCTGGCAGGTCGGCGCGGTGCTGGAAGCCCCGCTGCCGGGGTACTCGCCCTCCTGGTGGGGGACGTCCAAGCTCACCGAGTTCGCCGCCCATCTGTCCGACCTGTCGGTGCTCTACCAGCTCGTGGCGTCCGTGCGACGGGAGTCGTGCCGGTGGTGCGGCATGGAACTCATCGGCGACCGCTGCGGGTTCTGCGCCTCCCCCGTCCCCGCCCCCGAGCTCCAGCTGCCCGCGGGAGGCATGTACAGCTAGCCGCCGCGCAGCCCGCCCGGTGGCCTTGTCCGCCCAGTCCCACGTCATCGAACGAGGTCGTACGGTCAATGAACTCCCGTCAGCGCCGTGGCGTCATCCTTCTCCTGGTCTCGGTCCTGTGCGCCGCGGGCGCCTTCGCCGGGGTCCTCTCGGTGATCCACGACGCCAACTCGAAGGTCGGCCCCGAGGTGACGGCGTACCGGGTGAAGGGCGAGATCGAGCCCTACAAGGAGCTGAAGGAGAGCCAGTTCGAGAAGACGTCGATGCCCGAGCGGTGGCTCCCCGACAACGCCGTCACCGACCTCTCGCGCATTCGCGGAATGATCGCCGTCACCAAGCTCAGGGCCGGTTCGCTGCTCCAGTCCGACATGATCGTGAAACGGCCCGAACTCCGGCCCGGGGAGCAGGAGATCGCCATCATGATCGATGCCTCCACCGGTGTGGCCGGCAAGATCACGCCGGGGTCCTCGGTGAACATCTTCGCCACCTTCGCCGCCGCCAAGCAGGGCGACACCCCCCAGTCGAAGATCATCGTCTCCGGCGCCAGGGTCATCGACGTGGGCAGCCTGAAGGCCCTCGAACCCGGCCGCGACGACCGCAACAAGAGCACCGAGGCGGTCCCGATCACCTTCGCCCTGGGCACCGTCGACGCCCAGCGCGTCGCGTACGCGGAGTCCTTCGCCCAGCACGTGCGGCTCGCGCTCGTCGCGCCCGGCAGCGACCCCTCGGTCCCGCCCGGCGACCGTACGTACCGCCTCGAAAAGGACCAGTGAGGTTCGGATGACCACCAGGATCCTCCCGGCCGTCGGGGACGCCGACGCCGCCCGGTCCGTCACCACCCTGCTCAGCCAGCTCCCCGACGCCGAACCCGCCACGCCCGTCGCGGACTCGACCCAGCTCCTGGACACCCTGGCCCGGCTCGCCGGGGACTCCCTGGACGAGCTGCCCGAGGTCGTCCTGGTCCACGAGCGCATCGGGCCGGTCGCCGCCCTCGACCTGGTGCGCGAGGTCGCCCTGCGCTTCCCCGCCGTCGGCGTCGTCCTGATCACCTCCGACGCGGGCCCCGGCCTCTTCGCCGCCGCCATGGACTCCGGCGCGCGCGGCCTGGTCACCCTGCCGCTGCACTACGAGGAGCTGGTCAGCCGGGTGCGGGTGGCTGCCCAGTGGTCGGTCGGGGTGCGCCGCCACCTGGGCGGCGGGGGCGAGGCCTCCAGCGGCCCCGGCGGCACGGTCGTCACCGTCACCGGCGCCAAGGGCGGGGTCGGCGCCACCGTCACCGCCATCCACCTCGCCCTCGCCGCCCGGGCGTCGGGCCGCACCACGGCCCTGGTCGACATGGACCTCCAGGCCGGGGACGTGGCCTCGTACCTCGACGTCCAGTTCCGCCGCTCCATCGCGGACCTCGCCACGATCACCGACATCTCGCCCCGGGTCCTCCAGGACGCCCTGTTCACCCACTCCACCGGCGTCGGCCTGCTGCTCGCCCCCGGCGACGGCGAGCGGGCCGAGGAGGTCACCGACCGCGCGGCCCGCCAGATCCTCGCCGCCCTGCGCCACCGCTACGAAGTGGTGATCGCCGACTGCGGCACCCAGATGAACGGCGCGAACGCCGCCGCCGTCGAACTGGCCGACACCGCCCTCCTGGTCACCACCCCGGACGTGGTGTCGGTACGGGCCGCCAAGCGGATCGTACGGATGTGGGACCGCCTCCAGATCCGCAAGGCCGAGGAGACGACGACCGTGGTCAACCGGCACACCCGCGCCACCGAGATCCAGCCCGCGCTCGTCCAGAAGGTCACCGGCACCCGGATCACCCGCACCTCCGTCCCCGCCAACTTCAAGGAGCTCCAGGCCGTCGTCGACGCCGGGCGCCTGCACGACCTGGACGCCAAGTCCACGGTCAAGCAGGCGCTGTGGACGCTCGCGGGCGAGCTGGGCCTGGTGAAGGGGGTCGGCCCGGCGCCCGAGAAGAGCGGCCGGGGCACCCTCGTGCTGCGGCGCCGGGGGCACGGATGAGGGGCCGGATGAGCGGTATACGCGTACCCGCCGACCGGGACCGGGGCCAGATCATCGTCGAGTTCACCGGGATGGTGCCGATCATCCTGGTGACCCTCGCCGCGATCTGGCAACTGGTCCTGACCGGCTACACGTACACCGTCGCCGGACATGTGGCCGACGAGGGGGCGCGGGCGGGGGCGGCGAAGGGCGGGGGGTCCGCCGCGTGCGATGCGGCGATGCGGGCGGCCGCCCCGGACGGGTGGGACGTGGGGCCCGGCTGCGGCGGAGGCGGCGACCCCGACGTCTTCACGGCCACCGTCGCGATCAAGGTCCCGGTGCTCTTCCCGGGAGCGCTGTCCTTCCCGTTCACGGTGCACGGGCAGGCGGGGGCGGCGCGGGAGGAGACGCCGTGAGGCGCCGCGCACGCGCGAGCGACCGGGGCTCGGCCGCCGTCGAGTACCTCGGCTTCCTGCCGCTGCTGCTCCTGGTCGCGCTCGCCGGCGTCCAGCTGGGCCTCGCCGCGTACGCCGCCCAGCAGGCGGGCACGGCCGCCCGGGCCGCCGCCCGTACCGGCGCGCAGACGGAACGGGCGGGCGGAGCCGAACAGGCAGGGAAGGCAGCCGTCAGCGAATGGGTCGCCGGGCGCAGCGGCATCAGCGTCGGGGGCTGCCCCGGGGCCACGGTGACCGCCACGGTCACCGTCTCCATCCCGTCCGTCTTCCCCGGCATCGACCACTTCGGCCCGGTCCACAAGAGCGCCACCATGCCCTGCGACGAGAGCAACTAGCCGAGGAGGCACGCCACATGAGTCTGCGGGCCCGTATCACCGCCCCCGAGGAGACCCGGGGCGGCGAGGGCGACGCGCATCTCGTCGCCGCCTACCGGGGCAAGCTCCTGGAGGAGATCGACCTCGCCGAGATGTCCTCGCTCGCCGCCGCCGAGCGCCGGGCGCGGCTGGAGCGCGTCCTCGGCCACATCCTCAGCCGCGAGGGCCCGGTCCTGTCCACCGGCGAGCGGGCCCAGCTGATCCGCCGGGTCGTCGACGAGGCGCTGGGCCTGGGCGTACTGGAACCGCTCCTGGAGGACGCCTCCGTCACCGAGATCATGGTCAACGGCCCCGACCAGATCTACGTCGAGCGCGGCGGCCGGGTCGAGCGGCTGCCGATGCGGTTCGCCTCGCACGAGCAGCTGATGCAGACCATCGAGCGGATCGTGTCGACCGTCAACCGCCGGGTCGACGAGTCCAACCCGATGGTCGATGCCCGGCTGCCGTCCGGCGAGCGCGTCAACGTGATCATCCCGCCGCTCTCGCTGACCGGCGCGACCCTCACCATCCGCCGCTTCCCGCGCTCCTTCACGCTCCCCGAGCTGATCGCCTTCGGCTCGCTCGACCAGTCCATGCTGATGCTGCTCGCCGGGCTGATCCAGGCGAAGTTCAACGTGATCGTCTCCGGCGCCACCGGCACCGGCAAGACGACCCTGCTCAACGCCCTCTCCGGCCTCATCCCCGAGCACGAGCGCATCATCACCATCGAGGACTCCGCCGAACTCCAGCTCCAGCAGAGCCATGTGATCCGGCTTGAGGCCCGACCGGCCAACGTCGAGGGCAAGGGCCACGTCTCCATCCGCGACCTGGTCCGCAACTCGCTGCGTATGCGCCCCGACCGGATCGTGGTCGGCGAGGTGCGCGGCGGCGAGTCCCTCGACATGCTCCAGGCGATGTCCACCGGCCACGACGGCTCACTCGCCACGGTCCACGCCAACAGCGCCGAGGACGCCCTGATGCGGCTCCAGACGCTGGCCTCCATGTCCGAGATCAAGATCCCGTTCGAGGCGCTGCACGACCAGATCAACTCGGCCGTGGACGTCCTGGTCCAGCTCACCCGGCACGCCGACGGCTCCCGCCGGGTCACCGAGATCGCCCTGCTCGACTCGCACGGCCGCGACCCCTACCGGCTCGCCACCGTCGCCCGCTTCGACCCCCGCCCGATGGCCGCCGACGGGCGCGTCCACGGCGAGTTCCGCCACTTCCCGCTCCCGCGCCGCGTCGCCGAACGCCTCTACCTCGCGGGCCAGCCCGTCCCGCAGGCGTTCGGCATCGCCTCCTTCGACGAACAGCTCGCCACCCGAGAGGCCAGGTAGCACCGCCCATGTCCGCACTCACCCAGCTGACGATCGGGGTCACGCTGCTCGCCTGCGCGGCGGCGGTCGTCGGTGTGCACGCGTACGCCACGGGGCGCGCCCAGCGCCGGGCCCTGGTCGAACGGCTCTCCACCGCCGGAGAGCTGCCGCCCGCCGGACGCCGGCGGCCGTTCGCCGGGGTGGACCGCAGACTGCGCCGCACCACGGTCGGCAAGCGCATCGAGCGCAAGCTCGCGGTGACCGGCCTGGACCTCACCCCCGGCGAGTTCTTCGTCTACGTACTCGCCGGAGTCGTCGGGCTGTGGGTGGTGGCCGCCTCGGTGCTCGCCTCCTTCTTCGGCCCGCTCGCGGCGCTGGCCGGGCTGTGGGCCGCCAACACCTTCCTCAACTGGCAGCGCACCCGGCGCACCGAGGCGTTCATCAACCAGCTCCCCGAGATCTCCCGGGTGATCGCCAACGCCACCCAGGCCGGGCTCGCCCTGCGCACCGCGATCGCCATGGCGGCGGACGAGCTGGAGGCCCCGGCGGGCGACGAGCTCAAGACGGTCGCCGACCAGCTCGCGGTCGGCCGCACCCTAGACGACGCGCTCGGCGAGCTGGCGCACCGGCTGCCCTCGCGCGAACTGGTCGTCCTCGTCTCGACGTTGATCCTCTCCAACCGGGCGGGCGGCGCGGTCGTCAACTCGCTGCGCAACCTCACCACCACCCTGGAGGAGCGCAAGGAGACCCGGCGCGAGGTGCGCACCCAGCTGTCCCAGGTGAACACCACGGCGTACGCGGTCCCGGCGATCGGGGTCGGTGCCATGCTGCTGGTCAACCAGATCGCGCCGGGCTCGCTCGCCAAGATGACCGGCTCGTTCCTGGGCCAGGCAGCGGTCGTCGTGGCGCTCGGGCTGTACGCGCTGGGCTTCGTCGCGATCCGCCGCATCTCGAAGATCGACATCTGAGGGGGCGGGCATGGAACTGATCCTGGGACTCATCGGCGGACTCAGCGTCCTGGGCGCCTTCCAGGGCGTACGGATGTACCGCGCCGAGGCCAAGCTCCCCGGCGACCTGGCCCTCGCCCTGGAGGTCGGCGCCACCCGCACCACCCGGACCGGCGGCGCCATCGACCGCCTCGGCATCCGCTACGCCCCGCTCGTACTGCGGCTGATGGGCCCCAGGCGCGTCGGCGAGAAGCGCCGCAGGATCGACATGGCGGGCAACCCCGGCGGCCTGACCATCGACCGCTACGCGGCGCGGCGCGCGGTGTACGGGGCGCTCGGCGCGGTCGGCGCGGTGGTGATGATCTCCGGCGGCAACTACCTGATGGCCCTGCTGATGGTCGCGTTCGCGTACTACTGGGTCGAGGTCGGCATCTGGGCGGCCGTCCGCCGCCGCCGCGACGACATCGAACGGACCCTGCCGGACTTCCTCGACGTCCTGGCGGTGGTGGTCTCCGCCGGGCTCGGCTTCCGCCAGGCCCTGGAGCGGGTCGCGGAGAAGTACGAGGGCCCCTGGGCCGACGAGGTGCGGATCGCGCTGCGCCAGATGGACATGGGGGTCAGCCGCCGCCAGGCCTTCGACGACCTGCGCAGGCGCAACGACTCCGAGCAGGTCGCCATGTTCGTCACGGCGCTCCAGCAGGGCGAGGAGCTGGGCGCGCCGATCGTGGACACGCTGATAGCCATCGCCACCGACATGCGCCGCACCGACGCCCAGAACGCCCGCCGCAAGGCCGCCAAGGCGGTGCCCAAGGCCACGCTGATGGTCACCACGTTCATGGTGCCCGCCACCATGATCCTGATGGCGTCCGCGATGCTGCTCGGCTCCGAGGCCGACATCGGCTCGCTCACGGGGAAGTGAGGGGGACCACCATGCCGAGACCCGCACAGCAGCACGGCCCGCCCCCCGAGCCCGAGGTCTCCCTCCAGCTCAACGCCCTCCAGGCGCTCTGCCGCCAGGTCTTCCTGTTCCGGCTCGCGATGATAGGGCTCGGCACCCCCTTCGCCCTGGCCAACTCGGCCCGGGGAATCGCCACTTGGCTGGTCTCCGGGGCCGTACTGATCACCTTCATGGGCTCGTACGCGCTCTACCGCGACTGGGAGCGCTTCGGCCCGCTGCTGCTGCGCCACCCGTGGCTGCTCGGCGTGGACACCGCGTTCGGCGCGCTGCTGCTGTTCACCGCGACCCCCGACTCCCCGCTCGGCTACGTCGTCGTCTGCACCCCGCTGCTCGCCGGTCTGGTCTACGGCTGGCGGGGCGCGGGCGTCTTCGCCGGGCTCCAGTGCGTCATCCTGGCGCTCGCGTACATGGCCCAGCGCCAGCACCACCAGCCGGTAGCCCCCGCCCTGCTGCTGCCCGGCTTCTGCGTCCTCGCGGGCGCGGCCGGGGTCGCGCTGCGGGGCCTGCTGCTGCGTTTCGGGGTGGCCTCGCGGGCGCTCACCGAAGCACGGGCGAGGCTGGCGGTGGAGGAGGAACGGGCTAGGCTGGCACGCGAGTTGCACGACTCGGTCGCCAAGACCCTGTACGGCGTGGCGCTCGCCGCCGAGGGCCTGGCGGCCTCCGCCGACCGCACCGACCCGGCCACGGTCCGCCGGGGAGCGACCCTGGTGGCCCGCTCGGCCCGCCGCGCCGCCGCCGAGTCCCGCGAACTCCTCGCCGACCTGCGCCGCGAGCCGGGCCCGGACGGGGGAGTGGACGTGCTGGCGGAACTGGCGGCACGGGTAAGGGACTTCGCGGCCAGAGGTGAGGACGTGGGCGTGAGCTACCGCTCCCTCTCCCGGGACGGGTCCGCGATGCGGGTCCCGCACCCGATCGCCCGCCAGCTCCTCACCATCGCCTCGGAGGCCCTGGAGAACGCCCACCGCCACGCGGGCCCGGCGCGCGTGGACGTGTCGGCGGGCGTGGTCGGGGACGTGCTCCGCATCAGCGTGTACGACGACGGGCGCGGCCTGCCCCCCGGCACCACCCTCGACGGGCTGCGCCGGGCGGGCCACTTCGGCCTGGTCGGCATGGTCGAGCGCGCGGCGGACCTCGGCGCGCGCATCCGCATCGGCCGGGGCGAGGCGGCGAGGGGCACGGAGGTCCGCCTTGACCTGCCGCTGGCGGCGTTGGGAGCCGGGCGGGCCGTGGAGAGGAGCGGGGTGTGACCCGGGTGCTGGTGGCGGACGACAACCCGGTCGTACGGGCCGGTCTCACCGCGCTGCTCGACGGCCACGGCGACACGGAGGTCGTGGCCGAGGCGGCGGACGGCCGCGAGGCGTACGAGGCGGCCCTACTGCACCGGCCGGACGTGGTCCTGCTCGATGTGCGGATGCCGGGCGTGGACGGCCTCACGGCACTGCCCCGCCTGGTGCGGGTGGCGCCGGTGATGATGCTGACGTACAGCGGCGAGGACGGGACCGTACGCGAGGCGCTGCGGCTGGGCGCACGGGGCTATCTGGTGCACGGCGAGTTCACGGTGGAACAACTGGTCGGCGCGGTACGGGACATCGGGCTCGGCCGCGCACACTTCTCGGCGACGGCGGCGAGGGCACTGGGTGTCATGGAGGGGACCGGGGGCGCTGCCTGCCCCGCCCCCTCTCCGGGTGTCATGCCCTGGTCGATTTCATCAAATCCGAACGAAGAGGCTTCGCGGATGCAACCGGATGTGGGACAGTCGTCACCGGGGCGGCGGAGGGAAACTCCACTCCTCCGCAAGGGACTTGGAGTACACCGGCTCAGCAGGAGGGAGGTGGAGGTGATGGAGCTGATCGCGGCGGGCATGAGCAATCAGCAGATCGCCGCCGCCTGCTTCATCAGCGAGAAGACGGTGAAGAACCACATCAACCGGATCTTCGCGAAGCTACACAGCAACAGCCGCACCCAGGCGGTCGCGACGTGGCTGGGAACGCGGGGGGCGACGGGATGAGGGCTCTTCGGCGTCAACTCGTCTCCCGGGCCCGGAATTGGGCCCAGGGGCCCTGTGCCGGAACCGGAGGGCCCGGGTACGGTGCGGCTGTCGAGCGCGGCACCGCCGTAGACCCCGGAGGGGACCACCATGAACGACAAGCTCCTCAAGCCCGCGACCGCCGCCAGGATCCGGGTCCACGGCTGGCTGAACACCACGGCGACGGCGCTGCGGCGGCGGGGGGACCGGGGGCAGGGCGCGGTCGAGTACATGGGGATCATCATCGTGGTGGTGGCGATCATTCTGGTGCTTACGCAGACGAATTTCGGCACGACGATCGCCGGGAAGATCACGGCGGCGATCAACAAGATCAACCCCTGACCTCACCCGCATCCCGCCGCCTCGCCGGCGACCGAGGGCAGGCCTTCCCCGTCTACATCACCGCGGTGGCAGGCCTGCTCTTCCTCGCGTTCGCGTACTTCGCGGTGGGCCAGGCGGCGGTGAAGCGCAACGAGGCCCAGACGGCGGCGGACGCGGCGGCCCTCGCGGCGGCCCAGGACTTCCGGGACCAGCTGAGGAACGGCCTGCTCGACACCTTCGACCTCGCGCGCTGGCAGAAGCTGCTCGACGGCGACCGGGGCGGGCTGATCCCGCACGACTCCTGCCCGGCGGCGCGTGAGCTCGCCTCGCGCAACGACGCCACGGCCGACATCTGCGAGCTCTCCTTCCAGCCCGAGCCCACCTATCAAGTGGCCGTGCAGACCAACAAGACGGCGGGCCATTCGGTCATCGCCGCCACACAGGACCACAAGGGCAAGGCGAAGGCGGCCGCCGTGGTCGTACCGCGCTGCCAACTCCAGGAGGCGCCCGGGAGCGGGCCCACCACAGAGCCTCCGGAGCCGGGGCCCGGCCCGGCCCCCGGCGAGTCCCCGGGGCCCGGCGGGCCGGGGGGCGAGCAGAAGGCGTACCGACTCGTGTGCGACAAGCGGGACTTCGAGATCGACCCCGGCCACCTCGACCTCCTGCCGAAGGCGTCCGACCTGTTCTCCGTCCATCTGGCCGACAAGTAAGCGTATGAAGTGCGCAGTACGAAGGACCGAGGGGGCTTCACTCATGGACAAGGCCAAGATCAGGGCGCGGACGAGAGGCGCGGTGGTCGCGGCGGCCGCCGCCGCCCTGGCGCTCACCCTGACCGCCTGCGGGGGAGACGGCGGGGGCAAGCCGAAGGGCGGCGACAAGGCCTCCACCCCTCCGGCGGCGTCCGGCGGGAAGAACACCCCGTCCGGCGGCCCGTCCACCCAGAGCACCGAGGTCCTCGCGACCATCAGCGGCACCGACGGCGTCGAGGTGGTGATCAACTCGGCGAAGCGGGACACCGGAGGGTTCGTGACGGTGCAGGGCGTCGTGAAGAACGGGTCCAAGAACCTGTTCTCCGCGCCCGGATGGCAGGGCGGCGAGCAGGAGCTGAGGAGCAACGGCGCCTCCATGGCGGGCGCGGCGCTGGTCGACAAGGCGGGCAAGAAGCGGTACCTGATCCTGCGCGACACGGACGGCCGCTGCCTGTGCTCGCAGTTCACGACGGGCATCCAGGCGGGGGAGGAAGCCCCCTTCTACACCCAGTTCCCCGCCCCTCCCACCCCCGTGACAGACGTCGACTTCCAGCTCCCCACCATGCCCACCGCCACCATCAAGATCTCCGGCTGAGGCTGAGGCACCCCATGTTGGCCACCCAGGCACCACCCGCGACCCCGGCCCCCGGCACCCCCCGCCGCCGTCACGCCCGCCCCGCGGTCCTCGCCGCCGCGGTGCTGCTGTTCGTCGGGGCGGGGGCGGGGGCGGGTGCGGCCGTCGCCGACGATCCGAATCCCACCGCCGTGCCCGCCGCCGCCCCGCCCGTGAAGGTCGACGCCAACGCGCCGGGGCTCAAGCTCTCCGACGGGGCGACGCTCGCCGCGCCGAGGGTCATCGACATCAAGTCGGTGGTCGAGGACATGGGCGGCGAGGAGCGCCGCGCCGACACCAACGCCGACATCTCCTTCGCCCTTCAGGCCGAGGTCCTCTTCGGCAAGGACAGCGCCGCGCTCTCCGCCGAGGCGAGCGGCCGTATCCAGGCGATCGCCGACGAGGTCAAGAAGCAGAAGGCCGCGAACGTCCGGGTGTTCGGGTTCACCGACAACCTCGGTACGCACGAGCACGGCGTCGTCCTGTCCAAGCAGCGCGCGGACGCCGTCCAGGGCGCGCTCTCGCAGGCGGTGGGCGGCTCGGTCACCTTCGACATCCGTGGGTACGCGGAGGACTTCCCGATCGCGGACAACTCCTCGGAGGACGGCCGCCGCAAGAACCGCCGGGTCGAGGTGTCCTTCCCGCGCGGGGCGACCGGATAGGTCCAGCCCGGCGCGGGGCGAGGGCGGGCCCGGCCGGCCGGGTGGAGGTGCGGTCGGCCGGGCCCCGTATGTGCGCGGGCCCCCGTCAACGTCCGTTGGAAGTGACGCTCCCGCGCACCACAGAGGCTGCCAGCCGGGGCGTACCGGGGACTTGGAAAAAAGCGCACGTCGGTGTGAGACGGCTGGGAATCGACGGTGAGGGCAAGGAGTGTGGACAGATAGTCTGCGCGGAGATAATCTACGGGAAGCTTAATTCGCGCAGAGGATGAACAGGGGAGCCGACATGTGGGTGTACGAGCACGGAGTCGAGACCAGCGCCGCTCCTGAGGCCGTCTGGCGGCTGTGGGCCGACGTGGAGAGCTGGAGCGACTGGAACGCGGACGTCCAGAAGATCGAGATCCGAGGGCCGTTCGCGGCCGGATCCGAGATCACCATGGGCGCGGACGGGCAGGACCCGATCGAGCTGCGGCTCACCGAAGTGGCCGAGAACGAGCTGTTCGTGGACGAGGCCCGCTTCGACGGCCTGGTCCTGCGCACCGCGCACCGGCTCGACCGGCCGGGCCCGGACCGTACCCGGGTGGTGTACCGGATGGAGATCACCGGCGCGGCGGCCGACGAGATGGGCCCGGAGATCGGCCCGGCCGTCACCGCCGACTGGCCGGAGACCATGGCCGCGCTCGTCCGGCTCGCGGAGGCGGGGCGCTGATGGCGCTCACCCCCGGCGAGAGCCCCGGGTTCCTGCTCTGGCACGCCACGCTGCGCTGGCAGCGGGGGGTGACCGCGGCCCTCACGCCACTGGGCCTCACACATGTGCAGTTCGTCCTGCTCGCGTGCACCTGGTGGCTCAACGGGCAGGGGGAGCACCCCAACCAGCTGGCGGTCGCCCGCCAGGCCGGCACCGACGTCAAGATGACGTCCCAGGTCGTCCGTACGCTGGAGGGCAAGGGCCTGCTCGTACGCGAGACCGACCCGGCGGACACCCGGGCCAAGCGGCTGCGGGTGACGGACGCCGGGGCGGAGCTCGCGCCGCGGGCGATCGCGGCGGTGGAGGCGGTGGACGCGGAGTTCTTCCGGCCGGTGCCGGTGGGCGAGGCGGTGGCGCTGCTCGCGGCACTGGCCCGGCCGGAAGAGTGAGCGCCGGTTCTACGAACGGGTGGCGCTGCCGCTCCCGTACGGCCTGGTGATCATCTCCATGGCGTGGCCGGACGGGTCGAGGAAGTAGACGCCCCGGCCGCCGTCGTTGTGGTTGATCTCGTCGGGGCGCTTCATGTACGGATCGGCGAAGTGCCGTACGCCCCACTGCTTGATCTTCTCGAAGCCGGCGTCGAACTCGTCCTCGGAGACGAGGAAGGCGTAGTGCTGCGGCACGAATTTGTCCGGGTCGGCGGTGGCGAAGTCCAGGGTGACGCCGTTGCCGGTCTCGACGGGGATGAACGGCCCCCACTCGTCACCGACCCGCAGCCCCAGGATGTCCGCCAGGAACTCGGCGGAAGCCCGCTTGTCGCGGGAGTGGACGATGGTGTGATTCAACTCGACTGACACGGTGGAATGCCTCCAACAGGCATCTCACGGGCACCTCCACGCTCACCCGGCCGGTGACCAACGCGCGATGCCGTGGTCGTGATCGTAAGCAGGGGCGCGCGGGGCGGGCAAGGCGACTTCCGGCTTACGGGTGCGCCCCGTGCAGTTGTACGAGCACCCGCACCCGCACACCCGGGCGGATCCCCCACCCCGCCATCGCACCCGCCTCCGCCTCCAGGATGTGGCGGGCGCGGAGGCGGGGGGCGGTGAGGCGGTTCGGGGGGACGGTGTGGAGGGCGATGACGCGGAGGTGGCGGTCGAGGTAGGCGACGTCGAGGGGGAAGCGCATGCGGAAGGTGTGGACGGAGGTGGCCGGGCTGAGCAGGACGGCCCCCTGGACCCCGTCCCGGCCGAGGAGCCCCCTGGTACGGGCCCGATAGGACGCGGCGATTTCGAGGGGGACGAGGTGTCCTCCGTCAACCGCCAACTGGCCTTGCCCGTCCCGCCATCGCGCCATGCACCCACGCTACAGAGCCCCCGTGTTCGTCTGCGGGTGGGTGGGGGCTGGTCGCGCAGTTCCCCGCGCCCCTAAAGGGGCACGGCAAAATTCAGCCCCTCCGGCGTTTGAGGAGCGGGGTCCGGGGCGGAGCCCCGCAACGGGGTCCGGGGGCGCAGCCCCCGGGAAACCACCCTCACCCCCACCCACCCCGGAGGGTCCAGGTGAAGGGGCGGGGTGGGGAAAACCTCCCGCCGCACCTAGGGTGCCCCCGTGTACCTCGCCCTCCTCGCCGCCACCTGCGGCGCCCCCCTCGGATGGCTGGTCCCGCGCGCCGCCTACCGGCTCTCGGTCGAGCCGGGCGAGCCGTGGCGGGACGTCTGCCCGCGGGGGCACCCCCTCACCCGCTGGCTCGGCCGCCCGGTCTGCCACACGCGCGGCGCGAGGTGGGGCGCGGCCACCGCCACCGCGGCCTCCGCCGCCTCCGCCGCCCTGGCCACCACCACCGGCCCCCGCCCCGAACTCGCCGTCTGGCTGCTCCTCCTGCCGCTCGCCGCACTCCTCGCGGCTGTCGACGCCCGGGTGCACCGGCTGCCGGACGTTCTCACGATCCCCTTCGCCGCCACCGCCGCCGCCCTCCTCGGCGCCGCGGCTCTCGCCCCGCACCACGAGGGGTCCTGGCGGCACGCCCTGCTCGGCGGACTCGCCCTGGGCGGTGCGTACTTCGTGCTCTTCCTGGTCAACCCCGCCGGCCTCGGCTTCGGCGACGTCAAACTCGCCGTCGGCCTCGGCGTGGTGCTCGGCTGGTACGGCTGGGGCATCCTCTTCACCGGCGCCTTCGCGGGGTTCGCGGCCGGCGGTACGTACGGCCTCGGGCTGATCCTCGCGCGCCGCGCCGACCGCCGCGCGGCCATCCCGTTCGGCCCCTTCATGATCGGTGGAGCGTATGTCGGTCTGCTCCTCGGCGGCCTCGCCGCGTAGGGCGGCCCCTGCGCCACACACGGCGTGCGGGCGCGTAGGGTCCGGAACATGGCGCAAACCATCCGTAACCACAACACCCGCACCTTCGAAGACCTGATCGCCGAGGCGGCGGCCGCCCCCGTGGACGGCTGGGACTTCTCCTGGCTGGACGGACGGGCCACCGAGGAGCGGCCGTCCTGGGGGTACGCCCGTGCGATGGCCGCGCGCTGGGCCCGGGCCACGGCCGCGCTCGACGTGCAGACCGGCGGTGGCGAGGTCCTGGCGGCCGTCCCGCAGCTGCCGCCGCTCGCGGTGGCCACCGAGGGGTGGCCGCCGAACGTCGCCCGGGCCACCGCCCTGCTGCACCCGCGCGGCGTCGCGGTGGTGGCCGACGCCGACGAGCCGCCGCTGCCGTTCGGGGACGGTGCCTTCGACCTGGTGACCAGCCGTCACCCCGTCCAGACCTGGTGGCCGGAGATCGCCCGGGTCCTCACCCCGGGTGGCACCTACTTCTCCCAACAGGTCGGACCCGCCAGTGTGTTCGAGCTCGTCGAGTACTTCCTGGGGCCGCAGTCCGCCGACGTCCGGGGCAGGCGCGACCCGGGCAAGGCGCGCGCCGAGGCCGAGTCCGCCGGGCTCCAGGTGGCCGATCTGCGCCAGGAGAAGCTGCGTACCGAGTTCCACGACATCGGCGCCGTCGTCTACTTCCTGCGCAAGGTGATCTGGATGGTCCCCGGCTTCACGGTCGAGGAGTACGAGGAGAAGCTGGCGGCGCTGGACGAGCAGATCCGCACCGACGGCCCCTTCGTCGCGCACACGACACGGTTCCTCATCGAGGCCCGGAAGCCCCTGCGCTAACCCCGAGCCACCTAGCATCCGAGCATATGGAACGGATGCGGACAATCAGTAATGAAGTGTCCTCGTTGCGCAGGGTCGCCGTCGCCGCGATTCCCGGCCGCCAGGGCACGCGTACGGCACGGCCCGCCCTCCTCTGGTGGGGGTGGGCCGCCGCGCTCTTCCTGGTCTACGCCGCCGTCGGTGCCCGCCGTCAGGCGCTGATCCGCACCACCGGCTACGACCTCGGCATCTTCGAGCAGGCCGTGAAGGCGTACGCCCAACTGCGCGCCCCCGTCGCCCCGTTGCGCGGCGACGGGTTCAACCTGCTGGGGGATCACTTCCACCCCGTGCTCGTCGTCCTCGCCCCGCTGTACCGGATCGCCCCCTCCCCGTACACCCTGCTCTTCGCCCAGGCAGCCCTGCTCGCCCTCGCCGTCGTGCCGCTCGCCCGCCGCGCCCGGCAGGCGCTGGGCCGCCGCGCCGCCCATGTCGTCGCCTTCGCGTACGGGCTGAGCTGGGGCATCGCCTCGGCGGTGGCGTTCGACTTCCACGAGGTGTGCTTCGCCGTCCCGCTCGTCTCGTACGCCCTGGAGGCGCTGGCCCTGCGGCGCTGGCGGGCCGCGGTGGCCTGGGCCGCGCCGCTGCTCCTGGTCAAGGAGGACCTGGGGCTCACGCTGGCCGCGGTCGGCGGGTACATCGCCTGGAAGGGGCGGCGCCGGCTCGGCCTGGCGACCGCCGCCGCCGGGCTGCTCGGCAGCGCCCTGGAGTTCAAGGTGCTGATGCCGTTCTTCAGCCCGGCCGGCACCTACGCCCACGCCGCCAACCTCGAACCCGCCCACGGCTCCCTGCTCGCCACCCTCGCCTTCGCCCCGCTCGACGCCGTACGCCCGGAGGTGAAGGCCACCACCCTGGTCCTCGTCTTCGCCCCCGCGGCCCTGATCGCCCTGCGCTCGCCGCTCGCCTGGCTCGCCGTGCCGACGCTCGGCTGGCGGATGCTCTCCCAGAACGCCTTCCACTGGGGCACCTCCTTCCACTACACGGCGGTGCTGATGCCCGTCGTCCTGGCCGCCATGACCGACGCGCTCGCCCCCTACCGGCGCTCCGGCGACGCCCTCGCCCGCCGCCATGTGCGGGCCTCGCTCGCCACCACCGCGGCCGTCACCCTGGTGCTGATCCCGTCCTTCCCGCTCGCCCAGCTCGTCCACCGCTCCACCTGGCGCTCCACCGCGCACATCGCCGCCGCCCGCGACCTGCTGCGCCGCATCCCCGACGGCGCCACCGTCGCCGCCTCCAACCGCCTGGTGCCCCAGCTCACTTCGCGTACGGACGTGGTGCTCTTCCCGACCTACCCGGTCCACTGGCGGCTCTACGACACCGGCGCGCCGGTGCCCCCGCCGACCGCCCGGTGGATCGTCTACGACCGGGTGCCCGCCGAGTCCTGGCCGTACCCGCCGGGCTACTGGCCGTACCCGAAGGACCGTCAGGAAGCCGAGCTGGCCAAGGCGGAACAGGCCTACGGGTACCGGATCGTCGCCCAGCGGGACGGAATCACCCTGCTCAGACGTTGAGACGGCGACGGACGTACGAGACGAGGGAGGGCCATGGCCAGGCACAGCAAGGGCGACGTGAGCTACAACTGCGGGCTCGACGCGGCGGTCGACGTGGTCGGCGGAAAGTGGAAGCCGCTGATCCTGTGGGCGCTGCACGACGGGACGTACCGCTTCGGTGAGCTCAGGCGCCAGGTCGACGGCGTCACCGAGAAGGTCCTCGTCCAGCAGCTGCGCGAGCTGGAGACGGACGGGATCGTCCACCGCGAGGTCTACGGGGAGGTGCCGCCCCGGGTGGAGTACTCGCTGACCCCGCGCGGCCAGGCGCTCAACACGGCACTCACCCCCTTGGGTGAGTGGGGTGCGGCACACATGGAGTGGATCCTGGATGTGAAGTCGCGCTCGCGCAGTGTGGCCTGAGCCGGTTTGCACCGCTCTGACCTGCACAGTCAAAGAAGCGTTCCGCCGCCGGGTCCCCCTTGGGGGTACCCGGCGGCAGTGGATCCACCGTGCCCGGGCGGTTTCGGAGCGTAGTTTCGGCACGCCGTTGCACCCAGGAGCACTTACGAAGGGTTATGGTGGAAACCCCCCCTCGGGCCGGTCCGTATCCCCCCCACGGACCGGCCCGTTTTTTCTTGGCCCCGATCCGGGGCCGGTTCCTGTGACTCCGCTGTCAGTTGGCGATCACCCGGGTGATCAGCCGCGGCCGGCCCAGATGTTGGTGCCCGCGGTGTCCACGGCGAAGGCGTCGATCTCCTTCAACTCCTCGGCCGTCAGCGGCGGTCCGGCGAGCGCCGCCACGTTCTCCTCCAGCTGCTTCACGCTGGACGCGCCGATCAGCGCCGACGTCATCCGCGGGTCGCGCAGCACCCAGCAGATCGCCAGCTGGGCCAGCGACTGGCCGCGCCGGGAGGCGATGTCGTTCAGCCCGCCCAGCCGGCGCAGCACCTCGGCGCTGAGCAGATCGGGGTCGAGCGACTTGCCCTGGGTGGCCCGCGAGCCCTCCGGGATGCCCTTGAGGTACTTGTTCGTGAGCAGCCCCTGCGCCAGCGGCACGAAGGAGATGCAGCCCATCCCCGCCTCTTCGAGCGTGTCGAGCAGGCCGTCGTCCTCGGTCCAGCGGTTGATCATCGAGTACGACGGCTGGTGGATGAGCGCCGGGACGCCCATCTCCTTGAGGATCCGCGCCGCCTCGGCGGTCTGCTCGCTGTTGTACGAGGACACGCCCACGTACAGCGCCTTGCCCTGCTGGACGGCGGACGCCAGCGCGCCCATCGTCTCCTCCAGCGGGGTCTCCGGGTCGAAGCGGTGCGAGTAGAAGATGTCCACGTAGTCGACGCCCATGCGGCCCAGCGAGGCGTCCAGCGAGGACAGCAGGTACTTGCGGGAGCCCCACTCGCCGTAGGGCCCCGGGTGCATCAGATAGCCGGCCTTGGTGGAGATGATCAGCTCGTCCCGGTACGCCCGGAAGTCCTGGCCGAAGATCTTCCCGAAGTTGAGCTCGGCCGAGCCGGGCGGCGGGCCGTAGTTGTTGGCCAGGTCGAAGTGGGTGACGCCCAGGTCGAAGGCGCGGCGCAGGATCGCGCGCTGGGAGCCGAGGGAGCGGTCGTCGCCGAAGTTGTGCCACAGGCCCAGGGAGAGCGCGGGCAGCTTGAGGCCGCTGTGGCCGGTCCGCCGGTACTCCATGGAGTCGTAGCGGCCGTCGGCGGCCAGGTAGTGGAGGGGGAGTGATTCAGTCACGTTTCCCTGCTTATCACGGACTTGTGACAGGCCGAGTTGGGCCGCTGTGACCCGTCCGCAGTACTGTGCCTTCCTCGGGGGTGCCCCCAGGCCGGTCAGGCACTGGGCGAGGGCCGTGCGGTGCCGCGGCGGCCCCCGGAAGCAACGAGAGGGTGGAATCGGTGAACTTGCGCGACCTGGTGTACGGGCTCTACGCACGCCGGGTGGAGGGTCGCCTCGACCACGACCAGGTGCCCAAGCACATCGGCGTCATCCTGGACGGGAACAGACGCTGGGCCAAGGCCTCCGGCGGCAGCCCCGAACAGGGGCACCAGGCCGGCGCGAGCAAGATCCACGAGCTGCTCGGCTGGTGTGCCGAGACGGACGTCGAGGTCGTGACGCTCTGGATGCTGTCCACGGACAACCTGGACCGGCCCGACAACGAGCTGATCCCGCTCCTGGGCATCATCGAGGGCGTGGTGCGCGACCTGGCGGCCGACGGGCGCTGGCGCGTCCACCACGCCGGCACGATGGACCTGCTGCCCGCACGGACGCAGTCGGTGCTCAAGGAGGCCGAGCAGGCCACCCACGACGTCGGCGGCATACTCGTCAACGTCGCCGTGGGCTACGGCGGCCGCCAGGAGATCGCGGACGCGGTCCGCTCGCTGCTGCTCGACGCGGCGTCCAAGGGGACCAGCTTCGAGGAGCTGGCCGAGATCGTCGACGTCGATCACATCTCGGAGCACCTTTACACGCGCGGCCAGCCCGACCCGGACCTGGTGATCCGCACCAGCGGCGAGCAGCGGCTGTCCGGATTCATGCTGTGGCAGTCCGCTCACTCCGAGTACTACTTCTGCGAAGTGTTCTGGCCCGCCTTCCGCAAGGTGGACTTCCTGCGCGCGCTGCGCGACTACGCGGCACGCCACCGGCGCTACGGGACCTGATCCGTCCCGTCATGTCCCCACACGTCACGATCCGTCCCAACGGGTCCTGACCGGGAGTCAATCCCTTTGGTCCCCACCAAGCGCATATGCCTGTGCATGGCCGCGCTTGTTCGAGGGAATACCCCCTCCAGTTGAACGGCCAGAAGTGGCCGCTCACCCGGGAGGCCCTTTGCACCAGGACGCACGTGCACAGTGCACGGACGGAGCGGAGGGCCGGCGCTCGGCCCGCGCATCGTGGCCACAGCCCGGCCCCCACCCCCGCGACGCCGTCGCACCCCGACCTCTTCCGAGGGGGTACGTCCTTCCGTGGTGACCAGCTCAAAGCGCCGCATGCCCGACCGGCGCACCTACGTCCTCGACACCAGCGTCCTGCTGGCCGACCCCAACGCCATGGCCCGGTTCGACGAGCACGAAGTGGTGCTCCCGATCGTCGTGGTCACGGAACTGGAGGCCAAGAGGCACCATCCGGAACTCGGCTACTTCGCCCGTCAGGCCCTGCGCCTGCTCGACGACTTCCGGGTCCGGTACGGACGCCTCGACGCACCCATCCCGTTGGGCGACCTCGGCGGCACGCTCCGCGTCGAGCTCAACCATTCCGATCCCGGCGTGCTGCCCGCCGGCTACAGGTTGGGGGACAACGACTCAAGGATCCTCGCCGTCGCCCGCAATCTCCAGGCCGAGGGGTACGACGTCACCGTCGTCTCCAAGGACCTGCCGCTGCGGATCAAGGCGTCGTCGGTAGGCCTGCTCGCCGAGGAGTACCGGGCGGAACTGGCCATCACCGACTCGGGCTTCACCGGAATGTCCGAACTGTCGCTCTCGGGCGAGCAGGTGGACCTTCTCTACGAGGAGGAGACGCTGTACGTGCCGGAGGCCGCGAGCCTGCCGGTGCACAACGGGCTTGTGCTCCAGTCCGAGCGCGGCAAGGCCCTGGGCCGCGTCACGGCCGACGGCAACGTCAAGCTCGTACGGGGCGACCGGGAGGCGTTCGGCCTGCGCGGCCGCAGCGCCGAGCAGCGCATCGCGCTCGACCTGCTGCTCGACCCGGACATCGGCATCGTGTCGATGGGCGGCCGGGCCGGCACCGGCAAGTCCGCGCTGGCCCTCTGCGCGGGCCTGGAGGCGGTCCTGGAGCGCCGCCAGCACAAGAAGGTGATGGTCTTCCGCCCGCTGTACGCGGTGGGCGGGCAGGAGCTCGGCTATCTGCCGGGCTCCGAGGCCGAGAAGATGGGCCCCTGGGCGCAGGCGGTCTTCGACACGCTGTCGGCGGTCACCACGCGCGAGGTGATCGAGGAGGTGACGTCGCGCGGCATGCTGGAGGTCCTGCCGCTCACCCACATCCGCGGCCGCTCCCTGCACGACGCGTTCGTGATCGTGGACGAGGCCCAGTCGCTCGAACGGAACGTCCTGCTGACCGTGTTGTCCCGGATCGGGGCGAACTCACGGGTGGTGCTCACCCATGACGTGGCCCAGCGGGACAATCTGCGGGTGGGCCGTTACGACGGAGTGGTCGCCGTCGTGGAGAAGCTGAAGGGCCATCCGCTCTTCGCCCATGTCACCCTCACCCGCTCCGAGCGGTCGCAGATCGCCGCACTGGTGACCGAAATGCTGGAGGACGGCCAGATCTGATCCTGTACGTCCCAATTGGCGCCGCCCGCGAAGCCGTTGAGCTTAGCCGGGCGGCGCCTCTTTGTGTGCCGGATCCGGCAAAACCCCTGGGGCGGAGGGGATGTGAGGTTTCACACCCAGGGAAGAATTGCCTTGCGGCGCCGCTCTCCGGCAGAGTCTTGCATCCGTCAGGCCCCGCATACGGCACACCTGTACCTCGTAACTCAATAACGTCGCCGTATGCCGCCCGAGCACCACGCGGCGCTCCCGCAAGGGAGTTGCCCACCGGGTCAGTTCCTCCCGTGACCTGAGCAGTTGGGAGGGGAGAGCCAGGGGCACGATTGCGTCCGTCAGGTCACCAGTGCGGGCGCTGCTGGAAGGAAACCGTGTGAGCCGGATCTCGGTCCGGGGGTTCGCGGTGGCGTCAGCCACTGCGGTCACCACCGTCGGTGCCGTCGTGGGCGTTGCCTCCGGCGCGCCGCAGAGCACCTCGAACGACGTCGAGGCGACCGCTGCCGACACGACGCTTCTCGCGGACATACCCGCGGGCCAGCAGGCCCAGGTGCAGACCGCGTCCCTGACGCAGCAGGCGGACGCCCAGTCGGCCCAGGCGAGCGCCGCCGCGAAGAAGTCCGCCGAAGAGAGCGCACGCCTTCAGGCCGCCAAGGACGCCAAGTCCAAGAAGGAGTCGGCGGAGGAGAAGGCGAAGGAGCGTGAGCGCGAGAAGGAGCAGGTCGCCAGCCGCTCCGAGACCCGCGACCCGTCGTCGTTCCCGCAGCAGAGCTCGTACACGGTGGAGCAGGTCAAGGCCATCGCCCGGCAGATCGTGCCGGCGGACCAGTTCCAGTGCTTCAGCAACATCGTGAACCACGAGTCGACCTGGAACTACCTCGCGGTCAACTCGGGTTCCGGCGCGTACGGCCTGGTCCAGGCGCTTCCCGGCTCCAAGATGTCCTCGGTGGGCTCCGATTGGCGGACCAACCCGGCGACCCAGATCAAATGGGGCCTGAACTACATGAACTCCACCTACCACAGCCCCTGCGGCGCGTGGACGTTCTGGCAGGCGAACACCTGGTACTAGGTCCGCGGGATCTTTACCGGTCCCGGCTGAACCTTTCGAAGCCCCTCACCGTCCTTCGGTGAGGGGCTTTGCCCGTGTACGGTCGGAGGCGACGACTCCGGGTGGGGGGAGTGGTGGGGACGCGCAGCGGGGGAAAGGGAAACGGCAGCATCATGTCGAAAGTGCCGGGGCTGCTCGGGGCGCTGGGCGCCGGTCTGACCCGTATGGGACAGCGGCTGGACGAACGCCGAGTCGAGACCGAGGCGCGCGCCGACGCGGACGCGGGCCTGGACGACCCCGGCAACGCCGCGAGCAGTGACGATTCGGCAGTGGCGGCAGCGGTTCCTTCGCAGGCGCCCGCCGCCGAGGACGCCGCCTCCGCCAACGGCGCCGCGCCCGCCCCCCAGGTCCCCGACCACGTCCCCGCGCCGCCCGCCTACGCCCCCGCCGTCGCCGCGCGGCCCGACCCCGTGGCCGCGGTGCCGTGGGGGATGCGGGTCGCCGCCGAGATCGGGTGGCGCCTCCTGGTGCTCGCGGGCACGCTCTGGGTGCTGATGCGGGTCATCAGCGCGGTGCGGCTCGTGGTCCTCGCGTTCGTCGCCGCGCTGTTCATCACCGCGCTGCTCCAGCCGACCGTCTCCCGCCTCCGGCGGATGGGGCTGCCCAGGGGCCTGGCGACCGCCGTGACCGCGATCTCGGGCTTCATCGTGATGGGCCTGATCGGCTGGTTCGTGGTCTGGCAGGTCATGGACAACCTGGACACGCTCTCCGACAAGGTCAGGGCGGGCATCGAGGAGCTCAAACGCTGGCTCCTCAACAGCCCGTTCCACGTCACCGAGGACCAGATCAACCAGGTCGCCAAGAACCTCAGCGACACCATCGGCCACAACACCAACGAGATCACCTCGGCGGGCCTCCAGGGCGTGACCGTCCTCGTCGAGGTGCTCACCGGCATCCTGCTCGCGATGTTCTCGACGCTCTTCCTCCTCTACGACGGGAAGAACATCTGGCGGTGGGTGGTGCGGCTGGTCCCGGAGCAGGCCCGGCCGGCGATCGAGGGAGCCGGGCCGCGCGCCTGGCGCACGCTCACCGCGTATGTGCGCGGCACGGTGATAGTGGCCCTGATCGACGCGATCTGCATCGGCGTCGGCATCTACTTCCTGGGCGTGCCCATGGCGGTGCCGCTCGCCGTCTTCATCTTCCTGTTCGCCTTCATCCCGCTGGTGGGCGCGGTGATCTCGGGCGCGCTCGCGGTGGTGGTCGCGCTGGTCACCGAGGGCGTGTTCACGGCGGTGATGGTGCTGGCCGTGGTGCTCCTGGTGCAGCAGATCGAGGGGCATGTGCTCCAGCCGTTCATCCTGGGCCGCGCGGTCCGCGTCCACCCGCTCGCCGTGGTCCTCTCGGTCGCCGCGGGCGGCCTGATCGGCGGCATCGGCGGCTCGGTGGTGGCCGTACCGCTGGTGGCGGTGACCAACACGGTGGTGGGGTATTTGCGGGCGACGGCGAAGGAGAACGCGCTGCGGAGTGCGGCGGAGCCGCCGGAGCAGTAATTCGGGTGCGGGTCGTCTGTGGCTGGTCGCGCAGTTCCCCGCGCCCCTGAAGACGGCACCACGTAGCACTGCACGTACGAGAAGGGCCCCCGACGATGGCGTCGGGGGCCCTTCTCGTACGGGCGCGGCCTACTCGGCCAGCACCGCTTCCGCGTCCAGCGTGACGCCCACGGCCTGGATCACCGAAGCGATCTTGAAGGCCTCCTGGATCGTCTCGCGGTCGACACCGGCCTTGCGCAGGACCTGCTCGTGCGAGTCGAGGCACTGGCCGCAGCCGTTGACCGCGGAGACGGCCAGCGACCACAGCTCGAAGTCGACCTTCTCCACGCCCGGGTTGCCGATGACGTTCATCCGCAGACCGGCCCGCAGCGTGCCGTACTCCGGGTCGGAGAGCAGGTGGCGGGTGCGGTAGAAGACGTTGTTCATCGCCATGACCGCGGCAGCGGCCTTGGCGGCGGTGTACGCCTCGGGGGAGAGGTTGGCCTTGGCCTCGGGCTCCAGCTCGCGCAGGACCTTCGGCGAGCGCGAGGCGATGGCGCAGGCGAGGACCGTGCCCCACAGCTGCTGGGCCGGGAGCTCGCTGTTGCCGATGACCGAGCCGAGGTTCAGCTTCAGGTCCTTGGCGTAGTCCGGGAGGGCGGACTTCAGTTCGTCGAGAGCCATGTCAGATCAGTCCGTTCACTCGCCGGAGAGCAGCGCGACCGGGTCCAGGGTGTTCTCGCCCTTGGTCCAGTTGCACGGGCACAGCTCGTCGGTCTGCAGGGCGTCGAGGACCCGCAGGACCTCCTTGGGGTTACGGCCCACGGAACCGGCGGTCACCATCGTGAACTGGATCTCGTTGTTCTGGTCGACGATGAAGACGGCGCGCTGCGCGAAGCCGTCCTCGCCCTCGATGCCGAGGTCACGCATGAGCTCGTGCTTCGAGTCGGCCAGCATCGGGAAGGGCAGGTCGGTCAGGTCCGGGTGGTCCTTGCGCCAGGCGTGGTGCACGAACTCGGAGTCGCCGGAGAAGCCGAGGACCTGGGCGTCACGGTCGGCGAACTCGTCGTTCAGCTTGCCGAAAGCGGCGATCTCGGTCGGGCACACGAAGGTGAAGTCCTTGGGCCATGCGAAGACGATCTTCCACTTGCCCTCGTAGGTCTTGTGGTTGATCTGCTCGAACTCCTTGCCGCTTTCCAGCGACACGCAGGCGGTCAGGTCGAACTCGGGGAACTTGTCACCGACAGTGAGCACGCGCTCTCCTTGCGATCGGGAAGGATCCTTTTTGGGGGCTTCCCTGGGGGTTGGACGGATTCCGGATGGTGTCACAGGAGGCATTGATCAGGGAAATAGCTAGACTCGGTCATCGTGATCGGAGGTGCTTATCAGTGGCTATAAGTAATGGTGCGGGCGGCGCGGGCGCGGCGCGGGTCCGGACGGCTGTGAAGCCCGTCAAACAGCCGAGCCTGGCGCAGCTGCGGGCGTTCGCGGCGGTGGCCGAGCATCTGCACTTCCGGGACGCGGCGGCGGCGATCGGAATGAGCCAGCCCGCGCTGTCCGGGGCGGTCTCCGCGCTGGAGGAGGCGCTGGGGGTGCAGCTCCTGGAGCGCACCACGCGCCGGGTGCTCCTGTCGCCCGCCGGGGAACGCCTCGCGTTGCGGGCGAAGGCGGTCCTGGACGCGGTGGGGTCGCTCCTGGAGGAGGCCGAGGCGGTACGGGCCCCGTTCACCGGGGTGCTGCGGCTCGGGGTGATCCCGACGGTGGCGCCGTATCTGCTGCCGACGGTGCTGCGGCTGGTCCACGACCGGTACCCGGAGCTGGACCTCCAGGTCCACGAGGAGCAGACGTCGTCGCTGCTCGACGGGCTGGCGGCGGGACGTCTGGACGTCCTGCTCCTGGCGGTCCCGCTGGGCGTTCCCGGCGTAACCGAACTCCCCCTCTTCGACGAGGACTTCGTGCTGGTCATGCCGCAGGAGCACTGGCTGGGCGGGCGTACGGACGTGCCGCGCGAGGCGCTGCGCGAGCTGGACCTCCTGCTGCTCGACGAGGGCCACTGCCTGCGCGACCAGGCGCTCGACATCTGCCGGGAGGCGGGGCGGGAGGAAGGGGCGGCCGTGACGACGACCGCGGCGGGGCTGTCCACGCTGGTGCAGTTGGTGGCGGGTGGGCTGGGGGTGACGTTGCTGCCGCGTACGGCTCTGCGGGTGGAGACGTCCCGCAACGACCGCCTGGTCACCGGGTACTTCGCGGATCCGGCTCCGTCGCGGCGGGTGGCTCTGGCGATTCGCTCGGGTGCGGCGCGGCAGGGGGAGTTCGAGGAGTTCGCGGGGGCGTTGCGGGGAGCGCTGGGGGTGTTGCCTGTGCGGTTGTGCCCCTCCCCGCCCCTTCCCTAAACCCTCCGGGGGTGGGTGGGGGTGGAGGCTCGTTTCCCGGGGGCTGCGCCCCGGACCCCGTTCGTCTGCGGGCCGTCTTGGGCTGGTCGCGCAGTTCCCCGCGCCCCTAGGGGGTTGGGGGTATCCGGTGCCGATGGGGCCCGCCCCTCAGGGGCGCGGGGAACTGCGCGCTCAGCCCCCACCGGCTCGCAGGCAACACACCGCGCCCCGCAGAGTCACTCCGTTCGCAACCCGTCCGGTCGCATCAGCCTCCACAGCGGTGGCAGGGACAAAGCCGTCACCAGCAACACCACCGCCCCGCCGATCCCCACCATCCCCGCCACCGACGGCCAGTCGACGTGGATCGGGTGGCCGACCATGCGGAGCAGGACCGCGCCCAGGCCGAGGCCCACGCCCGCCGCCAGGGTGAGGCCCAGGGCCACCGGGACCGCTGTCTGCCACAGGACCGACCAGCTCAGGGTCGTGCGGCGGGTGCCGAAGGCGACCAGGGACGAGAGCAGGCGCTTGCGTTCGCGCAGTTGCTCCAGCATGGAGACCAGCAGGCTCGTGCCGATCAGCAGCAGGACCGCGGCGGCGCCGATGTACAGGCCCCGTCGGACACCGGCGAACTTGACCGCGGTCTTCTCGTCGTTGAGCTGCCGCGCCCGCGTGAACGGGTCCGCCGCCCACGCCGCGTTCAGGACCCGGTCGGCCACCAGCGCGTCGCCCGGCCGCGTCGTCACGTACGTCGTGTAGTACACCCGCGCCTTCGCGAGGTTGCGCATCGCTCCCGGCGTGACCAGCAGGCCGCCGCGCTTGATGCCCACCGGGTCCGTCCGGGCCGGGACCGTCCGCGCGTCGCGCGGCACCGTGTAGGCGATCTCCGTCTCCTTGCGGTTCCCGCCGTCCGTCGGGGAGAAGTACAGCTTCGCGCCCGCCGCCGCGCCCTCCCCGCCGAACTCGCCGCCGCTCGCCACGAACACGTCGCCGTCCTTGCACGAGGTCAGCTCGCCCACCTCGCGCAAGGCCCGGCAGTCGCCCACCGCCATCTCGACGTACTTCTGGTCCTCCGGGTTCCGCGCCTGGGTGTGCAGGCCGACGTTCCCCAGCGTCGTCGTGCCCGTCACGCCCGGCACCGCCCTCAGGTTCTCCTCGCGGCGCGCCTGTTCGGCCTTGGACAGGTCCGAGGACACCGGGACGACCATCTGGGCGCGGGCCGTGTCCTCGCCGCTGGACGTCACGTAGTCGCCCTCGATGCCGCTGAAGAGCATCTGCAGCGCGATCGCCCCGGCCACCGCCACCGCGATGCCGTTCACCAGGCGGGCCGCGGCGCCCGAGTTCAACTGGAGGCGGCGGACGGCCAGTTGCCAGCCGACCCCGCCGCCGCCGAGCCGCCGCACCACCGTCTCGATCAGCCACGGCAGCAGCGCCGACACGCCGATGAGCAGCAGGACCGTACCGCCGATCACCTGGGTCTGGTTGTAGAAGCCGGTGTCACGGCCCTTGTCGAACATCGGCACGAGGAGGCCGAGTCCGACCACCGGCAGCAGCAGACGCCACCACAGGCGCCGCGGGCGCGGCACCGACGTCCGTACGACACCGAGCGGTTCGATCACCACTCCGCGCAGCGCGAACAGCGTCACCCCGACCGCCGCCGCCGGCACCGCCGCTCCCACCAGGAGCGCCAGCGCCGCGCTGGGGTTCAGGTCGGAGGGGAAGACGTTGAGCCGGGCGATCGTGACCTCACCCACGTACTGGCGGGCGATCAGGAAGAACACCGTGCCGAGGGCGAGCCCCAGGAGCGAGCCCGCCAGCGCCTCGCCCGCCGCGATCCACCGGGTCATCCGGCTGTCCGCGCCCACCAGCCGCAGCGCCGCGAGGCGCTTGTCGCGCCGGTCGCCGCCGAAGCGGACGGCTGCCGCGATGAAGACCGCGACCGGCAGCAGCAGCACCACGAAGATGATCACGATGAGCAGCGCCAGGATCGGGTCGATCGGCTCGCCCGCCTTCTTGTCGGGGAAGGTCTTGATGCGCTCGATGTCGATCCGGTCCGAGTTCAGCGCCTTGCGGCCCTTGAGGGCGTCGCTGCCCGCGTAGTAGGCGAGTTCGTGCGGGCCCAGCAGGCCCGCGTGCCCGATCGTGCCGGTGATCTTGTACGGGACGCGCTCGCGCAGCAGTTTGCCGCCGGGCGACTCCAGCAGGTCGCGCAGCTCGGGCGAGACCACCATCGTGCCGGGCGCGGGCAGCGCGGACAGACCCGGCGGCACCGGCGCCCGGTCGCCCTCGGGCTGTGTCAGCCGGCCGCGGATGTCCGCACCGTCGAAGACCGTGTCGGTACGGGCGATCAGCATGGTGTCGGCGGCCGCGGGCGTCTCCTGCCCGGCGCCGTAGTCGTTGCGCGCGTTGTCGCGCGCGTCCCGCGCCGAGAGCGCGCCCGGCAGGGCGGTGGTGGCGAGCAGGAGCGCCACGCCGAGCCCGACGCCGATCGCCGTCATCAGCGTGCGCGTCCACCCCTCGCGGCCGCCGGTGAGCGCGAACTTGGCCCCCAGGGAGAGGTCGCGGAGCCTGTTCATACGGAGTGCTCCAGCATCATGTCGCGGGACTTTCCGTCGCGTACGACGATCTCCCGGTCGGAGTAGGCGGCGACCCGGGCCTCGTGGGTGACCAGGACGACCGCCGCGTTGGTGGACCGGGCGGCCTCGGTGAGCAGCTGCATCACGCGCTCGCCGTTGAGCGAGTCGAGGGCGCCGGTCGGCTCGTCCGCGAAGATCACCCGCGGCGAGGTGACCAGCGAGCGGGCCACGGCGACGCGCTGGCCCTGGCCGCCGGAGACCTCGCCGGGCCGCTTGTTCCCGAGGTCGTCGACCTCCAGGCGCTCCATCCACGACAGCGCCGTGCGCTCGGCCTCCTTGCGCCGCACCCCGGTCAGCCGCAGCGGCAGGGCCACGTTCTCCGTACAGGTCAGCTCGGGGACGAGCTGGCCGAACTGGAAGACGAAGCCGAACTCGCTGCGGCGCAGCGCGCTGCGCTCCGCGTCCTTCATCGCCGACAGCTCACGGCCGTTGTAGACAATCGTCCCCGAGTCGGGCGTGACGATCCCGGCCAGGCAGTGCAGCAGCGTCGACTTGCCCGAGCCGGACGGGCCCATGACGGCGACGACCTCGCCGGGGTGGATGGAGAACTCCGCGCCGTCGAGGGCGGGCGTGGACCCGTACGACTTGCGCAGGTCCTTGGCGAGGAGCAGGGAGCCGGCGGGCGTCATGCGCGTACCTCCGTGGCGAGCTGGTCGAGGCGGGCGGCGGTCAGTTCCAGCCAGCGCAGGTCCGCCTCCAGGTGGAACAGGGCGTGGTCGCAGATCAGTTGGTCGGAGAGGTCGCCGCGGCGCTTGCGGTCGGTGAGGATGCGCATCAGCCGCAGGTGCTCGGCCCGCTGGGTGTCGAGCAGGTCCCCGGCGCTGCGGCCGGTGAGCAGCGCGAGGACGACCTTGGTGTAGAGCGTCGACTGGAGGTACGGCTCGGGCTTCTCCGGCTGCTTGAGCCAGGCCTCGACATCGGTGATGCCGGCCTCGGTGATCGCGTACCGCTTGCGCTCGGGGCCGCCGCCGGCCTCCACGCCGTCGACCTCCACGAGGCCGTTCTTCAGCAGGCGCGACATGGTCGAGTAGACCTGCCCGTAGTGCAGCGGGCGGTCGTGCCCGAACTTCTCGTCGAAGGCGCGCTTGAGGTCGTACCCATGGCGCGGGCCCGACTCAAGGAGTCCGAGGAGGGTGTGGCCGATGGACATGCTCAGATGCCTTTCTGCTGTACGTCTGCGGACGGTGGTCGGGTCACTCGGTACGGAGGCCGTCGGGGCGCATCAGGCGCCACAGCGGGGGCAGGCTGAGCAGCGTCACCACCAGGACGGCGACGGTACCGGTGCCCGCGAGCGGCAGGAAAAGCCACCAGTCGGTGACCTCCTTGCCGACCATGTCGAGCAGGGCCACGCCCAGCGCGGTGCCGCCCGCGACCGCGAGCACGACCCCGAGGACGACCGGCACGGCGGTCTGCCACAGCACGGACAGGGCGAGCGAGGAGCGCCGGGTGCCGAAGGCGACCAGGACCGAGAGGAGCCTGCGGCGCTCGCGCAGCTGCTCGATCTGCGAGACGAGCAGGCTCAGCGCGATCAGCAGCATGGTGGCGATCGCCCCGGTCCGCAGCCCGCTCTGGACACTGGCGTACTGCTTGTCGCGCTCGACGTTGTCGATGGTGCGCACGGTCATGGCCGGGTCGATGGCCGCGGCGGTGTTGCGTACGTACTCGTCGGCGTCCGGCACCTTCCGGTCGACCTTGATCATGGCCTTCGTCTCGGCCGACGGGAGCTTGGTGACGTCGACGGCGCCGGGGGTGGCGAAGATGCCGTACCGGTTCTCGCCCATCGGGTCGGGCCGGGAGAGGACCGGGCGGGCCGACTTGGGCAGCGTCCACAGGACCGGCTTCACCGAGGAGTCGTAGTCGGAGGAGGTGTCCAGGTTGACCACCTCGCCGGGCCGCGCGGTCTCGTCCACCCACGCGCTGAGCCGCTTGTCGTCCGCGGGGTGGACGACGAAGGTGTCGCCGTCCCGGCAGGAGGGGATGCGGGCGAGCTCCGCGAGGGTGGCGCAGTCGCCCACGGTCAGGGTGGTGGTGGGCTGGATCTGGCCCCCGGTGTAGTGGCCGGGCCGGGTCGCGTAGGTCTCGACCGTGCCGATCACCGCCTCGACGCCCTTGGTGGCGCGGAAGTCGTGGATCATCCGCTGGGCGCGCTCGCCGCTCGGGAAGCTCGCGGTGACGTCGATCTGCGCGCGGCTGGGGTCCTGGTCGGTGGTGCGGACGAAGTCGGCGTGGATGCCGGTGGTCATCATCTGGAGCGAGATGGCGCCCGCCACCGCCACGGTGATGCCCGCGACGGCCCGGCTCGCGGTGCCGCCGCCGAGCTGGAGCCTGCGTACGGCCAGCTGCCAGGCGACCGGGCCGCCGCGCAGCCGGGCGACCGCCGCCTCCACCAGCCACGGCAGCAGCGTCGCGAGACCGGTCAGGGTGAGGATCGCGCCCAGCGCGACCAGGTTCGGGTCGGTGACGCCCTCGTCCACGCCCGCCTTGGGGGACACGGTGAGGACGGTGACCCCGGCCGCGGGCAGCAGCAGCCGCCACCACACCCTGCGCCGACGGGGCTTGGCGGCCCGTACGACGCCCAGCGGCTCGACGGCCACCGAGCGCATCGTGAAGAGGGTGACCACGACGGCCGCGAGCGGCACGGCGAGCAGTACGAGCACGGCGAGTGCGGGGGCCGGGGTGAAGTCGGCGGGGAAGGCGGCGAAGCTCCAGAAGCGGACGCCGCCGATGAGTTCGCGGCCGAAGAGGAAGAGGACCGTTCCGAGCAGCAGACCGAGCGCCGAGCCCGCGAGCGCCTCCCCGGCCGCGATCCACCGGGTCATCCCGGTGTCGGCGCCGACCAGGCGCAGGGCCGCGAGCCGCTTGTCGCGGCGCTCGCCGCCGAACCGTACGGCGGTGGCGATGAAGATGATCACCGGCAGCAGCAGCACCACGCAGGCCACCACGGTGAGCGCCACCAGGACCGGGTTGAGCGGCAGCTTCTGGACCTCGCCGCCGAACTTGTCGGTGCGAAGGGCGCCGCCCGCCTGGCTGAGGGTCGAGCTGCCCGCGTAGAAGAAGAGCTCGGTGGGGTCGAGGAGCCCGGCGTCGCCGATGCTCGCGGTGACCTCGTACGGGAGCCGTTGGCGCAGCAGTTCGCCCTTCGGCGAGTCGAGCAGCTCGCGCAGGGCGGGCGAGACGGCCATCTCACCCGGGCCGGGCAGGGCGCTCAGACCGGGCGGCACGGCGGGGTGCTTGCCCTCGGGGCGCAGCAGGAGTCCGCCGAGGGACTCGCCGCGGTACTGGGTGCCCACCATGTCGAAGAGCACCGAGCTGTCGGAGCGCTCGAACGGCTTCTTGCTGCCGGAGGCGGCGGGCACCCGGGCGTCGCCGCGCGCGCTGCTCGCCTGGTTGACATGCGGGATCGACGCGGCCGCGAAGAGCAGCGCGACCCCGAGCCCCACGCCGAGCGCGGTCAGCAGCGTACGGATCCAGCCCTCGCGGCCGCCGGTGAAGGCGAACTTGGCGCCGAGCGCCAGCTCGCGGACGCGGCGGGTCACCGGGCACCGGCCGGGGCGGGCGTGAGATCGCGGGAGCGGCCGTCGCGGACGGTGATCTCGCGGTCCGAGTAGGCGGCGACCCGGGTCTCGTGGGTGACCAGGACCACGGCCGCGCCGGTGTCCCGGGCGGCCTCGGTGAACAGTCGCATCACCAGCTCGCCGCTGAGCGAGTCCAGGGCGCCGGTCGGCTCGTCGGCGAAGACCACCCGGGGCGCGGTGACCAGGGCGCGGGCGACGGCGACGCGCTGGCCCTGGCCGCCGGATATCTGGTCGGGCCGCCGCCGGGCGACTCCGTCGACCTCCAGGCGCTCCAGCCAGTGCATCGCCGCGCGGTCGGCGTCCTTGCGGCGCACCCCGTCGAGCCGCAGCGGCAGCGCCACGTTCTCGGCGCAGGTGAGCTCGGGCACGAGCTGGCCGAACTGGAACACGAACCCGAAGTCGCGGCGGCGCAGGGCCGAGCGCCGGGTGTCGTTCATCGCGGTCACGTCGCGCCCGTCGTACGTGATGGTCCCCGCGTCGGGCCGGACGATCCCGGCGAGACAGTGCAGCAGCGTGGACTTCCCGGACCCCGAGGGCCCCATGACGGCGACGACCTCACCGGGGGAGAGGGTGAAGTCCGCGCCGTCGAGGGCGGGTGTGGAGCCGAAGGCCTTGCGCAGCCCGCTCGCGCTGAGCAGGGGGCCGGACGACGGGCCGGATGACGAGCCGAGTGACATGAGGAGGACTATACGCACTAGGTATACGCGGTGTGTATACCCCTGGTGCATAGCGCCTGGGGGAACATGACATTCCCATGCAAAAACGGGCAGGATCCTGGGTTCTGGCAACCCTCAGGGCCATTTGTCAGTCGGTTCCCATGGACCGGGTGCTGATTCTCACGTACGGAAAAGACGTGATGGGCTCCCCTTTGTCCACACGTGCGGTGTTAGTTTTCTGAGCTGATCTGGCGAGTCAAGAAGGCGAGCGACTGAGGTTATGGGCCGAGCGGAAGAGCGGCGGGCCCGGCAGCGCGGTGCGCGCCGGACCACGCAGAAGAAGGGCGGGCGGATACGCAGGCTCTTCACCTGGAAGAAGATGCTCGGCACCTTCTTCGGCCTCGTCCTGCTCACGATGGGCGGCTTCTACATCATCTATCTGATGACGCCGATCCCTGAGGCGAACGCCCAGGCGCAGCTGCAGAGCAACGTCTACAAGCTCTCCAACGGCAAGATCATCGCCCGCACCGGGCAGCTCAACCGTGAGGTCGTCGGGCTCGACAAGATCCCCGAGAAGGTCCAGCTGGACTTCGTCGCCGCCGAGAACATGTCCTTCTACAAGGACTCCGGCGTCGACTTCAAGGGCACCGCCCGAGGCCTGCTGAACACCCTCTCCGGCAAGGGCAAGCAGGGTGGCTCGACCATCACCCAGCAGTACGTCAAGAACTTCTACCTGAGCCAGGACCAGACGGTCACCCGCAAGCTCAAGGAGCTGGTGATCTCCCTCAAGGTCGACCAGAAGTACGACAAGAAGGAGATCCTGGCCGGGTACATCAACACCAGTTTCTACGGCCGCAACTCCTACGGCATCCAGGCCGCGGCGCAGGCGTACTACGGGGTGGACTCCACCAAGCTGACCACCGAGCAGGGCGCCTATCTGGCGGCGCTGCTCCAGGCGCCCAGCCAGTACGACTGGGCGGTGGCCACGGAGACCGGCAAGAAGCTGGTGACCAACCGCTGGAACTACGTCCTCGACAACATGGTCAAGATGAAGGAACTGGACGCGGCCCAGCGGGCGGCGATGAAGTTCCCGGTGCCGATCGAGCCCAAGCCCGACCCCGGCATGGAGGGCCAGACCGGCTACATGGTCCGGGCCGCCAAGGAAGAGCTCGTCCACAACGGCATCAGCGAAGCGGATCTGGCCAAGGGCGGCTGGACCATCACGCTCAACATCGACCCCAAGAAGCAGCAGCTCCTTGAGGGCGCGGTGAAGCAGGAGCTGACCAGCAAGCTGGACAAGAAGAAGAAGGTCGACCAGGACGTCCAGGCCGGCGCCGTCTCGGTGGACCCGAAGACCGGTTCGGTCGTCGCGCTGTACGGCGGCCAGGACTATATGAAGCACCAGATCAGCAACGCGAAGACGGCCACCTACCAGCCCGCCTCGACCTTCAAGCCGCTGATCCTCGCCGCCGCGCTCAACGACAAGGCCGAGACGCAGGACGGCAAGGAGATCCGGGCCAACACGATCTACAACGGCGACAACAAGCGCCCGGTGAAGGGCAAGGGCGGCGACAGCTACGCGCCGCCCAACGAGGACGACCAGAGCTACGGCCCCATCACCGTGCAGACGGCGATGAACAAGTCCGTCAACAGCGTCTTCGCGCAGATGGGCGTGGACGTGGGGCTTCCGAAGCTGCGGGACACAGCCGTCGCGCTCGGCCTCAACCACATGAAGGGCGTCGGCGCCCATCCCGCCATGACCCTGGGCTCGTACGGCGCGAGCCCGATGGAGATGGCCGGCGCGTACGCCACGCTCGACAACCACGGCAAGAAGGTCACGCCGTCCATCGTCAAGTCGGCCCAGCACAAGACGGCCAAGTACAACAGGCCGGACCCGATCGGCGACCAGGTGGTCAGCCGTGAGGCGGCCGACGCCGTCACCTCGGTGCTCACCGGCGTGGTCGACGACGGTACGGCCAAGAGGTCGGTGCGGGACGCGTCCAACCGCGACGGGCAGGTGGTCGCGGGCAAGACCGGTACCTCCGACGACAACAAGTCGGCCTGGTTCACCGGCTACACGCCCTCGCTGGTGACCTCCGTCGGTCTGTGGGGCGAGGCCGCCGGGCCGCGTACGGTGAAGATCGACGGCAAGGAGACCACGGTCGGCAAGGGCAGCCAGGTCTCCCTCAAGGACGTCGCCGACATCGACGGCCGGGTCGCCGGTGGCTCCATTCCGGCGAGGATCTGGGCCGCGTACACCTTCGACGCGGTCGGCAGTAGCGACTCCGAGTTCGACCTGGACACCGACCAGGGCGCGGCCAAGCAGCCGGACGAGACCCCGGCGACCACGCCGTCCAACACCCCGTCCAACACGCCCTCGCACACCCCGTCGCACACCCCGAGCCGGACACCGTCGCGCACGCCGAGCCACACCCCGTCGCGCACGCCGACGACCGGCGGCACCAACGGGCAGCCCACCAACGGCGGCACCACCACCGGTCAGACCAACGGCGGTACCACCGGCCAGCCCACCAACGGCGGCACGACCACCGGTCAGACCAACGGCGGCACCACCACCGGCACGACCGACGGCGGGACGACCACGGGAACGGCCGACGGCGGGACGAACCAGGGCACCATCCAGGGCGGCGGCAACACGCCGTAGCCCACGCCCGTGACACGCAGGTCGGCCCCCCACCCATCAGGGCGGGGGGCCGACGCGTTTCACCTGCCGCCCGGCAACGGGCCGGGCGATCGCCTCAGGGGCGGGTCGCCAGCTCGAACCAGACCACCTTGCCGCCGGAGAGCCGGGTCGCGCCCCACCGCCTGGCCAGCCGGTTCACCAGGAACAGACCGCGCCCGCCCTCGTCGGTGTCCCGCGCCCGCCGCTGCCGGGGCAGCTGCGGCGAGTCGTCGCCGACCTCGCAGCGCAGGACGTCCGTCTTGAGCAGCCGCAGGGTCACCGGGCGCTCCGCGTACCGCACGGCGTTGGTGACGACCTCGCTGACCAGCAGCTCCACCGAGTCCGTGAGCTCCTCAAGACCCCAGCGGGCCAGGGCGCGCCGGGCCAGTCGGCGGGCCCGGCCGGGTGCCGAGTCCTCCGGGTCCAGGAACCAGTACGCCACGTCGCTCGGCGCGATCCCGTCGAAGCGGGCGGCGAGCAGCGCGATGTCGTCGTCCCGGTCGCCGGGGCCCAGCATGTCCAGGACGTCGTCGCAGAGCGCTTCGAGCGGCGGCGGGTGGTCCGGGCCGGTCAGCTGGGCGGTGGCGGCGAGGCGCTCGCGGAGCTGCTCGATGCCGGTCCACACGTCCCGCAGCCGGGACTCCACCAGGCCGTCCGTGTACAGGAGCAGGGTGGCGCCCGCCGGGGCGTCCAGCTCGACCGCCTCGAAGTCGACCCCGCCCACGCCGATCGGCGCGCCCGGCGGCACCCGCAGCACCTCGGCGCGCCCGCCCAGGTGCAGCAGGACCGGCGGCGGATGTCCGGCGTTGGCGATGGTGATCCGGTGGGCGACCGGGTCGTACACCGCGTACAGGCAGGTCGCCATCCGGTCGGTGCCGAGCCGCTGGGCCTGCTCGTCGAGGTGGTGCAGCACTTCCTGGGGCGGCAGGTCGAGCCCGGCCAGGGTCTGCGCGGTGGTGCGCAGCTGGCCCATGATCGCGGCCGAGGTCATCGAGTGGCCCATGACGTCGCCGACGACCAGCGCGACCCGGCTGCCGGGCAGCGGGATCGCGTCGTACCAGTCACCGCCGACCCGGGCGGTCTCGGCGGCCGGCAGATAGCGCGAGGCGAGCCGCACGCCGGTCGGCTGGGGCAGCGAGTCCGGCAGCATGGTCCGCTGGAGCTCGTCGGCGATGTACGCCTCGCGCCCGTACAGCACGGCCTTGTCGATGCCGAGCGCGGTGTGGGTGGCCAACTGGGCCGCCACCAGCAGGTCGTTCGCCTCGAAGGCGGGCCGCTCCAGGCCGCGTACGAACACGGCGGCGCCGATCACGCGGCGCCGGCCCCGGAGCGGGGCGAGTATGGTCCGGTGGCCGCCCGGGACCGGGCGGTCGGGGCCGAGCAACTCGGCCAGGGCGAGCCGGGCGGGCACGGAGTCGCCGAAGACCGGCCGCACCCCGCGCAGCACCTCGGCGAGGGCGCCGCCGGTGCGGACCTCGCAGAGCTCGGCGGCCGGCGTCAGATCGGTCTGGGCGTTCAGCAGGGACAGGGCGTCGATCGCCTCCGGCTCCTGGAGGGACTCATCGACTAAACGCAGCCGGTCGGTTCGGCGCAGCCGCAGCACGAAGGGGCTGGCGGGCCGCTCGTCCCCGACCGGAAGCGGGTCGCGCAGATGCACGAGTATCGCGTCCGAGAAGGTCGGGACGGTGGCCCGGCACAGCCCGAGCACGATCTCGTCGAGGTCTATGCCGCGCGCGATCCTGCGGGTCGCGGCGCCCACGAACCGCAGCCGGTCGCCCTCGCGGCGGGCCACGGCCGCACTGTCCCCGCCGATGGGGATCTCGCCGCCGCTGCCGGCCCCGGGAGCGCCGGAGGCCGGGCCGCCGGGCACGTCGTCGCCCGGGGACTGGGAGGGACCCCGTCCGGGCGGCACCCCCATCGCGCTCGCGGTCGCCGCCGCGCCCAGATCACGGGCGAGGTCGCGCGAGCCCGGCTCGGGCTGGCCGGGCACGGAGGCGGTGGCCGCGCGGGCCTGGCCCCGCCGGGCGGCCGGAGCCGTGGCCTGGGGAGCGGGCACTGCGGAGTGCGCGGCGGAGCCCGCGCCCGGCTCGTCCGGGCGCGGCCGGGCCGCCTCAGGAGGCCGGGCCAGCTGCTCCTGGTGCCGGCTCTCGTGCGAAGTGGGCTGGTGCTCCGTCACGCGTCGGGTTCCGTCCGTCCGGAGTGAGACATCCACCGTGCTGGAAGCAGGGCAAGGATGCGCGAGGCAGTCGCTTCGTGCGGTATACCCGCTCCATGGGCGGCCGCGACACCGCTCACGTCCCGACCCCCCTTGAGGTGACATACGGTCAATTTGCGCCCTGGGTTCCCTCGTTGTCGATGCGCAGCCTTGCGGAGGACGATCCTACGTTTGAACCCCGGGGGCGCATCAAGGGTCTCACGACGGCATATGCGCCGGGGTGCGATCCCAGTCCGCCGGGAGCGCCGGAACCGGCCACCGCGGATCGGGCCGCCACTCCTCCCACCCGTCCGAGAACGGCCTGCCCCACGCCCGGATCACCTCGACCGCCGCCGCCCCTGCCGCCCGGACCCGCCGGGCCTGGGCCGCGTCCATCAGCCCCACCCGCTGGGCCTGCGCGAACTCGTCCTCGTCCCGCCACTGCCAGGTGCGGTCCGGGTAGACGGAGATGTCGAGAAAGTGGTCCTCGGAGTCGATCCCGCCCGACCACCGCGTGCGCGGCTCCTCCAGGTTCACGTACCAGCTCCGGAAGCGCCAGCCCCGCTCCCAGAACAGCCAGACCGACCAGGGGTCGCCGGGGCGCGCCAGCTTGAGCACCCCGGTGCCGAACCAGCGCGCGCGCTCCGTGGTGCGCGGGGCGGTGTAGCGGGTGGCGAGGGGCTCCTCGTGGACGGGGGTGCCGTCCACGAGCACGGGCTTGACGCACTCGGTGCCCGGCGCCATCCACACGGCGAGCAGTTCGTCGGTGTCCTGGACGACGGTCACCGGGCGGCAGATGTGGACGTGGCTGTTCGGGCCGGGGGCATTGCCGCGGTAGCGCCAGAGGATCTGGTCCCCCGGCGCCCAGTGGTTCATGCCTCCGGTACCTGTCATGCGCAGATCCTAGGAGCACGGTCAAGACCGCGCTGCGACCCGCGTCACGGCCGCGGTCATCGCCCGGTCATCGCTCCGGCACCGGCACCGTCCGCGCCTCACGGCCGGGTCATCCGCAGTACGTCCAGGGCCTCGTCCAGCTGCGCCTCGGTGAGGTCGCCGCGCTCCACGTACCCGCCCGCCAGGACCACTTCGCGGATCGTCCTGCGCTCGGCCAGCGACTTCTTGGCGACCTTCGCCGCCTCCTCGTACCCGATGTACTTGTTGAGCGGGGTGACGACCGACGGCGAGGACTCCGCGTACTCCCGCGCCCGCTCGCGGTTCGCGGTGATCCCGTCGACGGTGCGGTCGGCGAGCAGTCGGGAGACGCTCGCGAGCAGCCGGATCGACTCCAGCAGGTTCCTGGCGATGACCGGGAGCATCACGTTCAGCTCGAAGTTGCCCGCCGCACCCGCCGCCGCGACCGTCGCGTCGTTGCCGGTCACCTGCGCGGCGACCATCAGCACGGCCTCCGGGATGACCGGGTTGACCTTGCCGGGCATGATCGAGGAGCCCGGCTGGAGGTCGGGCAGGTTGATCTCGGCCAGTCCGGTGCGCGGCCCCGACGCCATCCAGCGCAGATCGTTGGAGATCTTGGTGAGCGAGACGCCGACCGTGCGGAGCTGGCCGGACGTCTCCACCAGGCCGTCCCGCGCCCCCTGCGCCTCGAAGTGGTCGCGGGCCTCGGTGAGCGGAAGGCCGGTCGCCCGCGCCACCTCCGCGATCACGGCCGCCGAGAACCCGGGCGGGGTGTTGATGCCGGTGCCGACGGCGGTGCCGCCCAGCGGGAGCTCGGCGAGCCGGGGCAGCGAGGCCCGCAGCCGCTCCACGCCGTAGCGCATGGCCGCCGCGTAGCCGCCGAACTCCTGGCCGAGGGTGACCGGGGTGGCGTCCATCAGATGCGTACGCCCGGACTTCACCACGTCCGCGAACTCGGCGGCCTTGCGCTCCAGGGCCTCGGCGAGGTGTTCCAGGGCCGGGATCAGATCGCCGGTGACGGCGGCCGTGGCGGCGATGTGGATGGAGGAGGGGAAGACGTCGTTGGACGACTGCGAGGCGTTGACATGGTCGTTGGGGTGGACGTCCCGGCCGAGGCGCTCGCTCGCCAGGGTCGCCACCACCTCGTTCATGTTCATGTTGGACGAGGTGCCCGAGCCGGTCTGGAAGACGTCGACCGGGAAGTGCTCGTCCCACCGCCCCTCGGCGACCTCCGCGGCCGCCTCCTGGACCGCCCCCGCGATGTCCTTGTCCAGCACGCCCAGTTCGGCGTTGACCTTGGCGGCGGCCGCCTTGATCCTGGCCAGCGCCTCGATGTGGGCGCGCTCCAGACGCTGTCCGGAGACGGGGAAGTTCTCCACCGCCCGCTGCGTCTGGGCCCGCCACTTGGCGTGCGCGGGGACCCGCACCTCGCCCATGGAGTCGTGCTCGACGCGGTACTCACTGTCGTTCATGTTCTTGAACCTCCTTGTAAAGATGAGCACTTGTCTTGTTCTAGCTATTCCCAAGGGGCCCTACCGGCCAGTAAATACCGGTGGTAACTCATCACCGGGGAGGCGCAATGAGGCGCACCAGGAACAGACTTCGCTGTACGTTCGCGGCCGCCGTGGCCGCGGCGGCCGCGTTCGGGGGCATGACGGCGACAGCGACGGCCGCACCCGCGGCGACGGTACAGTCCACCCCCCTTCCGCCCGAGCTTGAGAAGATCCGCGCCGCCGAGGCGCTCAAGCTGTACGGGGATTCCGCCGAGCGGCCCATGGACCAGCGCAGGACCGGGCTCATCTCGCTCGGCGACAGCGAGATCTCCGGCGAGGGCGTCGGCACCTACGAGGCCGGCACCAACGGCCCCGACAACTGGTGCCACCGGGCGCCGGACTCCGCGATCCACCGCACCGGGATCCCTGCCGACGAGACGTACAACGTGGCTTGTTCGGGCGCGTACACCGGCAATATCCGGATAGGCGGCTCGAAGCAGTACGCGGACGAGCTCGTGCAGAGCGACAGCCTGGCCATCAAGGCCCGCAACACCCGCATCAAGATGGTGCTGCTTGTCGCCGGGGCCAACGACGACCTCCAGTTCGGGCCGGTGATGACCGACTGCGTGGAGCGGTACCTGCTGCTCCAGGGCCCGTGCGAGTCGAAGTACGCGCCCGGCTGGCAGGCGCGGGTCGACGGCCTGGTGCCCAAGGTCGAGCAGACGGTCACCGACCTGAAGAGCGTGATGCGCGACGCCGGGTACGCCGACGGCGACTACAAGCTGGTCGTGATGGGCTACCCGAGCCCGATCGGCCCCGACTTCCACGACAACCCGAACTTCCCGGGCAAGCTCGTCTGCGGCGGCCTCGGCTACGACTCCGACACCGTCTGGGGCCGCAACACCGCCGTCCCGGCCTTCGAGCGCGGGATGCGCAAGGCGGCGGCCGACACCGGCGCGGTCTACCTCGACAACTCGCGGCTCTTCAACGGCCACGAGGTGTGCATGGAGGACACCTGGGCGCGCGGCCTCTACATCGACCTGTCCAAGCCGGGCCTGCCGGACTCCAACTCGGTGCGCCAGTCCTTCCACCCCAACTACCGGGGCCACGGCGCCTTCGCGTCCTGCCTCACCCAGATCTACGACTCGGGGCAGCGTGAGGCCAGTTGCGCCGACCCGGCGTCCACCGGTTCGCCGGTGCTCTACCCGCTCGCCTGGGACGACGCGTACCAGCCGCTGAAGAACGCGTCGACCGGCAGCTGTCTGGACGTGAGCGGCGCGTCCAGCGCCAACAACACCGCCGTCGTCGGCTGGGACTGCCACGGCGGCCGCAACCAGAACTGGTGGTACGACGGCACCCGCAAGTCGGTCCACACCCAGCTCACCCAGGACCGCTGCCTGGACGTGCCGGGCGCGAACTACTCGGCCGGGGCCAAGCTGATCATCTGGAACTGCCACGGCGGCGCCAACCAGGAGTTCGTCAGGGACGGCTCCACCCTGCGCCCGGCGGCGGCCACCGGCCTGTGCGCCACGCTGGCGGCGGCCAAGGACCCGCTGACGCTGCGCCCGTGCGACGGCTCCCCGTCGCAGCGCTTCGCGTAACGGCGGCCTCCACATAACCGTCCCCTCCCTTTAGGTTAGGCTGTCCTAACTTATAGGGAGGGGATCGGGCGTGAGCGCCGAGGTCTATCGCGACACCTGGGGCGTCCCGCACCTGCGGGCGGCCGACGCCCGTGAGCTGGCGTACGCGCAAGGGCGGGTCACCGCCGTGGACCGAGCCTGGCAGCTGGAGGTCGAACGGCACCGGGTGCAGGGCACCACGGCCGCCTTCCTCGGCCCCGACGCGGTCGGCTGGGACGTCTTCGCCCGCCGCGCCCGCCTGGCCGACACGGCCCGCCGGTGCTTCGAGGCGCTGGACGCGGAGACGGCGGACTGGGTCACGGCGTACGTGGCGGGGGTCAACGACGGGCTCGCGGGCGGGGCCGCCGGTCGGCCCGGCTTCGCGGAGTCGGGCCTGGCGCCCGGCCGCTGGGAACCGTGGACGCCGCTGGGCGTCTGGCTCTCCACCCACATCCTCTTCGCCGGTTTCCCCACCAAGCTCTGGCGCGAGCGGGCGGTCGCGGCGCTCGGCGCGGGCGCGGTGGAACTCTTCGCCACCGACGGCCCCGGCACCTCCGGCTCCAACGGCTGGCTGGTCACCGGCGAGCACACCGCCACCGGCGCCGCGATCATCGCGGGCGACCCGCACCGCTTCATCGAGGACCCCGGCGTCTACCAGCAGATCCGCCTCTCCTGCCCGGAGTTCGACGTCGTCGGCCTCGCCGTCCCCGGCGTCCCCGGCATCGCCCACTTCGGCCACACCGGCTCGGTCGCCTGGGCCATCACCAACGCCATGGCCGACTACCAGGACCTCTACCGCGAACGCCTGCGCCGCGACGGTACGGACGTGGCCGCGCTCGGCCCCGACGGCTGGGCCCCGGCGTCCGTCCACGTCGAGACGGTGGAGGTGGCGGGCGCGGCCCCGGTGACGGTCGAGGTGATCGAGACGGACCGGGGCCCGGTGATCATCGGCGGCCCCGACGCGGCCGACGCCATCAGCCTGCGCCACCCGCCCCGCGTCACCGCCGCCCTCGGCTTCGCCGCGCTCCCGGCGCTGCTGCGCGCCCGGACCGCCGACGACGTCGACCGCGCCTTCGACGAGTGGGTCGAGCCGGTCAACGTGGTCCAGGCCGCCGACACCCGGGGCGGCCATCTGCACCGTGTGGCGGGCCGCGTACCGCTGCGCCACGACATCAACCGCGTACGGGTCGTACCGGCGTGGGAGGCGGCCCACGCGTGGCAGGGCTGGGCCCCGATGCCGCGCGCGGAGGTGTCCGGGACGGCCGTGATGGCCAACCAGCGGGGCCTGGCGGCGCCGCTGGGCGTGGAGTTCGCGCCCCCGTACCGCGCGGACCGCATAACGGCCCTGCTGGCCGCCTCGCGCGCGTGGACGGCTCCGCGGATGTCGGCGATCCACACGGACACGGACCTGGCGTCGGCACGCCCGCTGCTGGGACTGCTGACGGACCTCAAGGGCCTGACTCCCCGGGCGGAGACCCTCCGGGACCGTCTGACGACGGGCTGGGACCGCCGCATGGAGGCGGATTCGACGGACGCGATGGCGTACGCGACGGTGCGGGAGCGGGTCGTACGCCACCTGGCGACCCACCCGTCCTTCGCCGACCTGGCCGAACTCCCGCCCCTGCCCGACCTGTTCCTGCCCTGGCTGGCGCTGACGCCGAGGATCGCGTTCGCGCTGGAGACGATCCTGACGACGTCGATGCTGCCCGAGCTCGACCGGGTGGAGCTGGTGCGGGTGGCGCTGGAGGAAGTGGCGGCGGAGGGCGTGGAGTTCGGGCCGTGGGGCGAGGCGCACCGGCTCGCGCCGTGGCAGGCGCTGCCGGCGCCCCAGGAGTGGCCGGGCCTGGCGGGCGACCACGACTGCGTCCTGTCCACGAGCAGCGTCCCCGGCCTCACACACCGCAGCGCCCGGGGCCCGGCCGCGCGGTACGTCTGGGACCTGGCCCGCCGCGAGGACAGCCTCTGGGTGGTCCCGTTCGGCGCGTCGGGCGCACCGGACAGCCCCCACCACCGCGACCAGCTCCCGCTGTGGGTGGCGGGGGAGCTGGCGCCGGTGGTGACCGACTGGAGCGACCTGAGGAGAGAGACGTTGTACGAGCGGAGTGCCCACGCGTACGAGGAGAAGGTCGCCGGCTTCGGAACGGTCCGGCTGCGCCCGCTGGACCCGCCGGAGGACGCGGACCTGATCCACTCGTGGGTCACCCAGGAACGGGCCCGGTTCTGGGGGATGCTGGACGCGGACCGCGCGTACGTGGAGGAGACCTACGCGTACGTCGACTCCCTCCCCACGCACCACGCGTTCCTGCTCCTGCTGGACGACGAGCCGGTGGGGCTGTTCCAGACGTACGAGCCGGGCGCCGATCCGCTGGGGGAGTGCTACGAGGTGCGCCCGGGCGACGTCGGCATCCACATCCTGGTGGCCCCCGCACCGGGCCCGGCGCGCCCCGGCTTCACGGGCGCCCTGATGAGAACCCTGATCAACTACGTCCTCTCCGACCCCGCCCACCAGCGGATCGTGGTGGAACCGGACGTACGGAACGAGAAGTCGATCGAGCGGATGGTGCGGTCGGGGTTCGTGCTGGGGGAGGAAGTGGACAAGCCGGAGAAGCGGGCCCGCCTGGCGTTCCTGGAGAGGCCCCCCACCCCGCCCGTTACCTGAACCCTCCGGGGGTGGGTGGGGGGTTGAGGCGGTTTCCCGGGGGCTGCGCCCCCGGACCCCGGGCGGGGCTGCGCCCCTGCGGCCCCGGACCCCTCGTTTGTCTGCGGGTCGGTGAGGGCTGGTCGCGCAGTTCCCCGCGCCCCTAAAGGCAGAACGGGGCCCGGCCAAATCCAGTCCGGCGGCACGAAATTCAGCCCCTCCGGCGTTTGAGGAGCGGGGTCCGGGGCGGAGCCCCGAAGCGGGGTGCAGGGGCCGCAGGCCCCGCGAGCGGGTGCAGGGGCGCAGCCCCGCCCGGGGGTCCGGGGGCGTAGCCCCCGGGAGACCACCCTCACCCCTCACCCACCCCCGGAGGGTCTAGGTGAAGGGGCGGGGTGGGGCCAAACAACCGCTACTGCTGCGCCGCACCCCGTACCGGGATGTTCAAGAACGTCGGCGGCTCAGCCGGCGCCTGGAAGAAGTCGTTGCCCTTGTCGTCGACGACGACGAACGCCGGGAAGTCCTCGACCTCGATCTTCCACACCGCCTCCATCCCGAGCTCCTCGTACTCGACGACCTCGACCTTCTTGATGCAGTCCTGCGCGAGCCGGGCGGCAGGGCCACCGATGGAGCCCAGGTAGAACCCCCCGTGCGCGTCGCACGCCGAAGTCACCTGCCCCGACCGGTTCCCCTTCGCCAGCATCACCTTGGACCCCCCGGCCGCCTGGAACTGCTCGACGTAGGAGTCCATGCGCCCGGCCGTCGTCGGCCCGAAGGACCCGGACGCGTACCCCTCGGGGGTCTTGGCGGGCCCGGCGTAGTACACCGGGTGGTCCTTCAGGTACTGCGGCATCTCCTCACCCGCGTCGAGCCGCTCCTTGATCTTGGCGTGCGCGATGTCGCGCGCCACGACCAGCGGCCCGGTGAGCGAGAGACGGGTCTTCACCGGGTACTTGGTGAGCTCCGCGAGGATGTCGTCCATCGGCTGGTTGAGGTCGATCTTCACCACGTCGCCGGACTCGTCCAGCTGCTCGTCCGTCGTCTCCGGCAGGAACCGCGCCGGGTCCTTCTCCAGCTCTTCCAGGAACACGCCCTCGGCCGTGATCTTCGCGACCGCCTGGCGGTCCGCCGAGCAGGACACGGCGATGGCCACCGGGAGGGAGGCGCCGTGGCGCGGCAGGCGCACCACGCGCACGTCGTGGCAGAAGTACTTGCCGCCGAACTGCGCCCCGATCCCGATCTTCTGCGTCAGCTCGAAGACCTTCTGCTCCAGCTCCTGGTCGCGGAAGCCGTGCCCGGTCGCCGAGCCCTCGGTCGGCAGCTCGTCGAGGTAGTGCGCCGAGGCGTACTTCGCGGTCTTGAGCGCGAACTCCGCCGACGTGCCGCCCACCACGATCGCCAGGTGGTACGGCGGACAGGCGGCCGTCCCCAGCGAACGGATCTTCTCCTCCAGGAACTTCATCATGGAGGCCTCGTTCAGGACGGCCTTCGTCTCCTGGTAGAGGAACGACTTGTTGGCCGAGCCGCCGCCCTTCGCCATGAAGAGGAACTTGTACGCGCCGCCGTCCGTCGCGTACAGCTCGATCTGCGCGGGCAGGTTCGAGCCGGTGTTCTTCTCCTCCCACATGGTGACCGGAGCCATCTGCGAGTAGCGCAGGTTGAGCTGCGTGTACGCGTCGTAGATGCCGCGCGAGAGGGCTTCCTCGTCGGCGCCCGACGTCAGCACGTTCTGGCCGCGCTTGCCCATCACGATCGCCGTGCCGGTGTCCTGGCACATCGGCAGCACGCCCGCCGCCGCGATGTTCGCGTTCTTGAGGAGGTCGAGCGCGACGAACTTGTCGTTGCCCGACGCCTCCGGGTCGTCGATGATCTTCCGCAGCTGGGCGAGGTGCGCCGGGCGCAGATAGTGCTGGATGTCGTGGATCGCCTCGGCGGCCAGCTTGCGCAGTGCCTCCGGGTCCACCTTGAGGAACGTACGGCCGTCGGCCTCGAAGGTGGAGACACCCTCGGCGGTCACCAGTCGGTAGGGCGTGTGGTCCTCTCCCAGGGGGAGCAGATCGGAGTACGCGAACTCTGGCATCAGTACGGCCATTCCTCACTCGGCAGACAGCGGCTGACCTCCATTGGCACAGCACCCTCAAGCGTATGCCGCCGCCACGCCCCCGATCCTGTGAGGTAAGGCTCAGTTGCGCCCAGGGCACCACCGCCCCGTACCCCTAGTCGCGATCTATCGCGTTTCGGTACGCTGGCTCCGTGGACCTCGAAAAGCACGACGCCAAGCCGCAGCCCGTGGATCCCGCCCGGTCCGCCCCCCTGCGCGCCTCCGACGCCGACCGCGACCGGGTCGCCGACATCCTGCGCGAGGCCCTCGCGGAGGGCCGCCTGGACGCGGAGGAGCACGCCGAGCGCATCGACGGCGTCTACCGCGCCAAGACGATGGGCGAGCTGGAGCCGCTGGTACGGGACCTGCCCGCGGCGGCCGACGGCGCGCACCGGTTCGGCGCGCCCTCGTCCGCGTCGTCCACGCCCGCGTATGCGACCGCACACGCTCCGGACGAGGCCGTGGGACCGGTCGCCGCCGAGAGTCTGGTCGCCGTCTTCTCCAGTTCGACCCGCAAGGGCCGCTGGCGCATCGGCCGCCGTACGAACGCGTTCGCGCTCTTCGGCAGCGTCGAGATCGATCTCACCGAGGCCTATTTCGAACAGCGGCTTTCCGTCATCAACGCCACCTCGATCTTCGGCAACGTGGAGGTCCGGGTCCCCGAGAACCTCACCCTGCGGGGCAGCGGCACCGGCATCTTCGGCAACTTCGAAGTGGACACGCTGGAGGCCGAACACCCCGAGGCGCCCGTGGTCGTCGTCAACGGATACTCGGTATTCGGCAACATCGAGGCCAAGCCCAAGCGCGGCAAGCGGATCGCCGACCTCCACGGCCGCCTGCGCAAACACCTCGACTCCTGACGCGTCGCGTCCGCACACTTCCAGTCATCGGCGGACGATCGGAATTCCGGACATCGGAACTCAGTGCATAGGCACGCGCACAGCGGGTAGGGACTGTCGCATCGTCGCTCGCTCGCGAAGCCGTTGTCAGCCGTCGTCAGGAGTTGGCCGTGCTGCATCCGCCGCATCAGTCCCTGCAGGTCGCCGTCGCAGTCCCGCCCCAGCGCGGCCCAGCTCGGGAGGACCAGGCGGGCCCGTGGCACACGGAGGCGGTCTGCCGCCGGGACGAGGCGGGGCTGTTCTTCGCCCCCTCCAAGGAGCCGACGGCCGCGCGCCTGTCGCGCGAGGAGGCCGCCAAGCGCGTCTGCGCCCGCTGCCCCGTCATGGTCGAGTGCCGCGAGCACGCCCTGCTGATGCCCGAGCCCTACGGGGTGTGGGGCGGTCTGACGGCGGCTGAGCGGCGCGTGGTGCTGGCCCGTCGGCGCCGGCGCGAGGTCGAGCTGAAGAAGTCCGCGTCCGCCGCCTGACGTGCGCGTACGTACGTGAAGGGGCGCCCCCGTCCGCACAACGGGGGCGCCCCTTCACGTACGTACGCGGTCGGGACCGCTACTTCGCGCGATCGAAGTCGATCTGGCTGTACGCGCGGAGCTTGGACAGCTTGTGGGTGGAGTCGATCTGGCGGATCGTGCCCGACTTCGACCGCATGACCAGGGACTGGGTGGTGGCGGTCTCGCCGCGGTAGCGGACGCCGCGCAGGAGCTCGCCGTCGGTGATGCCGGTGGCGACGAAGAAGACGTTGTCGCCGGAGACGAGGTCGCCGGTCGACAGCACCCGGTCGAGGTCGTGGCCCGCGTCCAGCGCACGCCGGCGCTCGGCGTCGTCCTTGGGCCAGAGCTTGCCCTGGATGGTGCCGCCGAGGCACTTGATGGCGCAGGCGGAGATGATGCCTTCGGGCGTGCCGCCGATGCCCATCAGCAGATCCACACCGGTGCCTTCACGTACGGCCATGATGGATCCGGCCACATCGCCGTCGGAGATGAACTTGATGCGGGCGCCGGTCTCCCGGATCTCCTTGACGATGCCTTCGTGACGCGGCCGGTCGAGGATGACGACCGTGACGTCCTCGGGCGAGGAGTTCTTGGCCTTCGCGACACGCCGGATGTTCACCGACACGGGCGCGTTGATGTCGACGAAGTCGGCGGCCTCGGGCCCGGTGACGAGCTTGTCCATGTAGAACACGGCCGACGGGTCGAACATCGTCCCGCGGTCGGCCGCGGCGAGGACCGCGATGGCGTTGGGCATGCCCTTGGCGTTGAGGGTGGTGCCGTCGATGGGGTCGACGGCGATGTCGACCTCGGGGCCGGTGCCGTCACCGATGCGCTCACCGTTGTAGAGCATGGGAGCTTCGTCCTTCTCCCCCTCTCCGATGACGACGACGCCGTTCATGGAGACGGTGGAGACCAGGGTGCGCATGGCGTTGACCGCGGCGCCGTCCGCGCCGATCTTGTCACCGCGCCCGACCCAGCGGCCCGCTGCCATGGCGGCGGCCTCGGTGACCCGGACCAGTTCCAGGGCGAGGTTGCGATCGGGGGCCTCGGGCGAGACCTCAAGTTGGGGCGGCAGGTTGTGCTCGGTCATCGGAGCGCACCTTTCTGTACGGCGACGGCCGGGAAAAGAGGGTGCTTGGACTCTATCGTTACGTCGACAAAATGAGCAGAGGGGGCCACGTATGAGCACCGACATGACCTGAGACCATGGGTGCGTGGCAGGAACACGTGGCAAGCAGAGTGTGCGGAACATGCTGCAGTCGTTGGCGGTGATCGGCATCGCCGTGGCTGTGATGTACATGTTCATCCCGCACGACGGCAAGAAGGACCCGGTCAAGGCGGTCGACTACCGCGTCGAGCTCCTGACGGTCCGGCGCGCCGCGCCGTACCCGGTGGCGGCGCCGGTCGGGCTCCCGGACCAGGACAAGTGGAAGGCGACCTCGGTCACGTACGACGGCCAGGCCGACAACGCCTGGCACCTGGGCTTCCTGGACCCCGCGAAGGAGTACGTGGCGATCGAGCAGTCCTCGGCGCCCAACCGGGACAAGTTCGTGCGGTCCGTCGCCAAGCAGGCGGCGAAGACCGACCGCACCCAGCAGATCGCGGGCGCGACCTGGCGCCGCTGGGAGGGCCCCAAGTACGACGCGCTCGTCCGCGAGGACAAGGGCTCCACGACCGTGGTGACCGGAACGGCGGGCTTCGCGCAGCTGGAGCGGATGGCGGCGGCGCTGGAGCTGAAGAAGGCGTGACGACTGTCTGACGACCCGCTGATGTCGTACGGCGAAGGCCGCCGCACCCCGCTGGGGGTGCGGCGGCCTTCCGCGTTTCCGGGCCGGGGCTCAGACGGTGGTGACGACCTCGTCGTACGACAGGCGCGGGCTGCGCGGGTACGACGCGTCCTCGCCCGGCTTGCCGATGTTGACGACCATCAGCGGGGTGTGGTCGCCGTCCAGGAACTCCTTCTGGATCCCGGCGCCGTCGAAGCCGGTCATCGGGCCGGCGGCCAGCCCGGCGGCGCGGACGCCGACGATGAAGTAGGCGGCCTGGAGCGCGGCGTTCAGACCGGCGGCGTTCTCGCGGACCGGGCGCTCGCTGAAGAACGCGTCCTTGACCTGCGGCCAGGCCGGGAACAGCGTCGGCAGCTCCTCGTGGAACTCGTTGTCGGCGGCGAGGATGGCGACCAGCGGGGCGGTGGCGGTCTTGGCCCGATTGCCCTCGGCCATGTGCCCCAGCAGCCGCTCGCGCGCCTCGGTCGAACGCACCAGCACGATCCGCAGCGGCGTCTGGTTGAAGGCGGTCGGCCCGAACTTGACCAGGTCGTAGATCGCCTGCACCTGCTCCTCGCTCACCGGCTCGTCGGTGAACGTGTTGGCAGTACGGGCCTCACGGAAGAGGAGGTCCTGAGCGGCGGAGTCAAGGGCGAGAGACATTACGTACCTTCCGGACTTACGGGGATTCCGCTTGTGGGGGAATCAAGCGGAGATGCCACCGTACGACGGAGTTAGGTTAAGTTTCAACTAAACGGGGGGCTGGGTGACTGGCCTCACAGGAGGTCGCCTGCGGGTTCGGCGGGGGTTGGTCCCGCCCGCGCACGTCACAGCCCCGCGCCCCTTGAATCCTGCTGCGCGACATCCCCTGGGCGCCCCGGAGGGGCGCATTCAGGGGCGCGGGGAACTGCGCGACCAGCCACGGACGGCCCGCAGACGAACGCAACCCGCAGCGGGGTGCAGGGGGCGGAGCCCACGGGAAACCCACCTCCGCCCCCGGAGGCCACGCGGCGGAGCCGCAAACGTCACCCCTCGGCCTCCAGCGCCGCATCCAACCGCGCCCGAGCCCCCTCCAGCCACCGCCGGCACACCTTCGCCAGCGCCTCCCCCCGCTCCCACAGCGCCAGCGACTCCTCCAGGGTCGTGCCCCCGGCCTCCAGCCGCCGTACGACGTCGATCAGCTCGTCCCGGGCCTGCTCGTACCCGAGCGACTCGGACGACGCCGACGAACCGGAGCCCGACACGTCCGAGCCGGACGCGGACGCGTCCGCCCCCGACGCCGCACCCTCGTCGTCCCCACCCGTCCCAACCTTCGCTGCCATACCCGTCACCCTACGCATCCGTCCCGACGACAACCGTGAACTCACCCTCGGCCACCCTGGCCCGCAACTCCTCGCCCCCGGCGACCTCCCCCGGGGCCCGCACCACCGCCCCGTCCGCCCGCTGGAGCACCGCGTACCCCCGCTCCAGCGTCGCCGCCGGCGACAGCGCGACCACGCGCGCGCGGGTGTGCGCCAGCTCGGAGTCGGCCCGGTCGAGGAGGTGGCCGAGGACCCGGCGCGAGCGGTCCACCAGCGCGTCCACCTCGTCCGCCCGGTCGTCCACCATCCGGTGCGGCCGCTCCATCCAGGGGCGGCCGAGCATCCCGGCCAGTCCCCGCTCCTCCCGGTCGACGAGGCCGACGACATGGCGCCGCGCCCGGTCCCGCAGCATCCTCACCCGGTCCAGCTCCTCCCCGACGTCGGGGACGACCTTCTTCGCCGCGTCCGTCGGCGTCGACGCCCGCAGATCCGCGACCAGGTCGAGCAGCGGCGAGTCCGGCTCGTGCCCGATCGCCGAGACGACCGGCGTACGGCACTCGGCCACCGTCCGCACCAGCTGCTCGTCGGAGAACGGCAGCAGATCCTCCACGCTGCCCCCGCCCCGCGCCACGATGATCACGTCGACCTCCGCGAGGCCGTCCAGCTCCTTCACCGCCTGGACGACCTGCGGCACCGCGTGCACCCCCTGCACCGCCACGTTGCGCACCTCGAACCGCACCGCGGGCCAGCGCCGCCGCGCGTTCTCCAGTACGTCCCGCTCGGCCGCCGAGGCGCGGCCGACGACCAGCCCGACGAGCTGCGGCAGGAACGGCAGCGGCCGCTTGCGGTCGAGCGCGAACAACCCCTCCGCCGCGAGCGACTTCTTCAACTGCTCAAGCCGGGCGAGCAGTTCACCGATGCCGACGGGCCGTATCTCCGCGGCCCGCAGCGACAGCTGGCCGCGCGGCGCGTACCACTCCGGCTTCGCGTGCACCACGACCCGGGCGCCCTCGGCGACGACGTCCGCCACCGCGTCGAAGACCTGCCGGTAGCAGGTGACCGACACCGAGATGTCGTGCGACGGGTCACGCAGCGTCAGGAACACCACCCCCGCGCCCGGCCGCCGCGAGAGCTGGGTGATCTGCCCCTCGACCCACACCGCCCCCAGCCGGTCGATCCAGCCGCCGATGAGCCGCGACACCTCACCGACCGGCAGCGGCGCCTGAGCACTCGTATTCAGACCCATGTACGCAGGCTAACGGCCCCCACTGACACCGGCCCCGCCCACGGGGCCCGGCCCGCGGCCGAGTCCCGCTACCCCACCCGCCCGAACCGCTCCGCCCCCTGCACCATCAGCACCCCCACCCCCAGCACCAGCCAGACGAGCCCGACCACCTGCGCCGTGCGGGTGGCCTCCCACATCACCGCCACGATCACCGCCGCGCCGAGCAGCGGAAGCACCACATGCGTCAGCCAGTTGGGCGCGCCCTCCCGGCGGCGTACCGCGTACCAGCCGATCACCGACGCGTGCAGCAGCAGGAACGCCGTCAGCGCGCCCATGTCGACCACCGAGACCAGGTGGTCCATGCCGTCGTCGCGCCGGGCCGCCCAGACCGCCGCCACCATCGTCACCACGGCCGCCACCAGCAGCGCCGCGCGCGGTACGCCCGAGTCCGTGCGCGACAGGACCTTCGGCAGCCGCCGCTCGCGCGCCATCGCGAAGACGAGCCGCCCCGCCGCGGCCTGCCCGGCCAGCGCCGCGAACGCCGCCCCGATCGCCTTGCTCACCGCCACCAGATCGTGCAGCCAGGTGCCCACGGACGCCTCGACCATGTCGTAGAAGGCCGAGCCCTGCCTGCCCGGATCGGCCGCGAGCGCGGCCGACGAGGTCGGTGCGAGCAGCGCCGCCAGATACGTCTGCGCCACGAACAGCACGCCCGCCAGCGCCAGACAGAACAGCACCGCGCGCGCGACCTTCTCCGAGCCCCCCGTCACCTCCTCCGCGAAGGAGGCGATCGCGTCGAAGCCCAGGTACGAGAGCACCGCCACCGACACCGCACTGAGCACCGCCGCGAGCGAGAACCCGGCGTCCCCGCCGAGCGGCGACAGCCAGTCGCGCTCGGCCCCGTCCCGTACGAGCACGACGACCGCCGCGACCACGAACACCAGCAGGACGACGATCTCCATCGCGAGCACCGCGAACCCGACCCGCGCCGCCGCTCGTACCCCCCAGAGGTTGAGCGCCGTGGTGATCACCACGGCCAACGCGGTCCACACCCACCGGGACACCTCCGGGACCAGCGAGTGCATCGCGATTCCGGAGAAGAGGTACGCGACGGCCGGGATCAGCAGATAGTCGAGCATCGCCATCCAGCCCGCGATGAACCCCGCTCCCTCGCCGAGCCCCGCGCGCGCGTAGGCGAAGACCGAGCCCGCCTGTGGGGCGACGCGCACCATCTGGGCGTAGCTGAATGCGGTGAACGCCATGGCGACGGTCGACACGACGTAGACCAGCGCTACGGCGCCGTGGGACTTCGCGTCGAGCGTGCCGAAGATGCCGACGGGCGCCATCGGGGCGATGAACAGCAGCCCGTACACGACAAGGTCACGGAACCCGAGGCTGCGCCGCAGCCCGCCGTCCCGAGGCACCCGCCGCCCGCTCTCCTCGCTCGCCCCGCTCTCCTCACGCCGCGCACTCATGCGGCCAGTCTCGTCGGCCGGACGATCTTTGGCCCGTCGGGCAGGGCAGGGGTGTCGGACCCCGGCCGTACCATGGAGCGCATGACTGCAACGCCTGCCCGCCGTGTCCTGCTCGCAGCACCCCGTGGCTACTGCGCGGGTGTGGACCGCGCCGTGATCGCCGTCGAGAAGGCCCTGGAGCAGTACGGGTCACCGATCTACGTCCGGCACGAGATCGTCCACAACAAGTACGTCGTGCAGACCCTGGAGAAGAAGGGCGCGATCTTCGTCGAGGAGACGGCGGAGGTCCCCGAGGGCTCGATCGTCATGTTCTCGGCGCACGGCGTGGCGCCGACCGTGCACGAGGAGGCGGCCGAGCGGAAGCTCGCCACCATCGACGCGACCTGCCCCCTGGTCACCAAGGTGCACAAGGAGGCCGTCCGGTTCGCCAACGAGGACTACGACATCCTCCTGATCGGCCACGAGGGCCACGAGGAGGTCATCGGCACCTCCGGCGAGGCCCCCGACCACATCACGCTGGTCGACGGCCCCGAGGACGTGGCGAACGTCGAGGTCCGCGACGACTCGAAGGTCGTCTGGCTCTCCCAGACGACGCTCTCGGTCGACGAGACCATGGAGACGGTGGACGCGCTCAAGCAGAAGTTCCCGCTGCTCATCTCCCCGCCGAGCGACGACATCTGCTACGCGACGCAGAACCGCCAGATCGCGGTGAAGCAGATGGGCGCGGACGCGGACCTGGTCATCGTCGTCGGCTCCAAGAACTCCTCGAACTCGGTCCGTCTGGTCGAGGTCGCCCTCGGCGCGGGCGCGCGCGACGCCCATCTGGTGGACTTCGCCGACGAGATCGACGAGGCGTGGCTGGAGGGCGTGAGCACGGTCGGCCTCACCTCCGGCGCGTCCGTCCCCGAGGTCCTGGTCGAGGGCGTACTGGAGTGGCTCGCCCAGCGCGGCTTCGAGGACGTCGAGCTCGTCAAGGCGGCGGAGGAGTCGATCACGTTCTCGCTGCCGAAGGAGCTCCGCCGCGATCTGCGCGCGGAGGCGGCGGAGCTGTCCGGGAAGTAGCGGTACAACGGTCCCGCGGCACCCGGAAGGCAGTGTGGAACGCCTGGTCATGGGCGTTCTACGGGTGACTGTCAGTGCCCGGCCGTAACGTGGTGTCCATGAACGTGTTCGGAGTGGACATCGGCGGGTCCGGGATCAAGGGCGCTCCCGTGGACCTGGAGCGCGGCGACCTGACCCAGGAGCGGTACAAGGTCCTGACCCCGCACCCCGCGACGCCCGAAGCGGTGGCGGACGGCGTCGCGGAGGTGGTCGGCCAGTTCGGCTGGTCGGGCCCGGTCGGCATCACCTTCCCGGGGGTCGTCACGGGCAACACGATCAGAACGGCGGCCAATGTCGCCCGCGAGTGGATAGGCGTGGACGGGGCGCGGCTGCTCGGCGACCGCCTGGGCGGCCTGCCGGTGACGGTGATGAACGACGCGGACGCGGCGGGCGTGGCCGAGATGAGCTTCGGCGCGGGCCGGGGCCGCAAGGGCACGGTGATCCTGCTGACGTTCGGTACGGGCATCGGCAGCGCGCTCTTCCTCGACGGCCGCCTGGTGCCCAACACCGAGCTCGGCCATCTGGAGCTGCACGGCCACGACGCGGAGAAGCGTGCCTCGACCAAGGCCAAGGAGGACGAGGACCTGACCTGGTCCCACTGGGCCCACCGCGTCCAGAAGTACCTGGCCCACGTCGAGATGCTGTTCTCGCCGGAGCTCTTCATCATCGGCGGGGGCGTGAGCCGCAAGGCCGACAAGTTCCTGCCGCTGATCGAGGGGATCCGGGCGGAGCTGGTCCCGGCGGAGCTGCAGAACAACGCGGGGATCGTGGGGGCGGCGATGACGGCGGCCCGCCGGTAGCGACGGCGCCGCGTTCTGGCTACCGCCGGGGCCCGGGTCCGGCGGGCCGCGTCCTGCGCCGCCCCATCAGCCGCAGCTTCCGTACGCTCGCGATCAGGCCCGCCACCAGCGTGCCGCCGTACAGCCAGCCGGCGTGCAGGGCCAGGGCGGTGACCACGGCCATGGCCTGGCCGCCGAAGCCGCCGGAGCCGCCCGCGATGGGCACGATGCCGAACGCGAAGGCGATCGGGACGCTGATGGGCGCACTCACCAGGTCGGCGGGACGCACCCAGAGCGCGGTGACGGCGCTCACCGGCAGGAACAGCACGCCGTACACGGCGGGCGAGCCGTCGAAGATCAGCCAGTCCAGGCAGCCGAGCAGAAACATGACGGCCGCCGCGAACAGCCCTCCGCCGAGCCCCGTGAGTCGGGGCTGGGGAAGCCGGCGCAGGGCCAGTACGAACGGCGGGGCGGGGCGGGCCGCCACCCGGTACACGGCGGCCGCCTCCCCGGCGGCGGCCTGCGGCCCGAGCGGCGCCCGCCCGGAGGTACGGCCGGGCGCGCGTCCGGCCGGGCCGTCGGCCGTGCGTGCTCGCTGTCCGGGCTGCGGGGTGCGCGTCCTGTATTGCTCCACCGCACCAACGTAGGTCGCAACAGGGGAGGAACCACCCGTGGGACACGCCCTTTGGGTGAGCTTGGCGTTGCGTTCGACGCGAAACCGCCCCTGGAGGCGGTAAGGCGGGGTCGGCGCCGACCCGGTGAGGGCCGTCGCCGACGGCACGGCGCGCCCGTAAACTGGTGAGTCGGCCCCCATCCGCGGGGGCGTCGGCCCCCGGCCCGGGGGCGGACGGACCACCACCCTCGTACCGGGAAGTCGCCAACGTGTCGCTCACGATCGGAATCGTCGGTCTGCCGAATGTCGGCAAGTCGACCCTGTTCAACGCCCTGACCAAGAACGACGTGCTGGCGGCCAACTACCCGTTCGCCACCATCGAGCCGAACGTCGGCGTCGTCGGCGTCCCCGACGCCCGCCTCGCGGTCCTCGCGGGCATCTTCGGCTCGCAGAAGATCCTCCCGGCGACGGTCGACTTCGTCGACATCGCGGGCATCGTGCGCGGCGCCTCGGAGGGTGAGGGCCTGGGCAACAAGTTCCTGGCGAACATCCGCGAGTCGGACGCCATCTGCCAGGTCATCCGCGCCTTCGCGGACGAGAACGTCGTCCACGTCGACGGCAAGGTCTCGCCGAAGGACGACATCGAGACGATCAACACCGAGCTGATCCTCGCCGACCTCCAGTCCATCGAGAAGGCGGAGCCCCGGCTGACGAAGGAGTCCCGCCTCCAGAAGGAGAAGGTCGCGGTCCTCGCGGCCGTCGTCGAGGCCAAGGCGATCCTCGAAGCCGGCGACACCCTCTTCTCCAAGGGCATCACCAAGGGCACCGAGCGCGGCGACCTCCTCCACGAGCTGCACCTGCTGACCACGAAGCCGTTCCTCTACGTCTTCAACGTCGACGAGGACGAGCTGACGGACGACGCCTTCAAGGACGAGCAGCGCGCGCTGGTCGCCCCGGCCGAGGCGATCTTCCTGAACGCCAAGCTGGAGGCGGAGCTCATCGAGCTCGACGACGACGAGGCCCTCGAACTCCTCCAGTCGGTCGGCCAGGACGAGCCGGGCATGGCCACCCTGGGCCGCGTCGGCTTCGACACCCTGGGCCTGCAGACGTACCTGACGGCCGGCCCGAAGGAAACCCGCGCCTGGACCATCAAGAAGGGCGCCACCGCCCCCGAGGCGGCCGGCGTGATCCACACCGACTTCCAGCGCGGCTTCATCAAGGCCGAGGTCATCTCCTTCGCCGACCTCGTCGACTGCGGCTCGGTGGCCGAAGCCCGCGCCAAGGGCAAGGCGCGGATGGAGGGCAAGGACTACGTCATGCAGGACGGCGACGTAGTCGAATTCCGGTTCAACGTGTAGCTAGTCGTGTACTGGGCGTTAACTGATTAGTCAAACGTGCAGGTAAGAAGGGGTCGGACTCCGTTGAGTCCGACCCCTCCGTCGTCACCGTGCTGGATGGGTGCTGGATGGTCTGACGCGGGGTCAGTGGCGATCAGGTCTCGTAAACGGTGGACCGGTGTCCCACGTGAACGACCCAGATCACCAGCTCCCCGTTGTCGATCGTGTAGACGACGCGGTAGTCGCCGACGCGCAGGCGGCGACGTTCGGGCTGGGACACGAGTGCGGTGGTGTTGAAGCCGAGGGGGTCGGTTTCCAACTCGGTCAGCTTGGCCAGGATGCGCAGCGCCATGTCGCGAGGGATCTTCCGGAGTTCGGCCTGCGCCTCGGGGCGGAAGACGGTTCGGTACTCACTCACTGCGCGCCAGCGTCTCCCTCATGATGTCCTCGATCGGGATGCCGGGTGCGGGGTTGGCTACGCGCTCGTCGATGATCCGATTGATCTCGCGCTCTTCCCACTCCTGGTACTTGCGCAGTACGTCGATGGAGACGACGGCGGCGACTTCCTTGCCCCGGCGCGTGATCACTGTGGGCACATCGTCGCGGTCTGCGCGCTCCACGACCTCCGCCAAGTGTGCACGCACGTCGCGGATGGACTCTATGGGCAGTGGCTGCGTCATGCGCTCAAGCGTACCGAGTGTCCCATGTGTACACAACGGGCCGGTGGTGGCGGACAGGATCCCCTCGACGCGGTCGCGCGTGCTGGATGTGCGGCGCTGGGGCGACAAGCATGAAGACCAGCACTCCGTCGATCAGCTCGGTATGGCGGGGGGTGTCTCCGGGAGGCTGTCCAGGTCCTCCGCGAACCAGCCTTCCGCGCGCGGCGGGCGCATCCAGTCGGGCAGTGCGGTCATGGCTTCACCGTACCGGCTCCGGGCCGACGAGAGCCGGGTCTTCCCCGGGACCGGATCGGGGCCGGTCGCCGCCCCCCGACTGTGATCGAATTCCAACCGTGACCCCATTCGCCATACCCTCCCGCCCCCTCCGTATCGCCGCCGCCCAGGCCCCCGTCGCCGCCGGTGATGTCGTCGCCAATGCCGACACCGCCGCCCGGCTCGTCCGGGCCGCCGGGGGCGGTGGGGCACGGGTCGTCGTGCTTGCCGAGAAATTCCTCACCGGGTACGAGCCCGAGCTCATCCGGGCCGATCCCGAGCGGTGCGCCGTGAACGGGCTCGGCGACCCCCGCCTCGCTCCCGTCGTGGCCGCCTGTCGGGAGAGCGGGGTGGTCGCGGTCGTCGGGGCCGCGGTGTACGACGGCGGGGAGCTGTTCGTATCCGCTCTGGTCGTCGACGGAGGCGGGGTCCGCGCGCGGTACGACAAGCAGACGCTGTTCAAGGCGGAGCGGGCCGTGTATCGGCATGGGGCTGCTGGTCTCACCCTTGACGTGGATGGGTGGCGGCTCGGGCTCGGGGTCTGTTACGACTCCGGCTTTCCCGAGCACGCTCGGGCGGCGGCGCTGGACGGCTGCCACGCGTACGTGGTGGGCGCGCTGTTCGGTGTCGGCAACGGGTACCACGAGTCGCGGATCTGGTTCCCCGCCCGGGCCTTCGACAACACGGTGTACGCGGTGCTCGCCAACCACGTCGGACGGACGGGGGAGTGGGAGACCTGCGGGAGCAGTGCGGTGTGGGGGCCGGACGGACGGGTTGTGGCGGAAGCGGGCGCCCGGGACGAGGAGATCGTCTTCGCCGATCTGACCCCCGACGCCCTGCACGCTGCCCGCGAGGCTGAGCCGATGCTGCGGGATCTGTGGGATACCTCAGTGATGCCCAGGCGTGCGGTACGGGCGGCGGCTACTCCACCCGTACCGCCCCCCTAGGCTCCAGCCCGTCAACCCGCCGCCAACCCCGTCTTCAGCCCCGCCCCGCACAGCGGAACCACCGCGTCACGCCCCCCGAGGGAGGACGGCGACGCGGTGACCGCCGCCCAGCACGCCACCCCCGTCGACTCGACGAACAGCCCGCGGCCGGCGAGGTCGCGCTGGGCCGCGCGGATCTGGTCCTCGGTCACCGTCAGGAACGTGCCGCCCGATTCGCGTACCGCTCGCAGGATCTGGCGGCCCCGGGGCGGGCGTGGGATCGCGATGCCCTCGGCCAGTGTGTCGGCCGCCTCCGCGTCCGCGGGATCCTCCGCCCCCGCCCGGAACGCCGCCGCCAGCGGCGACACCGCCTCCGCCTGGACCGCGACCAGGGCGGGGCGCTCGGGGATCAGGCCGTGCGCGTACAGCTCGGCCGTGGCGAGTGCGGCGCCGAGCAGCAGGGTGCCGTTGCCGACCGGGACGACGATCGCGCCGGGCAGCCTGCCGCCCAGCTCCTCCCACAGCTCGTAGACATACGTCTTGGTGCCGTGCAGGAAGTACGGGTTGAAGACGTGCGAGGCGTAGAACGTGCCGGGGGTGTCGGCGGCCGCGCGGGCGACGCGGGCGGTGGCCTCCCGGTCGCCGGGGACGCGCTCGACCCGGGCCCCGTGCGCCCCGATCTGCTCGACCTTCTTCGGCGAGGTGGCCTCGGGCACGTACACGGTGCACGGCAGCCCGGCCCGGGCCAGATACGCGGCGAACGACGTGCCCGCGTTGCCGCTGCTGTCGGCGATCACGCGCTCGGGCGCCAGCCGCCGGGCCAGCTCGGCGAGCACGACCGCGCCCCGGTCCTTGAAGGACAGCGTCGGCATCAGGAAGTCCAGCTTGGCCGAGACCGTGTCGGTGAGCGGCACCAGCGGTGTGCACCCCTCGCCCAGGGTGACCGGCGGCGGCCCGTCGAGCGGCAGGGCCTCCGCGTACCGCCACAGCGAACCGACGCGCCCCGCAAGCGACTTCAGCTCCACGGCCCCGGCGGCGAAGTCCAGGTCCCACGGGCCCCCACAGGCCGGGCAGCACCAGGGGGCGGCGGCCTCGACGGGGGCCCGGGTGCCGTCCCGGGGGCAGCGGTATGCCGCCGCGCTCGCGCCGGAGGGCTGGGAAGGGTGCGTGTTCGTGCGTGTCATACGGCGACCCTAGAACGTCGCTTGTGACGTCGAGTCAGGTCGGGTGGCTCACGGGTGCTCGCCCGCCCCGAACCCGGCCGGGCCGCCGCCCGGCCGCTGCCCGGACGCACTCCGTCCGCTTCGGCGCCGACCCCCCGTCGGCTCCCGCGTACGATTCGCGCAGCAGTTCGCTGACCTCGACGAGGAGCCCTCACCCGTGGACATACCGCCGCCGCCCGCGCCCGAGCCGCCTCCGCAGCCGGGCCAGGGCCACGGCCCCGGCTGGCCGCCGCCCCTACCAGGGCCGCAGCAGCCCTGGTACCCGTATCCGCAGGCGTACCCGCAGCCGTTCCAGGAGCCGGTCAAGACCAGCGGTCTGGCCATCGCCTCGCTGGTCACCGGCATCGTCTGCTGTGTGCCGCCGCTCGGTCTGGTCCTGGGCGTGCTCGCCCTGGGGCGGATCAGGAAGAGGGGGCAGGGCGGTAAGGGCATGGCGATCACCGGTGTGGTGCTCTCCGCGATCAGTACGGTCCTGGCGGTCGTCCTCGTGGTGAGCGGCGCGGTGAGCGCGTTCTGGGACGGGTTCCGCGACGGTATCGACGAGGTCAAGAGCACGCGCAGCACCATGGACCTGCGCAAGGGCGACTGCTTCGACGTCCCCGGCGGCGAGCTGGAGCGCGAGGTCGTGAACGTGACCGTCGTGCCGTGTGCCGGGCCGCACGACGGCGAGGTCTCCGGCTCCTTCAAGCTGGACGGCTCCTCCTTCCCGGGCGACAAGGCGATCACCGCGCTCGCCGACCGCAAGTGCTGGGCCGTCGAGCAGGAGTACGCGATGGACAGCTGGGCGCTGCCGGTCGAGGCCGAGTCGTACTACTACACACCGAGCAGCCGCAGCTGGCGGCTCGGCGACCACTCGGTCACCTGCTCCTTCGCCACCACGAGCGGCAAGCTCAAGGGCTCGGTGCGCAATGACGCCCGCCGTCTGGACGCCGACCAGATGACCTATCTGCGCTCCGCCAACGCCTATGACCGGGTGCTGGCCGCAGGCCCCGACCGGGACCGGGTCGAGGACGACCTGCCCGCCTTCAAGAAGTGGGCCGGGCAGGTCTCCCAGGTGCTGGGCCAGGAGAGCGCCCGGCTGCGCGAGCGCAGCTGGCCCGCCGCCGCGGACGCGCGGGTGCGCGCCCGCGCCAAGGAGACCGAGCTGGCGGGCAAGGAGTGGGCGAAGGCGGCCGGGGCCGCCGACACCGACGCCTTCTACCTCCACTCGGGCGCGGCGGACCGCGCCCTGCGGCAGGCCACCGAGGTCGCCGCGCGGGGCGCCCTGCACCTGGCCACCACACCGCCCGCGACCGACTCCGGGGACAGCGGCGGCGGTTCGGGCGGCGCCGACGGCGGTACGGACAGCGGCGGCACCGAGGACGGGTCGAGCTCGGGAACGGGGAGCGGAACCGGAGGCGACGGTTCCAAGGCGGTCTGAGGCGGGTAGTCCTACCGGCGGTATCCCCTGGGCACGGGCAGGTCATCACTTCGAGTGAAACTGTGGCCTTGGCTTGCGGCGCACAACCCACGGTTGCCACGCTGTTGCAGTCTGTCAACCTGATGGGAGTGGCCAGTGACTTTCGGTGAGCAGCCGGCTTATCTGCGCGTAGCCAGCGATCTCCGGCAGAAAATCGTCAGTGGTTCACTGCCGCCGCATACCCGCCTCCCCTCGCAGGCCCGCATCCGCGAGGAGTACGGCGTCTCCGACACGGTCGCCCTGGAGGCCCGCAAGGTCCTGATGGCCGAGGGTCTGGTCGAGGGCCGCTCCGGGTCGGGTACGTATGTGAGGGAGCGCCCCGTCCCGCGCCGCGTGGCCCGCTCCGGGTTCCGCCCGGCCAAGGGGGCCAGCCCGTTCCGCCAGGAGCAGGCCGAGGACGGCACCCGGGGCACCTGGGAGTCGAGCAGTGAGCAGGAGGACGCGTCCGCCGAGATCGCCGAGCGGCTCGGCATCCCCCCTGGAGACCGGGTGATGCGCACCCGGTACCTGTACCGGGACGCGGGTGAGCAGATGATGCTCTCCACGTCCTGGGAGCCGCTCGCGGTGACCGGGCGCACGCCCGTGATGCTCCCCGAGGAGGGGCCGCTCGGGGGGTGCGGCGTCGTCGAGCGGATGGCCGCGATCGACGTGGTGGTGGACAACGTGGTGGAGGAGGTCGGCGCACGCCCGGGGCTTGCGGAGGAGCTCCTGGCGCTCGGCGGCGTCCCGGGCCATGTGGTGCTCGTCATCGAGCGGACGTACTACGCGTCGGGGCGCGCGGTGGAGACGGCCGACGTCGTCGTCCCCGCCGACCGGTACCGGATCGCCTACCACCTTCCGGTGAAGTAGGTGACGTAGCTGAAGCGGGTGAAGTAGCGGTGTCGGCGGTGGGCTGATCCGGCGTCAACTCCCGTAACGGGGGCGCACTCGAAGGAGTGCGCCCCCGCTGTCTTGCCCTTGCGTGGCCGGATCCGTCTCTCTTTGTGTAAACGCGGATCCGCTGAGTGAAGGTCAGGCGTAGGCTCGGGCATATGCGGAATGCGGTTTCCTGGGGATCTTCACAGACCTGCACGCCGACAGCGGGAGGGGCGCGATGAACGACGGTGGCGTGGTGCTTTCCTGGCAGGTCATACGGCAGGACGACAACGGCAACCGCTACCGCGTCGGCAGGTACGCCACCCGGGCCGAGGCCCAGAAGATCGTCGACAGCCTCGATGACCTGGGACATCACCGGCTCTACTGGGTCGAGAGGATCACCCAGCCGGCGCAGTAGCGGGGCGCCCCGGTGGGTGCGGACGGGGGCGCGGGCCGGACGACGGCCCGCCGGACCGGACCCCGCCGGGAGCGGGTTACGCTCCGGCGCATGGACGTTCGTGTGGTGGTCGCCGGAGCCGTGTTCGACAGGGGCAGGCTGCTCGCCGCGCGCCGCAGCGCCCCGCCCGAGCTGGCCGGGCGCTGGGAGCTGCCCGGCGGCAAGGTGGAGCCGGGTGAGCACCCCGAGGACGCCCTGGTGCGCGAGTTGCGCGAGGAACTGGGCGTGGAGGCCCGGCCGCTGGAGCGGATCCCGGGGGAGTGGCCGCTGAAGCCGGGCCTGGTGCTGCGGGTGTGGACCGCCCGTCTGGTCTCCGGCGAGCCCCGGCCCCTGGAGGACCACGACGCCCTGCGCTGGCTCGCCCCCGACGAGACGGACGAGGTCGACTGGCTGCCGCAGGACCGGCCTGCGGTGGCGGAGGCCGCGCGCATGCTGGCGGCGGGCATCAGGGCGGCGCGGGAGGGCGCGGCGGGCCGCTGAGCGTCCCTCCGTCCCCGTACGCCCCTACGCCGTTCGTGCCACCATGCGCCCCATCAGGGGATAGCTGACCCCAAATATCGGGTATGTGGCTATTAATCCTTCTAAACCCCCCGAAGAATCGGATGCGGGTGAGCGGCGTGATCGACACCTCCGGCGGCTGTGCCGAGTGGACCTTCCCGGCGGAGGCCAACGCCGTGCGCACCGCGCGCCACGCCGTCCGGGACACGCTGCGCGGCTGGGCGCTGGACCCGGCCGTCAGCGATGTGGCGGTGCTGCTGGTCAGTGAGCTCGTGACCAATTCCCTGCGGTACGCGTCGGGGCCCATCGGCGTCCGGATGGGACGGCTGGACCCCGGCGCCCTGCTGGTGGAGGTCTCCGACCCGCTGCCGGAAGAGCCCGTTCAGCGGGACACCGGACCGGACGACGAAGGGGGCCGGGGGCTTCAGTTGGTGGCTTGTTCTGCACGGCGCTGGGGGACCAGGCGCGGCAGGACGGGCAAGACCGTGTGGTTCGAGCTGGCTCTGCCGGGTTAGAAGGAGGTAGGGACGAACGATCACCACCTCTTCGGACGCCGAAGTCGGAAGACGGCCGGAAAAGAACGAGACCGGGATGTGATCGTGAACGCCGTGCCGGTGGGGGCCGTAGTACTGAATACTGCGGTCAAGGCCGGTCCGGTGCGGTGAGCTGGAGGGGACGGTCGCGTGAGCGAGATACCTGAGACGGCTGGCGGCGTCGTGTGGCAGAGCAGCCCGCCTGGCTCGATCTATGACTACATCAGGGTCGCCTCGTTCTCGATCGGGCCCGACGGGCTGATCGAGCAATGGAGTCTGCGGGCCGAGGAGCAGTTCGGCCTGTCCGCCCGCGAGGTCGTGGGAATCGACCCGGTCGACGCCTTCATGCCGCCTGAGCTGCGCTCCCAAGGTCACCGACGGGTCACCGAGATCCTGGACGGGCGCGAGTGGACCGGCCTGGTCCCGTTCCGCACGCCGGAGAGGGACGGCCGGCACGGGCTCGCCGAGCTGTATGTGATGCCGAGCGAGACGGCGGCCGGGGAGCGCGGCGCGCTCTGTATCGTCGTCGACGTCCGGGCGCTGCGCGGCATAGAGACGGATCTCGCGGCCTCGCAGGCCATTTTCGGCCAATCTCCCTTCGGCTTCCTGCTGTTCGGGACGGACCTCACCGTCCTGCGCGCCAACAGGCGCTTCGCCACCGTCTTCGGCGGCGAACCCGACGAGCACCGCGGCCGCACCGTCCACGACTACCTGAACCGCGCCGAGGCCGACCGGATGGCCGCCGCCCTCCAGCGCGTCCTCGACACCGGCGAGGCCGTCACCGACCTCCAGCTCGTCGGCACCGCGCCCGGCGACCCGGCCCGCCGCCACTGGTCGATCAACCTCTACCGGGTGCACAGCGGCACCGGCCGGCCCATCGGCGTCGCCAGCCTCGGCATCGATGTGACCCGCCGTCACAACGCCGCCCGCGAAGCCGCCGACGCCCGTCGCAACCTCGCCCTGCTCAACGAGGCGGGCAACCGGATCGGGAACTCCCTCGACCTGGAGACCACCGCCCGCGAACTCCTCGACGTCGCCGTCCCCGGCTTCTGCGACCTGGCCTCCGTCGACCTCTACCAGGCACTGCTCGCCGGGGACGAAGCCATCCAGAGCCGCGCCGACGGCAGCGCCGAGCTGCGCCGGGTCGCCTTCGCCAGCGCGGTCTCGGACGCACCGCCCACCCTCACCGGCGCCACCGCCCCGATCGCGTCCGTCTCCGTGGGAGACGTCCATCGCTACCCCTTCCACTCGCCCTGCGCCGGCGCCCTGCGCACCGGCCGCCTCCACGCCGTACCGGGCGGCGAGGGCAGCCTGGTGCACACCACGCTCGCCGTCCCGATGGTCGCCCACGACACCGTCGTCGGCCTCGTCCAGTTCTCCCGCGCCAAGGGCAGCGAGCCCTTCGGCGACCGCGACCGCGCCCTCGCCACCGAACTCGCCTCCCGCGCCGCCGTCTGCATCGACAACGCCCGCCTCTACCGGAGGGAGCACGAGCGCGCGCTGATACTGCAGCGCTCCCTGCTCCCGCCCGGCGACCCCGAGGCCGCCGGGCTGGACATCGCCTGCCGCTATCTGCCGGGCAACGCCGCCACCGAGGTCGGCGGCGACTGGTTCGACGTCATCGAACTCCCCGGCCACCGCACCGCCCTGGTGGTCGGCGACGTGATGGGCCGCGGTCTGCGGGCCGCCGTCGCCATGGGTGAACTGCGCACCGCCGTACGGACCCTGGCCATGCTCGACCTGGAGCCCGCCGAGGTGCTCTCGCACCTGGACGAGATCGCCCGGGGCCTGGGCGACCCCGGCGGCCCCGACCGCGCGGGTGGCGGGAACCGGCGCGGCCGCCCCGGCTCCCGCGCCGCCCACAAGTCCCGCGAGGCCGACCTCTCCGAGGTCTATCTGGCGACCTGTGTGTACGCCGTGTACGACCCGGTGACGCGGCGCTGCTCCATCGCCAACGCGGGCCATCTGCCGCCGGTCCTGGTCGAGCCCGGAGAGCCCGCGCTGTTCCTGGACATGCCGCCCGGGCTGCCGCTCGGCGTGGGCGGGGAGCCGTTCGAGGAGATCGAGGTCGACCTCCCCGAGGGCGCCCTGCTCGCGCTCTACACCGACGGTCTCGTCGAGTCCCGCGACCACCCCCTGGACGAGGGCCTGCGGGCCTTCCGCAAGGCCATCAGCGACCCGGTCGCGGGCCTGGAGGACGTCTGCGACCAGGTCCTCAACACCCTCGACACCCGCCACGGCGAGGACGACATCGCCCTGCTCATGGCCCGTATCCAGGGCCTGCCCACGGACGCCGTCGGCGACTGGCGGCTGCCGCGCTCGCCGCGCTCGGTCGGCCGCGCCCGCGAGCTCGCCCGCACCCAGCTGCTCGCCTGGGACCTCGACGACCTCGTCGACACCACCGAGCTGCTGGTCAGTGAACTCGTCACCAACGCCCTGCGGTACGGCGAGGGCGAGGTGCGGCTCCGGCTGCTGCGGGACCGCACCCTCGTGTGCGAGGTGTGGGACGCGGGTCTGGTCCAGCCGAGACGGCGGCGGGCCCGGGACACGGACGAGGGTGGCCGGGGGCTCCAGCTCGTCGGCCTGCTGAGCGCGGCGTGGGGCTCGCGCCGCACCCCGCGCGGCAAGACGGTCTGGTTCGAACTCGCCCTTCCGGACGGGGAGTCCAGCCCCGTGGCCGAGCTGACGGAGGAGCAGCTGCTCAGCATGTTCTGACCCGGGGGCGCTCATCCCCGGGGCGGCACGCCGTAGGGCCGTCGACCGCCGACGCGCCGCCCCTGCGTCGGGCCGCTTCGACCTCCCGCCCCTACGTCGTCGCCTTCAGTGCCGCCAGCCGTGCCTCCACCTCCGCCGTGTCGCCCGGGGCGTCCAGCTGCTCGAACTGGGCGTCCAGGAACGAGGCGGCGAGCTCCCGCGTGCCCCGCGCCCGTGCCTCCTCGCGCCGCACCTTGTCCTCGAAGCGGGGTATCTCGCCGGCCGGGTCGAGCAGAGCGACGCTCTCCAGTCCGTCCAGCAGTTGGCTCCGCGCCCGCGCCGCGTCGGCCGGGGCCGCCAACTCGCCCTGCTCCGCTCTCAGTACGTCCAGCTGGGACTTCATCCGGGCCAGGCCGGACTTGAGTCTGTCCACCACCTCCGTCTGCGCGGCGATCGTCGGCTCCGCCGCCCGCGCCTCGTTCTCCGACTGCACCTGTCTGCCCAACGCCACTTTGGCGAGGCGGTCGAACCGGTCGGCGTCGTCCGCGGAGCCGTCCGCGCGCAGCCCGTCGGCCTTCCTGCTGGCCGCGACCGCCTGGTCGCCCCACTCCTTGGCGGCGGCCAGGTCCTCCACCCGGTCCTGCTCCATCAGGCGCACGTCGCCGACGGCCGAGGCCACGGCCTGCTCCGCCTCCGCGATGGTGCTCGTGTACTCCCGTATCAGCTGGTCCAGCATCTTCTGCGGGTCCTCGGCCTGGTCGAGGAGCGCGTTGACGTTGGCCTTCGCCAGCCGGCCGACCCGGCCCAGTACCGACTGCCTGTCGTTCATGGCTCTTCTCCTTGCGCCGGTCCGCTTCCTGCTTCTGGAACACCGCCCGTTCCTGCTTCTGATACACCGCCCGGCCCGTTCAGGTTCCCGTTCAGGTTCCCATTCTTCTCGAAGGTCCCCGGGCCGTGCTCGTAGGCCTGTACGTCCGCTTCCGCGAGGCTCCACGCCTGCTGCGCCAGGGCGTCCGCCCGCCGCACCTCGGCGAGGCCGCCCGGCGCGTCCGGCCCGGCCGTCTCGTCGGCCTGTGCGAGGTGGCGCCGGGCCTCCGCGAGCCGGGTGCGGGCCGCGCTGCCGACCGCGTCCCGGTGGGTGGTGACGTAGGCGTCCGCCGCCGCGACGGCCGAGCCGGCCGTGAGCACCGCCCAATCCAGGAGCGCGCGGGAGCGTGCCGCGCCGCCCTTGCGCTCCCGTACGCCCGCAAGGGCCGTGTCCAGGGCCTCATCCAGGGCCTCCTCCGCCTCCCCGACCCGGCGCAGCGCGTCGATCGGGTCGTACGGGCTGGCCGCCCGCGCCCGCCCGACGCCCACGAGCACCGTCTCGGCCCGGGCGACCCGATCGCGCAGGCCGACGGGGGACCCAGGGGCGCCTTCTGGCAGCCCGCGCGCCTGCGACGTGCCTTCCAGTCCTTCCAGCAGGCCTCGCGCCTCCGTCAGGGCCGCCTCCGTCCCGGTGAGCGCGGCGGGCAACCGCTCCTCGGCGTCCGCGAGTTCCCGGCCCCGCCGGTCGATCGCGTCCACCAGCGTGGCCGTCCGGGCGACGGCGCCCTCGGCGGCGCGCACTTGCGCCGCGGCCTCGCCCCGGTCCTCCGCGTCGAGGGCCTGGCGGGCCGCGTTGAGGCAGGCAGTGGCGGAGACCAGGTGTTCCTTGGCCTCCTCGACATGGGTCGCGACCGGCGCGGTCGCGGACTCCGCGTACCGCTGGTGCAGCGCGGTCAGCGTCGAGTCCGCCGCGGCCGTACGCCCGGTGAGCGTGCGGAAGGCCGTCTCGACGGCTTCCAGCGCCCGCGGGGCGTCGCGCTCCAGGTCGCGCAGCGCGTCGAAGGACTCCGACTCGGCGTCGAGCCGCCGCCCGGCCGCCGCGCACCGCGAGACGATCTCCCGCAGCATCCGCCGCCGAGCCGCCCCGCCCTCCTCCGGCAGCTCCGGCTCGTCGGGCGGGGCGGGGCCCTCCGGCAGGGCGAGCCCCTCCGGCGGCGGGTCGTCGTCGAGCTGCTGGCGCAGCCGGAACGCGGTGGCCAGTTCGGACCTGGCGTACGCGAGGGCCTGCGCGAACGGCCGGGCCGCCTCATCCCCGAACTGTGCGACGGCGAAACCCAGTTCCTCGTCACTCGTACGGATGGCGTCATCGGTGGCGACCAGGGTCCGGTCCGCCTCGGCCTCCAAGGCGGCGAGGTCCTGCGGCGGCGCCGGATCCCGCTCCCACCCCTGCGCACCCGCGCCCTGGGCGCTCGCGGGTGTGGTCCGGGTGGCGGCCCGCCGCTTCCTGCGCGCGTACGCGTACCCGGCGACCGCGCCCGCGGCGGCGAGGACGACGACCGGCAGGACGTAGTCGCTGGCCGAGAAGGAGCCGTCGTGCCGGGTGGGTTCGGCCAGGGCGGCGTCCAGCCCCTCGGCCGCGCCGATCGCGGCCCCCGCCCAGTCGCCGCGCCGCAGGGCGGGCTCGACCGACTCGCGGGCCACCGCGCCGAGCGTCTGGTCGCTGAGCCGGAAGTACTGGTCGACCGAGTACGCGTACTGCCGCGACCCGGTGGCGACGGCCAGCAGGACGTCGTCTCGGCCGAGCCCGTTCTTCTGCGCGGTGGTGTCGGCCCAGTCCTGGGCGGTGCGGCCGGAGAAGTCGTCCACGTACACCGCGAAGAGCTGGACGAGGCGGTCCTCGTGGAGGCGGTCGAGCGCGGCGGTCACCTGCGGCGCGCGGCCGGCGAGCGCGTGCGCGTGGTCGGTGATCAGCCCGTTCGAGGCGAGCGTCACCGGGTCCTCGGCGTGCGCGGACCCCGCGCCGGGCAGTGCCGTCCAGCACGTGGCCAGCAACACGGCCACGAGGGCCCGGACGGCCCGGGCGGCAATGCGGGGCCCGGTGCGACTGACACGCGGCGTCACATTTGTGAGCGTATGGCGGTATCTGCCGCTCCGCGACCGGGCGGGAGCCGCCGGACCGGGGAATCCGCGCCCCGCTCGTTAGGCAGCACGCCACCGGGAGGTCATACTTCCACGGCACACTGACAGTCAGGGGTACACGTGCGGACAGCTATATCGGCCGGAGTGGAAGGCCTGCGCCGGTGGCTCCGGCGCCCGGCGCGGACGTGGGTGCGGCGTGCCGCGCTGGCGGCCGTGCTCCTGGTGATGGCGCCCATGGTGGTCGGCGCGGTGGCGCTGCGCAGCAGCTACGCGGGCGACCCCGGCGACGGCACCAGAACGCGCGGCCGGGACGCCATCTGGCTCGGCCACGCCTGGGTCGACGGCCGCAAGGGCGACCGCGACCTGGACGCCTTCGCCGCGCGCGTACGGGAGACGGGGATACACGACCTGTACGTCCACGCCGGACCCCTGGAGCACGACGGGTCGCTGCCCGCTGCCCGCTTCCCCAAGGCGCGCTGGCTGGTCGACGGCGTGCACCGCAGGCTGCCCGGCGTGCGCGTCCAGGCCTGGCTCGGCGACAAGCTCGCCACCGAGGGCCCCAGGGGGCTGCGTCTGGAGCGTCCGGCCACCCGCGCCGCGATGGTGGACTCGTCCCGCCGGGCCCTGGCGGGCGGCGGGTTCGACGGCGTGCACTTCGACCTGGAGCCGATGCCCTCGGGCAACCGTCACTTCCTCGAACTGCTCGACGCGGTGCGGCCCGTGACGCGCGCGCACCACGCGACGCTGTCGGTCGCCGCGCACCAGATCGACCCGGTGCCCAGGCTGCACTCGGCCGCCCGCAAGATCGCCGGGCACCCCAAGTGGTGGTCGCAGGCGTACTTCGGGCAGGTGGCCAAGCGCGTCGACCAGATCGCCGTCATGTCGTACGACACCTCGATGCCGCTGGAGAGCCTCTACGGCGGCTATGTCGCCCAGCAGGCCTCGCTGGCGCTCGAAGTGACGCCCAAGGACACCGATCTGCTGATGGGGCTGCCGTTCTTCCAGACGGAGACCATGGGCCACCACGCCTCGGCCGAGACGGTCAAGGCGGCCGTGCGTGGAGTGCGTCTGGGGCTCGGCCGCACCGACCGCCACCGCGAGCACTTCGGCGTGGCCCTCTATGTCGACTTCACCGCGCGCGACCGGGACTGGGCCGCGTACGACAAGGACTGGAACTAGTAGTACGGCAGCGGCGGGGCCCGGCATCCACTGATGCCGGGCCCCGCCCCGTTTCGCGCGGCCGCGGCTAACTCCCGGACCGGCGCCCGATCTTGTTGCCCAGCCAGACCAGCGGGTCGTACTTGCGGTCCACCGCCCGCTCCTTGAGCGGGATCAGCGCATTGTCGGTGATCTTGATGTGCTCGGGGCAGACCTCCGTGCAGCACTTGGTGATGTTGCAGTAGCCCAGGCCGTGCTCGTCCTGGGCGGTGCGCTTGCGGTCCAGGCCCGTCTCGTCCGCCGCGTCCAGCGGATGCATGTCCAGCTCCGCGATCCGCATCAGGAAGCGCGGGCCCGCGAAGGCGGCCTTGTTCTCCTCGTGGTCGCGCACCACGTGGCAGGTGTCCTGGCACAGGAAGCACTCGATGCACTTGCGGAACTCCTGCGAGCGCTCCACATCGACCTGCTGCATCCGGTACTCGCCGGCCGCGACCCCCTTCGGGGGAACGAAGGCGGGAACTTCCCGGGCCTTCTCGTAGTTGAAGGTGACGTCGGTCACCAGGTCGCGGACGACCGGGAACGCCCGCAGCGGGGTGACCGTGATCGTCTCCTCTTGCGAGAAGACCGACATCCGGGTCATGCACAGCAGCCGGGGCCGCCCGTTGATCTCCGCCGAGCACGAACCGCACTTGCCCGCCTTGCAGTTCCAGCGCACGGCCAGGTCCGGGACCTGGGTCGCCTGGAGCCGGTGGATGATGTCGAGGACCACCTCGCCCTCGTTCACCTCCACCTTGAAGTCCTCCAGGGCGCCGCCGCCGGTGTCGCCCCGCCAGACCCGGAAGCTCGCGTCATACGTGGTCACTCGTAGAGCTCCTCTTCGGCGAGGTACTTGACCAGCTCCTCCTTCTCGAAGAGGGCGAGCAGGTCGGCACGGATGGGTTCGGTCTCTTCGCGTACGAGCCGGATCTGGCCCCGGACCGGGTCGGTGGCCGCGAGCTCCGCGGTGGGGTCGGCCAGCCGGCACAGCAGGTTCGCGCGCCGCCAGCCGCGGTCCATCGCGGGCCAGTCCTCGCGGGTGTGGCCGCCCCGGCTCTCGGTGCGCTCCAGGGCCGCGCGCGCCACGCACTCGCTGACCAGGAGCATGTTCCGCAGGTCGAGGGCGAGGTGCCAGCCCGGGTTGAACTGGCGGTGCCCCTCCACCCCGGCCCGCCGGGCCCGTACGCGCAGCTCGGCCAGCTTCTCCAGGGCCTGCCGCATCTCAGCGTCCCGGCGGATGATGCCGACGAGGTCGTTCATGGCCTGCTGGAGCTCCTGGTGGAGGGTGTACGGGTTCTCCGGCGCCGCGCCCTCCTGGGGCTCGGCGCTGAACGGCCGCAGCGCCTCCGCCGCCGCCAGGTCCACCTGGGTCTCGTCGACGCCCGGGCGGGCGCCGGCCAGGGCCGAGGCGTACTCGGCGGCGTGCAGCCCCGCGCGGCGGCCGAAGACCAGCAGGTCGGAGAGGGAATTGCCGCCCAGGCGGTTGGAGCCGTGCATCCCGCCGGCCACCTCGCCCGCGGCGAACAGACCGGGCACCCCGCGCGCGGCCGCGGTGTCCGACTCGACGGCGATGCCGCCCATCACGTAGTGGCAGGTCGGGCCGACCTCCATCGGCTCGGCCGTGATGTCGACGTCGGCCAGCTCCTTGAACTGGTGGTGCATGGAGGGCAGCCGGCGCCGGATGACCTCGGCGGGCATCCGCGTCGACACGTCGAGGAAGACGCCGCCGTGCGGGGAGCCGCGGCCCGCCTTCACCTCGGAGTTGATGGCGCGGGCCACCTCGTCGCGGGGGAGCAGCTCGGGCGGGCGGCGGTTGTGGTCCGGGTCCTCGTACCAGCGGTCGCCCTCCGCCTCGGACTCCGCGTACTTCTCCTTGAAGACGTCCGGCACGTAGTCGAACATGAAGCGCTTGCCCTCGGAGTTGCGCAGCACCCCGCCGTCGCCGCGGACCGACTCGGTGACCAGGATGCCCTTGACCGAGGGCGGCCAGACCATGCCCGTGGGGTGGAACTGCACGAACTCCATGTTCAGCAGCGGGGCCCCGGCGAGCAGCGCGAGCGCGTGGCCGTCGCCGGTGTACTCCCACGAGTTCGAGGTCACCTTGAAGGACTTGCCGATGCCGCCGGTCGACAGGACCACGGCCGGGGCCTCCAGGACGAAGAACCGGCCGGAGTCGCGCTCGTAGCAGAAGGCGCCCGAGACGCGGTCGCCTTCCTTCAGTACGCGGGTGACCGTGCACTCCTGGAAGACCTTCAACCGGGCCTCGTAGTCGCCGAATTCGCGCTTGTCGTCCTGCTGGAGCGAGACGATCTTCTGCTGGAGGGTGCGGATGAGCTCCAGGCCGGTGCGGTCACCGACATGGGCCAGGCGCGGGTACTCGTGGCCGCCGAAGTTGCGCTGGGAGATCCGGCCGTCCGGCGTACGGTCGAAGAGGGCGCCCCAGGTCTCCAGCTCCCACACCCGGTCGGGCGCCTCGCGCGCGTGGAGCTCGGCCATCCGCCACTGGTTGAGGAACTTGCCGCCGCGCATGGTGTCGCGGAAGT